>JAPDQK010000033.1:0-67178 GCA_034505955.1 Candidatus Zhuqueibacter pondensis
CTTATCACGTCCTCTTCTCACTGGACAGTTCATAGAATTCGTCGCTACAGCCAAGGGGGACATCATCCGCGGTTATCCTTTTCCGCGGCAACGCCGAGGTACGTCCACCCGTAACTGAGGGATTACGGTTATTGCAGTCATTTAACCCCGATAATTCATGAGCCACATTTTCAGGCTTGAGCCAACACCGTGAGATAATAAGCGTAATAGGCGCTTTATAGTCAAATCTTTGCAAAAAAGGCAAAGATTTTTGCACCACAAAGACACAAGGTTCACAAAGAAAATTAAAAACCCTACGGGCGTAGCCTTTGTGTTCTTTGTGCCTTTGTGGTGAGGTTTGGCTGCGCCTGTAAGGTTGCGGCTTGCCCGCGTTGGGAACTCACGGGGTCGATTTACGCGCCGCGTGAATTATCGGGGTCAAAAGTTCGAGGGCGCCTCCGGCAGGCAGGGCAAATATTTGCCCCGTTCACGGAACGGATTGCTTCAGCGTTTTAATTAATCAGTGCGGAAGAATCAACAGCAGATACAAGTACACCAACGGCGCCACCAGCATCTCACTGTCAAATCGATCCAAAACTCCGCCATGGCCGGGAATGAGGCTCGAGGAGTCTTTGACTCCGGCATCACGCTTGAAGAGAGATTCCGCCAAGTCACTCGCCTGCCCGACCGTTCCGATGAGCAAGCCGATGACGATCGAATCGGTCAAACGCAATTCCCGCACAAACCAATAATGCGCAGTCACTGCCATCAAAATTGCGAAAATCACTCCGCCGGCTGCGCCCTCCCAGGTTTTTTTCGGGCTAACGCGTTCGAAGAGTTTATGCCGTCCCAGGCCCAGGCCGACAAAGTAGGCGGCGGTGTCGCAGACCCAAACCGTGATGAGCAGCATCACCAACCAGGTGCCGGCACTGCTGTAAGCGATTTTCTCTGGATAAAGCCGGGGCAATTCACGGATGAGCAACAAGAAACTCCACAACCCGGCGACATAAACCAGGCCCAGCACCGTGACACCAGCATTCAATAATGCACTGCCTTTGTTGCGGAAAAGCTCCACGAGCACAAGCAGGACGACAAAAATCATGATCATCAACCATGCCCCGCCGCTGCCACGAAAATAAATTTGCAGGCCCAAAAGCAAAGCAGCGGCAACGCCGAGAACACGATTCGGCTGTACAGCTTTTTGGGCGGCGAGCGCATAAAATTCCAGCATGCCCAGCACGATCATCAATTCAACCAGCGCCATAAAAGCGATGCCGCCGTGCCACGCCGCCAACACAATCAGCGGTGCGGCAATCACTGCGACCGCAGTGCGTTTGCCAAGATTTTTCCAGTCCAACCTTCCTCCTGTTGTCTTGTTCTTATTCGCTCCCGCCCTCGTTGTTTCTCTTGTTGAAAAACGGTTTGCCCGCAGACAGAAATGCGTATTTTAGATTTTCGTTGCTCGAAGCTGCGCAATCACCGACCGAAGCGTATTTTGCACCTTCAGAATCTCCTCCTCATCCTGGTACTGTTGGCGAGGCCAGAAGAACCCTTTCAAGCCATCTTTCTTCCGTCGGGGAACGACATGAATGTGCAGATGTGGCACACTTTGGCTAACACGATTGTTGATGGCGACGAATGTTCCTTCGGCTGCCAAAGCCTGCTCCACGGCGCGGGATAACAATTGGGCATTCGTGAAAAGCGGCGTAATCAGTGTAGCAGGCAAATCAGCAAGCGTGGGATAGTGATCGCGTGGAACCAAAAGGCAATGCCCGGGGAAGAGCGGACGAGAATCCAGAAAGGCAAGAGAAACTTCGTCTTCGAAGACGATATAACCCCGGGTCTCGCCACGGATAATTTTACAAAACAGGCAAAGTTCGTTAGTGGTACTTGTCATCTCAGGCAGTCACAAAAGTTTTGATCTGTCCAACCAACTCACCAATATTCCGCAACTGTCGCGCCGATAGATAGTCGCGCAGACCTTGTGTCACCAACACAGCCGTGCGTGGATCAATAAAATTGGCCGTGCCGATTTGCACTGCATGGGCGCCGACGAGAAAAAATTCCACTGCATCCTGCCAAGTCATGATACCGCCGATACCGATCACCGGAATTTTGACGGCCTTGCTGGCTTCATACACTTTTGCCAACGCCACTGGTTTAATCGCAGGGCCGGAATATCCACCAACAACGGTATTGATCCGTGGTTGCCAGGTTTCGATGTCGACGGCCATGCCGGTGAGCGTGTTGATGAGGGAAATCGCGTCAGCGCCGCCGGCTTCGGCAGCTTTGGCAATGTCACCAACACTTGTCACATTGGGTGTCAGTTTTGGAATGACCAACCGTTGGGTGAGGCTGCGGACCTGGCGAGTGGCCAGTTCGGTGATTTCTGCTTTTTGACTAAACCCCAAACCTCCTTCTTTCACATTTGGACAAGAGAAATTCAATTCGTAGCCAACGATGCCCGCCTGCTCTTCGAGCGTGCGCACCACCGAAACGAATTCCTCACATGTGCGTCCGGCAATATTGACAATAATGGGAACGCCGAGCGTTTTTAAGAAAGGCAGCTTCGCCGAGACGAAATTTTGGACACCCACGTTCTGCAAACCGATGGAATTGAGCAACCCGGCAGTGGTCTCAAAAAGTCGAGGTGGCGGATTGCCGAGGCGGGGCTGTGCGCCGATGGATTTGGTGATAATCGCGCCCAATCCGGTCAGATCGACAAAGTCTGCAGCTTCCTGGCCATAACCAAAAGTGCCGGAGGCGACAAACACCGGCGTGGGAAATGTGACGTTGCGGATTGTAATTTGAAGTTCAGTCATACAAAAAATGCCCGTTGGGAGCAATTACGCACAACCAGGCGAACGTCATTGACGCGCAAGACGAATGGCCTCCGCCATGAAGACCGGGCCATCAAGACAGGCAAGATAGTAATGTCCGGTTTCTTGCGCACCTGCTGCCGGTTCGATCGGACAGCCCATGCATATTCCAAAGCCACAGCCCATCATGGTTTCAATGGAAACTTGCGCCTTGACGCCGGCATTTTTGCAAAGCTGTGCCACCGTTGCCAACATCGGCATGGGACCGCAGGCGAAAACGTGGGCACTTGAATGAGCGTGTTCTTGCAACCATTTTTCGAGCAATTGGGTTACAAAACCTTTTTCACCAAGACTTCCGTCGTCGGTTGCAAGCTGCACCGTGCCGCCCAACTGGGATAGTTCCTGTTCGCCCCAAAGCGCATCTGCGGTCTGCGCACCAAGAAGCACATCAAACTTGAAGTTCCTGGAGGTTAATTCCATCGCCAGAAGAGGAAACGACGCCACCCCCACCCCTCCGGCAACGAGAGCAATCGGGCCGGTTTTGTCCGGCAATTCAAATCCATGTCCGAGCGGGCCGATGACACTTAAAATTGCCCCTGGTTGGTAGCGGGCAAGCAAACTGGTGCCTCGCCCCACCAACTTCCAAAGAAGTGAAACAGCCCCGGTTCGACGATCAACTTGACAGACACTGAACGGTCTTCGCAGCAGCGGAAAACCGGTGAAAAGTTGCAAGTGGGCATCTCCCCTTTGCTGGTCGGAGGAAACCTTGACATTGACAAATTGACCTGGCAAGGCGGTCGCCGCAATCTCCGGCGCGTACAAACGCATCAAAAAAATACCCCGCGCCACCTCTTCATTGGTCAACACAGGGCATAAGAAAATCCCCTTTTTTGATCGCCCAAGTTCTGGCATGATTTGGCCAATCGTTTAATGTAATGTCGTCACGGACTTCTTGGTCATCGGCATAACTTGAGATAATCAGTGCCTACTCAATTCGTGGCGGTTCTGGCTCCTTTTCGTTCTCTGGCAGATCTTTTTCTCGAGGCGGCTGATCCGGCGCCGCGTCCGGAACCGGCGGTCGTGGCTGGACTGTGTTTTTCCTTCGTGAAGACAAAACCTCGTCATCCTCCACCCCTGGCTCCGAGGCGTTTTGAACTTCCGGTTGCACTGGTGGCTGCTCTTTCTGAGACTGGACTTCTGCCGGGACAGCCTGATCAGATTTTGCTGGTTCAGCCTTTTTTTGCTCAGCAGCCGTAACTTTGGGGCGAACACGCCGCGCCATCGGTGAGTCCGGATAGCTCTCGATCAACTTTTTGTAAGTGGCCAATGCTTCTTTATTATCCGCCAGCTTGTGTTCATAAATCCAGCCCATGGCATAAAGTGATTGTGGAGCCAATTTGGACTTGGGCTGTTCCTGCAAAAACTCCTGATAGAGACGCAAAGCGCGGTGCGGATCCTTTTTGTTGAACAGGCAATCCTCAGCTTCCCGGAATAAATCAGGCAAGCTTTGCGGTGTCGCGAGCGTATCCGCGCGGCCGAGGCGTCGCTTGGCGTCTCGACCTTGTGGGGTATCGCCATATTGGGTTGCAAGGACTTGGTAAATACTGTCACGCATGGCGCGGGTCGCTGGCGCATCACCCAGGATGTAAGCGAGGGAATACATGGCTTGAGGTGCGTATTCGGTCTGCGGGAAAAACTCAAACACATCCAGATATTCGCGCATCGCCGAGTCCGGACGGTTGAAATTGAACAGATAAAGCTCAGCCAACAAAATTTTGCTTTGGGCCAAATCTGCCGCTATTTTGTTTGGATCCGCGGTGGTTTTGGATGCTGTTGGCATTGTTCCCGCCATCCGCGCGCGCCGGGGCATGCGACTGATCGAACGCCTAACCGTGCGCTGCGGCGTTCCCAAGGTTTTACCGGCAGGGTGAAGGGAATCACCTTTTGCCAACGATTCGCGCTGTTTCTCCAATGTTGCAATCGTTTCCTTTAATTTGATCAGATCACCGATGGCTTTGCTGCGCTGGCCGGCCTCGGTTACTTTTTCCGAGCGCGCGCTTTCGCGCCGGACATTATCGAAACTCTCTTTCGCCTTGTTAAATTCACCCCGATCTTCATAAATTTCGCCAAGCATGAAATACGCCGCCGCCGAAGCGTCTGTACGCTGATGGTTCTCGATAATGCTGGTACATTGCTTGATGGCTGAATCAATTTTCCCCTGTAATTTCGTGCATTCGGCCATTTCGAGTTTGACGAGGGGGATCTCGCGATGCGTGCTGAAGTCTCTCAACATGTCATTCAGAACGACCAGAGCTTCGTCGAAGCGCCGGTCGTTTTTTAAAGCACGCGCATAGTGGAGACGTGCTTTGAATTTAAGATTTAAATCATTTTTCGCAGCGGCACTGGCCCGACGAAACGCTCCAGCCGCCAAATCGAATTGCTGCAATATTAGACAGCACTCGCCGAGGCGCATGTATGCTGCCGCGCGCATTTTTTCATCACTGAGCTTGCGTGCGGCGACCTCGTATTCCCTCGCTGCTTTCGTATACTGTTGCTGGCGAAAATAGATTTCGCCGAGATAATACTGCGCCTGATGCACCAACTCCCCCTTTTTCTCGCGTTGCTGCAATTCGTTGAGCGTCCGCTCTGCGCCGGCATAATCATTCAACTCGATGTTGGTTTTTGCCAGCCAGAGCAACGCCCGTGGCACCAAGCCGCTCTTGGGGAAAAGAGTGACCAGCTCTTGAAACTTCCGTTGCGCTTTGAGATATTCTTGCTTGTAATAAAAGCACTCGCCAATCAATAAGAGTGCGTCATCAACATAACGGGATTTCGGATGAAGCTGCAGAAGCTTCGAGGCTTTCTCGACCGCCTTGTCATATTTTTGTATTTCCACAGCACCCGGTTTGTTGTCTCCCACGCGCCGCTTTTGTTCGTCGAGCGCTTCCTTGTAAACCTTTTTGGTATTGTAAAAGGTGTTGTAATAACCACCGCAGCCTTGCACGGCAATGAATGCCAGCGTCAGCGTGACAAAGCGCAAGAGGTGCCGGCCCCATGGTTTTGGCAACAACTTCATTTTACCACCTGTTGGATGTGATTGACCAGCACAGGCAGAATTTCTCCTGCCTTTCCCTGCAAAAATTCATCCGCTCTCGGAGTCAACGGTGTGGGTTCGTAATTAATCTCGACGACATAGGCGCCATGCGCGGCCGCAACCTGCGGCAATGCGGCGGCCGGGTAAACTACAGCCGAAGTGCCGATGGAAAAAAACACCTGACAGCTTTCCGCCGCGGCAAACGCACGCTGCAGCGCCAACTCAGGAAGCATTTCACCGAACCACACCACACCCGGGCGATAAAGCGCGCCGCAAGCACAATAGGGCAAATCCTCCCGCCAACTCTCGGCGCCGGCTTCGCATTCATGACCACAACCGCTGCACCGGCTCATCATGATGTTGCCATGCAATTCGCTGACATCGCTGCTGCCGGCGCGTTGATGATAGCCGTCCACGTTTTGGGTAATCAGCGCAAATTCCTTGAACCGTGATTGCATTTGCGCCAGTGCCCGATGGCCTGGATTCGGCGCATGTTGCCGGACCAAATCACGACGATAATTATACCATTCCCATACCAGCCTGGGATCGCGCCGGAACGCCTCCGGCGTGGCCAACTCTTCGGCGCGATAATTTTTCCACCAGCCACCGGGGCCGCGAAAGGTGGGCAGGCCGCTCTCCGCCGAAATGCCAGCGCCGGTGAGCACGGCGATGGGGACATTAGCCTGGAGACGTGCGAGGAGATCATCGCTGAAATCAATCATGACTGAACTCCCTGGGAACAACGGGAAACTCGCGATCGAAC
Source organism: Candidatus Zhuqueibacter pondensis (assembly GCA_034505955.1). Lineage (GTDB taxonomy): Bacteria > Zhuqueibacterota > Zhuqueibacteria > Zhuqueibacterales > Zhuqueibacteraceae > Zhuqueibacter > Zhuqueibacter pondensis. The sequence continues at coordinate 6,656 of JAPDQK010000033.1, forward strand.
TGTGACAACAAATTTTCAGTCGCGATCTGCGGATGACCGAGTAGCAATACCAGCGGTCGATGATCCCGAATCTCGTTTTCAACCAGTGCTGCTTGCAGCCGTTTTGCGATTTCATCTGCTTTGAGCGCAAGCTCCTTCAGGTGGTTACGCAGCCACTGGCGCTCGTTCAAGTAGACACGATAAAGTGCCTTCAACTGCTCATCATCCTGCTGTGAACCGTTTCTCCGAAAACATGAGCGGACATCTTTCCCACGCTGAGATTTGTGCTTTTGTTCCCGGAACTGGCGAAATGACCTGTCGCATCGGAGCACGAAACCTTCCAACTTTGCCACGGGTTGCTCAGGGAAATTTTGTGTCTGCGTGCTCCGCAAAGCGCGTGCATGCGACAGAAATTCGCCGAGCCGCTCGTGACACTGCCTCCCGAAACGATCCAACTCATGCAATGCGATTTCCAGTTCCTTTCGTAACTGAAGAGGCTCGGGAAGATAATTGGCATTTTTCAAAACCAGGTATGCCAGCCGTTCTTCCGGACGCCAGCTTGGCGAGTCGTCGAACGAGAGAGGCTTGCCTTTCCCGGGCAAATGATCAAACTCACCGGCGGCAATGGCCTCACGAATTTTCTCCTCGACGATGCTTTCAAAAGCAAACATGGGACAACAAATAATTTCGCAAATGGCACTGTTCTTAAGGGTGACTCTTCGTGTACTGAATCGATTATTCCTGCAGTCTTTTCAACGCGTCGAGACGTTGCTGGGCCGATTGTTTGTATTCAAGGGATTGCTTGTGCGTCGGATTGAGGCTCAACACTTTTTCCCATTCGCGAATGGCGCCCTCGTAATCCTCGGCCGCATAAAAACTGAGACCGCGCTTGAAATATATTTCCACCTGCAAGTCCAGTTGTCGCTGGCATTCTTCGAGCCGGGCACGTGCGATCGAATTGTGAGGATCGCGCACCAATATGGTCTTGTAAAATTCCATCGCCTGCAAGAATTGATTTTGACTGAAATATTCCTGCGCTTGATCAAAAAGCTGCTGAATGTCGCTTTGCGAGAGCGCCTCCTCCCGCTTCTGCTGTGCGACTTTGTTTTTAGGATCAAAACTCAAGGCTTTGTCGAATTCGGCTACCGCCCGATTCCAATTCTTCGCCTCGAAATAGTTCAGACCCCGGCGCACGAATTCTTCGGCGCGCTTGTTATTGATTTGTGCGAGGCGCTGCAAAACCGCGGTAGCGCCATCATGGCGCGGGTAAACATCCAAAATCTGCTGGGATAGTGCAGAGGCTTGATTGTAATCCCCGCCGTCCAAAGCCCGGTTGGCAGCCTGTAATTTTTCGTTGATAAATGCATCGATGCGACTTTGCAGCAGCCGGATTTGTTGTTTGGCCGTCTCGTTTTCGGGGTCGAGTTCGAGCACTTCGCGATAAGCACGATACGCATTGTTGAATTGCTGTTGCTGATTCAGGCGATTGGCCTCGACAAGCAAACGTGCGATTTTTTCTTTTTGACGCTGCAGCGCGGCCTGTGTCTTGTCGAGATAAATTTGCGCTTCTTCATAATGTGGCGACAGCGACAGGGCGTTTTGGAAAAACTCCAGGGCTTTCGAGAAATTCCGCTGGCTGAAATACCCCAAGCCGCGAAAGTAGGCGTCTTCAGCAGCCTTTTGCTGGACCTCATTGATGCGCGCGAGATAATCCCGCGCATTGGCATAGCTTTTTCGCAGCAACAAAATGCTCTCAAAGACTTTTTTGGCCTGGGGATAATTGCCCTCCTCGAAGAGTTGTTTGCCTTCGTTGTACTTGCGCTGGAGGTACAGATCGAGCCCGGGTTGGAGTTGGGAGAGCTGGCGGCGAGCCTCCTCATATTCATTGTTGATTTGCAGCACAGCAAGATAGATCACCGCCGCATCAACATACTTGAATTTCTTTTTTTGCAGGGCGGCCTCGTCCATCAGTTTGCGAATTTTTTCATCATCCTTTCGAACTTGATTGGCAAGAGCGCCGGCAATCTGCCGGGCTTTGGGGTTTTCGGACTCATACGCAAAATAATGTTTAAACTGTCGCAATGCTTGGCGGTAGTTGGCAGATTTTGCCAGCATGGTGCCGCGCGTGAGGTGCCGATTGGCACGGTCGCCGGCTTTCTGACCAAGACGGAAGGCTATGCCTGAAAGAAATCTCTTTTCAGCAAAACAATATGCCACATCAAAGCTGTAGCTGGTACCCATTAATGTCAGACCGACGGCTGTGTTTTTCGGTTCGAAATCGGTGATTCCACCGTACACGGCTACATGTTGAATGATTGGCGAGGCCAGGCCGAGACGGGTCAACATTTTTTGTTCACTCGTTTCGAGGCTGGCGAGCAGGGCCGGCCCCCTGGTCGTGAAGCGCGCTGCGGCGCCGGCAACATAGAATCGTGAAAGCCGTTCCCGGCCAAGCGGCAAATCACTCGCCTGCACGGCAAAGGCCAAAGGATAAGGCGTCAAGGGTACATTGAAGAAAGAAGCCTGGTAAGGATCACGGGATAATGGCAGGCGTGCGCCCAGAGGATGCCATACCATGCCGATTGAAGTGGTGGCAAACTCATCCTGACCGAGACGATTACCGTGCAGCGAGATTCCAAAAGAAAAAACATTACCGAGAGAATGAGCCCAAGCAGCGCTTGCCCTTTCCCAACACGAGCCGGTTATCGGAAACCGCGCGAGGTGGAGACCAAAACTCCCAATTGAAGGCCAGTATCCTGCAAGCCCTACTGACGAAAATTCAAAAGGCTGGTTGGAGTTCAGGAGGAATTCGATTTCCCTTAAACTGGCCAAGGTGGAGGGATTCCACAGGGTGTTGGTGGCATCAGCCGGGCCGAGCAAATGGGGCCCACCCAGCCCCGTGATGCGTGCCGATGAAGCTAAATTTTGAAACAGGCTTTGACTCGCAAGAGGCTGGCTGAAACATAAAACCATGCTGAAAAAAACCAGTCGCCAGGCGACGAAATCAAGCCCCGAACGCTCACATAAGAATTTCACGGTCGTAATCAATTTCGCAAATGTCCACCGGCTTCATTCGGTTTCTGACATAAATCGGTTCCAAACGTGTAAAAGCATACTGTCCGTTGAGACGGCGTGCCAGACTGTACTCGACAACGATCTGGCCTGCACGTGCCAAGCTGCAGAGCCGGTTGGCAATGTTCACCACGTCACCAATAACGGTGTAATCCATGCGGTTCTTCGAACCCATTTTCCCCATGACCGCGAGCCCGTGATTGATCCCGATTCCGACCCATAATGGCAGCTCTCCGGCGGCATCACGTTGTTTGTTCAACTCCCGGACGGCCCGTTGAATTTGCACGGCGGCACGTACCGCATTCTGCACACCCTTGGGGCCCGGGAAAAGCGCCATAATCTGATCGCCCATGAATTTATCCACCACGCCGCCATTCGCCTCGATGATCTGAGTCTGAACGTCAAAGTAGATGTTGATCAGCTTGATGATTTGTTCCGGCTCGGAAAGCTCGGCGTAGGTCGAAAAATTGCGAATATCCGAGAAGAAAATCGTCGTGGAACGCCGTTCGACTTCCTGGGGTTCGACTTTTGAGCTGGCGCTGCTTTGAATCATCTGGACGGTGAGCTTGGAAACAAATTTTTGCATCTGCACTTTCTCGCGCAAATGAGTCACCATGTTGTTGAACTCACGTGCAAGCTGCCCCAACTCGTCTTTGCTGCGCGGCTCGACATGAACATCCAAATTGCCGCTGCCAACTTCACGCGCCGCGCGGGAAAGTGCATGAATCTGGTTCACCATCTTGCGCGCAAAAAAATAAATCACCCACACCGACACGATGATCACCAACGCGGCATAGGTGAAGAGGAGTTTTTTGGTCTTGTTGAGTGGTTCGGAAAAGAAGTTTTTGGAAAACCCGGCACAAGCGTAGCCGATGGGTATTTTGCGACCCCGGTCATTCACAATAATCGGGTAATAATACTCATAGAATCTCGCATTTTCTCGGACAATGACTTCTTCTTTTTTGAAAAATTCGGGCAATTCCTCCGGTCGCAACACACCGCCTCCACCCTGCGGATTGGAGTGGGCAAGCACAGAATCGCTGCGATTTTTGATGAAGAGGTATTCCAATCCTTCAACATTCATATTTTTTGTCCGATAGACCTCTGCGGCCACCTCCGCCAATCGAACAGGATTTGCAACGCTCTCCAACATCGGGCCACGAACATTCTGGCTCAACTTTTTGAGCAGCACGGTACAGGTGTTGCCCGTCGCCTTGGTCAACACCCGGCGCTGCCCGGGTAAAATCAACAGGCTGAAAATGAGAATCACCAAAATAACGATAATCGCGATGTTGATACTCAGTTTGAATTTGATCTCGAGCGAGCTGAACATGTCAGCGCCACGCCCAAGGATTCTCCGCAGACTTGCATGCACGCGGTTAAATTGTTTCCATAACAACGCCAAACCAAACATGACCAACCTGACTTTCTGGGAAGGAATTCACCGCCAAATCTCCTAAGGGATAATTTCCTTCATCGTCATCCACACTACCCAAAGGGAATTGTTGACACTTCTGTATTTGTTGAATTGCCAGTAGCATTAGAGAGACACGATGGCAAGCGAAATCCACAACGCAATCGGCTTCGTGACTTGCCGTGGGCATCGCAGGTTACGACGAAAATGTCTCCGCCACTTTCCCATCCTGGCATTGATCACGCTGCGGGTTGTGATACCAAAGCCCAGGTATAAATTCTCGCGGCAGAGTGATTTTGAAAAGCAAAATGATTTGCAGAGACTTTTAAACTAATAAAATTAATCAAATTCCCATAAAGAGTCAAGGATGATTTGCAGGCGGCCGTGTTTTTTATGGATCCGCACTTGATATTTGCCATTCCCCGGGGAATTATCCCTCAGAATTGGAGGATCATATACCCTACTCTGTCATCCCTGCCCTGGGCTGCAAGCATCTTGACCAGCACAAGCGCTGTTCTGTATATGGAAGATTCCTCGGACGCAGTCTTTGCGAATGACATTCCTGGGGATAACCTTATACCATCAGCACGTGAGGCATTATTCCGGGGTAATGCCTCACCTGCTGGTAGAATAGATCATTCCCACGGATGTCATTATGTAAAAAATCTTCTTAACCCCGATAATTCATAAATTATATTTTCAGGCTGTGCCCAAAAGCAGAGTGCGACCGATTTACGCACTGCGTGAATTATCGGGGTTAAGTACTAAGACAGTGCTGATGTTAGGGAAAATGCTTAAGTGCATGAGATAACTGCGGCATTGCATTCCGGGCATTTCCATGCTTGACAATTTGACATAATGACCGTATATTGTATGTTGACTTTGTCCGATTAGTTTGTTTGCACAAAACTGACTTATTTACTTTTAGCCCCGATAATTCACGCAGTGCAAAAGTCGACCCCGTGAGATACTGTTACACTTATCTCACGGGGCTGAAAATGTGGCTCATGAATTATCGGGGTTAGCAAACAAAATCTACCGCATGGATAAGTTCCAAATCGTTTCCGATTATAAGCCAACCGGCGACCAGCCGCAAGCCATCCGGGAGTTGACCGAAGGCCTGTTGCGGGGTGAAAAATATCAAACCCTGCTGGGTGTCACAGGCAGCGGCAAGACGTTCACGATGGCTAACGTCATAGCGAATTTCAACAAACCCACGCTGGTCTTTTCACACAACAAAACTTTGGCGGCGCAACTCTTCGGTGAGCTGAAAGGTTTTTTGCCGTACAACGCGGTGGAATATTTCATCAGTTACTACGACTATTATCAGCCCGAGGCTTACGTTCCTTCCAGTGACACCTATATCGAAAAGGACGCCTCCATCAATGACGAAATCGACCGGTTGCGGTTGAAGGCGACCAGCTCATTGCTCTCGCGGCGCGATGTGGTTATTGTGGCCTCGGTCTCATGCATTTACGGCATCGGCGATCCTGAAGACTACTCTGCCGAGCTGTTGATTCTCCATCGCGGCCAGCGCATTGAGCGCAACAAGATTCTCAGCCGGCTGGTGGACATGCATTATGCCCGTAACGATTTCGATTTTACCCGCGGCACCTTCCGGGTGCGCGGCGATATCGTGGAAGTGATTCCGGCTTATGAGCGGGAGGCCTATCGCATCGAAATGTTCGGCAATGAAATCGAATCGCTCGCGCAAGTGAACATCACCACCGGCGAAATTTTGAGCGAGGTGGACGACGTGGCGATCTATCCGGCCAAGCATTTTGTGACGCCGGAGCACAAAATAAAAAGTGCCATCGCAGCGATCAAGGAAGAATTGGCGGAAAGATTGGAGTGGTTTCGCAGTCAAGGCAAGCTGCTCGAAGCCCAGCGTCTGGAGATGCGAACGAATTTCGATCTGGAAATGCTGCAAGAGCTGGGCTATTGTCATGGCATTGAAAATTACTCGCGCCATCTTTCCGGCCGCGCCCCGGGCCAGCGACCGTACACGCTGCTGGATTATTTTCCCAAAGATTATCTGATGATCATCGACGAGTCGCATGCCACCATCCCGCAAATCCGCGGCATGTATCACGGTGACCGCTCGCGCAAGGAGACTTTGGTGGAATATGGCTTTCGCCTGCCCTCGGCGCTCGATAACCGGCCCCTGACCTTCGAGGAATTCGAAAGCATGATTGCACAGGCGATTTTTGTTTCTGCCACGCCGGGAGACTACGAACTGGAGAAGTGCAACGGTGTCGTGGTTGAGCAACTCATTCGGCCGACAGGATTGATCGATCCGGAAGTGGAAGTGCGTCCGGTCAAAAATCAAATTGACGATCTCATCGGTGAAATCCGCAAATGTGTCGAAAAAAGCCAGCGCGTGCTCGTGATCACCCTGACGAAACGCATGGCCGAAGACCTGACCGATTATCTTGCTGAAATGAACATCCGTGTGCGGTATTTGCATTCGGAAATCCAAGCGCTGGACCGTGTCGAAATTTTGCGGGACTTGCGATTGTCGGAATTCGACGTACTGGTCGGTATCAACCTTTTGCGTGAAGGACTCGATCTGCCCGAAGTTTCCCTGGTGGCGATACTCGACGCCGACAAGGAGGGTTATTTGCGCAGCGAGCGCTCGCTTATTCAGATCGCCGGGCGCGCTGCCCGCAACCTCGATGGCAAAGTGATTCTCTATGCCGACACGATCACAGGCTCGATGCGCAAGATGATCGACGAAACCAACCGCCGCCGCGAAATCCAGCGCAAATACAATGAAGAACATGGCATCAAACCGACGACCATTTACAAGAGTGTCGAAGAGGTGCTGAGCTCCACCCGGGTGGCGGATGCCAAAGCCGAGAAATACGGTATCGACCGGCGCAGTGATGAAGAGCGAATGAAAGTCTCCGACGCCGAGTGGCGCAAAATGACCCCCTTCCAACGGGAGGAACTTTTGGATCGCCTGGAAAAGGAAATGCTCGACGCCGCCAGGAAATTGGAATTCGAGCGCGCCGCCGAATTGCGCGACGAAATCGAGCGACTGAAGAGCGGCAAAAAGAAAGGAAGCGTGAAATATCAGTTTGTGAAGCAAAAGAACCTTGCTGAATAATTGAATCTTATTCTGAAACTGACACGTCACAAGCAGATCAATTGTTGAGTGTGAAAAAATGTGAAGCAAATTGCATTTGAAGGCGGTGGAGGTCACAGCGCTCAATGTGGCGAGGATGAGCCGGAGTATGGTGAATGGAGAAAACGTAATCTGAAATTCGAATAGTGAAAATTTTAGTCATCGGCAGCGGTGGCCGCGAACATGCGCTGGTGTGGAAATTGGCGCAAAGTCCACTTGTTGAGAAAATTTATTGTGCTCCCGGCAATCCTGGCATTGCGCAAATCGCTGCGTGTGTCGATATTGCAGTTTCTGATCTGAGGGAGTTGCGCCGTTTTGTCAAAATGACGGGGATCGATCTCACAGTGGTTGGGCCGGAAGCACCTTTGGTCGCCGGTATCGTGAATGAGTTTGAAAGCGACGGCCTCCTCATCTTTGGGCCGACCAAAGAAGCAGCCATGATTGAAGGAAGTAAAGCCTTTGCCAAAGAATTGATGCGGCAGTATCGCATCCCCACAGCAGAGGCCCTGATCTTTGAAGAATATCACAAGGCGCGTGCGTATGTTGAAAAAGCCGCCGTGCCGATTGTGATCAAAGCAGACGGCCTGGCAGCAGGAAAAGGGGCCATCGTCGCGCGCACGCGCGAGGTGGCGCTGCAAGCCGTGCATCGGATGATGCAAGACCGGGAATTCGGGGATGCCGGCAATCGGGTCGTCATCGAAGAGTTTCTGGAGGGCGAAGAAGTCTCGGTCCTGTGTGTGACAGACGGCCAAAATTTGTGTGTACTGCCGGCGGCGCAGGATCACAAAGCGGTTTTCGACAACGATGAAGGGCCGAATACCGGCGGCATGGGCGCGTATGCGCCGGTGCCGTTCATGCGCGCAGAGCTCCTGCAACGTATCGAACGCGAAATTCTGCATCCTGTGATTGCGGCCATGGCGCAAGAAAATCTTCCGTATCGCGGCGTGCTTTATGCCGGCTTGATGATCACCAAAGACGGCCCCAAAGTTGTTGAATTCAATTGCCGGTTTGGCGATCCGGAGACCCAGGCGATCCTGCCGCTCATCGAATCGGATTTGGCCGAAGCTGCATGGCGCGTTGCAAATGGCGATTTGGGAAATTACGAGCTCAAGATCGCACCGCGCTGGGCATTGAGTGTCGTGCTTGCCTCCGGTGGTTACCCCGGCAGTTTTGAAAAAGGGAAAAAAATCGAAGGTCTCGAAAAAGCTCATGACCGCAATGTGCTGATTTTTCACGCTGGTACCATGCGCCACCCCAATGGTGAACTTGTGACCAGCGGCGGGCGGGTGCTGGCCGTCACAGGACTCGGCGATGATTTTCATCATGCTCGGGCAAAGGCGTATCAGGCAGCAGAGAAAATTCAATTCGAAGGAATGCATTATCGCAAGGATATCGGCATGAAGGCCATGCGGCATGTTTAGAACTTGAAACCTTATTAAAATTGACAAACTCAAGAAATGTCATTCTGAAAGACTTCGTCCGTAGGAATCCTTTAAAATTCTGGAGAATTGCAGAAAGCAAAAAGATTCCCCCCCTACGGGCGCAGCCTACGGGCAGCCTACGGGCGCAGCCCACGGGTGTAGCCTACGGGCGCAGCCCACGGGTGTAGCCCACGGGTGTAGCCTACAGGCGTAGCCCACGGCCGTAGGCTCTACGAGCCGCAGGCCTGCAGAATGACATGGTAGGACAATTATTCATTTTCGAAAGGACGACTCTCATGAAAATCTTGGTCACCGGCGGTGCGGGGTTTATTGGCTCCCACATCGCTGATGCTTTCATCGCGCACGGACACCAGGTGACCATCATCGACAATCTGGTGACGGGGCGGCGGGAAAATATCAATCCCCAGGCGACTTTTCATTTGATGGATATTCGTGATGCGCAAATTGCAGAAGTTTTCCAGCGTGAGCGCTTCGAGGTTGTTTGCCATCAAGCGGCACAAATGGATGTTCGCCGCTCCGTTGCCGATCCGCGTTATGATGCCGAAGTCAACATCTTGGGAACACTCAACCTTTTGCAGCAGTGCAAAAGCACTGGTGTCAAAAAATTCCTTTTCGCTTCCACCGGTGGTGCCATTTACGGCGAACAAATGAGATTCCCGGCCGATGAGGAGCATCCCACCTGGCCAGCTTCGCCATATGGCGTGAGCAAACTGACATGTGAGAAGTATATTTTCTTTTTTGCGAAGACCTGCGGTTTACGTTATGTGTTCTTGCGTTACGCCAACGTTTACGGCCCGCGGCAAAGCCCTCACGGCGAAGCCGGAGTCGTCGCCATTTTCTCGACACGTTTGCTCAAGGGCGAACAACCGGTGATCAACGGTGACGGCAAACAAACCCGCGATTATGTTTACGTTGGTGATGTCGTGCGTGCGAATCTACTGGCGTTGAATTATCCAGAGAATGACTATTTCAACATTGGTACCGGCATCGAGACCGATGTGAACACAATTTTCCACCGGTTAAATGAAGCGACGGGCGCGGGCATGAAGGAGTATCATGGCCCGACCAAGGAAGGCGAGCAATTGCGCAGTGTCCTATCCTACGACAAGGCCCGCCGTCTGCTCAATTGGCAACCGAAAGTCTCCCTAACCGAAGGATTGAAAGAGACGGTGGAGTGGTTTCGCAATCACGTGGAATTTTCCACTCACAAGGATGGGAGCAGATCATAAATCATTTAGTCCCTGTTTCGGGATATGACGACACCTTTACTCAAAGCCGGTCCGAGCGGCCGGGACATCAACACCTTGCGCCAGGAAATCGGGCTGGTGGGCGAATCACCGGCCATCTGGCAGATACTTGAAACCATCGAACAAGTCGCTCCAACCGATATTTCCGTGCTGATCATCGGCGAGAGCGGCACCGGCAAGGAGCTGATTGCCCAGGCGATTCACAAGCTGAGCCATCGTCACGCTAATCCGTTCGTCATTGTGAATGCCGGTGCCATTCCGGAAGGCATTATCGAATCCGAATTGTTCGGCCATGAAAAAGGCGCATTCACCGGTGCGGTGGGTGCGCGCAAGGGTTATTTCGAGCAGGCCGACACCGGAACCATCTTTCTCGATGAAATCGGCGAGATGCCGCTGAACACGCAGGTTAAGCTGCTTCGTCTTCTGGAAGGGAAGGAATTCATTCGCGTGGGGGGCAGCAGCCCGCGCCAAGTTGACGTGCGGGTGATCACTGCAACCAATCGCGACCTGGAAGCAGCCGTTCGCAAGGGGCAGTTCCGGTCCGATTTGTTTTATCGCCTCAATGCGGTCAACATTCGGGTGCCGCCCCTGCGCGAACGCCGGCAGGATGTCCCCCTGCTGGTCAAAAAATTTGTGCTGGATTTTTGCAGCCAGAATAATATCTCCTTCGAAGGCTTCACCGAGGGCGCGATGCGCATGCTGATGGAGCATTCCTGGCCCGGAAATATTCGCGAGCTGAAGAATTTCGTCGAGAGTTTGATCGTGATCGAACGCGGTCGCCGCATTGATGAAACCGTTCTGCAGCGTCACTTTCCTCGCGGCGTCGAGCTTGATCACCGCTTGCCGGTGCCGGTGAATCGCACCAGCGAGGAAGTGGAGCGCGAATTTATCTATCGTGCTCTGATCGATCTCAAAAATGAAATCGCCCAGCTCCGGGAGCTGCTCATCGGCCGTTACATCATGCCGCCGCGACGCCTAAAACCCGGCGGCCATGTCGACACTCCGGTACTCCATGACATGGGCACGGAAGTACCGGCCGAACCAAGCAGCGACCATGAAAACGCATTCGAATCCATTGCCGACATGGAGAAACGCCTGATCGTGGAAGCACTCGAACGGACGAACGGCAACAAACGCAAAGCGGCCAACTTGCTCAAAATCAGCGAGCGGACGTTGTATCGCAAAATCAAGGAATACAATTTACCATTTTAGCCATTTTATGCGTGTCAGCATTTTGGTGATTCGAGCGGGACACTTGCGAAGCTGCTGCCAATGGTCTCTGCTGTTGGTGGCGATGCTTGCAATGGGTTGCGGCCACTATTCCTTTTCCGGATCGACTGCACCCCACCTCAAAACTATCGCCGTGCCGGTGTTTGAAGATCGTACCGCCGAATTCGGCATCAAAGAAAAGTTGACGAACACCATCATCCAGGAATTCACACGCGACAATACACTCAAAATTGCGGACCGCCGTGCAGCCGATTCGATTTTACAGGGGACCTTGCTGCGCGTGGAAGAACGCGCCGGTGTCTATAACCCGCAGGAAACCGTGCAGCAAATCAGAATCTATCTGACGGTGCAGATGAAATACGAAGATCTGAAGAAACGCAAAACCGTTTGGGAGGGTGAATTGACGCAATTCGGTGCCTATGCGCCGGGCTCGACCAATCGCCAGGCGGCGATTGATGAAGCCATTCGTAAAATTGCCACCGAAGTACTCAACAAAACTGTGTCCGGTTGGTGAGTTTGTGGCAGCAAGTTCCGTCGTAAATTTTCGACAAGATTACGAGTAATCGCTCAGTTATCGGTGGACTACCATCCATGTCATGCTGGAAGCATCTTGTTACGACCAAGCACGGTGCTGGGTTGAAAAAAGATTCTTCCAGAATGACATTTTTCTCCCCCTGTGACTGAGGCATTACGATTACGACAAAAAAGAGGTTGCACTTTACATTTGTTTTTATTATTTTTTACGGTTGCATTTTTACCGACGGAGAGGAGGGGATTTTCATTTACACATGGAAACGATTTTCCAGTCAACGGTTCTTGCTCTGTATTCTGTTTCACTGGTGATTCTTTTCATTTTTGGCGCGCACGGTTACTTGATGGTGTATTTGTATAACAAGTACCGCATGATTGCAAAAAAGGAACCGGCGCCATTGCATGAATTTCCCAAGGTAACCGTGCAATTGCCGGTTTTCAACGAAGTTTATGTCGTCGAGCGGCTCATTCGTGCAGCTTGTGATTTGGATTATCCGCGACATTTGCTGGAGATTCAAGTTCTGGATGACTCGACCGACGAGACGTTCGGAATAGCACAACATTGGGTGGCGCATTACCAAAAACAGGGTTATCAGATTACGTTGCGGCATCGCGACCATCGACAAGGATACAAGGCCGGCGCGCTGCGCGAGGGATTGGCCGTTGCCACCGGTGAGTTCATCGCGATCTTTGATGCTGACTTTGTGCCACCAAGAGATTTTCTCAAACGCACACTGGCATACTTTGATGAGCCCAAAATCGGCGCGGTACAGGCACGCTGGGGGCATCTGAATGGCGATTACTCTGTGCTGACCCGCGCCCAGGCGATAGGTCTCGATGGTCATTTTGTCGTCGAGCAGACCGCGCGCAACGGCGCTGGTTTCTTCATCAATTTCAATGGCACCGCTGGTGTTTGGCGGCGGGAATGTATTCTTGATGCCGGTAACTGGTCGGATGATACCCTGACCGAAGATCTCGATCTGAGTTACCGGGCACAGTTACGCGGATGGAAATTCAAATTTCTCCCCGATACCATCTGCCACTCTGAAATTCCGGCGGAGATCGGCGGTGTCAAAGCCCAACAGTTTCGCTGGACAAAAGGTGCCATGGAAACCGCCAAAAAGATTTTGCCGCAGCTCTGGAAGTCACCATTGCCCTTGAAGATCAAATTGCAATCCACCGTGCATTTGACCAACAATCTGGTATTTCCGGTTCTTCTGATTTTGGGGATTTTGAATTTGCCGTTGGTGCTGATCAAAAATCAAAACAAAGCCGCCAGTTCTTTGTATTTTGCGATCATTTCCATCTTGACCCTGGCTTTTTGCGGCTTGTTTATGATGTACCTGACTTCGCAGCGCGAAGTGTATCCGGACTGGCGCCGTCGAATTTTGTATCTTCCTGTTTTTATGGCCGGCAGCATCGGACTTTCGCTGAATAATACTCGTGCCATTGTGCAAGGCTTGTTCAAGCAACACAGCGAATTTCTGCGCACCCCCAAATATGGTCTCGAAAACCGGCACGATCGCTTCTTCGGCAGAAAATATTTCAATGCCCGTGAGCAATGGAACCGCGTTATCAGTACCGGCCTGATCGAAGGACTAATGACCGGCTATTGCTTGTTCGGCCTGGGTATCGCAATCCATTATCGGGATTGGGCTACCATTCCGCTTCAAGGATTATATGGCATTGGATTTGGCTTCATTGCCTACATGTCTTTGAAGCACTATCTATGGCCGCGCGTCGCCTCGACTTTTCATCGAAAAATCGCACACCGCTTTTCGTTTTCAATGCGTGGCGGCGATGGTATCGAGGCCCCAACACCGGGCTGATTGATCCTAATCTTGCCATCTACTCTTGCGCGGATTGTTGTTTCGCGATGAGGAGTTGTTCCAACGGCCTATTGGCCTAAATATCGTTTAATGTAACGCTACTGATTTTCAGCTAGAGAGAGTTAGTACTATGGCACCTGAAGACATCGGGGACTTGGAGTCTTTGCAGATTTTGCTGCAACAGAACCCGGATTCGTTGACGTTCGCCCGCGTTGCCGAAGCCCTGATGAAAAAGGGCCGGCTTGATGAGGCCATTCAGATTTGCGAGGATGGCGTGCGCCGGCATCCGTATTATGTCACCGGCCACATGGTCCTCGGCAAATGTTACCTGAAAAAAAAGCTCGGCGATCAGGCAGAGAAGGAATTCAAACGAGTATTGCTGTTGGATCCCCAATATCTCGCGGCGCACAAATACTATGGAGACTGGATGCGTGAAATCGGATGGGATAACACTTGCGAGATGAGTTATCGCAAAATTTTGCACCTCGATCCGCTGGACAGCGCTGTCAAAGCCGTCGTTGAAGAATTTGCGCGCAAAAGCAAAGGCGAAAAAACAGCCATGCCGCCACCACCTCCGAGCACCAAACCCCAAATGCCTCCGCCGGCTCGCGAAGATTTCCCGGCCACAACCGACTTTGGAGAAGAGGAGTTTCTGCGCTATGAGGCGCCGGCCCCACAGCGAAAAAAGAAAACGCCTGCTGAGTTCGAAGAAACCTCCGAATCCGTATACGCAACCACACCGGCCGATTCGAAACAAACCTTGCCACCAGGAGATGAAGAGCGCTTTTCTTACATTCTCGATGACATCTTTCAGGACGAGGTGTCCGAGGAAAAAGCGCCGCCAGCGCCCGGCGACGATGAGTTGTCCCTACAAACCGGCACCGATCAAATTTCCGATTTCCCGGAAGAAGAAGAACCGGAACCCTCAGAGCCGCATGGCAAGCCCGCTCTCCACCGCAGGCCATTTGAAACAGGCATCAGTGGATCGGATGACGCCGCCGAACAATCACCCAGATTGGCGTCCAAGATTAAAACCAGACCGGTGGATTTTGATCTGGATTTTGATGAAGTGCCTCCGGCAGCCCGCCCTGATTCCGGAATGGATTCGCCGCGCACGCCAACCCCGTTCGAGTTTGATATTCATGAACACGAAGAAGACAAAAACTCGGCGCATCCGGTATCACGACCGGGAACTGCACCCGCACGGCGGGCACGAATTCATGATGACTTCACTGCCGGTGAAGAACCTGCGCCTCTGCCCTCGTCCGGGGAACGTGAGAAGATTGTCACCCCGACCCTCGGTGAAATTTATGCGGCACAGGGGCAGTACGCCAAAGCCATCGGCGTCTTTGAATTGCTGAGCAAAAAAGAGCCGAATAATCGCCATTATCGTGAAAAGATCGACTACTTGAAGAAACGGCTGCAAGAGACTCAGAATGCAGGATAGAATCGAGCGCTTGCGCATGCACATGCGCGAAATCGGTTTGACGGCCTTTTTAGTCAGCGCGCTCCCCAATCTGCGATACCTGTTTGGCTTCACCGGTTCCAATGGCATGGGTCTGATCACTTCAGACCTTTGCTTTTTTGTAACCGACTGGCGTTATCGTGATCAGGTTGATCAAGAAGTGCGCAACGCCGAAATTTTCGTGGTGCAGCGGGATCTGCTCGCGGCCCTCAAACAACGGCAGGTGTTGCAGGTTGGCGATTGTCTCGGCTTTGAAGCACATCACTTGAGCTTCCAGCTTTATTCCCAACTCCACAAGCTTTTCGACAAGGTCAAGCTCGTTGCCACCCGGAATATCGTCGAAAAAATAGCCATTCCCAAGGACTCCCAGGAGATCGCTTGCATCAAGCAGGCGGCGGCCATAGCCTGCGCTGTATGGGATCAGGTTTTGCCTCTGGTCCGGCGAAATATAATGGAGACAGACATCGCTGCGGAAATTGTGTACCGCGCGCGCAAGCTCGGTTCCGAAACCGATGCTTTCGATCCCATCGTCACCAGCGGTCCCCGTTCGGCGTTGCCACACGGTCGCAGCTCACGCCGTCGTCTGCAGCCTGGCGATTTCGTCATCATTGATTTTGGCTGTGTGGTAAACGGTTATGCGGCAGACGTGACGAGAACTGTTGCCATTGGCGAACCGCCGGCGCGATTGCGCCAGGCGCATGCAGCCGTGCTACAGGCCTGTCGGCTTGCCTGCGAGGCGGCGCGTCCCGGCATGCAAGGAAACGACCTGGACAACGTTGCACGCCAATATTTGGAATCCTGCGGCATCAAAGATCAATTCAGCCATTCTCTCGGCCATGGTCTCGGTCTTGATGTTCATTCATTGCCTCGTCTTGGGCAGGATAGCAAAGACGTCATTACCGCGAATGCAGTCCTCGCCATCGAGCCGGGCGCGTACTTCCCCGGCCTCGGCGGCGTGCGCATTGAAGATGATCTGCTCGTCACCGACACAGGCAACGAAATTTTGACCCCGATGTCACGGGAGCTGGTTCTGGTGGAATGACGCTCGAGGCTTTCGGACGCAGCCTCGATCCTGAATTTGATTTTCTGAAAATGACGGATTCGGATCCGAATCTTCCCGGCAGGTGAATCTTCAATCTCGTGCACGCAATTTGAAACAAATCATGTCATGCTCTTCTCGCCAAATACATCCGCAGACACGCATCCCGATACAATTGCCATCATCATCGTTACCTTCCAGAATGCCGGCCAAATTGCTGAATGTCTCGGCTCGTTGATAACCGCCGGGCCGTTACGACGAATTCATCTTTTTATCATCGACAATGCCTCAACGGACGGAACGCGCGAGTTGATCGCCGCGACCATCGCCAATTTGCCGCAGCCGCGCTTTGCCACCGAATTCATCGGCAATGCCGAGAATCTGGGATTCACCCGTGCAGTCAATCAAGGATTGGCGCGTTATCGTGCCACCTGCGGCGATTGCAGCGTGCCAGTCTTGTTTTTGAATCCTGATACGATTTTGCCGGCAAACAGTCTTTCTTTGCTCTTGGGAAAATTATACTCCACGTCTCAGACCGGTGTCATTGCGCCGCAACTCATTTATGAAGATGGACGGATCCAACCCTCCTGCCGGCGGTTCCCAACACACTGGGACCTGTTTTGCGAGTTGTCCGGCTTGTCTCGGCTGTTCCCCCACTCGCGGCGATTCAATCGCTGGAAAATGGGCGATTTCGATCATCAGCACGCGGCAGAGGTGGATCAACCACAGGGCGCATGTCTTTTGGCGCGGCCGGAAGTGGTGGCGAAAGTCGGCTTTTGGGATGAGCGCTTCCCCATTTTTTTCAGCGATGTGGATTGGTGTCGGCGGGTGTGGCACCACGACTGGAAAATTCGCTTTGAGCCGTCCGTTCAAATTATCCATGCACAAGGCGTCAGTGTGCGGCAGATTCGCGCCGCCGCCATTTGGAGCTCGCATCTTTCTTTCTGGCGCTACCTGCGCAAATATGAAAACACGCAATGGGAAAAATTGTTGAATTGGATTTTGGGGCCGTTGCTCGTTTTGGCTGCACTGATACGAATACTCCCAGATTTGACCCTTCGAGCAAAACGCGCCCTCGGAAGGGTGGAATGATGAAGTAGATTTCTTTTCCTGTTTTTCGAGATAGATTCTGTAATACTTCAGTCGAAATTCATCATCATTTTCCAATACAATTCGCGGAGGAGAAGGACGAAAAGAATAATCCCGACTGCTCTGACGGTCTTGGCATTGATTACCGCACTTCCGCTCTTGGCGCCGGCGTCACCCAAAACACACTGACAAAAAATTGCCTCACCGGCTCAACGCAAAATTTCCTCTGCCGCTTTTGCTTTTTTCTTTTTGCCGTTTGCTGTTTTCTGTTTGTTTTTCAAACGATGATTCCCGATTTGTCCAGTTGTGCTCTGAGCGCTTGCATTTCAACGTTGGTATTCTTGAGGCGGTCACCAATGATCAGGGCAAGCTGGAAGAGAAATTTATTGCCCAGGCGCGGTTTGCGCTCGAGCAGCTCGAACAAATCCGGGCGAAACAGACCGATGATGTCGGAAGGTTCTTTGGCCACGGCGGTGGCGGAGCGCGGCGATTCGTCGAGCAGAGCCAACTCGCCAAAAAATTCGCCATTACGCAGGGTCGCCAGCTCTTCGCGGCCCTCGCCCGGCGCGTGCTTGAAAATGGCCACGGTCCCGCGTTGAATGATATACATTCCCACTCCCGGCTCGCCTTCCCAGAAAATCGTTTCGTTGGCCTTGAAGGTGCGACGATGAATCAATTTCTCAAATTCACGCAATTCCCCATCACTCATGTTGGCAAACAGCGGCACCAGGCGCAGGGTGGTGAGAATGCCCTCTTCATCGTCTGATTTTGTTTTGAAAATATTGCCCCACATCGGGTGGCTGGTTTTGCTTCGACGTTGACGGTTGTTCGTAATCATAGATTCAATATAAAAAATTCATTCCAAGCAAGTCAAGAACGAATTTTTAGTTGCTTTTCTCTCATGAAACATTTATTTTTTGCTATGTTGCGGTTTTGTCTGTTGAGCCTTCTTTTATTCATCCCGGCGTTGGTTTCCTCCCAGGACCAGCAAAAGCAATTGGATGAATTGCGGCAGCAGATTGCCCGTTTGCAGGAGCAGATTGCCAGACACGAAAAAAGCGAAACTTCGGTGCTGGAGTTCTTGCGATCACTTGACGAGCAGATCGATCTGACTCACCGCCTCGTCGGACAACTGCAAAAACAAGAACGCGACAAGCGCTCCCAAATTGCCGAGATGGAGAAAACGCAACAACGCACGCAGGATGAGCTGGCGCGGCTCAAACAAATGGCAGCGCAACGCGCCGTCATGTTTTACAAATATGGCCGGCTGCAAGATGTCGAGATCTTATTGACTGCCCGCTCTGTTAATCAGATGCTATTGTGGGCCAAGTACCATCAACGCCTTGCGGACAATGACCGGCGGATTTTAAACGGCATCACTAAAAAACATGAGCTGATCGGCCAGCAAAAGCGTCTCCTCGCTGCCGGGCTGCAGGAGCATCAGCGCGCTTTGAGCGAAAAACAAAAGGAAGAAGAGATGCTCAAAAAGCGCCGCGCGCAACGCCAGGAACTGCTGAAAAAACTGCGTCAGGACAAGAGTTTTTACCAGATGCAGCTTGTGGAAACTCAGAAAGCCGTCGCGCGCATCAAACAACTCATCTCCGCCGCCGAAGCGAAAACCCCGCGTCGCGAACCGACGCCGGCAAGTGGCGACGGCTCATTTGCAAGCCGGCGCAAAGCGATGCCCTGGCCGGTCAACGGAAAAATTGTTTCACGTTATGGAAACTACCGGCATCCGGTTCTCAACACGGTCACCATGAATTTGGGTATCGACATCGCCGCGCCCACCGGCACACCCGTGTACAGTGTGGCCAATGGCAGAGTGACGGCCATTACCTGGCAACGGGGTTACGGCAATCTCATGATTATCAGCCATTCAGATGGTTATTACACCGTTTACAGCCATCTTGCGGACATCAATGTCTCCCTGAATGAAGAAGTAGCCGCCGAACAAATGATCGGCACGGTTGGCGACACCGGCTCGATGCAAGGGTCAACCTTGCACTTTCAAGTTTGGCGCCGGGAGGAAGCGCTGGATCCGGAGGATTGGCTGAGACCATAGCATTTCCTTTTTTGAACACGGGAAGGACATGCAAGCAGACGACTGCGGACGCACGGATTTTCACAGAGGGAGAAGGGAATCCGTGTCACTGTACATGCAATTAAAATAAATTTTTAATCATTCGTGATCTCGATCATCGGACAAGAAAACGCTTTGGAATTCCTGCGGCGCGCTCGACAAAACGAGCGCGTGGCGCATGCATATCTGTTCCACGGCCCGGAAGGCACAGGCAAGGAAGCGCTGGCGGTTCTTGCCGCACAAAGTTTTTTTTGTGAAAAGCAGCGCCGGAAACCAACCCAGCCAGCAACGATCGCATTGTTTGAGGAACCGGCGGCGACACCGATGGTTCGGACAGATGGCCGCCCTGATCTGGCATGCGGCGTGTGTTCCGCATGCCGGCGCGTCGCCGAGATGACCCATCCGGATGTGCGTGTCTTGTTTCCACGCCCGGCTTCAGCCTCGGAAGAGGAGCGTACCGAGGTTTTACGTAGCCTGGCAGCCAATCCGTACCAGCGCCTGCGACCTTGGGAAAATCCGACCATTCTGATTGACGATGTTCGCAGCCTGAAGCGGGATCTGGCGATGACAAGTTACGAGGGTCAGGGTATGGCCGCGTTGATTTTGGAAGCCGATCGCATGAAAGCGGAAGCGGCCAACGCCCTGCTCAAAATTTTGGAGGAACCGCCGCCACAAACGCTTTTGATTCTAACGGCAACCTCGGTTGGCGGCTTGTTGCCGACCATCGTTTCCCGCTGCCAGACGGTGCAATTGCTCATTTTGTCCCTGGAGCAAATTGCCAGCGCTTTGCAGGAGAAACATCGCGTTCCGGCAGCGCGCGCACAGTTCATCGCCAAGCTGGCCAATGGCAATTTCCGCCGGGCACTCGAATTGCTTGATGATGATGTGGACGCCCGACGCCAGCAAGCCGTCGAATTTCTGCGCATGGCGTTTCGCTTCAACAAGCCGGTGGAGCAGATGGATTTTCTCAATACTTTGGTGCGCGATCACGATCGGCGTGAGCTGCGCCAGCTTTTGGAATTTTGCACACTCTGGATTCGCGACGGTTATGTGCTGAAGCTCATGCCGCAGGGAAATACATCCATTATCAACACCGATCTGGAGCGCATGCTGGCAGATCTTGTCAAGAATCTTCCTCATTTCGATTTTCCAGGTGTGATTGCGGAGCTGGAGTTTGCCATCGAATGCCTTGATCGTTACGTGCAACCATGGTTGGTGCTCATGGTGCTATTGCATCGCATCCAACAATTGGCAGGAAGCAGGCTGCGCCTGTAAGGAGGTCATGTGTCGGATTTTGTCGAGGTGAAATTCAAGGGTGAGCGCAAAAATTGGTATGCGAATCCGCAGCAATTTCCTTTTCGTCCCGGCGATTTTGTCATCGTGGAGGCTGAAAAAGGCGAGGACTTGGGTCGGGTCAGCCAGGTCGAGCTGCCTGCGCGCGTGCAGGTTCCACCGAATGACGGCTTGAAAAAAGCACTTCGCAAGGCGAATGAAAGTGATCTGATTCGCTGTCAGAACAACAAAGTGGCCGAGGAGAAAGCGCTCGAGCTCTGCCGCCAAAAGGTGGCACAACACGGCTTGGTGATGAAAGTGACAGACTGCGAGTACCAGCTTGATGGTAACAAGATTACGTTTTATTTTACCGCCGACAAGCGTGTAGATTTTCGTGAGCTGGTGAAAGATTTGGCGGCGGTTTATCACACCCGCATCGAGCTCAGGCAAATCGGTGTACGCGACGAAGCCAAGCGCATGAGTGGATACGGCGTTTGTGGTCTGAAGCTTTGCTGCTCTTCCTGGATTCAGGATTTTGCGCCAATCACCACGCAGGCGGCCAAAGAGCAAAACCTGCCGCTCAATCCGAACAAGCTTGCCGGTGTTTGTGGCCGGTTGAAGTGTTGCCTCATGTATGAGCGCGATTTTTACAACTTGGCAATAGCGCAATTTCCGGAACTTGCCAAGCCGATCATGACGGAAAAGGGCGAGGCCCTGATTACCAAAATTGATATTTTTCACGATACCATCACGGTGAAATATTCAAGCGGAGAAGTGGAGGTGTTGGCGCTGGCGGTGGCGCAGGAGATGGTCTACAAATGCCAGAATAATTGTGGTCATGCGCAGGGGAATTTGGAGGAATTAGGGAATGCGGAAACGCATTAACAAGTTGGGCTGAACATATGAACTACAAAAACATCATTACCATTGAACCAGGCAAGCGTGGCGGCAAGCCGTGCATTCGAGGAATGCGAATTACTGTCTATGATATCCTTGACTATCTCGCGTCCGGCATGACACCGCAAGAAATTCTTGAGGATTTTCCTTACCTCACTGCTGAAGACATTCAGGCTTGCTTAAGTTACGCCGCCGATCGGGAGCGCCAGTTAATGGCGGTTCCAATTTGAAACTGTTATTCGATCAAAATCCATCTCCGCGTCTGATCGCTCGACTTGCGGACGTATACCCCAATTCAGTCCATGTGCAAATGGTTGGACTTGACCGCGCACAGGACGAAGAAATTTGGAATTACGCCCGGCAAGAGGGCTGTATCATTATTACTAAAGATGCGGACTTTCATGAGCGCAGTATTTTATTTGGTTTTCCGCCGAAGGTGATTTGGATTTGTCGCGGAAACTGCTCAACGACGCAGATCGCATCTATACTTCGGCAAAATTACAACCAAATCCAATCCTTTGATGCGGATGACAGCATTGGGATTCTCGTATTATTTTAAAGGACCAGACTTTCTGTGACTTCACCTGAAAAAATCCTCGTCACCAGCGCCCTGCCGTATGCCAATGGCCCTTTGCACCTCGGCCACGTGGCGGGCGCGTATTTGCCGGCGGACATCTATGTGCGCTATCAGCGCATGATGGGACGCGATGTGGTTTTCGTCTGCGGCACCGATGAGCACGGCGTGCCCATCACCATTGCCGCGGAGAAGGCAGGAAAATCGCCAAAAGAATTCGTCGATTTCTACTGGGCGCAAATGAATGAGGCGTTTGCCCGCGTCGGCATCTGCTTCGACATTTTTTCTCGCACCACCACGCCGGAGCATTATCCGCTCGCGCAGGAATTTTTCCTGACCATGTACCGAAAAAACCTTCTGGTGGAAAAATCCGCCAGGCAGTATTACTGTCCGAAAGACCAGCGGTTTCTGGCGGATCGTTATGTCGAGGGCACCTGCCCGCATTGCGGCAAGCCTGGCGCCAAGGGCGATCAATGCGAATCCTGCGGCAAGTGGATCGATCAACTCGAGTTGATCGATCCAAAATGCGCGATCTGCGGCGCCACGCCGGAAATTCGCGAGACCAAACATTTTTACATTCCGCTGGGCCGCTTTGCTTCGCAAGTGAAAACCTGGCTCGATACCAAAAAGAATTGGCGCGACAACGTGCTCAACTTTTGCTACGGCTGGATCAAAGAAGGTCTGGCCGATCGCGCCATTACACGTGACCTCCCGTGGGGCGTGCCCGTGCCGCTACCAGGATATGAGGGAAAAGTGCTCTATGTCTGGTTCGATGCACCGATCGGCTACATCTCGGCGACCAAGGTCTGGGCGCAACGCCTCGGCCAGCCGGACAAGTGGAAAGAGTACTGGATGGACCCCAACACCAAGCTGGTGCATTTCATCGGCAAAGACAATATTGTCTTTCACGCCATCATCTGGCCGGCGATGCTGATGGCACAAGAGCAATACGTTCTGCCCGCGGACATTCCGGCCAACGAATTTCTCAATCTCGAAGGCCGCAAGTTTTCCACCAGCCGCAATTTCGCGGTATGGCTGCATGAGTATCTCGAGAAGTTTCCGCCGGATCCCTTGCGGTATGCCATGGCGGCCAATTTGCCCGAAGGCAAGGATGCCGATTTTTCCTGGAAGGAATTTCAGACCCGCAACAACAGCGAGCTGGCGGATATTCTCGGCAATTTCATTAATCGCACCCTGACTTTTGTCAAGAAGAATTATGCCAATCGCGTTCCTGCTGCCAGTGCTTTGAATGAGCGTGATCAGCGGATGCTCGAGGTGATTAAATCCTGGCCGCAAAAACTCAGCGAAGATTACGAACGCTACGAGTTCCGCCGCGGGACACAGGAATTGATGGACCTGGCGCGCCACGCCAACAAATATTTCAATGACGAAGAGCCCTGGCGCACGCTGCGAGAAGATCGCCGGCGTTGCGATACCACCATGCACGTCTGTTTGCACGTTTGCAAGGCGCTGGCCATCTTGATGGCGCCGACACTGCCGTTTTCCGCGCCGCGGTTGTGGAAAATGCTCAACTTGTCCGGCGAAGTCGAAAAGCAAAATTGGCTGACTGCACCGCTGGCGCCGCTGCCAGCCAATCATCAATTAAATGAGCCGGAAATTCTTTTTACCAAAATTGAAGACGACGCCATCGCGCCGGAGATCGCCCGTCTGCAAGAGGTACTGCAAAAAATGCAACAGAATACTCAACCTGTAACCGAATCCTTGCAAAGTGAGACGCCAAAATCTATGATAACACCGACACCGCAGGTCCCCATTGAGACGTTCCAGCAGCTTGATCTGCGCATTGCCGAGATTCTTGCGGCCGAGAAAGTAGAAAAAGCCGATAAGTTGCTGAAACTCAGAATTCGCATTGGCTCCGAAGAGCGGCAAATGGTGGCGGGCATCGCGCAACATTATAAGTCCGAAGAGCTTGTCGGTAAAAAAGTCGTTATTGTCGCCAACCTGCAGCCGGCGAAAATTCGGGGCATCGAGTCGCAGGGCATGATCCTGGCTGCAACCACCGACGATGGGAAGCTCGCCATCATCGTGCCGGACCGGGAGATTGCAAGTGGTGCGAAAGTGAAATGAGTGGAGTCATGGAGTGTTGGAGTAATGGAACCATGTTGGGTCGATTTGCATTTCAATACTTTATCGACCCGATACTTCACCACTCCAGTGCCCATAATCATCCCCACGTTGTCAACGAATGTTCGAATCGAGTTCAATAAAGCCAATTTTTGTTGACACCCACGCGCATCTCCAGCTCTCCGATTTCGATGCCGACCGCGATGAGGTTATCCGCCGCGCGTTCGATGCCGGGGTGGACAAGATTATTGTTGTTTCAACAGATATCGCTTCGAGTCGCCAAAGTTTGCAGTTGGCAGAAAAGTTCTCCGGTGTGTACGCCGCGGTCGGCTTTCATCCCACGGATTGTGGCAAGGCCACCGATCACGATTTTGCGCTGATCGCTGACCTGGCACATCACCCTAAAGTCGTAGCAATTGGCGAAATCGGATTGGACTTTTATTGGAAAAATGTTCCGCCGGAAATTCAGCAGCGGGCTTTTGTCCGCCAATTGCATCTGGCGAAAGAGCTGGGGAAACCCGTCATCATTCACAACCGCGATGCCGGCGCAGCGATTCTGCAAGCGTTGCAACAAGCGGGTAGCGATCACCTTGCCGGCGTTTTTCATTGCTTTTCGGAAAATCTCGAGTATGCTCAACGCGTTCTGGCGCTTGGCTGCCATATTTCGTTTACGGGCAATTTGACTTATAAAAAATCAATGTTGCCGGAAGTGGCGGCGCAGGTGCCGCTCGAGCGCCTTCTGCTCGAAACCGATGCGCCGTTCATGACGCCGGTGCCGCATCGCGGCAAGCGCAACGAACCGGCTTTCGCTGTGCACATCGCCGAGAAACTGGCAGACATCAAAAAAATCCCGGTTGCGGCTGTGGCACAGCAGACAACTTTGAACGCCACACGATTGTTCGGATTGAGTGAATCTACCATTTGATTTTGCCTCCAAAAAATCCCTCGGGCAAAATTTTCTCATTGATGAAAACATTGCTCGAAAGATGGTTCACCTTCTGGCGCCGCAACCGAGTGATACGATTGTCGAGATCGGGCCCGGCTTCGGAGTTTTGACCAAATACATCGTCCCCGGTGGCTGCCGTTATATCGGCATTGAGATCGACGAAAGACTGATAAATTTTCTCCGAAATGAATTTGCCGCATTCCCGAATTGCGAAATCCGGCACGTTGACTTCAGGCGGGTAAATCTTACAGAACTGGCCGCCGGAGGAAAATTGCGAATTATCGGCAATATTCCCTATCACATCACCAGCAGCCTTGTCTTTGCAGCTTTTGCACACAGGTTGGCTCTGCAGGACATGATGCTGACGGTGCAGAAGGAAGTAGCCGACCGCATCGTGGCAACTCCGGAAACTGGCGGTAAGAACTACGGCATTCTCTCGGTCGTCAGCCAAACTTTCGCGGAGACGAAAATTCTGTTCACGATGTCGAAACACGTCTTTCGGCCCAAACCGGAAGTCGATTCTGCGGTTGTACGCTGGACGTTCCGGCCGCCGCCGGAGAATTTGATCGATACGGATTTCTACTTGCGCATGGTAAAAGCCATTTTCGGCCAGCGCCGCAAAACCCTGCGCCAGAGTCTCGCGGCATTTCTACAAAAAGAAATTTCTGTGAAATTTCCGGCTGATTTACAGCTTTTGTACGGACAACGTCGGCCGGAAACTCTTTCGATTCGCGAGCTTATACAACTCGCCAATGCACTGATCTCAGCAAAATCCTGACCGGGGAAATCGATGGCAGTTACCAAAGCCGAAGGCATCATCATCCGCTCAATGAACATGGGTGAAACCAGCAAGCTGGTGACGCTGTTCAGCCCTGAGTTGGGCCTGCTCAAAGTCGTTGCCAAAGGCTCGCGTTCGAGCAAAAGCCGGATTGGTGCGGCGCTGGAGCCGCTGACGGTTGCGCGCATCGTGTACTATCACAAAGAGAATCGCGAGCTGCAACAATATCTCAGCCAGGCCGACATCGTTGAATACTTTCCCAATTTGCCGGTCGATTTGGAAAAATGGGGCTATGCCAATGCCTGCGCCGAGCTGATCTACCGTTCGCCAACGAGTAGTGAAGCCAATGCGAAACTTTATCCGATTTTGCTCAATACGCTTCGCGCGATGAACGAGGCCGGCGCCAGCGCGCGCTCGTGTTTCTGGGGTTTTCAAATGAAACTGCTTGGGGTTCTCGGTGTTGCACCGAACCTGCGCCGCTGTTTGAATTGTAACACTGCCAGCCCGACCGCTTCAGTGCATTTCGATATTGCTCGTGGTGGCTTCATCTGTAATCATTGCGCGTCTCCATCCGGCACTCAAAAGCTTTCCGGTGAAGCCTTGCGTCTGCTGGCAAATTTTCAATCCCTTCCGGCCGAAAAGCTTTCGCGCCATAAATTCTCGCCTGTCACCCGAGGCGAAATCGAAAAATTTTTTCGTGCCTATTTTGCCTTTCATTTGGAGGAAATCAAAGACTTGTCCTCGCTCAAGTTTGTGCATAAGATTGCAGCCCCGCCGGTCAAATAAAAACCATTGCTTTTCCCATGCTGCAGCCGTAATTTCAAAAGAGATTGTTTGATTTTTATATTAAACTGAGTATATTTTATGTGGCTGGAATGGTGGGAGTGGGAACTCGAGTTTAGCGCTCACGTCGAGATGCGCATGGTTGATCGCGATTTCACCGAGATCGATTTGCGGGTCATGTATGATAGTGCCCGCAACTACCGACAAGACGATGTGCCTGGACGTTGGGTTGTCGAGACAAAACATCGTCGGCAAAAGTGGGAAATTATTGTTGAACCTGATTTTGACGAACACAAAGTTGTGATTATAACAGCTTATAAAGTATAGCGAAAATCCGATGAATGATCGTTATCTTGAAATCACCTACCGAAAGGGCAAGGTTGTGGCGGCTTACCTGTATCTTCCTCGACAGCCGCGGGAAAAAGTGAAGAAGACCATAAAGGCAGCAGAAGGTATCTTGGTGGACTATGGTAAAGGTGGGCGACCAATCGGAATCGAGATTACTGCGCCGCTGCAAATCTCCCGTCAGGACATCAATCAGGTCATTGCCCAACTGGATTTGCCGCCATTTGCCGACGAAGAGTTGGCGCCGCTGCTGGCGGCTTGATTTTTGGGATGACCTTTTATTTTTGAACCATGAAAAATAACTCATTGCTTGGAACGTTTCCCGTTACACGATTATTCCCAAAGCCTCAATATCAATCTGAAGTCACCACAGGAGTTCTCATGGCGGAGATCAAAAATTTGATGGACAAGCTGGTGTCGTTGTGCAAGCGGCGCGGATTCATTTTCCAATCCAGCGAAATTTACGGTGGTCTGAACAGTTGCTATGACTATGGCCCGCTCGGCGTCGAGCTCAAGCGCAACATCAAAGACTTTTGGTGGAAGGCGATGGTGCAGACACGGGACGACATCGAGGGCCTCGACGCTTCGATTCTGATGCATCCGAAAGTCTGGGAGGCCAGCGGCCACGTGGCCAATTTCACGGATCCCATGGTGGATTGCAGGGTCTGCAAAACCCGCTTCCGTGCTGATGAATTGAATCCCCATAAGCCGGGGCAATGCCCGCGCTGTGGCAGTAAAGATTCGCTCACCGAGGCGCGGCAATTCAATCTCATGTTCAAAACCTACATGGGCCCGGTTGAAGATCAAGCCAACATCGTTTATATGCGGCCGGAGACGGCGCAGGGCATTTACGTCAATGTCTACAACGTCATGCAAGCCGCACGGCAGCGCATTCCTTTCGGCATCGCGCAAATCGGCAAAGCTTTCCGCAATGAAATCACTCCCGGCAACTTCACCTTCCGCACCCGGGAGTTCGAGCAGATGGAAATGCAGTTTTTCGTGAAGCCCGGCACGGACATGGAATGGTTTGAATATTGGAAAGAGCAGCGCATCAAATGGTACGACGAGCTCGGCATTCGCAAATCCAAGCTGCATTTTCACGAGCACTCGCCGGAAGAGCGCGCTTTCTATGCCGCCGCCGCTTTCGATATCGAGTACGAATTCCCCTTCGGCTGGAAGGAGCTGGAGGGTATTCACAACCGCACCAATTATGATCTCTCCAGGCATCAGGAATACAGCGGCAAAGACATGAGTTATTTTGACGATCAAATCCGTGAGCGCTACATTCCATACATTGTTGAGACTTCCGCCGGTTGCGATCGCACCTTGCTCACCGTACTCGTCGATGCTTACGATGAAGACGTGATCGAAGGCGAAGCACGCACGGTGTTGCATCTGGCACCTGTCATTGCACCAATTAAAGCCGGGGTTTTCCCACTGGTGAAAAAAGATGGCATGCCCGAGGTGGCGGAAAAAATTTATCATGACCTGAAAAAGCATTTCAACGTTTTTTATGATGATGGCGGCGCCATTGGCCGGCGTTATCGCCGCATGGATGAGGCCGGCACGCCTTATGGGATCACCGTGGATGGGCAGACCTTGCAGGATCAGACCGTCACCGTTCGTGATCGCGATACGCTGGCACAAGACCGCGTGGCGATTGACAAGCTGGTGCCGTTTATTCAGGAGAAGATGGCGGGGTATAAACGCAGGGAATAATGAAGTGTTGGAGTGATGGAGTATTGGGGGTGAAGCATCCACGTTTCAAGGAGAGATGAGATTATGGTAAGGCAATTTACACTTGAGTACTGGGTTGACGATGGGTGGTACGTCGGCAGACTCAAGGAAGTTCCTGGTGTGTTTAGTCAAGGAGAAACGCTCGAAGAATTGGAGGAAAACATCAGGGATGCATATCAGCTCATGATGGTCGATGAAAAAATATTGGCTCGCCCAGACGCTCAAGTAAAGGAATTGACGGTGGAAGTGTGAAATGAAAAGAGTTTATTCAGGAATTGGTGCATTCGGGGTGTTACCTGAAGCGGCATGGGAGGAAACATGATATATATGCCAATCCCAAGAAAGGAAGGAACGCTCCTGTGCCGCGCCACGCAGAGATCGAAGACAGTCTATGCGAGTTGATCAGAAAGCAGCTTGGACTAACTGAAGGGCATTAGTAAAAGATTGCTGGTAAATTTTCTTACGAAGGGAGGTTAAAATGAGTCTCCCAAAAATCAAAATGAGGCAAGTGGTTGACTGGCGCGCAGCCGTGTTGGCGGGTATATTCAGCGGTATCATTTTCCTCGCGGTCAACATGCTGCTCACGAACTTGTATGTCGGCAGCCCGTGGGTGGTTGTGCGTCTAACTGCTTCGCTCGTGATGGGAACAGACGTGTTGCCGCCACCGGCCACTTTTGATGTGACCATCTTTATTGTTGCCCTTGTTGTTCATTTCGTACTCTCCATCATCTTCGCCAGCCTGATCGCCATCGTCTTTCATCGTTGGGGATTGCTGATTGGCATCTTGGGCGGCGCGGCATTCGGCCTGGTGCTGTATGCGATCAACTTTTACACCATCACGTTTTTCTTTCCGTGGTTCTTCCCAATGCGAAGCTGGATCGTGGCGGTCAGCCATCTCGTTTTTGGCGCATGTGCCGGCGGTTTTTATGAGGCCATGGAAGTGGAAAGATTTGTGCCGGTAAAGGCGTAACACAGCACACTGCTGCAACCAAATTTCCCGGACGCTGATTGTCGCAGACGATGTCTGTAGGATTTGCGTTGATTCGTATCTGTGGTGACCTGCGAAAATCTGTGTCCTAAAATCTTCGCGGTTGCAATAGTTTTTCAAGGGTAATACTCTATAAGCTGAAAAGAAGGGAGCATCCATGCACGGACAAATTTATCCTCGCCTGCAGTTTGGCCGGCAAGGCTACGCCCGCATGGGCTTCGGCCAGCGCGTTTTCCCCTCACCGGCACGCCCTACCGGTAGATTCGGCGGCGGACGGCTGCTCATCGGGCTGGTAATGGCCGTCTTTGCGCTCATTTCGTATTTTGGCCATAGTGTTTACAATCCGATTACAGGTGAAAAACAACACCTCAACATTACCGAAGAGCAAGAAATTGCGCTCGGTCTGCAAGCCGCTCCGGAAATGGCCGAACAATACGGCGGCCTGCATCCCGATCAACAAGCCCAGGCGTTGGTTCAGGCGGTCGGCGAGAAAGTGGTGGCCAACAGCTCGGCCTCACAAACGCAATATCCTTTCAAATTTCATCTGCTGGCTGATCCACAGACGGTGAATGCGTTTGCTTTGCCAGGTGGACAAATTTTTATCACAGCGGCATTGCTCAGTCGCTTGCAAACAGAGGGACAGTTGGCCGGCGTGTTGGGTCATGAGATCGGACACGTTGTCGCGCGGCACAGCGCGCAGCAGATTGCCAAGCAGCAACTGACCCAAGGTCTCACCGGTGCAGTCGTTTTGGCG
Organism: Candidatus Zhuqueibacter pondensis; assembly: GCA_034505955.1. Classification (GTDB taxonomy): domain Bacteria; phylum Zhuqueibacterota; class Zhuqueibacteria; order Zhuqueibacterales; family Zhuqueibacteraceae; genus Zhuqueibacter; species Zhuqueibacter pondensis. Next base: position 37,356 of record JAPDQK010000033.1, read on the forward strand.
ACTTATGATCCCAATAATCCCAGCAGCCAGCGCACGGCCCAAGTGGCGATGGTGATCGGGCAATTGATTAACATGAAATACGGACGCGAAGACGAGCTGCAATCCGATCAACTGGGTGTACGTTTCATATCGGAGGCGGGCTATGATCCGCGTGCCCTCGTTGGGGTAATGAGAATTTTGGAAGAAGCCAGCGGCGGCGCCCGTCCGCCGGAATTTTTTAGCACGCATCCCAATCCGGAAAATCGCGTAGCCCGAATTGAAGAAGCGATTCAGAAACAATTTCCCGACGGCGTGCCCGCGGGCTTGAAGCAGTGATTACCGGGTGATTCATCATAGGACGCATTTTTCAAGAGGAGAGGCTTGTCATGTTGATCAAGCACGAGAAGGACTGCAAGGAAATCATCGCCAATGATGGCTGCCGGCTGCGCGAGCTGTTGCATCCTCAACGCGATCCGGCAGATATTTCTTACTCCCTGGCGATTGCTTATGTCGATCCCGGCAAATCGACTTATCCGCATTATTTGCGCCAGACCGAGGTTTATTTTATCCTGCAGGGAATCGGCCGCATGCACATCGGCGACGAAGTCGAAGAAGTTCATGAAGATGATGCAGTGGTCATTCCGGCCGGGCAGAAACAATGGATTGAGAATATCGGTCAAAATGTGCTGGTGTTTGCGGCGATTGTGAGTCCGCCGTGGCGAGCGGAGGATGACATTCGCTTGTAAGGCATCAAGCGTTGAGCGAAGTGAAAACTGCTTTCGGAATGATGTGTACATCGACGGAATTGCTGTATAAAAACGAAAGCCGAAGAGTATTTCACTATAGCAAAAGCAGGTAACCCCCGCAAGCAAAAAACCCCGACCACCATAATTTGGTGAGCGGGGTTTTAAAGTTTTACAAACTCACCCTCACGTCCCCATTTCCCACGATGCCAGATACTTTTTCTGCTCCGCCGTCAGCTCATCGATGGTGATGCCCATTGATTTCAGTTTCAATGTAGCGATCCAGTTTTCGATTTCACGCGGAACGTTGTAGACGCGTGGTTCCAATTTCCCGGCGTTCTTCATCACATATTCCGCAGACAACGCCTGGGTGGCAAAACTCATGTCCATCACCGCGGCGGGATGACCCTCGGCGGCGGCCAGATTGATCAAACGGCCTTCGCCGAGCACATACAAGCGCCGGCCATCCGGTTGCAGATATTCATCGACAAACGGCCGCACGTTTTTATTGAGCGCCTTGGACATTGCCGACAAATCATCAAGGTTAATTTCGACATTGAAATGACCGGAGTTGGCGATGATGGCGCCGTCTTTCATTTTCTCAAAATGTTCTCTCCGAAGCACATGAATGTCGCCGGTCAATGTCACGAAAATATCACCAATACCTGCCGCTTCAATCATCGGCATGACGCGATAGCCATCCAATGTCGCTTCAATGGCACGGATGGGATCAACTTCCGTGACGATGACATGTGCCGCCATGCCGCGTGCCCGCATCGCCACGCCTTTGCCGCACCAGCCGTAACCAGCGACAACAAAATTCTTGCCAGCCAGCAGCATGCCCGTCGCACGGAGAATGCCGTCGATGGTGGATTGGCCGGTGCCGTAGCGATTGTCGAAAAGAAATTTGGTCATGGCATCGTTGACCGCGATGACCGGAAATTTCAACGCGCCGTCTTTTGCCATCGCACGCAGGCGAATCACGCCGGTGGTTGTTTCTTCCATGCTGCCGAGCACTTGTGGAATGAGATCAGGATACTCTTTGTGAATCGTCGAGACCAGATCGGCGCCATCGTCCATGGTGATTTGCGGTTTGTGGCCGATCGCTGCGTGAATATGTTTATAGTAAGTCTCGTGATCTTCACCTTTGATGGCAAAAACCGGAATGCCGTATTCTTTCACCAGCGCGGCAGTCACGTCGTCCTGGGTGGAAAGCGGGTTGGAGGCGCACAAGACCACCTCCGCGCCCCCGGCTTTCAATGTGCGTACAAGGTTCGCTGTCTCAGTCGTGACATGCAAGCAGGCCGACAGCCGGCAACCGGCGAGCGGCTTTTCTTTTTCAAAACGCTCACGAACCAAACGCAGGACCGGCATTTCATTCTCGGCCCAACGAATACGTTTGAGGCCTTGCGCCGCCAAACCAATGTCTTTAATGTGATGATTCAAAGTGTTCTCTCCTGACTAAAAGATTCATCTCGTTAAATCCTTCACCTTTTCCAATTTCTCCCAGGTGAACCCTTCTTCGTCGCGGCCGAAGTGACCGTAGGCAGCAGTGGCCTTGTAGATGGGACGCCGCAGATTGAAATATTCGATGATGCCCTTTGGCGTCAGATTCCAATGTTTGCGAATCAATTTCTCAAACTCTTCGTTCGACATGACCCCGGTGCCAAAAGTCTCGACATTGATGGAGACCGGCTCGGCAACACCAATAGCATACGCGACTTGGACTTCACAGCGTTCAGCCAGTTGCGCGGCAACGATGTTTTTGGCAACATGGCGCATGGCATAGGCTGCCGAGCGATCCACTTTGGTGGGATCTTTTCCGGAGAAACAGCCGCCGCCATGCCGGCCCATGCCACCATACGTGTCCACGATGATCTTGCGTCCGGTAAGACCGGTATCGCCCTGTGGTCCGCCGATGACAAAACGTCCAGTCGGGTTGATGTGGTAAACAATCTTCCGCTCATCAATCATTTCTGGTGGTATGACGGCTTTGATGACTTTTTCAATCACCTCATGGCGGATTTGCTCCTGGGTGACTTCCGGGTCATGTTGTGTGGAAACGACAACCGTTTCCACGGCGCGCGGCTTGCCATCAACGTAGCGCACGGAAACTTGCGATTTTCCGTCGGGACGAAGATAGGGAATAATTTTTTGCTTGCGAACTTCCGCCAACCGGCGCGCCAGCTTGTGTGCCAGCATGATCGGCATGGGCATGTATTCTTTGGTCTCGTTGGTGGCATAACCGAACATCATGCCCTGATCACCGGCGCCAGCGCGATCGACGCCCACTGCGATATCGGGTGATTGTTTGTCAATCGAGGTCAACACCGCGCAAGTGAGATAATCGAATCCGTAGCTTGCGTCAATGTAGCCAATATCCTTGATGGTTTGGCGAACCAGGGCTGGGATATCAACATAACAATCCGTGGTAATTTCGCCGCCGACAATCGCGAGGCCGGTGGTGACAAAGGTTTCACAGGCCACCCGGCCATACGGATCCTGGGCAAAGATCGCATCGAGTATCGCATCGGAAATTTGATCGGCAATTTTATCGGGATGACCTTCAGTTACAGACTCGGAAGTAAACAACATCGAAGCCATTAGGCTCTCCTCATGGTTTGCATCACGTGTGAATTCATTATTGCAGTTCCCGCTGATTCGAGATCAAGCTGCCGGCTCGGACAGAGGCGGAATACCAGAACAAGACTGCATCAGCCGGTGCGATTTTTAAGCTGCGGGCACTTTTGCCATCTGACTTTTCAAATAATTGATCTTTTCCACGGGTGTGGGATCTACGTCGTTGAGCACCGCGAGATAAACACTCACCAAGTCTCCAAGAAAAATCAATGAAAAAAATCGCGCCAAGAGCGATTTCCCTTCACTGGTGACCTCAATAACGGGCACGCTGGTTTGTTCGATGAGGCCGCGCGTCAAATCCATGCGCGCTTGAACGCGGGGATGGATTTCAGTCGTGCTCGCGTGCGGATCACGCAAATAAATTACCTGAAACCGTTGATCCCATTCCCGACGTAAACCCCATCCGACCAGCTCGTTGTGATTCAGTTCCGGGAAAACGTTGTGCCATGCCAGCACTTTGGAATTTTCGCAAAACTGCTCTTTCCAACGCCATGCGATCGCTTCATAGATTTCGGTTGCGTAGATGATGGGTACTTTTGCACTCAGCACGAATGCAAGCTCCCGGGCCAGATTTCGCGCATTAGTGTTTTTAGGATGGTAGCGCTGACCAAGTTCTTCCAACAAGGCGACCGTTTCGTTGAGCCCGGTTTGCGGATCCGGAATAAAATGAACGGCATTCAGAATGTACAACAGCGGTACGATAAGATGAACCAAAGCCGAGCGCGGCGGAAAACCGGAGGGCAGTGTGAACTGCGGCAGGTTGTTGGCCTCGGCCAGACGCGCGACTTTGCCGCCGGACGTGATACACACAATTTGTGCCTTTCGCTGCAGCGCCTGCTCGAATGCCGCGAGCGTCTCTTCAGTGTTGCCGGAATAACTCGAGATCAGAACCAGCGTGCCCGGGTCAACAAATTTCGGCAGATAGTACGAGCGGCAAACCGACAATGGCACCGGCAGTTGGTTGTAAGTCAGACATTTAACGATCTCACCACCGATGGCGGAGCCGCCCATGCCGGCAACCACAATATTCTTGATTCGATTGATCTTCAAGTCTAAAGGCACGGACTTTGCCCGCCGGATTGCATCAATAAAATGCCCGGGCATGCCCAACACGCGATCGAGCATGTTGGCTTGATCAATGCGTGCAATTTGCTCCTGGGTCAAAGATTCGATCATTATAAAAGCACGTCCTTGAATTTTCGTCGCATATAATTGCGCATGAAGTTGGTAATCTCTTGCGCTGTCGGAAACTCGAGAGCCTGTTGCACGAGTTTCCTCGCTTCCCCGACGCGTGTGCCCCGAATGATCTTTTTGATTTCAGGCACGTCAATCGGGCTGACGCTCAACTCATCGATTTCCATGCCGACCAGCAGCACAGTCGCCAGGCGATCTGCCGCCATCTCCCCGCACATGCCGACCCAAACGCCCTTGCTGTGACCGGCGTCGATGACGTTTTTGATGACGCGCAACACTGCCGGGTGCAGGCTCTGAAAGAGATGCGCAATTCTTTCGTTGCCGCGGTCAACCGCAAGCAGATACTGCACAAGGTCGTTGGTGCCGATGCTCAGAAAATCAACGCGCTCGGCGATGGCATCAGCAACAAGCGCTGCCGAGGGAATCTCGATCATAACGCCCACTTCGGTATTCGGCTCGAAAGCCGTTTTCTGTTGACCGAGCTTGTGCTTGGCTTTTTCAATGAGGGCCAGCGCCTTCTCCACTTCCTCTATTGTCGAGATCATGGGCAGCAGTATTTTCACGTTGCCATGAATGTTCGCGCGCAGAATGGCTTTGATCTGCTCAATAAAAATCTCCGGTCGCTCGAGACAAATACGAATCGCGCGCCAGCCCAACATGGGATTGGCTTCCCGGCCGATGTCGATACATTGCGGCAGCTTGTCGCCGCCGAGATCCAGAGTGCGAATGATCATCGGATGCGGTTTAACCATTTCCGCAATGCGGCTGTATTCAAGGAATTGCTCTTCCTCGCCGGGCAGATCAGGACGGCCGAGATACAAATATTCAGTCCGCAAAAGGCCGATGCCTTGGGCGCCGTGCAGCAACGCCGCATCAACTTCATCAGCAAATTCGAGATTTGCGGACAATTCGATGTCGCGGCCATCGGCCGTGCGGGCAGGCAGAGCGCGCAGACTACTGAGTTTTTGAAGCGTGACATTGTGTTTCGCCTGCTCCGCGCGATAATACGCCAGAGTGGATTTGTCAGGACCCACCAAGACCATGCCGTTATTGCCATCGACAATCACACGATCGTCGTTCTGGATAGCGTTTGTAATTTCGCGCAAGCCGACAACGGCCGGTACGCCATAAGCGCGTGCCAAAATTGCGGCGTGCGAGGTCTTGCCGCCGAGGTCGGTGGCAAAGCCCATAATTTTGTGGCGGTCCAACGCGAGCGCACGCGAGGGAGTCAGATCATGAGTAACCACGACCACCGCATCTTTAGCCTGATTGAGGGGTTGCCGCCATTCGCCCTTGAGGTTTTGCAGCACCCGGCGTTTGATGTCCGTGATGTCTGCTGCGCGCTCACGAAAAATTTTGTCCTTGTCTTTGAATTGGTCGGCGTATTTTGTCATGTGATCATCAAAAGCATAAGCCGCGTCGATGTGCTGGTCGCGGATCCGCGCGATGATGTCGCCAATGAAATATTCATCTTCCAGGATCATTTGGTGAAATTCAAAGATGCGCGCCTTTTCCTTGCCGACTTTGCTGGTCGCAATCGTGCTTTCCTGACGCAAATGCTCGCGCGTTCGCTCAATCGCCGACCGCAGCCGCTCGATTTCGGCCGCAACTTGCGATTCGGAGATCGACCGGCGTTCCACCTGGATATGATCATCAGGCAAATGGAAAGCCCTGCCAATGGCAATTCCCGGCGATGCGGAAACGCCATGCAAAACCGCCTTCGCCTTGGGCGTGTGCTTTTTTTTCGGTATCAGGCCAAGCACCATAAATCACTCGAGCACCCGGCGCGCATTATTCTTCTCCGAATTTATTCTCAAAGAGTTTGATCAGCGCTGCCAGGGTCTGTTCTTCATCTTCTCCGTTGGCGGAAATCGTCAACTCGGTTCCCATGCCGGCGGCCAGCATCATCACCCCCATGATGCTTTTCCCATTCACGACTTGACCATCCCGCCTGATATACACATCGGATTTGAAACCTGCTGCAGTTTTCACAAATTGAGCGGAAGGGCGTGCATGCAGGCCCATCTTGTTGTTAACGGTCACCTTTACTTCCATCATCACGCATTCCGCCTCAGAATCATTTCAACCAATTCCCGCAACGCGATGGTATCCACAACTGGTTCGAGTTGTGTCAGGCAGTCATGAGCCTTCTGCAAATGACCGCGTACCGCCTGTTCCGCGGCGGAAATCGCACTGGCGTCGTAAAAAATTTTCTGTACCGCCAGAATGTCGGCATCATTCATCACGGGCTTCTGGAAGTATGTTCTTAAATTCTCACGATATTGCGGCGTGCCGAGCGTCATGACATGAACATACAGAAAAGTCCGCTTGTGACGCTTGACATCGCTGCCAAAATCCTTGCCAAGAATTTCTTGTGAAACCGTAATGTCGAGCAGATCATCCTGAATCTGAAAAGCCAAACCGAGATGCTCGCCAAATTGGCGAAAAAGTTTGAGCTGTGCTTCTGTGGCAGAGGCAGTGAGTGCACCGATTTCCGTGCAAACCGCCAACAAGCGCGCGGTTTTGCGCATAATCATGTCAAGATAACTTGCCATGGTGATGTCATCGCGTTGTTCAAAATCGCGGTCGAGCGCCTGGCCTTCACAAATCTCGAGAATGCCCTCGGTAAAAACTTGCGCAATACGTGCGATGTTGGGTGAGCGGCTTTGCAGCAGGCTGCGATAAGCCACGACCAGCAAACCATCGCCTGCCAAAAGCGCCACATCATTATCCCATTTGTTGTGGACGGTAGGCCGGCCGCGCCGTGTGGCATCGTGATCCATGATGTCATCATGAACCAGGGTGAAATTGTGCATCAGCTCCACCGCTGCTGCCGCTGGCAAGGCGTCTTCGACTGGTCCCTTCAGGGCATCACAGGTGAGCAAGAGCAATACCGGCCGTATGCGCTTGGCGTTACCGGCCATGGCATAACGAATAGGCTCATACAGACTCGGTGGTCCACCTTCAGAAAGGGTCGGCAAAATAGAATCGAGGTATTGGTTGACTCGGTCTTTGAAGGCCAAAAATTTTGTCGTATTCGATGACACAGATGATTGCCTTGAAGCAGTACCAATCCGACACAGTGATAACCAAAAAATCAGATTTAAAAAATACGCAAATACAGACTTAGATGCAAGAAAAAGTTTGTTAAAAACTCGTGGCGTAATCGTTCAGTGTTTGGTGGATCATGTACCCCACCCGATCATGCCTGCCCCCCCTACGGGCGTAGCCTACGGGCGTAGCCTACGGGCGTAGCCAGCCGCAGGTCAGGGATCGTAAACATCTTCACCAAAATGAGCACTGTTCTTTATACTTATATCAACGTTAAGTCGCAAGCGCAGCCCTCTTTCATGTCACCCTGGAATGCTACGCCGTAGGGGTCTTTTTAAGCATTGGCACAGACGTCCTGCTGAAAAAGATTCTTACAGAATGACAACCGTGGGAATGATTTATTCCACCAGTAAGTGCGGCATTACATCGGGTTGAAGTTATTCCTTGACAGCATGGCGATAATTGCTTATATTTTTACGAAAATTATGGTTGCTATGGAAGAATACAAAAGTTATACCAATGCCTGGCGCCAAAAAAGGCGTGCGGAGAGAGAGGTGTTACCGCTGCTGAGGCAACAACTATTGGAGATAGCGCAGAAGTGCGCCAGATTACTGGCAGAGAAATACGCCGTGCGCACCGTCTACCTTTTTGGCTCTGTCGCGTGGCCGGATCGTTTCCATGCCGATTCAGACATTGACCTGGCAGTCGAAGGATTGCCTGACGAAAAATATACACGGGCACTGGCAGAATTGTGGCGTCTTTTGCCTCCGGGGCATGAGCTGAATTTGGTTCCGATCGAAGCTGCTTTCCCGGAACTCGCTGAACGCATCCGTCGAGAAGGGATGGTGCTGTATGCTGCATAAAAATTTCACCGGCTTGTTTGCAGACATCGAGTGGGAACTAAAAAATTTGGAATCGCTCGTAAGTGCAATCGCTGAGATTATGCAGAGTCTTTCAGGAAAACCTTCGAAATCCCTCGTCCGTGCCAGTGCGAGTATTTTGCACGATTACTATACTGGTATCGAAAAAATCTTCGAGAGAATTGCCAGCGAGATCGACGGGGCGTGCCACGGGGCTATGATTGGCATCTGAAATTGCTCCAACGCATGATGACGCCCATTCCGGAAATTCGTCCCCAGATTATCGACTCCGACTTGGCCGAGCAATTGGATGAGTACATGAGATTCCGTTACGTGGTCCGCCACCAATACGGTTTTCAGTTGCGCTGGCAGCTTGTGAAGGAATTGGCGGATCGTCTTCAGGGAGTTCAGCAACGATTTGTTGAACAAATTCGCGCTTTCGAGCAATGGTTGCGTGCCATTGATGAAGAGAGTTATTCGCGCGAGCAGAATGGCATCAGCCTTTGAAAATTATTTTAATTCGTTTTGTTACTTCATTGGTCGTGGGGAGCCATGCAACGCCTTTTTATCCTGCTTATTCTGGTTACCTGCCGGATTGCTTCGGCGCAGGTGATTCTCTCCGAGGTCATGTTCAACCCGTCCGGCAACGAGAACACCAACGAGTTCATCGAAATCTACAATGCCAGCACTTCGGACTCCCTCTCGTTGGCCGGTTGGCGGATCGGTGACCAGACCGAAATCGATTTGCTTGTTTCTCCGGATTTGCTCTATTGGCTGGCGCCTGGCCAATTCGCCATTGTCCTCGATCCCGGTTATTTTCAAAGTTCCACGCTCTACGATTCGCTCATCCCGCCGCAAGCATTGATTTTGACGATTGACGATAATTCCTTTGGCAGTGGCGGTCTTTCCAATAGCACAGCCGAAACAGTCGTCCTGGTTGACGCTGCTGGGGAAACAGTCGCGCGTTACACGTATTCTCTCGACAATCCCGATGGCATTTCCGACGAGAAAATTTTTTTGAATGCTGATGATTCTTCCCAAAATTGGGCGAACAGTCTGCGACTCCATGGAACGCCGGGGCAGCGCAACTCGGTCTCACCGCGCCTAATCGACGGCGAATTGGTGGCTCGCAGCTTCCGGGTGTCACCGGCATGGTTACGCGAGGGACAGACTGCAATTCTCAACGTGACATTGCGCAACAATGGCTTGCAGGCCATCGTCGCGGCGGCGGTCGACTTTTGGATTATCCAGAGCAGCGCGAATTTGTCCCTGCCCTTTCATTTGGGCTCGGCAGAATTGCCTTACGTGCTGCAATTTTCCGATTCGGCGCATCTGACCATCGCCTGGCAACAGACCATCATGGGGCGCCATGAAATTATGGCCAATTTGATTCTATCCGGCGATGAAAATCACAGCAACGACACGCTTCGCACGAGCATGGTCGTCGGCCACCAGCAGGAGGTCGTACGCATCAATGAAATCATGTACTATCCCAAGAGCGGTCAACCGGAATGGATTGAAGTCTTCAATCCGCAATCGACAGCGATCTCACTTGCTGATTGGCAGTTGGAAGATGAAAGCGGTGCGCGTGGTATTGCTCCCCGTCATGCAACCGTACCACCATTCAGCCATCTGGTGTTGGCAGCAAATTCCACAGTCGCGACCGTGTTTAATATAGCCGATTCGCTTGTGACGGTTCTGGATCATTTCCCGACACTCAACAATAGCGGTGATGTCCTGCTGTTGCGTGATTTCAGCGGTGCCGTGATCGATTCGGTTGCCTATCAAGCGAATTGGGGTGCCCCAGGTATTTCTGCCGAAAAAGTTTGGTATGAGCGTGTAAATACCGGGGAGAACTGGCGACCAAGCTGGGATCCTCGAGGTGGCACGCCAGCGACTATAAACAGCGTCAGTCCGCGTGAAACCGATCTCGCGGCAGTGCATCTGGAATTCGAGCCACCTCGACCACGAGCTGGAGGTGATGTCGATCTCATCGCAACGATTCAGAATCACGGTCGTCGTGCCGTTGATCGTTTCATTGTAACTTTTGCCCTCGACCACAATCACGATGGTGAAGTGCAGGATGATGAACGAATCAACGCCGTGACCGTTGAACAAATGGTGCCGGTTGAACACTCCCTGGTGGTTCGCCAGTTTTTACCTCGACCTCCCTCCGGAAGACATCAGATTCTGGCCACGGTGTCAACACCGTTTGATGCGGTTCCAGGCAATGACCGCATTTCCGCGTGTTTGGCTGTCGGATACAGCTCCCGCAGTGTCGTTATCAACGAGGTTTATAATGCACCCCGTACCGGTGAGGTCGAGTGGGTCGAATTCTATAACCGCAGTAATCAGCCCGTGGATCTTTCCTCCTGGCAATGGCGTGAGGCAGAAGCGAAGACCCCGATTGTGCTTCCGGATTCAGCCTTGATTTTGGCGCCCGGCGAATTCGTTCTGCTCGCTGCCAGTCGCAACATCGTCAACGCTGAACCAAGTGCCCGCTTGGTTGTTCCCAAATCGTGGCTGACACTCAATAATGATCGCGAGCAATTGGTATTGGCAGACTTCCATGGTGGTTTCCAGGATAGTTTGGCATTTACGCAACATTGGGGCGGCGGTACCGGCATTTCGCTGGAACGGATCAATCCCCATCTCGCCAGTGGTGACAGCAGCAATTGGAACAGTTGTGTTGATCCGAACGGCAGCACGCCCGGCAGAATAAACAGCATCTTTACCGACTTTGTGCCGACACAGGCAACGGTGACTGCCTCGCCGCAGCCGTTCTCTCCGGATGGTGACGGCCATGAAGATTTTGCGATCATTCAAATTCAGGTGCCATCGACGACGGCAACGGTTCATCTGAAAATTTATGACGTGCGTGGCCGTCTGGTGCGCCATCTTTTGAACAACACACCGATTGGTGCAAATTATCAAGCGGTTTGGAACGGCCGTGACGACGACAACAGACCCGCGGCAACAGGGATTTATATTCTTTATTTGCAGGCGATTCAGGCAAATAGCGGCATTTTGGTTGAAGCTCGCACAACGCTGGTTCTGGCAAGAAAATTGAACTGATCGGCGAACCGAAGGCGCAAAATCTCAAGCAGCTTAAGCGCAGATTTTCATTGCATTTTAATTCATATCCACGTATATTTTCTGACTGGGATAAAATCGACTGTTATGCCAATCGACGCGATCCCGTTTCAAAAGGATATCCGCGTGCGGATTGAAGCAGTCCGCCAACGGATGGCCGCCGCCTGCGAGCGAGTGGGACGTGATCCGGCTGAGGTGACGCTGGTGGCAGTGACCAAAACTGTTCCGCCAGCCGCCATCAAAGCTGCTTATGACGCCGGCCTGCGTTGCTTTGGTGAGAATCGTGTCCAAGAAGCGGCCACGAAAATTTCTCCGACTTTCCTTCGAGAAGGCGGCAACGAACAGTCATGGCCGCAATGGCACTTAATTGGACATTTGCAGACCAATAAAGCCAAAAAGGCGGTCGAGCTGTTTCAAGTTATTCAGTCTGTCGATAGTCTGCATCTTGCCGAGGCATTGCAACGCCACGCCGCCGTAATGGAACGACGCGTCGAAGTTTTCATCGAAGTAAACACTTCCGGCGAACCGACGAAATTCGGCGTTTCTCCGGATCAAACGCTGCAGCTGGTCAAGGCGGTTGCGGAGTTGCCGAATCTGCAACTGACCGGCCTAATGACGATTGGAGCACTGACCGACAAGGTGGAAATCATTCGCCGTTGCTTCCAACAATTGCGCGAGCTGCAAGCGGAGATCAACGCCAAAATCTCAGGTGTGAATCTGCGACATCTCTCCATGGGAATGACCGACGATTTTGAGCTGGCCATTGAGGCTGGTTCAACCATGGTTCGTATCGGCCGGGCCATTTTTGGCGAAAGAACGTGATCAGTGGTGGTGGCAATGACAAGCCCTGAGAATATGGCACCAACCACCGATTTAAAATAATCTGTCACTTCACGTCGGCAGAGCGTGAGGTTTGACGTTATATTTTGTTGAACGGAGGATCATTTTGCGACTCACACCGCTTGATATCAAGAAGCAGGAATTCAAGCGCGCCATGCGTGGCTACGATCCCGAAGAGGTCAACACCTTCCTCGAGATGGTCGCCGAGGAGTTCGAAGTATTGCAGCGCGAAAAAAATCGCCTGGATGACGAAGTGCTCAAGCTGCGCACCCAACTTCACGATTATCAGGAAGTGGAGCGTACGCTCAAGCAAACATTGATGAATGCGCAGGAATCGGTCCAGCTTTCGCGGGATAATTCAAAACGCGAGGCCGACCTGTTGATCCGCGAAGCTGAATTGCGGGCTGAGAAGATCCTCGAGGAGGCGCAACAAAAGTTGGCCCAACTGAAAAATGAGCTGCTGGTGGTGCGGGCGCAAAAGGATTCCTTTGCCCGACGCCTACGCCATCTTTTGGAAAGTCAATTGGAGCTGATCGGGGTCTTGGAATTGGACGACCTTGGCTTTGGCGACAATGATCATCGGGATAATAATCTTCCCGCCCTCCACCATGACGGAGAGATTGTGCGCAAACAAGCGCCGTCGTTTCGTCCTACTGCCCAGAATCCCAGCCGGGCGACTGGCGCTGGACTCGCCCCTCGAAACAATACCGCGACAAATCGTGCAGAAACGCGAACGCCGGAGGCAACGGTGGTGGCGGCAACGCGGACTGCGGTCATGCCCGCCGGCACAGTGACGCGTGAAGTCAACAAAGAGAAGCCCGGTGAATCACAGGAGGGGAAAAAGGAGCCCAAAATTTCCGACCATTTCATCACATAGTGCTCGACTCGATTCATCAGGACGTGAGTCGATCATGCTGTATTGAACAACTGAGGATCATCCTTTGACTGCTTGCATAACGTGATAAGCCGCCGAAGGAGAGCTTCAACAACACGAGGGCTGCATCATGGCGAAGTCATTCTTCATCGGTATTTGTGTTTTTGCTCTTTTATCAACCAGCTGCGCTTCACGGTTGCCCATGATCGACGAAGTGGGCAAACCCGTAACCGAAGAGGAGATCAAACAACATCGTTCAAACAAGAATTTTTGGTTGTTCACCATCGGCGGCGGTGCGTTGAGTTTTGGCGCCAGTTTTTTTGCGGGAGCGCTCATCGACCGCAATTCCCAAAGCACGGATCACACAAAACTGTGGCTCATTACCGGCACCGGCACGGTAGTGGGTACGGCTTTGTTTATCCACAATGGACGTGTGCGCGATTTCAATGCGGCGGTTGAGGCCGTAAAAGATTCCCGCAAGGAAACGGCAAGTCAAAGCATCCTGCAAGAACAAAAACGGCAGGGAGAGCTTGCCGAGGAAAAGAAAAAGCTCGAAGAGGAGCGCAAAAGGCAGGAAGCCGAACGCAAACGGCTGTTGGAAGAAATTCGCAAAAAACAAAAAAACGCGCAAGAAAAACCCTGATTGCGGCGTAATCTTTCAGTGAAGAACGAGTTTATCCGTGAGGGCATTCGGTCCTTCAGGGGATTTTGCCGGGATTCCCTCCGAATGACCGCGTGCCCTCGGATCATTGAAGAACAGGAAAGGAAATTTCCCGCGCATGAGTGAGCTGCGCCAGCAGATTCAGGAAGCGACAAATGCCCTGCGAGAAAAAACTCATCTCTCACCGGAGATTGGTGTGATTCTCGGCACCGGCCTCGGTGGCTTGGCAGATGAGATTGAGAAAGAAACCGTCATCTCCTACACGGAAATTCCACATTTCCCGGTTTCGACGGTTGAAAGTCATGCGGGTCGACTGATCTTTGGACACCTGGGTGGTAAAAGCGTGATGGCCATGCAGGGACGGTTTCATTATTACGAGGGCTACAACATGAAGCAGATCACCTTCCCGGTTCGCGTCATGAAAGCTCTCGGTTGTCACACCCTGCTGGTTTCCAATGCCTGCGGCGGTCTCAATCCGCTTTTTTCGCCCGGGGATTTGATGATCATTACTGACCATATCAATCTGTTTGGCGATAACCCGCTGATCGGAATAAACGACGACACCCTCGGCCCGCGCTTCCCGGACATGTCCGAGCCTTATACCAAATCGTTGATTGCGCTTGCCGAGCAGGTGGCCGTGGAAGAAAAAATCCGGGTTCAGAAAGGCGTTTATGCTGCGCTGAGTGGTCCGAATTTGGAAACGCGCGCGGAGTATCGGTTCTTGCGCTACATCGGTGCGGATGTGGTCGGCATGAGCACGATTCCGGAAGTTATCGTCGCAGTTCATTCCAATATGCGGGTGCTTGGCATTTCGGTAATCACGGACTCATGCCTGCCGGATGCACTGGAGCCGGTGGACATCGCCAAAATTCTCAAAATCGCCGGCGAGGCCGAGCCGAAGTTGACGCGGCTGATGCAGCGAGTGATTGAAAGAATGTAAGGCCGCAAATGCCTGTTGGACAGCTGTCATCGGGAGTAGTTCTTTTGCATGGCCCGTGATTTGACCCTTGTGCAATGGCACAAAAGATCGGGATCGCAGCATGATGGGTTGAATTGAAAAATGTAGATTAGGTCCACCGGGGTGGTGTTTGCGCAAGCCGAGCGACTGGCAGCTCATGTCCGGTTCCTGAACAACACCAACCAGGTCTTTCTACTGAATAAGGCAATTTTTGGATTTCAAAGGCACCTCAGGATGTACAAACCATTTCCACAACACCTCAACTTGCCTGTCATTGAAAAGGAAGTTTTAGACTTCTGGAAAACGCAGGACATTTTTAAAAAGAGCGTCCTCACCCGCGATGCAGATCATTCCTTCGTTTTTTATGAAGGCCCGCCCACGGCAAATGGCCGGCCCGGCATTCATCATGTCATCGGCCGCACCATGAAGGATTTTGCCTGTCGCTTCAAAACCATGCAAGGCTATCGTGTCGAACGCAAGGCCGGCTGGGATACGCACGGTCTGCCCGTGGAAATCGAAGTGGAAAAAAAGCTCGGATTCACCCGCAAAGATCAGATCATTGATTATGGTGTCGACAAATTCAATGCTTTGTGCCGTGAGAATGTGTGGACCTACAAAGCGCAGTGGGATGAATTGACCGAACGCATTGGTTTCTGGCTCGATCTCGACCACCCTTATATCACTTATGAAACGTCATACATTGAAAGCGTCTGGTGGATTCTCAAGGAGTTTTGGAAAAAAGACCTGCTGTATCTCGGTCATAAAATCGTGCCGTATTGCCCCCGCTGTGAAACGGCGCTGTCGAGTCATGAACTTTCGCTGGGTTATGAGGAGGTCGAGGATCCTTCGGTCTACGTCAAGATCGCCGTCCAGGATGATCCTGGCACATTCTTTCTCGTTTGGACGACCACGCCGTGGACACTGATTTCCAACGTGGCGCTGGCACTGCACCCGGAAGTGGATTACGTCAAAGTTTTACACCGCGGCGAGAAATTGATCCTGGCAGAATGGCGCTTGGGTGTGTTGGACGGCGCTTACGAAATTCTCGAAAAGAAAAAAGGCCGCGAACTGGCTAATATTCAATATCAACCGCTGTTCACCTTTTGCAAGGTGGATCGGCGCGCCTATTACATCATCCTGGGTGAGTTCGTCACCACCGAAGATGGGACTGGTATTGTTCACATTGCCCCGGCTTTTGGCGAAGATGATTACCAGGCCGGGCGGCGTTACGATCTGCCGTTTTTGCAACCGATCAATGCAAGTGGTCAATTTACCGGGGAAGTGACGCCGTGGAAAGGCGAATTTGTCAAGGATGCCGATCCGAAAATCATTGAACACCTCAAGAATCAAAATCTGCTTTACAAGTCGGAATTATATCGCCACACCTACCCGCACTGCTGGCGTTGTAAATCGCCACTCTTGTATTACGCCAAGCGCTCGTGGTACATCAACACCAGCAAGCACAAGGAACGCCTGGTGGCGATCAACCGCATGATCAAGTGGTATCCGCCCGAGGTCGGCGAGGGGCGCTTTGGTGAATGGTTGGCCAACAATGTCGACTGGGCGCTTTCCCGCGACCGCTTTTGGGGCACACCGCTGCCAATCTGGG
This sequence comes from Candidatus Zhuqueibacter pondensis, assembly GCA_034505955.1. Classification (GTDB taxonomy): domain Bacteria; phylum Zhuqueibacterota; class Zhuqueibacteria; order Zhuqueibacterales; family Zhuqueibacteraceae; genus Zhuqueibacter; species Zhuqueibacter pondensis. Next base: position 53,858 of record JAPDQK010000033.1, read on the forward strand.
TTTGCGATCAATGCGAGGCCAAAGAATGCATCGGCAGCGTGTCTGAACTGCATGAGCGAAGTGGCAAACATGTCGATGATTTGCACAAGCCGTTCATCGATGAAATCACCTGGCAGTGCAACAGTTGCGCTGGCACGATGCGCCGCACACCGGAAGTGATCGACGTTTGGTTTGACTCCGGCGCCATGCCGGTGGCGCAATGGCATTATCCATTTGAGAATCAGGACATTTTCAAACACAATTTCCCCGGTGATTTTATTTGCGAGGGCATCGATCAGACGCGCGGCTGGTTCTATTCGTTGCTGGCGATTGCCGCGCTGTTGTTCGATGAGCCATGCTTTCGCACCTGCGTCGTGTTTGAATTGATTCTCGATAAAGAAGGCAGAAAGATGTCAAAGTCGCTGGGGAACACCGTTGATCCTTTTGACATCGTCGACAAATTCGGCGCCGACGCCTTGCGCTGGTATCTCCTGACCAACAGCCAGCCGTGGGTGCCCACGCGCTTCGATGCGAGTGGTGTGCAGGAGGTGATCAACAAATTTTTCGGCACCCTGATCAATACTTATGCCTTCTTTGCGATGTATGCCAACATCGACAAGTTTGAATTCACCACGAATACGCTGCCGTTTGAACAGCGCCCGGAAATTGATCGCTGGCTGCTCTCGGCGCTGAACCGCACGGTGGCGCGGGTGGAAGAAACTTACAGCCGCTACGATGTGACCCGCGGCGCGCGCACGATCAGCGATTTTGTCATCGACGATCTTTCGAACTGGTACGTGCGTCGTTGTCGGCGCCGGTTTTGGAAATCGGAAATGGGCTTGGACAAACAGTCGGCTTATGAAACGCTCCATCATGTTTTACTGACCGTGAGCAAGCTCATGGCGCCGGTTGCGCCATTTACAGCGGAAGCGCTTTATCACCGGTTAATCAACACCAATGGCTATGCCGCAGGCATTCCTGAGAGCGTGCATCTCTGTGAATTTCCCAGCGCGCGTCAGCCCGCCTTTCAATTTCGCGAGCCGGATCTGGAAATGAAAATGGAGATGGTGCGTGAGATTGTTGCTGCAGGACGCACTTTACGCAATGCCAAGGCGATCAAGGTTCGGCAACCTCTGCGCCGTCTCCTGGTGGTGGCCGCCAATGAGCAGAAACGCAGTGCCGTTCTGGCGGGATCCAGCTTGATCAAAGATGAGTTGAATGTGAAGAGTGTGGATTTGGTGGAGAACACCGAGGCACTCATGATTGCACGCGCCGAGCCCATCTTCAAGTCCCTTGGTCCGAAATTCGGCAAAAAGGCAAATGCTGTTGCCGAGGCCATTCGCCTGCTCACGCCAGTACAAATTCGCCAGCTCGAAGCCGCGGGCAAATTGACCGTAACGATTCAAGACGAGGAAGTGACCATTGGCCGGGAAGATTTCCGCGTGCAGGCCGAGCATGCGCCCGGCCTGGCAGTCTTGTCCGAGGGCGATTGGACTGTGGCGATTGACACCATTTTGGATGAAGCGTTGATCAACGAAGGCCTGGCGCGAGAATTCGTCAACCGTGTACAGAATATGCGCAAAGACGCCGGCTTTGAGGTCGTTGATCGCATTCGTATTTACTACGAAGGCTCTGAGGTGCTGCATCGCGCCCTTGAAAGCTCGGCCGGGTACGTGAAAAATGAAACCCTGGCGGAAACCCTTGAACGCAATTCGCTCTCCACTCATGACGCCTATCGGGAAGAGTGGGAGATCAATGGAGATAAAACCGTCATCAGCATTGAGCGAGTTTGAGGAAAAATAAACGGTTGCCAGCAGAGTCTTGTGTGGCTGGAAATCGAAAAAACGAGGAGGGCTTCAATGCAAAATCAAAACCAGAGATTTACCCAGGAAGAACTGCAAAGCTTCAAAAAACTTTTGCTGGATCGCCGAGTTGAGCTTTTGCAGGAATTGGAAAATTTCAAAAACGGCGATGCGGCCAACACCATCAAGGAGGCCTCCGGAGAGAATTCCTCCTATGCCTTTCACATGGCTGATCTCGGCACCGACACCATGGAGCGTGAGAAGGCATATTACTTCGCCACCCGCGAGGGCCGGCTGCTCTTCAGCATCGAGCAGGCACTCGAACGGGTGGAAACGGGCAGCTATGGTTTTTGCCAAAATTGCAGCCAGCCCATCAGCCGTGAACGGTTGGAAGCCGTTCCCCACGCCGTTTTGTGCATCACCTGTAAGGCCAATGAGGAAAAAAGTCCTTACAGCGAGTTGGTTTGAAATGCGCTTGCCGCCAACACCGTTATCGGCAGCGAGTCCTCATTAACAGCTTTGCCGACAGCGAAGTGATCAGGATGGCGCTTTCAACCATTGATTTAGAGCAGGCATCGATATTCATCGTTTGGCATTCTTATTTTTTTGTCGGCAAGAAATGACATGTGGATTCTTGTTTTTACATTGTTGGTGGTAGCCTTGGACCAAATCAGCAAGATCGCCATCAAAACTCAATTCGATCTCAAAGAAACGGTGGCGATCATTGGTAATTTTTTGCAATTCACCTACATTCAAAACGAAGGGATGGCCTTTGGCATCCGTTTCGGCAACAAGTTTTTCTTTACGATTTTTGCTTCGATTGCCAGCGCGATCATTCTTCTTTACTTGTACCGCATTCGCAACGCAGGTTTTTTCCCCCGTTTTTCGTTGGCGCTGATTCTCGGAGGCGCCCTCGGCAATCTGATAGATCGCTTTGCCTATGGTGCCGTTATTGATTTCATTGATATCGGCGTCGGCACAACCCGCTGGCCGGTATTCAATATCGCCGACAGCGCGGTAACGATCGGCATGATTATTCTCATCTCGTTGGTGCTGTTCGAAAAAAGCAAGGAAGAAGCCGCGCCGCCAGCATCACCTTTCCCGTTGCAACAGCCAGCCCCGAGCGATGAGCACGACAACTGGCGCGATGTCCAACGCACAAATTGAGGCCGTGCCCGAGGCGGTTCGAACGCTGCGCATTCCGGAGCAGCAACAAAAGGACCGTCTGGACAAATATTTGACACAATTTTTACCGGAGCTGACCCGTACCCGAATTCAACAATTGATCAATGATGGGTTGATTACGATTAATGGCGCAACGACCAAACCCAGCCATCAAATTGCGCCCGGCGAGCTCGTCGAGATCCGCATTACTTCTCCTCCTCCCAGCCAGCTCATTATTCCCGAACCCATTCCATTACGTGTTGTTTACGAAGATCCGTACTTGATCGTCATCGATAAACCGGCCGGCATGGTGGTGCACCCGGCATGCGGTCATCCTACCGGCACCCTGGCGAATGCGCTGCTCTACCATTATCAAAATCTTTCACAAGTCGGTGGGCAATTCCGGCCCGGCATCGTGCATCGTCTGGATAAAGACACTTCAGGACTCCTGGTTGCTGCTCACGATGATCAAACCCACGCAGCGCTTTCCGTCCAATTCAAACAAAAATCCAGCGAACGCGAGTACCTCGCTGTGGTTTGGGGCTGTCCCAAGCCGGACAAGGGTACGATTTCCAGTTTTCTCATTCGCAGCCAGAAGGATCGGCGCAAAATCGTGGTTTCGTCGTCCGAGGGGAAATGGGCGATTACTCATTACGAAGTGATTGAAAAATTCCGCACGCTCAGCTTGCTGCGCCTAAATTTGGAAACCGGGCGCACTCATCAAATTCGCGCCCATCTTTCTCATCTTGGCTGCCCGGTTTTTGGTGATCCGATTTATGGCGGCCGCAAAAGTCATTTGCCCGGTTTAAACAAAGAAGATACTCGTTTTTTCGTCAATCTGCTGCAACGCTTCAAACGCCAGGCCCTGCATGCGAGAGTGCTGGGGTTTGTGCATCCGGTGACGCAGCAGCCGTTACACTTTGAAAGCGAATTGCCGCAAGACATGCAGGAACTCATTGAGGCTCTGCGCCGCCACCAGGCAAACTATCGAACAGCACCTTGAATATGGCGATTTTATTTTTCACTCTGCTTATCGTGGTTCTGGATCAAATAGCCAAGTTGGCGATTCGGAGCCGATTTTATCTGGGCGAATCCCACGAGGTTTTGGGCAACTTCCTGCGTTTTACCTACGTTCAAAATCCGGGCATCGCTTTTGGCATCCATTTCGATGGCAACCCCATCTTCACCATCTTCGCCGCCATTGCCAGTGTGATCATTGTCATTTATCTGTATCGCATGCGCAAGTCGCGTTTCACTTATCGCTTATCTTTGGCATTGATTCTCGGCGGTGCCATTGGCAATCTGCTTGACCGTTTTGCTTATGGGAAAGTCATCGATTTCATCGACCTCGGCATTGGAACCAAACGCTGGCCGTTTGTTTTCAACATTGCGGATATGGGGGTGACGATCGGCATCGTCATCTTGATTTCCCTGGTTTTTCTCGACAAAGATGAAAAACAGATGTAGCCAATTGCCACACCTGTTGTCTCCCGCTTGTGCCAATGGCACACACCTTGTGTCGTTCCACCGCCTTCAGATGCATAACTGCCATTCTCTTAAATTTCCCAAAATTAGCGTCTTGATTGGAATAAATTAGTCCTCGCTTCGCGCCTCGGATCACTCTTTTTATGGCATAACAATTGACATAAATGTGAATGATTCGCAACGAAAGGGAGGAAGGAGATCATGAGACGAATCATCCTACAAATTCAGTTGCTTGGTGTTTTGCTAATTCTCTGCGGATTTTCCACGCTCTGTGCTGCCTCTGATAGTGATATCGCGCAGGGCATCCGTCTTTTCCAGGCGCGCAAATTTGACGAGGCGAAAAATTTCTTTTCCGATTTTATCAAAACCCATCCGCAGGATGCTCGCGCCGCCTATTATTTGGGCCGAGTCAGCCTTGTCGACAATGATTTCGATGCGGCGATAGAATGGTTTGAAAGAGCCCTGGAGATTGAAAAAGACAGCGCGCTTTGCCATCTTTGGCTTGGCCGCGCATACGGCAGAAAGGCCATGAGCGCCAATATCATCAAAAAAGCGAGTTTGGCCAAAAAAGTCCTGGCTGAGTTTGAGCAAGCGGTTCGTCTTGCTCCTGATAATCTTGAAGCTCGTTTTGCTTTGTTGCAATATTATATCATGGCACCCGGCATCATGGGTGGCAGCAAGGGCAAAGCGCGCGAGCAAGCTCAGGAAATCAAAACGTACAATTTGCTGCAAGGCCATATTGCTTTTGGCATGATTTATGAAAGCGAAAAACAATATGACCAAGCACAAGCCGAATACCAGAATGCCATTGCCGCTTTTCCGGATTCCATTCAAGCCTATGACGCGCTGGCGCTGCTTTTTCAGCGCCGCGAGCAATACGACGAAGCCATTGCGTTGACCAATGATGTCATCGCAAGATTTCCCGACAAGCGCAAGGACTCATATTTGCGTTTGGGGCAGCTCCATGTGCAAATGAAGCAATACGATAAAGCGCTGGCCAGTTTTGACCAGGCGCTGGCGCTGGATCGCGAATATTGGAATGGTTATTATCAAATTGGCCGGCTCGGCGCGCTCTCGGGGCAATACCTTGATCGCGCCGAACAGGGACTGAAAATTTTTATTGAAAACGCGCCGAAAGGAGACAACTTCCCTTCTTTGGCTTGGGCGCATGTTCGCTTGGGAATGATCTATGAGCATCGAGGCAACAAAGAACTTGCCGCGGCAGAGTTTCATCAGGCATTGAAATTGGACCCGAAACATGAAGAAGCCAAGAAGGCATTGAAGAGAGTGAAGCAGTGACTTCTTCTCCTCAAAGGTGGCCTTTATTGCGCATATCATCATGTCATTTCGTTGGAATCTTCTTCGTCTACCGCAACGGTCGCGGATACCCAAAAAGATTCCCTGCGGGCGTAGCCTACGGCCGTAGGCGCTACGAGCCGTAGGCCTGCGGAATGACAACAAAATCAGTTTTTGTCATCGAGGAGGGAATCCATGAATAAAACAGCTATGGATCAGATGGTGATAAAGCAAATTATTTTTTTGTTGATCGCCGTGTTGGCATTGATGCTGATTTTCGGTTTATTGCTCTCCCGTGCCGCCAACGCAGGAGAAATCTCAGCGCCTCCAAATACAAATTTTCAAGATCGTGACGAGCGCGACCGCAGCCTGCGCAAAGCCGCCGAACGGCGCTATTTGAAGCATCGCGATGAAGCGCGCATCCGCCGCGAGTACGGAAATTATGCGCTCGCTCCCGGTGTGACGCTGGAGGAAGATTTAGTCGTCACCCGCGGCACGGTTACCATCGCGGGAAAAGTCAACGGTTCCGTGCTCGTCATCCGCGGCGACGCGCTGATTGATTCGACCGGCGAAGTGCTCGGCGATGTGGTGAGCATCGGCGGCCGGATCGACCGACGGCCTGGCAGCCGCGTGTTCGGTGACATGGTGGAAACCTCGCCGCGTTATCTGTTCGAAGACGAGCAAGAAGATCGCCGGGCAAAATATGACGACGAAGAACAACAGCGGCCCTGGAATGGCGACCGCAAACGACGCCGCTGGCAGGATAACCGGGATTGGGAAACCCAATTCAACGGCAAAGTTCACTACAATCGCGTCGACGGCTTGTTTCTCGGCGGTGAATTGCCACGCACCTACGATCGGCATCATATCGCCAATCTCGAGGTGTTCGGCATGGGCGGGTATGCTTTTAAAGCCAAACGCTGGCAATACGAGACCGGAGCAGAATTCTACATGGGCCGGCAATTTCGCTTCATTCTTGGCGGCGAGGCGCATGATTTGACCGACACGCAGGATAAATGGATCATTCCGGAGGAGGAAAACAGCATCGCTGCTTTTTTTATCAATGAAGACTTTCGGGATTATTATCGCCGTCGGGGCTTTGGCTTTTACGCCACACAGTATCTTGACCGGCCTTTGAAGCTGACGGCGGCGTATCGCTTTGACCACCATTCTTCTTTGCCGAACAAAACCGATTGGTCGCTTTTTGTCAATAAGAAGAAATTTCGCTCCAATCCGGCGATTGACGAGGGCAGGATGATCAGTTATGCCGGCGAAATTACCCTCGACACGCGCGACCACGAAGAGCGCCCTCATCGCGGCTGGTGGCTCTCCATCACCGGCGAAACCAGCAGGCCCGATTTTGACAGCGAATTCGATTTTGAGCGATTCGTCGTTGATCTTCGACGTTATCAACCGATTGCTTACGGCAAAAACATTGACCTCCGGCTGCGAGCCGGTACTGGCCGTGGCATTTTGCCCCGTCAATATCTTTTCGATCTGGGTGGCATTTCAACTTTGCGAGGCTACCGTTTCAAAGAATTCACCGGCGATCGCATGGTTTTGGCAAATATCGAATACCGGTTGAGCTCAGGATCAAGCCGGTTGCACGATATTCCGATCATTGAAGAGTTCAATCTGATTTTGTTTGCCGATGCCGGACTCGCCTGGTTTGCCGAGGATAACAGTGCCGCAGACAAGTCCTTTGAGTCGCTGACCTGGAACAGCCTCAAAACCGATGTCGGCGTGGCCCTGACCGACCGCGATGGCCGCGTGCGACTCAATTTCGCCAAGCGTACGGATGCAAGATGGAAGGATGTCGTGGTGACTTTTCGCCTGAATCGGGATTTTTGAGCCGGAGGCTGGATGCTCATGGCTTGAGGCTGGATGCGCCATGACAAGCATCGAGCATCCGGCATCGAGTATCTAATGACGCATGAATCTCATTCGTCAGATTTTTTGCAAAATATTCAGCCTTGCACTTTTTCCAATGACTCACCCCTTCCTTGCCGAGATGATTGCCGCGCTGCCCAATGTCAATCGTTCGATTTCAATATCCACATAACCATGCTGGCGAAACGCTTGCGCAAACTCTTCGAGCCAGTTCGAGCGCACGATCAGCGCGGTCAGGTTGTTGTCAAACACTTCCTTCCATTCCGGGAACAAACGCCTTCCGAAAAAATTCAACAAGCGGTTGTAACCATGCCAGATTGCGCGTGCCACGGGATGCCGTGGATAGAGAAAGTCGTGCAGAACAATCACACCGCCGGATTTGAGGATGGGAGTGATATTCTCCAACAGCCTGCGGGCATCGACGTATTTGGAGAGGTATGAGGCGGTGATGCAATCGAATGTCTCGTGCAAGCTCACCGTCTCCGCGTTGCCATGAATAAACTCCGCATTCACGCCGAGCTTTTGGGCTTTCTGGCGGGCAATTTGTAAATAGTCCTCGGTCAAATCCACGCCAACCAGGCGCGCCTTCGGATTCCGCCGCGCCAATGCAAACGTGACGATACCGGTGCCGCAGGCAAGATCGAGAATGGCTTGCGAAGGCGGCACTTTGGCGAGAAGACGTCGCTTCCAATAACAATCCCATCCCAGTGTACCCAGACGCACCGCCAGATCGTAACGCTGGCCGGTTCCCGTAAAAAAACGTTCCACCAATTCGGCACGTGACTCGTCCATGTTGACTCCGATTTCATATTGTCACAGGAACACTTGATTCCACAACCAGTGAACTGGGCAAAGCATTGAGCCGCAAAGATGCAAAGCTGGTAACGAGTGCAAAAGTTTGGTAAGGCTTTTTGATTGGACAAAGCCTCACTGAAAATTTCCATTGCATTTTTTCTTGAATGCAGCTAATTTGAAACGGTAATGTGTTGTTTGGATTTTGCTTTGATCACTGTCTGGAAGTCTGACGAAAGTTACAGACGGTGGTTTCTCAAATCGCAGGGAATTTGGTATGCAATACGGAACCGTCAAAAAATGGGATGCCACGAAGGGTTTTGGCTTCATCGTGAGTGACGACGATGAGGAATTATTCGTGCACAAGAGTGATCTCGATGTGACCGTGCCCAACCGGCAGTTGAAGGTCGGGCAGCGGGTGGCCTTCGACATTGTACGCGAAATGAAGGGTGATCGCGCCGTGCGCGTGAGGCTGGCCAAGTAACGCCAGCGATTCGTCTGAACCCGCAGGAGAATTATCTCCATTCCCGCGTAAAGCGATCAGGGGAAAATTATGAACAGGGAAAACGTGGATTTTTTATTGGTCTACATAACGTGACCGGGAGATGGGGAGAGTGGGGTGAATGAACAATCACTTTGAAGAATATACGATCTCTTGTGTTCAAGCGATGCAAGTATTCACAAAGCGCGTTGTATTTTTGTGACGCCACCACTCCTCTCCCCTGATCAACTTCTCCACCTATTTGGCGGGAGAGGATGGTACCACCTCCTTCAACAAATCCCGGATCCCACCCACTGCCGAAAGAATGCCCGTGGCTTCATAAGGCATGTAAACCACCTTGCTGCCGTTTCCTTGCACCATCTCCTTGAGCGCCTCGATGTATTTCACTGCAATGAGATATTGCGTCGGGTCGGCTTTGCCTTCGCGCACGGCTTCGGCAACGGCGCGGATGGCAGAGGCTTCCGCATTGGCGACACGTTGAATGGCAGCAGCTTCGCCATCGGCTTTCAGAATCGCCGCCTGTTTCAGGCCCTCGGCTTCGGCGATTTGCGCTTCGCGTTTTCCCTCCGCCAGCAAAATGGCCGATCGTTTTTGCCCTTCCGCTTCGAGAATCGTGGCGCGGCGGTCGCGCTCGGCACGCATTTGCTTCTCCATCGCGATGCGCACATCCTGCGGTGGCATAATGTCCTGCAGCTCGACACGGTTTACTTTCACACCCCACTTTTCCCCGGCTTCGTCCAGAATGGCACGCAACTTGATATTAATTTGTTCGCGACTGGTCAAAGTTTCATCGAGAGACAACTCGCCGATGAGATTGCGCAAGGTGGTCTGGGTCAGCTTTTCTATCGCATCGGGAAGATTGGAAATCTCATAAACCGCCTTGACCGGGTCTGTAATTTGAAAATACAGCAGGGCATTGATTTCAATTTGAACATTGTCCTTGGTGATGACGTTCTGACGCGGGAAATCATACACCGTCTCGCGCAAGTCGATGCGATCAGTTTCCTTTTGAAGCACCTGCAGACGCACGCCGGTTACGTCGTATTGCGTATAGCGCCAGGTAATTTTCCGGGGCTTGTCAATGAAAGGCCAGATCACATTGACCCCGCTGGTCAGTGTGGCGTGATAACGGCCCAGACGTTCCACAATCACGACTTCGGCTTGCTGCACGATGCGCAGGCCGCGAACGACCAGGATAACAATCAAAATCGCGAGCACTAAAACAAAATACTGCAAGGGTTGTAGTTCAGCCATTGTTCATCTCCTCGAGATAATTTGACGATCATAACGACGCAACACTGAATTCTGTCAAAAGAATTCAATGTTGCGCTCCGTGATTCTGCATATGCCGTTTTTCAGCCTTTGGTTTGATTTCTAATTACACTGAGGCGATGCAACTCTTCCGGACCGACGACAAGTTTGTTCCCTTCGATGCGCAAAATACGCACTTTGATTCCAGCCGGCAGTTTTTCCCCGCTGCCGCTGCGGGCGCTCCAAGCTTCTCCTTCAACTTTCACGTAGCCGCGCTGATCGTCCACCTCCTCCAGCGTGGTGGCCGTCAGGCCGATCAGCCGGTCAACATTGGTGAGCACTTTGGTTTTGGGGGCACCAAAAAGTTTGCCAAAAATCTGCCGCGCCCAAACGAACAGCACAAAGGTGATGGCGGCAAAAATGCTGATCTGCCAGCTAAAGCTGAAATCCAGCGCAGCAACGATTGCCGCGACGAAACAGCCGAATGAAAAGCAAATGAAGACGAAACCAGGAGTCAGAATTTCCAAAATGGCGAGTACCAACCCCAACAAGAGCCAAATCAACCAGCCAGGCATAATCAGGCCTTTCTTAACTGTTACTGAATTTCCATGTACGTGAAATTAAGTTAATAAAAAAGTCCTGAACGTGCAAGGAGATTTCACGCCTCTGCAGAGTAACGCAAATTTCTACAAAACTCCGGACATATCAGGCACCACTATAAAATTTGTAGCGGCAAGTAGTAATTTCTGGAATAAGACGAGCTGGTTGAGCGGCAAAAAATAGAAAAGCAGAGAGAATGGCAACGCAAAAGTCCTCTCGAATTGCAGTCAGTCGTGAAAAGAAAAATCATTGTGCTTGTGCAGAAATAATGTTATCTTCTTGCGAAGAACATCACTTTTGCGAGGAGATAACTCAGCCCGGACGAGCCGGAACCCTACGGGCGCAGCCAAAAAAACATTAACCACGGATTTCACGGCTACGTCCGTAGCCGTGTAATCTGTGGTTGATTTCTTTGCTTTTTTGCACAGATTTCATTTTAAAGTGATTAACACAGCACAAATCATCACTCACTTTTGCGAAGGAGAGTTATGATGTCACAGTCAACGGCGTTCGGCCTTTCCCACATCGGACAGATTTCTGTCACCGTTCACGATCTCGAGCGCGCCGCCGAATTCTATCGCGACAAGCTGGGGATGAAGCATTTGTTCACCGTGCCAAACATGGCGTTCTTTGATTGCGCCGGAATCCGCTTGCTGCTCGGTCTTCCGAAAAGGCCGGAGGACGATCATCCCAGCTCCATCATTTATTTCAAAGTGGGCGACATTCAGCATGCCTTTCAAACACTGTCCGCGCGCGGGGTGCAATTCGAAGGCCAACCGCATTTGATTGCCAAAATGCCGGCCCACGATTTGTGGATGGCGTTCTTTCGTGATTCCGAAAATAATCTTTTGGCTGTCATGAGTGAAGTGGCGCAAAAATAAAGGTATCATGGTCTGGCTCAGAACTCTGCTATTCACGATCATTGCGCCCGGCACCATCACAATTCTGATTCCATATTGGCTGCTATCCAGTGGCATCGGCAGCCGCGTACTCAAACTCGGAGTGTTGCGGGTTCTCGGATTAGTCCCGCTGCTGCTCGGTGTGGGCATCTATCTCTGGTGCGTCGCGAACTTCGCCGTGAAAGGACACGGAACGCCGGCGCCGTACGATCCGCCCAAAGCATTGGTCGTCACCGGCCTTTACCGGTATGTACGAAATCCCATGTATATTGGTGTCTTGTTTGTTCTTCTCGGTGAGGCCATCTGCTTCCCGGCAGCGGTGCTTTTTCCGTATACGATTATCGTTTTCATCTGCGCGTTGTGTATTACGAAGAGCCGGCCTTGCGAAGATTGTTCGGCGAGTCGTATATACAGTATTGTGCTGCGGTGCCGCGTTGGGTGCCGAAGTGGTATTCGAGTAGTGTAACTCAACCCTAAGCTGCAACCAAATTTTTTTGAACGCAGATCAACGCTGATTCTCGCTGATTTTTGATCTGCGCAAGTCTGCGTTCTAATCTTCGTCGTCAAAGCAATTTCTAATTTTTCTTGACAATTAACTTGAAATATTATATTATTTTTAACATAATCCCCAAAGCGCGATTTATTGAAGGGATATGATTATGGGTATCACCTCAGTTACAGGTGGGTAGCGCAGACATCTTGTCTGCAGTCAGGATGACTGCGCTACGTTTCTCCACCGAAGACTGAGGCATTACGATTATGGAAAGTTTCGCCGTTGAAATTCCTGATGCGATTTCTGCAAAGCTGCAACCGTACAAAGACAAGCTTCAAGAGTTGCTTCTGCTGGGACTCCAGCAACTGAAAATACAAGAAGCGCTTCTGCTCTATTCGCGCGGCTTGGTTTCTTTCGGGAGGGCGGCGGAAATAGCGGGCTTGCCTGAAAAAGAAATGGTTTGGCAGGCACGCGCGGCTGGAATTCAGCCTCATTGGTCTAAAGCGATGGCAGAGGAAGAGCGGCGTGAAAGTCGTAAGCAATTCCGGACCATTGATGGCGCTCGGTAAAATCGGCCAGATTCATCTGCTTTATCCGGTTTATAGTATTACTCTGGAAAAACTATCATGACCGCGAAGATGTTTACGCCACTTGCAAAACGCATCGTGGAAACTCTTTGTTCCGACAGTAAACCGCCGCGGTCATTAATTGATAGCCTCTTTCGGTAACACGGTAAAGGCGACTCTTTTTGACTTTTTTGATTAAACCGTGTCCTCGCAGCTTGGCGAGTTGTCTGGAAACTCGCATACTCTGTTGCCGTTGTTCTTTCTCAGTTTCTGCAGGGACGGTATATAGCCGCGCTTGCACATCTTTGTTGCGAAACCCTTGCAGGGCATGTTCGCCAGCCAGCACCGCCTTGAAGAGCGCGTAATCTTCGGCGTTGATGAGGTTGAATCGCGCGTAACGTTTCCCGTTATTGACACGGGGCCGGCACAAGTGATCCAACTGTGCAATCACTTTGCCTTTCGGTTGTGCCTCGGCGAGGGCATCAAGATAACGGGAGTTGGCCTGCAACGCCACCTGCCCGTATCGCCAAAGATTCGAGACCCCTTTGCCCATCGGCATCCACCGCCGCTGTCGCCCCTCGCGGGTTTGAACCACCCGCAGG
>JAPDQK010000034.1:0-65671 GCA_034505955.1 Candidatus Zhuqueibacter pondensis
GAGCTCGACGCCCAAGCTCTCTTGCAAGAGATTCAAAGAACACAACAACAAAACTATAACGCTTATCGTTCGCATCGCAAACGACGGCGACGACAGAAAGCCGCTTTATCGACTTAACGTTGTAGTATTAAGCCCACTACAGATTTCCAGGCGTTTTCTGCCCTTGGCGGTTGAGAGCCTTGGCGCAACACATCTGTGAGCACGCTCATTTTTATTTTACTGCAAAAAAGACTTGACTTTTTACGTAAAAACTCTATCTTTATTTTGTGAGCGGTAAGACCACCACAGATTGTCCAAGGTGTTTTCTGCCATCGGCGGTTAAGAGCCTTGGCGCAACAAATCTGTGGGGCACGCTCATTTTTATTTTCACACAGTCATTTTTATTTTCAAAGAAAAACTTGACTTTTCCTCAAAAAAACTATATATTTTATTGAGCGGTAAGACCACTGCAGATTTCCAGGGTGTTCCCTACCATCGGATGGCTACAGCCCTGGAAGAACGAATCTGCAGGGCACGCTCATTTTTATTTTATGGGTATTGTTTGTCGTATTTCAACCTGCTAGAAAACATATCAAGCCATTCAGTATCTCCACTTTCGTATTTTTTAAAAATCCCCCAAGAAAAGACGTCTACAGCTTGAAGACCATGATTCGCAACCGATGAAAGGTGATCAATCTCGATAGGAATTTGAGGATCCAATCTTCCCAATAGTTGATTGATCACAGAAGAATTGAATTCCAATATTTGTTCCTTGTTCTTGCTTTTGTCGATAATCAAATTAATGCGTGTCTGCGCAAACTCAAAAGGGATTGCTTCAAGTACCAACCTTGAGATATAATTGTAGACACGATGTTTTTCTCCTGCTGACCTATCCAATATCTGCCGCTTATTGAGTGTGACAGAATATAGGTTAAAAGGAATTTTAGCCAACTGGTTGTAAAAATATTCCTTGACTGCAATGGATGTTCTATAGCCTTTGAGTTCTGTGACGATTCTATGCCTTTTTCCGCCGGGATTTAGCTTTCTATCCAGCGTTCTTCTGACTCCATTGATAAGAGCCCTGTTGTTTTCTATGCCTTCGACAACCATTATTGTGACCGTAAAAAAGTTCGACGGCTTTTTGTTGACAAAATCGAATCCTAAATCCCCGCTTTCATCGAGATAAAGATACCACATAAATTCCATTCCTACCGGTTTTCGCTTTTACGCCTCAGCTTGACGCTACAACTATTTGCTGTTTTCTTTTTGCTGTTTGAAGTTTGCCTCTATTTTGCCATTCCCAAACACGCATCCCTTGCCCACATGCACCACCTCGCACGTGCGCAGTAAATCTACAAACGGGGACAAGTCTCCTTCCAAAACCATTTCACCGACAAAGCCACCCATCATCATTTCGGTTTTCTGGCGGTTGCTGCGGCGCTCCCAATCCATCCAGCGCAATTCACGATGCACAATTTTCACGGCATCAGCCGCAATCAACAAGGGATGAAATTCCCAATTAATCTCGACGCCGGGCACGTGAAAATGCGCCAGCTCCAATACACGCCGGATCATTTTGAAGACGAGCATGCGGAAGGTAAAGTCAATGGTGAGGTCGTCTTTGAATTTCAAGCGGGTTGGGGTGAGAAAACGCAAGTTGCAAGTTGCAAGTTGCAAGTGAGAAACAGAACTGCGATTAGGCATGGGAAACTGCGGTGTTGGAGTTTCGAGCAGGTGCTTGGTGGCGCCATCGTACAGCAACCGCCAGCTATGATCATTCTCTTGGTCACTTATAACTCGCGACTTCTCACTTACCTCTTGTTGTTTGCCGTTTGCTGTTTGCTTTTTGCTGCTTGCAACTTGCCACTTACAACTTTCCAATCGAAAAGGAATACGCTTAAAACCTAAGCCCGATTCCGCCATTTGTGAAACCGCAAAAATGGCGAAGGGATGCAGCTCAATTGCTCGGCCGATGAGAATGAGATCAAATTGGAGGGATTCAGCGGGACGGTAGAGACGTTGCTCATCGAAGGGCTCGAAGATGTAGGGCCGCGGCGCGGTGGGCAGGCCGCGTAAGAAGCGCGGCACCGGTTCGTCGGGTTCGATTAGAGTTTCGAAGAGTCGGGGATAGACGCATTGCTTGCGCAGCATGCAGGTGGGACAGGGCTGCTGCGGGCCCATGACACACACGGTGCGGCGCAAGGCGTGGCCAAAGGCGCCGCGCAGCAGCGAGCCTTTGAAGGGAGGCAGAAACGCTTCCTGCTGTGCGACAAGGCTGAAACGCAGCCGCAGGTATGGAATGGACGGCAATGAATGAATCATACCGGGATTCCCTCAATCGATCAAATCCTTTTCCCGCAGAAAAACGCGATTCCCATCCGGGCAGCAAATGAGGTTTCTTCGCCGATCGTCAGTTGCTGCTTGCCATCGGTGAATTCTTTTGATTCGTCGAGTTGCTCAGCATTTCCAACAACCCCCGCAGCTCATTCTTCAGCTCATTGATGAGATCATCCCGTCGCAATTGCTCGAAGGAGAGGTTCATTTGCTCGCCGATGCGGCGGAGTTGCTGCAAGCGTTGGCGGGCACCCTCGATGGTGTATTTGTCTTCGTAGAGCAGGCGCTTGATCAAAAAGATGACCTTGATGTCGTCGAGCTTGTAAATGCGGTTGCCGCTGCGATTTTTCCTCGGTCGCAGCTCGGGAAATTCGGTCTCCCAATAGCGTAAAATATACGGCTTGAGCGAGGTGATCTGGCTGACTTCGCTGATGGAATAATAAAGTTTTTTGATCTTTCGGTCTTTCACGACGGTTAGCCGGTTCGCCTGTGTGTCAGTTGAGATTGTTGGAAAACCTACGTTCGTTATTGCAAGGAGCGTTTTGGGCGGCGCAGCAATCTGTAATTCATTGACTTGCAGTTCAAAAGATTGCTTCGCCTCGCTCCCAAGAAACGCTCTCCTTTATCATGCTGTAAGCATCTTCCCCTGCATACATACAGTGCCAGTACATGGGAAGATTCCTGGCGGAATGACATTCAGGGGGTGCGTTTCTGACCGAAAGAATGGCACATCGACCATGTACCATTCGCAATGACTGTTCTATCGACTTTTTCAACAGTCTCGTTAGCCGTTTTTCTTTATTTTCACATTAATTTAAATTACCATTTTGTAAATATCAAGACATTTCTTCTGGCAGATCGTTTTTTCCGGTTTATCCGTTGGCCGGTTTTTCCGGTTAGACAATTAATGGCTCGTGGGCTTACGGCAAGCAGACCGGTCAGCGTGCCGACCAACAGGGCACGGGAAGACAGGTCAACCGGCCAACTTTTTGACGATAACCGTGCCCATGGCCAGGGCGCTGATGGTGCGTTGCCGCCAATATTGCCATTTTGAATCCGGGGGCGCCTCGACTTTGTTCCGGAAGCTGCGCATCGAATCGAGCAGATAAACGCCGCGGCGAGGGATGATGGCGATTTCGGATTGCGGATTGTGGATTGTGGATTGCGACTTTGTGATCGTTGTGTTCAGGCTTCCGAGAGTCGCCACAGATTTGAAACCGGCTTCCTTTGCGGCTAAATAAACACGGCGGTCTCCACGGCCGAAGGGCAGGGACAAGTGATCGATCGGTGTCTGCAGATGATCTTCGAGAATTTGCCTGGAGCGCACGAGATCGTGACGGAGTTGTTGGTCCGAAAGTGCCGGCAGATAATCGTGGTGCAGCGAATGGCTGCCGATTTCCCAACCGGCCGCCCTCAGCTCACGCAGCTCGCTCCAATCGAGATGCTGAAAGCGGGGCAGAAAAAATTTTACATCCCAAAGATTGAGTTGGCCGACATAACCGGCAATGACAAAAACCGTGGCGCGAAAATGATACCGCGAGAGAATGGGCAGGGCATATTGAACGAGGGAACGGTAGCCGTCGTCAAAGGTGATGATCACGCGTTTCGCGTTGGTGGAATGGGCTTCCTGCAAATATTCGGAGAGTGAAAGGGAATGATAACCGGCTTCGGCCAGCCAGGCAATTTGCCGCTCGAATCGTTGCGGCGGAATCCAGGCGATTCCGGCATCCATGCGCCGATCAACGAGATGATATGCGAGGACGGGAGGCAACATCGTCAGGTTGGCCAGTTATCCGGTTTACCCGTTAGCCGGTTTACCGACGAATAACGGGCAAACCGGCTAACGGGCTAACCCATTTAGAGGACTTCTTCCAGAGGCACGTACGGCAAATCAAACGCTTCAGCCACGCTTTTGTAAGTCACATGACCGTGGACGATGTTGACACCCAAGGCAATGGCGCTGGAATCCTGGACACATTTCGGATAGCCCAGATTGGCAATTTGAATCGCATACGGGAGCGTCGCATTGGTCAAAGCAATGGTGGAAGTCATCGGCACGGCGCCGGGCATGTTCGCGACGCCATAATGAATGACGCCATCGACTTCAAAGGTGGGATTCTCATGCGTGGTGGGACGGATCGTTTCCACGCAGCCGCCCTGGTCGACAGCGACATCGACGATGACCGAGCCTTTTTTCATCAGCTTCAACATCTCCCGCGTGATGAGGCGCGGCGCCTTGGCGCCAGGAATCAACACCGCGCCGATAACAAGATCCGCTTCGGCAATGGCTTTGCGAATGTTGGCCGGGTTGGACATGATGGTGGTCACGTTTCTTGGCATAACGTCATCGAGGTAGCGCAGGCGCTCGAGATTGATGTCGAGAATCTGCACGCGCGCGCCGAGACCGGAGGCAATTTTGGCCGCGTTGGTGCCCACCACCCCGCCACCGAGAATAACCACGCGCGCCGGTTCCACGCCCGGAACACCGCCGAGTAAAATGCCCTTGCCGCCATACAACTTTTCCAAACAACGCGCGCCCTCCTGAATCGACATGCGGCCGGCCACTTCACTCATGGGAATCAACAACGGCAGGGCACGATCCGGCGTTTGCACGGTTTCATAAGCGATGGCAATACATTTCGATTTGATCACCGCTTCGGTCAGCTCGCGCGAAGCGGCAAAATGAAAATAGGTAAAAACAATCTGGCCTTCGCGCAGCCACGGATACTCGGAGGGCAACGGCTCTTTGACTTTGACAATCATGTCAGCGGCACCATAAATCTCCGCCGGATCATCGACAATTTGGGCGCCGGCACGCACATAATCTTCATCCTGAAAACCGCTGCCGAGGCCCGCAGCTTTTTGCACAAGAATCTCATGGCCCTGCGCCTTGAGCAACTCTGCTCCGACCGGGATGAGCGCAACACGATTTTCGTTGGTCTTAATCTCTTTGGGTACACCAATCTTCATGTCATCCTCCCTCGTTAGTCGGTTAGGAATACAACGATCTCAGAAAAACAAGCCATCAGTTTTCACAAAACCAACACTGCTTCTATGATAAAAAGCTCAAACCTGAGTTACCGGCCGGATGATCGTTGAAGTCATCTTGTCCTCGGCAAACAATTCCCGGGCGAGCTGGTTGATTTGCTCGGCGGTCACCCTCTCGATGCCGGCGCATACTTCATCCAACGTCACATACTCGCCAAGATAAATTTCCATTTTCGCCAATCGCGACATCCGGCTGCTGGTGCTCTCGAGTCCGAGCATCAAACTGCCTTTGAGCTGGTTGATCGTGCGCTCGTGCTCGGCGGGAGAAATGTGCTCGTCGCACAAGCGCTGCAGTTCGCGGCGCAGCAAGGCCATGGCCTGCTCGGCGCGATCCGGATCCGTGCCCAGGTATACGCCGAACACGCCGGTGTCGAACATGAAATCTTGAAAAGAAAAAACGGAATAGGCCAGCCCGTGTTGTTCACGGATCGTTTGGAACAGGCGTGAGCTCATGCCGCCGCCCAACAAGGTGTTGAGAACCAGCAAGACGAATTTGCGGGGATCATCAAAGCGCAGGGCCTGGCTGCCGATGCAGATGTGAGTTTGGCTGCAGTCGTCGTCGGTGATCGAACTGGGCAGGGATTTGGCGGGCGGTGGCACCAAAACGCGAGTGCCGTTGGCCGGCAACACACAGAAATGCTCACCCACTTGCGCCACGAGATCAGCGTGCTCCACATTCCCAGCCGCCGCAATCAGTAAACGGTTCTGCGAATAGTGCCGCTGGACATAATCCAAAAGTTGATCGCGCCGTAAAGAAGAGATGATTTCACGAGTGCCGAGCGTGGAGAACCCGAGCGCGTGCTGCGGAAACAAATCCCGCATGAACAGGTCCTGAATCCAATCCTCCGGCGTATCTTCCACCGAATTGATTTCTTCGATGATGACGGATTTTTCCTTGAGAATCTCTTCGGGGTCGAATACCGAATCGGTCAACATATCGGCGAGCACATCGACGGCGAGGGGCAGGTGCTCATCGAGCACGTGGGCATAATAACAGGTGAGTTCCTTGCCGGTGAAGGCGTTCAAATGTCCGCCAACGGCTTCGAGACTCTCGGCGATGTCACTCGCCTTGCGCCGCCGGGTGCCCTTGAACATCATGTGCTCGAGGAAATGGGAAATGCCATTCTCTTCTGGAAGCTCGTCACGGGTTCCAGTCAGCACCCAAACGCCCAGCGAAACCGAGCGCACATGCGGAATGCGCTCGGTGACGATGCGCAGACCCCCGGGCAGTACTGTCTTTTGATGCTCCGAGTTGTCGATGGGTTTTTGCAAAGGTCAATCACCTGAGGGATAGTTCAAGGCGCCTCAATGTTCAAGCCACCAATCGCTCTTTTACACGTTTCTGTAAAATAACCAACTCGTCTCGACCCAGACTATCTAAAGCTGATAACAGGGCTGACAACGGTATTTGGAGCCTCACCACAGGTTCGGCCCTCGATAGATTTTGTCGCAAGATTGTGGCAATTTGTTGAGCGTCGTCCCATACCTCAATCGCGCTCATGACTTTGGCTTTTGGCTCATGCACGGTTTTCTTTCTCATGCTTACTTTCTCCGGCCATATTTTGCCAACTCGTAAACTTGTTGAATAAAATTCATGCTGTAATGAGTTCCTTTTGCCCGGCAGACCTCGAGTCGCGTTTTCAATTCTTCTGCTGAAATGAGGCCAGCTTGCACCGCTAACAATAATACGCCAGGAAAACCAGAAAGCCTCACCCCTGCTTGTCTGCCAATGGCTCGTGCCGCCAATTCGTCTAATAACAACAAGTCGCTTTGATGTCCGGGACGAAGTGCCAAAACTATGGATTCTGCTTCTCCAAGATGGTTCTCTGGAATGGGATCGTTCGTATCAGGATGCCGGGCAATTTGTCGGGCAAAATTCACCGCACGCTTCTTTTCGCTGGGCGTCAATTTCACAGTAATCAACCGAGGTGAAGCCGCTTTGACTTCCTCTGTCCAACCATGCCTTTCCAGTTCGACCAAGCAAGTTGCCGGAATATGTATCTCAGTAAAAATTTTGGCCAACAACTCAAAACTGCCGGACTGAAAAGCTGAAATCAACGGGCCAGTATTACTAATCGCATACGTTGTACCTCGTAATCGGACCGTTGCCATTCTCTTTCCATCTTTATTTTCCCCATACCAACGAGTCAACCAGCTAGCGCTTTTAGTTGCTTCGCCGATGGGGCGATCCCGAATGCGGCAACAGCGCTTTCCGGCTCAATTTCAGCTTGCCGCCCTCGGCGATTTCGATGAGTTTCACGGTCACTTCGTCGCCGACGTGCAAGACGTCCTCGACGCGGTTGAGACGGCGGTGCTCGATCTCTGAAATATGCAGCAAACCTTCGCGACCGGGCATGATTTCCACAAACGCGCCGAATTCCTTGATGCCTTTGACGATGCCCTTGTATACTTTTCCGACTTCCGGCTCGGCCACCATGCCTTCGATAATGTCTTTTGCCATGTTGACGGCTTCAGGATCGACCGCGGCCATGGTCACGGTGCCGTCGTCATCGATGTCAATCGTCGCGCCGGTGCGCTCGATAATTTCACGAATCGACTTGCCACCTGGGCCAATGACCAGGCCAATGCTGTCCACCGGAATCTTGATGGAGAGAATTCTCGGCGCGTACTTCGAGATTTCCGGTCGGGGTTTGGCCATGGTCTGATTCATGATGTTGAGAATATGCAAGCGCGCCACCCGCGCGCGCTCGAGTGCTTCGGCCATGATTTCCTGCGACAGCCCCTTGATTTTGATGTCCATCTGAAAAGCGGTGATTCCTTTCGCCGTGCCGGCCACTTTGAAATCCATGTCACCGAGATGATCCTCGTCGCCGAGAATATCGGTGAGCACAACCGTTTTATCCGCTTCTTTGATCAGGCCCATGGCAATCCCGGCAACCGCATCTTTCACCGGCACGCCGGCATCCATGAGCGAAAGTGATCCGGCGCACACCGTAGCCATGGAAGAGGAGCCGTTCGATTCCAAAATATCCGAGACCACACGCACCGTGTAAGGGAAAACACTTTCACTCGGAATCACTGCTTTCAAAGCGCGCTCTGCCAGGTTGCCGTGACCGATCTCACGCCGGCCCGGTCCGCGCAGCGGGCGGATCTCGCCGACGCTGAAGGGCGGGAAATTATAGTGCAGCATGTAGCTTTTATAGAATTCGCCTTCCAGCTCATCCATTTTCTGTTCGTCAAGCTTCGTGCCGAGCGTGGCCACGGCCAAAGCCTGCGTCTGGCCGCGGGTGAATAAACAGGACCCGTGCACGCGCGGCAACACGGAAATTTCACACGTAATCTCACGAATATCCTGCGGGCCGCGGCCATCCAGACGGCGGTTCTCGTTCACGATCATGTCACGAACAAGCTGTCGTTCAATCTTGTTGATAATGCCGGCAATCAGCGGGCCACTTTCCGGGAATTCTGACTGCAAAGATTCGATCGTCCTGTCGCGAAGCTGTGCAAGGGCCTCATTGCGTTTTTGCTTCTCAGGCTCCTGCAGATGCTGACGGATGGCATCGGTCACCATGGCGGCGACACGGGCTTGGAGCCCTTCCGGCAATACCAGGGGAGCAACCTCGCGTTTCGGCTTGGCTGCTTCTGCCGCAACCGCCTTTTGCACTTGAATGAGTTGGCGCGCGACGTCATGCCCAAAGCGCAAAGCCGCAATCATGTCGGCTTCACTGATCTCCTTGGCCTCACCTTCCACCATGATAATGGAATCCTCCGAAGCGGCGAGCACAATATCCATGTCGCTCTGCTCGATTTCGGCATGGGTGGGATTCGCGATCAACTTGCCCTTCACGCGGCTGACGCGCACACCCGCCACCGGCCCCGACCATGGCACATCCGACAACATCAACGCCATCGAGGCGCCGGTGATGCCGTGCACGTCGGGATCATTTTCCTTGTCCGCGGACAACGCCGAGACCATCACTTGCACTTCATTATTGAACTCCTCCGGAAACAACGGCCGGATGGAACGGTCGATCAACCGGCTGCACAACACCTCATTTTCACTCGGCTTGCCCTCGCGCTTGAAAAAACCGCCGGGTATTTTCCCGGCGGCATAAGCTTTTTCGCGATAGTCAACGGTGAGGGGAAAGAAATCCTCCGCGTCCGGACTGGCTTCTTTGGCACCGACGACCGTCGCCATCACGATGGTGTCGCCAAAACGCACCCAGCAACTGCCATGCGCTTGCTTCGCCACATGGCCGGTTTCAATGCTGAATTTCTTCCCGTTTAATTCGATTTCCTTGATACAACGCATGAAAAAATATACTCCAAAAAATAAAATGTTTCTGGAGGCCGCGCTGCGCCCGCCGGAAACTTGATCCCGAATCTTTGATCGTTTTCCGGCAAGCCACCGAAATCCTGCATTCAGGATCTCAGCTCCTGCAGGCTCAGCCCGTATCCAGTGTTATTCCGCTAATTCACTCAAATTCGTGAACAATCTGTCAGCATCGTCCTTCTTCACCTCGGCCACCATCGGGCTGTTCGCGGCTTTGGCATAAACCCGATCGCCTTTTTGATTTTGCCGACCAATTAAAACTCTGGCGACCTCGTTGCCTTTTTGCTTCACCGTCAAGATGGCGCGCGGCTTGTCCAGACCAAACTTCGCCAGGTCTCTGGCATTTTCATCGGCGAATGCCACGGCCTCCAGGCTCGAGAGGTTGCCGGTGATATTCGAAACCTTCCAGTTTTTCGCCTTGCGCGGCTGCGGCGCCGTGATCTGCCAGTTGTTCGAGGTGTCTTTCTCGCAAATTATCTTCAACGTATCCGCATAGTTCAATTCAACATAGTCGACATTCCAGCTTTCAAATTCCGCCAGTTTTTTATTGCGCAAATCCATCACGCTGACATTGAGGTCTTTGACCAGGCTGGTGTCGACTCTGAACACTTGCGGGCGAGCCGGATCGTGTGCATAGTTGAACGCGCCTTCTTTCCTGCCAAATTGTACGGTTTTTTGCGCGTCATTGGCGCCGAAAAACACCGTGACTTCGTAGGCTGGTTGGTCCAGACCATATTTCCTGCCATCGTCCAATTGTTCGGCGGCAAACTCGGAGACGCGGCCGTAGCGAACCCGATTCAGGATGCTGGAGACTTTGGAGTCATCCGCGGCTGTTTTCATGGGCACGACCATCTGCCATTTTCCCCCTTCTTTCTTCAGCTCGAAACGATTTTTGGGGGTTTTCAACAGCAGCCGATTCACCGCGCTGGTCTCGAAGTTGATCAAATCCTTGTCGCGCCAGTCCAGCAACGCTTTGTTGACGTTATTGTGAACGCCGATGCCGGTCATCACGACTTCCGGATCGCTGTTGATTCGTGCATACACCAAAGTGCCCGTGGTGTTTTGATCGCCCACGTAGATTGTATCCTGCCGGCCTTCGTGTTGCAAAATGATTTCACGGCGCGCGGGATCGAGACCAAAGGTGGGATATTCGGAACGTGTGCGCGTAATATCGGTGCGATCGCGCACTGCCATTTCCAGTACGTTGAGCAGGGCATTGACGGTGTTTTCATCGGCTTTGTATTGCACCGGGGCCTGCAACTGCCAGGTGCCGCCAATTTTCCTGACTTCAATACCATCCGGTTTCACCATGATGGTCGAGACCGAATCTTTTTTGAACAGCAAAAACTTTTTGGCGGCTTCCCTTTCTTTGCTTGCCTTTTCCTCGCTTTTCCTTTCATAGATGAGATAAACCACGGCCAACGCCGCGAGAACCAGAAGAATCAAAGTATTTCTTACCTTCATGTTACCTCCTCCGTCTGTACACGCCAATGGCTGTGGCGAATGCAGCGAGCGGCAGCAGGATCAGGCTCACCAGCAAGATCACCCTCGAACCGGAGGCCGTGAGACTGATGCGCCGGTCTTCCGGATTCTTCGGTGGAATGGCGATCAAATCTTCTTCCTCGGCCAGCCAGCTCAAGGCATTCATGAAGAGATCGCCATTTTTCTGGAAACCAAAAAGATAATTGGCCGAAAAGTCAGAATCGCCAAATACCACCAGGCGGCTGTTTTGGGAGCCACCGGTTGAGCTGCCGGTCGACGAAACGCTCTTGGTGGCGGCAACGCCGATCGGCAGCGGGCCCCGCCGGTCAACCGGATCCGGTTTGACCTGGCGCGCGCGCAGCTCTTCGGCACTGGTTTCGCCCCAGCTGTTCACGCTGGTACTGGCAAATGCCTCGACTGTTACGCCGGTGGGTTTTTCGTTCATCACCGTCAGCGAGCGGGCACTGGGAAAAGCAGTCATGAAATTGCCGAATTTCTCCGTGATCGTGTGTCGCGAATAACTGGCAACCACCGGCATGTCCGGTCCGGCACCGAAGAGTTGGCCGATTCCGGAAAAGTCGACGATAAAATTTTTGTCACCCTGGATGCCGTAATCAGCGAGAATCTCATTAAACGAAGGTGCGGGGTCCGGCTCCAGCAAAAATAACGCTGCTCCACCTTTTTGGAGATAATTTTTGACCTTGTCCATCTCCGGCGGCAGAAAAGGCGTTTGCGCGCCGGCAACGACCAGCACCGAGCAATCCGGCGGAATGCCGGTGGTGTCGATGAGTGACAGTGTGGCCACCTCATAATTTTTATCTTTGATCACTTTTTGGGCCACGCTCATGCCGAGGCGTTCTTCATTGCTTATTGTTTTCTCGCCGTGATTGGTGGTGAAATAGATTTTCTTCTTTTTTTCGCGGGTGACTTTGATGATCGCGTTGGTCATATCCTCCTCCGTGGCCGTGGTTATTTTCTCATCCTGGCCGCGATAGGAGAACACCGTGGTATTATACGCCGTGACGCCGTAACGTCGGGCCAAATCCGGCCGTTTATCCGGATCGATGAATTCGTGTTTGAACTTGGGCGTCACCGAGGCGTATTCATTGAGCTGATCGGCAATGCGATGCTGCTCCTGAGCCTGATAAAACGCCGTAACGCGCAAATCCTCTTTCAAACTTTTCAGCACTTTCCTGGTTTGATCGGACAGGCTGAATTGCCGGGCGGCAGTGGTGTCTTTCCGCCAGGCATGCTTGCTGGCAAGATAGTTGACAAAACCCAGCAACCCGAGCACCAGGATGCACATCAACACCGCATTGGCGGTTTGCAAGGCGCCACGATGGGTGATGAAATCAATAATCGCTTTGAAATTGAAAATGACGTAAATCACCAGCAGAACGCCGCCGATCGCCAGCGGGACCAGTTCCTGCCATTTCCACACCGCCCTGACATAATGAATCAGCAGGCCGGTGACAATCAAAATCAAGCCGAGAATTCCAGCGTAGGGACTATATTTTTTCATCGAGTTCCTCTCCACCGTGCAGATTCAACCGTGACATAAGTTAAAAAAATGCCCGCAAACATGAAACTCAGATAGAACACGAGATGTTTGGTGTCAATAATGCCTTTGGCAAAATCATCGAAATGTTCGATGGGTGAGATACTGGAGAAAAATTGCGCCAGGGTCGGGCCGGTGAAATTGGACAGCCAGCCCAGAGCCAGGATCGCCAAATTAACGGCGAAGGCGCTGACGAAAGCGATAATCTGATTTTCCGTAAAGGCGCTGAATAAAAGACCCAGCGAAATAAAACAGCCGCCGACCAGCAGCAGCCCGAGATAACCGCTCAGAATCGGCCACACCTCCGGATTGCCAAAGAAGAACAACAAGGTGATGAACACACCGGTCACCAGCAGCATCACCAAATAAAACAAAAGCGCCGAGGTGAATTTGCCCAGGGTGATTTGCCAATTGGTGAGCGGCGAAGTGGCGAGCAATTCCATTGTGCCCTGGCGTTTTTCTTCCGCAAAAAGCCGCATGGTCAGACCAGGCAGGAGAAACAGGGCAATAATCGCGATGTTGTGAAACAGCGGTCGGATGGCCATCATATTTACATTGACGGGCTGCATTTGCCCGTAGCGTTGCGCCATCATCATCGACTGCATGCTGATGCGGTCGAACCAGTTGATGATATTATAAAAGAACAAGCCGGTGGCGACGACAAAAAAGCCCAGCACCACATAAGCCACAGGCGAGTAGAAATAGCTTTTGAGCTCCTTTTCCAAAATCGCAAGAAAATTTCTCATGCGCGCGCACCTCCTTCTTCCGTTGTCAAGGCCAGAAAAACTTCTTCCAGGGTCATGTCTTTGGCGCGGAGTTCCAGGAGGCCCCAACCATTTTGCACCACCGCCTGCGCCAATTCACGGCGAAGGTCGCGGTCCGGCGCGCATTCGATCTCGTAACGATTGACGCCATTGGTGGTCTCATCGAAAGTAACCTTCTTGACACCGCTGACGCTGGCGAGCTTGTCACGCACCTGCTTATTGGGGCCCTCGACCTGCACGATCAGACGTTCGGCGCCGCGCCGGCGCTGCGTCATGTTGGCTATTGTGTCTTGCGCCACGACGCGGCCGCGATGAATGATGACGGCGCGATCGCAAGTCACTTCCACCTCCGGCAGGATGTGGGTGCTGAGAATAATGGTGTGATTGCCCGCCAAGCTCTTGATGAGTCCGCGCACCTCTTTGATCTGATTCGGATCCAGGCCGATGGTTGGCTCATCAAGCACCAAAACGTCGGGGTTGTGCACCAGGGCTTGGGCCAAACCGACACGCTGCTTGTATCCCTTCGAGAGCTTGCGAATGACGCTGTCTTGCACCTCGCTGATGGCAGTTTTTGCCATCACTTCATTGATCCGATTCTTGCGCTCGCGGCTATCCACGCCCTTGATTTTTGCGACAAAATTCAAATAGGATTTGACCGTCATATCCATGTACACCGGCGGCTGCTCCGGCAGATAGCCGATGCGCTTGCGCACGTCCATGGATTGCGAAAAAACATCATAGCCGGCAACTCTGGCCGTACCGCTGGTCGCCGGCATGTAGCAGGTCAAAATCCGCATCGTGGTGGTCTTGCCGGCGGCATTGGGCCCAAGAAAGCCCAGGATTTCTCCTTTTTCAACTTCAAAGGAGACATTTTGAATGGCCGGTATTCGTCCGTAATAACGTGTAAGATTTTGAACCTGAATCACGTTTTATTCCTCCGTAATTATATGTACTCGATAGTTCGTCAAAGTATCGCACAAGTGCCCTGCGCTTCGCGCTTTGACCTCTGCCTTCCGGATTGGGTGAAAATGCAAATTGGTCTGCCTGCGATCGACTTCCATTCGAGCGAGCGGGTACCCAGCGCATGTTCACACGACCGGCATGGCACTGAGCGCGATATGCCTTAGCGCCGGATGTTGAGCGAAGCGATGATGTTACGATAACGGTTGACGTCCTTCTTCGCGAGATAATCCAGCAGGCGGCGACGTTGACCAACCATTTTCAACAAACCACGCCGGGAATGATGGTCTTTGGGATTTTTGTCGAAGTGGCTGGTCAAGCCGTTGATGCGCGCTGTCAGCAAAGCGATTTGCACTTCGGCTTTGCCGGTGTCTTTTTCACTTGCGCCATACTTTTTCGTCCATTCAACTTTTTCAGCAGAAGTTAAAGGCATGAGGAGGCTCCAAATATTGATCTTTTTTCTGGTTAAGTGCCATATCCGGCATCATTCTAATTCAGACGATTGAAATCTCACGAAAGTTTTAAATCACGTGAGAACTTGATTTCTTTTCAGCAACTGTGCAGCATCAACCAGGTTGTCATTCTGGAGGAATCCCTTTGTGTTTGGCAACAAAGGATTTACCCTGGACAATCCAAACCTCAACCAGCATCCAATGCATGCTGAGATCTCGCACATTTTCATGCTGTCAAAATGACGCCCTCTCATTTTTCAAAACTTGATAACTCGTTTCCTTGTCCCGCCACAATTGCTCAACCAAGGCCTGTGCCGAATCGAATTTCTGTTCATTTCGTAACCGTGCCACAAAATGCACCGCCAATGCGGCGCCGTACAAATCGCCGGAAAAATCGATCACATGCACTTCCAGGCTGCGGGCCGTTTTCCCGAAAGTCGGGCGATAGCCGATATTCATCATCGCAGGGTATCGTGAATTACTTTGCCCGGTTGTCCTGCCATGAGCCAGAAGATTGCCTTCCACCCAGACGGCGTAGACACCATTTGCCGGTACTAATTTCCTCTCGTAATTCGGCAGCAAATTTGCAGTTGGAAATCCAAGCAGTTTTCCACGACCTTCACCGCCGGTGACGGTGCCGCGCAAACAATATGGCCGGCCCAGATAACGCGCGGCTTTTTCGACCTCGCCCTGTAACAGCGCTTCCCGAACGCGTGTGCTGCTGAGTGTCACGCCGTCCATTCGGAATGGCGGCAGTTCATGCACGGTAAAACCCAGCTCCTTCCCCAGCTTTTGCAGCGTGGTAAAATCCCCCTCGCGATTTTTGCCAAAGCCATGATCGTGCCCGATCACCATGGCCTGCATGCCAATCCGCTGGAAAAGAATTTCGCGCACAAAAGCTTCCGAAGAGGTTCGCGAAAATTCCAGTGTGAACGGAATGACCACGATACGATCAATATTTTCCTCACGCAGCAGTGCGGCTTTTTCTTCCGTGGTCGTTAGAATTTGCACCGGCGGTTTGTCCGAACGCTGCACCACCATTTGCGGATGCGGGTCGAACGTGATGACCGTCGTGCTGGCATGTCGAAGTTGCGCCTGCTCCTTTAAGGTGCGAATGATCGCCTGGTGGCCGCAATGCAAACCATCAAAAGTTCCCACGGTGATCACGCTGCGGGGATCAAATTGAACTTCTTCGAGGCGGCGATAAATCCGAGTGGCCATAATCAATCCGTGAGCCGTGCCGCAAATTGTTCGATGCTCAGCGCCGAGTCAACCGAAAAGGAGCCGACACGCGTTCGCCGCAATGTTTTGAGATGAGCGCCACACCCGAAATCCCTGCCGAGATCACGCGCCAGCGCCCGGACATACGTGCCGCGCGAACAAATAACTTGAAAATGAATTTCTGGAAGCTTCACAGCAAGCACATCAAAAGCATGAATTTTTACTTTGCGCGGCTCCAACTCCACCTGCTCGCCCTTGCGTGCCAGCTTATAGAGCCGCTGTCCATTTCGCTTGAGCGCTGAAAACATCGGCGGGATTTGCGTGATCTCACCTAGGTAACGCCGGAACGCCTGCTCGATTTGATCGCGTGCAAGCTCCGGCACAGGACGTTGTGCAACCACGCGTCCAGTGACATCGTGCGAGTCGGTCTCAGTGCCGAGCTCCAAAATTCCCTGATATTCCTTGTCCAGCGCCATCAGCGCATTGACTTGTTTCGTAGCGCTACCGAAACAGACCAACAATACCCCGGTGGCAAACGGATCAAGCGTGCCAGCATGGCCTACTTTCTTGACACCTGACAATCGGCGGAGCTTGTTGACCACGTCGAAGGAGGTCCAGCCGGCAGGCTTGTCAATGACCACAATCCTGCCCGTTTTTAATTCGGCACGGCGAATAAGATCTTCTGTCTGTACCACAAAGCGTAATTGCTGAAGTTTTGTGCAGCCTCGCGCCGGGTCAAACGCCATTGCGCTTTCCGGTCATGGATAAAATTTTCTTTTTTGAGTTCCATCAATCATACCTTGACGAGGGCGGCTCATTTTCATGAATCTTACGCAGCAGATTTTCAATGTTCTCCACGTAATCGAGCGTGTCGTCATAAAAAAACTGCAGGTCGGGAGCATGGCGGAGGCTGATCTTGCGGGCGGTCGCAGCACGAACAAAACCGGTGGCACGTTTCAAACCTTCGATGGTACTTCGGCGTTGCTGCTCGTTGCCGAGCATGCTGAAGTAAACACGGGCATTCTTGAGATCATCGGAGAGTTTGACGCGAGTAATCGTCACCCGGCCAACCGCGGGATCCTTCAGTTGGGTCGTGATAATTTCACTGATGACCTCCCGTAACAGCTCGGCCACTCTTGCTGCACGCTTGTAG
Source organism: Candidatus Zhuqueibacter pondensis (assembly GCA_034505955.1). Taxonomy (GTDB): domain Bacteria; phylum Zhuqueibacterota; class Zhuqueibacteria; order Zhuqueibacterales; family Zhuqueibacteraceae; genus Zhuqueibacter; species Zhuqueibacter pondensis. Next base: position 17,246 of record JAPDQK010000034.1, read on the forward strand.
TCCATGTCAATATATTTCCAACCGATGATCCAGTACTTCCAGGCGATCGTCGCCTTCAAAAAACTGCAAGATTTTGGCAAAAGCCTGATCAACGAATTTGCGCTCGTTCGTGACTAATGCCAGTCCCAGAGTGGCTCTTTGCCACAAATCGTTATGATCGACTTCCGCAATCGACACGTTGAATTTGTTCCGGATTTTGGTTTTCAGGCTGTTCAGAACAAACCGCTTGGCTTTCAAAGAATCGCTTTGCGGCAGAAAAATTTCTACTTGAAAGACGCCGATAAACATGGGCCGACCCAAATTCGTTTGCGCTTGAGACCGTCTCGCGAATGTCTACCTGCCGATGAGAAAATCCACCGGCCCGCGACCACGGACTGCGGCACGAACGTGGCTTGTGTTACAAAGTCCGCTTCGTTTTGATGATTTGATACGTTTCAATGACATCGTTTTCATGGATGTCATCATAGGATTCGAGTCCGAGTCCACACTCGAACCCGGCCGCCACTTCGCGCACATCATCTTTCACGCGTTTTAACGAGGCGATTTTACCGTCGAAAATGAGCTTGTCGTTACGATAAAGGCGAACATGGTCGCTACGCGTAATCTTGCCGGATTGCACGTAGCACCCGGCGACGGTCCCGACTTTGGGAATGCGGAAGATTTTGCGAACTTCGGCTGTGCCCGTGATCTGCTCGGAAATTTCCGGCTCCAACAATCCTTCGAGCGCCGCCTTGACATCGTTAACGGCGTCATAAATGATTTTATAATTTCTGATGTCGACATTTTCGCGCTCGGCAATCGCACGCGCCTGCTGGGTCGCACGAATATTGAACCCGATAATAATCGCGTCAGAGGCAGCGGCCAACAACACATCGGACTCGGAGATCCCTCCCACCGCCTTGTGGATGACATTGACCGTCACTTCCTTGTTGGAAAGCTTCAACAAGGAATCGCTCAGCGCCTCCACTGAGCCATCCACATCACCCTTGACGATGAGACGCAACTCCTTGACCTCACCTTCTTTGATCTTTTGGGAAATCTGATCCAAGGTCACATGGCGGGTTTTGCGATACTCGTGCTCGCGTTTGAGTTGTTGACGCTTCAGACTGATTTCCTTGGCTTCCCGTTCCGACTCCATGACCACCAGGGTGTCGCCCGCGGTCGGCACGCCGGAGAAACCAACGACACGAACCGGCGTCGAGGGCGGCGCCGAGGTGACCCGGCGACCCCATTCATCATACATGGCGCGCACACGCCCATAGTATTGGCCGGCCAAAAATGGATCGCCGATATTCAGCGTACCATTTTGTACGAGAACGGTGGCGACCGGTCCTTTACCTTTGTCGAGTTCAGCTTCAATGATCACACCTTTGGCACGACGATGCGGATTGGCTTTGAGATCCCGCAAATCCGCTTCCAACAGCACCAGTTCCAGGAGATTTTCGACTCCCTTACCGGTCTTGGCGGATATTTCCGCGCTTTGATACTTGCCACCCCAGCTTTCGACCAAAATCCCGTGCTGCGCCAACTGCTGTTTAATCAAATCCGGATTGGCCGTGGCCTTGTCAATTTTATTGATCGCAACGACAATCGGCACGCCTGCGGCGCGGGCATGATTGATGGCTTCAATGGTTTGGTTCTGCACGCCATCGTCTGCCGCCACCACCAAAATCACAATGTCAGTTGCCTGCGCGCCGCGCGCACGCATGGCGGTAAACGCCTCGTGCCCGGGGGTATCAAGAAAAGTGATGCTGCGATTTTTGAACTCAACAACGTAAGCGCCGATATGCTGGGTAATCCCACCATGCTCGCCTGCGGCAATATTGCTTTCCCGGATGTAATCCAAGAGTGAAGTTTTACCATGGTCAACATGTCCCATGATCGTGACCACCGGCGGACGCACGGCCAGGCTTTCAACCGGATCCGGGATGTCGGCTTGCTCAATGAGTTCGGAGCCGTATTCGTGTACAATCTCTGCCTGGTAGCCAAACTCATCTGCCACGGCCTGAATCACATCTCCATCCAAGCGCTGGTTGATCGAAACCACCATGCCGAGGTCCAAACATTTGCGGATGACCTCACTGGGTTCGACCTCCATGAGCCGGGCCAAATCAGCGGCCGAGACAAATTCCGGCACTTTGAGCCGGTTAATTTCTTCAACCGCTTCTTCCTCCGGCTTTTCTACGGCGGCGCGGCGCCGGCGAAACGGCTTGGGCCGACTGATGCCTTCCATGGCCGCCAAGGTTTGGCGAATGGACTCCTCGATCTCCTCATCACTAATTTTGCGTTTCTTGCGCTTCTTGGGTTTCTTCGCCGCCTTGTCTTTTTCCTTGACTAATCGTGCCGCCAGTTCTTCTTCCGGCTCCATTTCCACCACAATCGCTTTTTTCTTCTTCCGGCGTTTGCGTTTTCGCTTTTTCTTGGTCGCGGCTTCCGCAATTGTCTTCTCGGCCTTTTTCGCCGGGGGCGCGGGAGAAGCAGGCGCAGCTTCTGCCGGAGGCGGCACGACTTGACGCAAATCCTCCTTTGGTATCAATGCGGCAATCGTATCATGAAGCGAGGGTACCGGCTTGGCTTCCACAGTCGGTGCCACTTTGTCCTCTACAACAGGCACACCCTTGGCCTCCACGGCCGGTACCGGCTTTTCCGGCTCGACGCGAGGGGCCACCTCGGGGACTTCAGCGACTCTTTCTTTGATTTCAGGCCGAGGCGCAATTACCGGTACCGGAACGACATTCTCCGCCTCGCTTACTGGGACTTCGACAACCGGTTTGGCTTTGCGCGTGCGGCGGTCCGTCAACTTCGAGGTCACGCGCAACCGTTGCTCAATGTCATGCCGTGCGCGTTCGCGTTCCTTTTCTTCTTCAGCCTTTTTATCACGCAGGCGCTTGCGAAATTCATAATTGGCGTCATGCGGTTCCGGTTCTTTCCGGTACTTCTTGCTGACCGCCTCATACATCTCGTCGCTCAGCGCCGTCATCGGACCACGAATGTCATAATTCAACTTGGTCAGATAAGCGATCAGCGCTTCGTTCGAAATGTTGAATTCCTTGGCAACTTGGTGAATTCTGCGTTTGGTGACCGTACTCATGCTTTTATATGGATTGAAAAACTTTTACCTGCGTGATTCCTCATCTGGCGATTAATCCGATTTCGCTCCTGCCGTGGACTAAACGATGTCTACTTGGAAATGTTCATTCTTGGATTTTTCGTTTTGTCGGTTGCCTCCACGATGGATTAACCTCGGCTCTCAGTATTCTGCATCTCTTCCACCACTTCTAATTGCGCAGTCGTTTCCGATTCCACCGGAACAGTTGTTTGATCCTCGGAGGAGCTCTCCGGTTCCCGAGCAAGCTCCGCCGGGGGTTCGGTTGCGGCGGTGGGTGTCTCAATCGCGATTGCTGTTTCCGAATCTGCGGCCTCTGCCGGCTTCTCCGCTACAGGACGTGCAGATGCCTCACGATCCTTGACCAACGACCAAATTTTCTTCGCAGTTTTCTCGCCAATTCCTTTAATCTGGAGAAGTCCTTCCTCGCCCTGATCCAGCACATCTTTCACAGTTTTCAAACCCGCGGCGTACAATTTGGAAATCATCGCTTCGCTGAGTCCCTCAATCAACTCCAACGGCATGTCCTTCCCGCGCTGTTCTTCGACCATCTTCCGGTACTCGGATTCCTTGATAATCTCCACTTCGTATCCCGTGAGCCGGCCTGTCAAACGCCGGTTTTGTCCGCCACGACCGATCGCCAGAGAAACCTGGTCGTCGGGCAGCACGGCAATCGCGCGTTTGTTCGGTTCGTCCATCAGCACACGCACCGGCTTGGAGGGGCTCAAAGCGCGGGTGATAAAAATCTCCGGCTCGGCGCTCCAGGGGATGACATCAATTTTCTCATTGTTCAATTCCTTGCTGACGGCCTGAATGCGGATGCCTTTCATCCCGACACAAGCACCCACCGGATCAATCCGCTTGTCACTCGAGGTAACAGCAATCTTGGAGCGTTCACCAGGCTGACGCGCAACCGCCTTGATTTCGATAATGCCGTCATAGATCTCCGGAACTTCCAGCTCGAACAAACGAATCAGAAATTGCGGATCGCTGCGCGAGACGATGATCTCCGGACCGCGGCTGGTTTGGCGCACCTCCTTGATGATGGCACGCAAATTCTCGCCCCGGCGATATTTCTCTGTTTCAATCTGTTCGCGCTTCGGCAAGACGGCTTCGGTGCGGTCGATGTTCAGATAAACATCACCGCGATTGATCTGGCGAATGTCACCCATCACGATCTCACCGACGCGATTTTGGAATTCATCAAAAATGATCCGGCGTTCTTCGTCTCGAATCCGTTGATTGAGATTTTGCTTGGCCGAGATGATGAGCCGGCGGCCAAAGGTCTCCGGTTGCAAAATTTCCAAAAATTCATCGCCCACTTCAAGATCAGGCTCGGTTTTTCTCGCCGTTTCGAGATCAATCTCGTGGAGGGGATCCACGACTTTTTCCACAATTCTTTTGCTTTGATGAATTTCGATCTCACCCTTCTCCATATTGACGTAGATGTCAAAATTGTCGGCGGTGCCGTATTTTTTCTTGATCATCCCAATCACAATGGAGTGGATGATTTCCGAGAGTTGATCTTTGTCGATATTCTTCTCTTTGACAATCTGGGAGAAGGCCTCGGCGATTTCACTTTTCATGATGACTTTCCTGTGAAACTACCATTGTAATTTAATCTTGCCCACTTCGATGTTGCTCAGCGGAACGACCACGCTCCCCTCTTCCGAGGCGATCACGACTTCCGTGTCTGAAACCGATGCAATCGTTCCTTCAACAGACAACCTTGCCGGCCCTGCGCAATAACGCAGGTTCACTTGTCGGCCGAGATGGCGCTGGAAATCGCGCCGGGTTTTCAGCGGCCAATCCACTCCTGGAGACGACACCTCCAAACGGTAGCGGCCGGGGATAATGTCCGCCGCATCAAATTCGTCTGAAAGCGCGCGACTGATCGCCGCACAGGTGGGGAGCGTAATCCCGCCGTCCTGATCCACAACCACCCGCACGACCATGTTGCTCTTACTGCCCTTCAACTCGAGGGCAACAAAATCCGCATTGAAATTTTGCAGGACCGGAGCAATGAGCGCATGAAGCTTTTCGCGTAAATTATCCATAACAATAAAAAAGTGGGTTTTTAGGCCCACTTTCAATTTTTAATATAAGTATCTTTTGATTAAATTGCAAGGGTTTTGTTTTACGATGGTAGATCAAGTAGTTGCTTACTCAGAAGAAAGCCGATTTGATGAGCGCTGTTGGAGTTGGCAAAATCGAACTTTAATGATCAGTAAATTTGGAACAAATATAAAGTTGGCCTGATAAGATGATCGCTAGTCAGGCCCGTGAAGGAAACTCAACAGAGATTCCTTGGTAAATTGTGATGATAATATAGCAAATCTTACCGAAAATCGCAAGCCTTATTTGTCTTTCTTGAGGTTCCTTAACCATCAAATAATTTCCAAGCAGCCCCCCGGATTGAAGTGGAACGTGCAGACTCTTACGCATTGATGGTCAAAAAATACGGAAACAACAAAAAATAATGAGTACTTGACTTTGGGATGAAAAATCAATATTTTTATATTGAATGCTGGAATAGAGGGAAGGCTGCGCCTGCACGAAAATATCATCACACCCAAGATGATCAGAGCACAGATTGGGCGTTTCACAAGATTGCTGGGACGCGTGGTCATTGTCGTAATCGAACAGACGGGGGCGATTTTCCTTCTTCTTGGCAAAATTATTGGCGGCAGCGCATATCTGTGGCGGGATCGCCACCTGTTGCTTGATCAAATGTTGCTCATCGGGGTCAATTCAGTACCTCTGGTCGCGATTATTGCCGTTTTCACGGGGGCGGTTTCGGCCTGGCAGGCAGCATATCAGTTCCGGGGATTGATCTCTCTGAACTATTTGGGCTCGGCCACCAGTTTAGCCATTTTCATCGAACTTGGACCGGTGTTGACGGGTGTGATTTTGGCGGGTCGGGTTGGCTCCTCGATCGCTGCCGAATTGGGTACAATGAAGGTTACTGAGCAAATCGATGCCCTGGAGTCGTTGGCCATCGATCCGGTGCGTTATCTCGCGGTGCCGCGCTTCTGTGCCGCAATCATCATGACCCCCGTGCTCACCATCTTTGCGAATTTCATTGCATTGATGGGCGCATTTTTGGTGACCAACATTCTGATCGGCCAGTCCGCGCGAATTTTCTTTGACAGTGTTCAGTCGAGCTTTGAAATACGCAATGTAATGGGAGGATTGACCAAGGCATTTGTGTTCGGCGCGACGATCGCGGTGGTGGGCTGTTACGTCGGCTTCCAAACCAGCGGCGGAGCGGAGGGTGTGGGACGGGCAACGATCCGGGCTTTTGTACTTTCCGCCGCTGTGATCTTGATGCACGATTATGCATTGGCGACGATTATTTTTTGAAGAATCATTTCTCTTCGGTATCTGCGGCTGTGATCGAAATTAGAAACCTGCATAAATCTTTCAATCATAAGCCGGTTTTGCGCGGCGTCGATCTTGACATTCCGACAGGTGAGACGCAAATCATCATCGGCCGCAGTGGCTGCGGCAAGAGCGTTCTCTTGAAACTCATCATCGGTCTGCTCAAGCCGGAGGCGGGTCAGATTTTTGTCGATGGCGAGGACCTGACGTTGCTATCAGCGCGTGAGTTATACCGTGTCCGCCGGAAGTTTGGCATGCTCTTTCAAAGCGCGGCTCTCTTTGACTCCATGACTGTCGAGGAAAACATTGCGCTCGGTGTTCGCGAGCATCGCATGTTCGACGAACCGGAAATCCAACGGCGCGTTGCCGAGAAATTGGAGTTGGTGGGATTGCCGAATATTCAGCGCATGAAACCGGCGGAGCTTTCCGGCGGAATGAAAAAACGGGTCGGTCTCGCCCGCGCTTTGATGATGGACCCCGAATTCGTGCTCTATGACGAGCCGACCACCGGCCTGGATCCCATCACTGCCGATGCCATCAACGATCTGATTATTGACTGTACTCAGAAGCTCGGTGTCACCACCATTGTTGTCACCCATGACATTGTCAGCGCTTATAAAGTCGGGCATCGCCTTTCCATGCTGCATGAAGGCCAGGTGATTTTCACCGGCACCCCGGAGGAAGTGCGCAACACGGATCATCCCATTGTGCGGCAGTTTATCGAAGGACGTGCTGAAGGACCACTGCAGACGTATTAAGTAATGCGGGCAATGGAGCATTGGATTGATGAATTAATTTGTGGCTAAACCATGCGGCGACAAAGGTTTCAAGTTGAAGAGCAGAAAATTGCAAAAATGGAGAGTTGCCATGGGCCTTTCTGTGAAAATGCCAACGCGACAAAATAAAACGACGGCTAAGCGAAACAATAGAGGCATAATCGACCACCCACATATCTGGCGTAAAAAGGGTATCTGTGGTGGTTCGCCCGTGATTCGTGGCACTCGTTTTCCGGTGCGCAGCGTGGTTAATTATGTTTTACGCCAGGGGATGTTGCCGGAAGAATTGGTTGATGAATTCTCCTATCTCACCCTTGCGCAGGTGTATGATGCGCTTTCCTTTTATTATGACCATCGCAAAGAAATTGACAAAGAGCTCGAAAAAAATACCGAAGAATATTGGAAGAGACGTTTGGGGGATGGCAAGTGACAAAAATAACGCTATATCTGGATGCGGACGTCAGAGCGCGCCTGGCAAAAATTCTACGCGAGCGCGGCTTTGATGTTATATGTGCTTTGGAAGTTGGTTTGCAAGATGCTGCTGATGAAGTCCAACTTGATTTTGCGATTAGCCAGCAAAGAGTGCTTCTAACTCATAACATTGGTGATTTTGTCACCTTGGATAGAACGTATCGACGACGGGGGAAGAAGCATTTCGGGATTTTAGTTTCCAATCAAATTCCTTTGGCTGAGTTAATTCGTCGAGTACATAAATTTTTAAATACACAAACACGTGAAGAAATGGAAGACCGTTTTGAGTGGTTGGAAAATTACAGGTGAACTGGAGTATTGAAGAAATTCATAACCGCATACAGGTGTGGTAAAAATCATTAACGATCAGAACCCGGTCTACGGAGTTAAGTCAATTGCCCCGCTTCTCAAAAAAATCCTCGGTTGAATACGTCTGCCAAACCTGCGGTCATAAAAGCCCGCGTTGGATTGGACGATGTCCTGAATGTGGCGGGTGGAACACTTTTGTAGAAGAAAAAGTGGCTCCTGAGCCGAAGCGGGGTGGCGTCAAAGTGACCGAGAAAAGTAAACCGCTGCCTTTGGCGGAAATTGCACATGAGGAAAATGAGCGACTGCGATGCAGCAGCCAGGAATTCAACCGCGTGCTCGGCGGCGGTGTGGTGCCAGGCTCCTTGATATTGATCGGTGGTGATCCTGGAATCGGCAAATCGACGCTGATGCTCCAGGAAGCCGCGGCCCTGGCGCGTGCAGATTTTTATGTGCTTTATGTCACCGGCGAAGAATCGGCACGCCAGACCAAAATGCGCGCGCAACGCCTGGGAATTGATTCCCACTATCTCTTCATCCTGGCCGAGACCAATCTTGAAATCATTCTCGACGAAGCAGAAAAATTGCAGCCCAAGCTGATGATCGTCGACTCGATTCAAACGATGTATCGCAGCGACTTCGAGAGCCCGCCCGGGAGCATCAGTCAAGTGCGCGAATGCGCGCTGGCCTTTCTGAATCTGGCCAAACAACGGAGCGTGCCGATTTTTCTCATCGGGCATGTGACCAAAGAAGGCTATCTTGCCGGTCCCAAAGCGCTGGAGCACATGGTCGACACCTTGTTGCAGTTTGAGGGTGACCGGGATCATTTCTTCCGGATTTTGCGCTCGGTCAAAAATCGTTTCGGCAGCACACGCGAGATCGGCGTATTCGAAATGTATGAACAGGGTTTGCGCGAGGTGAGCAATCCCTCGGAAATTTTTCTGGCGCAGCGCAAAGAAGACATTTCCGGCTCGGTGGTGGTTTGTACGATGGAAGGCTCGCGCCCAATTTTGGTGGAAGTGCAGGCATTGTTGACGCCAAGCAGTTATGGCCTGCCGCAGCGCACCGCCAATGGCATCGATATTCGTCGTCTGGCTCTACTGCTGGCAGTAATCGAGAAACGCGTCGGATTGCGCGTCAGCACCTTCGATGTCTTTGTCAACGTCGCTGGCGGGGTTCGTCTCGAAGAACCAGCCGCAGATTTGGGCGTTGTCGCGGCGGTTGCTTCTTCTCTGAAAAATGCTGTGGTCGATCCGCAGGCAGTCGTGATTGGCGAAGTTGGCCTCGGTGGTGAGATCCGCGCCGTGCCGCAAATCGATAAACGTCTGACCGAAGCTGCCAAGCTCGGCTTCAAGCATGCGATCATTCCCAAGCTCGCGACGAAAGGCTTGCAAAAGCCAACGGGGATGGAGGTGGTGACGGTGGAAAAGGTGGAGGAGGCTTTAGACCGACTGCTGTGAGTTTCTGATATATCAGTTTATGGAATTTTTTCATGAGAATCATTCGTACCGACAAGCAAAAGATAATTTAGCAAAAGTATTTTGAGATATGGGCAAGGTCATCTTTACTGTCCTTGTCATTAGTCCTTTTGCCAAACCCGAAGCTGTTAGTCTCGGAAGTATTATTTCGGGTCTGGTAGGAGGGATACTTTCTTGGCTTTTGGGATATATTTTAGATGGCATGGAAGTAAAGAAATGAATGCTTTAACCTTGGTTTTCTTGGGATTTGGAGCTGTTGTGTTAATTGGATTTCTTATTGTATTATTGGACAAGGGGCTGAAATGGAAATCAGGGAAGGTTTCCGATTAGCACGCAGATGCTTATCCATGGATAAAGAATTTGAAGATTACGACAAACTCTATCCTCGCGAATGAATACGCAACGGATACCATGGCGCTCGTTGTACGTCTGGAAAAACGCAAGATAAGCCAAACTGCAAAAGACATCTTTTCTGCCTTGGAATCCGGAAAGCTAACAGATTATGTACCAGCGATGGTGTTGGTAAGTTATCCCTGGTAAAGTGATGCCAACCTTGCGTACATGAAGACAATTGATCAAACAGCAACCCGTAACCAGCATCAAGTATTCAGCATCAAAGATCTATCAACCAGAATCTCATTTCACGTTCTTTCCCAAGACCCGAACAGCCGCGCCCGTTGCGGCAAGATCACGACACCGCACGGCGAAATTTTTACACCCGTCTTCATGCCGGTCGGCACCCAGGGCACGGTGAAGACGCTCAGCCCAAAAGAGTTGGAAGAGGTCGGCAGCCAAATCATTCTCGGTAACACGTATCATCTTTACCTGCGGCCTGGCGAAGCGTTAATACAACAGGCTGGAGGTTTGCACAAATTCGTTGCCTGGCCCAAGCCCATACTGACCGACAGCGGCGGCTATCAGGTTTTCAGCCTCGCAGAGCTGCGCAAGATTCACGCGGATGGCGTCAAGTTTCAGTCGCACATCGACGGCTCGTATCACGAATTTACGCCGGAAAGTGTCATCCGAACCCAGCGTGCGTTCGGCTCGGACATTATGATGGCTCTCGACGAATGCCCTCCCTTCCCTTCGGAAAGGAGCTATGTCGAGAAATCAATGCAACTCACCACGCGCTGGGCGGAGCGCTGTTGGCGGGCCTGGCAAAATTCAACGTCGCTATATGGACACGAGCAGGCTTTGTTTGCGATTGTGCAAGGCGGTACTTTTGCAGATTTGCGCCGGCAGAGTTGTGAGCAGCTCCTCGCCATCGACTTTCCTGGTTATGCCATCGGCGGTTTGGCCGTTGGCGAGCCGAAGAGCGCAATGTTCGAAATGGTTGCACTTTGTAACGAACTGCTGCCGGAGAATAAGCCGCGCTATTTAATGGGCGTCGGCAAGCCGGAAGATTTGATCGAGGCGGTCAGCCTCGGCGTCGACATGTTCGATTGCGTCATCCCGACGCGCAATGGCCGCAAGGGACAGGTGTTCACCGCCAACGGGCCTTTGAATTTGACCAACGCAATTTTTCGGGATGATTTTACGCCGATTGAAGAAACCTGCGACTGTTACGCCTGCCGTACTTTCACGCGCGCCTACCTGCGACATCTTTTTCAAGCCGAGGAAATCCTGGCGCTGCGACTCGGCAGTCTGCATAATTTGCGCTTTTATCATCGATTGATGGAACAGATGCGACAGGCGGTAACGGATGGAAATTTTGTGGAATGGAAAAAAGCGTTTTTTGAAAACTATCAAATCAAACAGAACGAATCATCCATGGTGGATGGCTATATGGAAACTACAAAGGAGGCTTAATGCTCGCGTTTTTGTTTTCATTCATGGGCGGGCCGCAGGGACAAGGTGGAAATCCGCTGGCCATGTGGCTGCCGATTATTCTGATTTTTGTGATTATGTATCTTTTGATCCTGCGGCCTCAAGCCAAACGTCAAAAAGAGCATCAGAAAATGTTGCAAAGCCTGCAAAAAGGCGATGAGGTGTTGACCGCCGGTGGCATTTATGGAACAATTGTCGGTATGAAGGAAAAAGACTCGATCCTGATTATCGAAGTTGATAAGAACGTGAAACTCAATATTGCACGCACCAGTATTGCGCGCAAAATCATTCAAGAGGAGAAAAAAGGTTCGTAAGTCATGGCAGTTTGGCCGATTCGTAAATATGGTGATCCCATCCTTCGCAAGAAGGCAAGCAAAGTTGTTTCATTTGATCCGACCCTGCGTGAGGTGGTCGCGGATATGATCGAGACCATGCAGGCGGCAAAAGGTATCGGACTGGCCGCCAATCAAATCGGAATGACGCACGCATTGTGTGTCATCGATGTTGGTCTCATTATCGAAGGCGCCTCGCCGCAGGCCTTCGTGAATCCGGTCATTCTCAAAGAGAGCGGCAACGAAGTGAGCTTTGAGGAAGGTTGTCTCAGCATTCCTGAAATCAATGAGGAAGTTCCACGCAAGGAACGCATACTGGTAGGTTACCAGGATTTGGATGGGGTTGCCCACGAACAGGAATATGAGGGCATGATGGCGCGCGTATTGCAACACGAAATTGATCATCTGAACGGGATCTTTTTTGTTGATCGGTTGAGTCCATTGCGACGAAAATTGTTGAGCAAGAAGCTCAAAGCCATCATGGAAGAGGCTCAGCAGCAGGTCTCGGTCGCAAGGCCAAAAGTTCTGCTTTAAAACTGTAAATGTTCAGCAAACCAAATTGTCATTCCGGAGGAATTTGCCATGTCCCGTTGGACACCCTACGGGCATAGCCCATCACAATGAAAATGTATTTCATAGTAGCGCCCTACGGGCGTAGCCTTCGGACGCAATCCTCCAGAATCACAGCACGGTGATGAGTTCACAGAACTTTTACTTAAAACTCAATGTAACCACCAAGACGAAAAGAGTCAAAGATAGGATTCTGTTCTCCACTCGCAACGCTCCTGGCGTCTTCACCGCGTGGAGAGTGCCGATGAAAAATCCTTTTGAGTTTCGGGTTGGTTCCTAAGATGCGCACGATTCAAGACCTTAAAGTGGTTTTTATGGGAACACCGGAATTTGCGGTTCCCAGCTTGCAACGCCTGCTGGAGCATCACATTCCGGTAGTGGGCGTGGTCACCGGCCCGGACCGGCCCTCTGGTCGCGGTCTTCATTTTCAGCCCACACCGGTGAAGCAACTGGCCGTGCGCACCGGCTTGCCGGTTGTGCAGCCTGAAAATCTTCATGATCCGCAATTTATCAAAAGCCTGCGGGATTGGCAGGCAGAGGTTTTTTTGGTCATCGGATTTCGCATACTGCCGCCGGAGGTTTACACGATTCCCGCACTGGGAACCGTCAATCTCCATGCCTCACTGTTGCCCAAATACCGCGGGGCGGCGCCAATTCAGTGGGCAATCATCAATGGCGAATCCGAAACGGGGGTCACCACTTTTTTTATTGAGGAAAAAGTCGATGTCGGGGAGGTGATTCTGCAACGCAAAACCGAAATCGGCGAATTTGAGACGGCCGGTGAACTGCATGACCGTTTGGCGTTGATGGGTGCCGATTTGATAATTGAAACGTTGGAGCAAATTGCCGCAGGTACCGTGCACAGGCAAAAACAATTCGGGGAGGTCAGCCTCGCGCCCAAAATCACCAAAGAAATGGCCTGCATCGATTGGAACAAATCGGCGCGGGAGATTTTCAATTTTGTCCGTGGGATGAATCCGATTCCCGGCGCGTTCACGATGTGGCAGGGTCATCATCTCAAGATATTTCGCACTCATATACTAAATGATTTCAGTTCAGGCCATGAGGCCGGGGTTATCGTACGCGCCAATGAGCGCAAAGGCGAGTTGGTGGTACAGGCCGGGCTTGGCCATTTGGCCATTGATGAGTTGCAAATCGAGGGCAAACGTCGCATGCCTGCGGCCGATTTCCTGCGAGGCCATCAAGTGAAAACTCATGAAAAGTTAGGTTAGAAATTTCTCATGCCGAAAGCCAGTAGCAAAAAAACCACCAATGTTTTGCTTTCGCCGCGGGCCATTGCCGGACAAATTCTCAGCGAAGCTGAGAGCAGTTTCGTTTATGTGGATCAGGTGATGGAGAAACATTTGCAGCGCTCGGCAATGGCGGCACGCGATCGCGTCCTGATTGCCACTTTGGTTCACGGCGTTTCCCGCTGGCGCGCCCGCCTCGACGCTGAGATTCAGCAGCATTTTCGCCATCATTACGAGGAGGCACAGCCGTTTGTCAAAAATGTATTGCGCTGTGCGGTTTATCAAATGTTGTTCATGAATCGCGTCCCGGCCAATGCCGTCGTTGACGAAGCCGTGGAAATGATTCAACTTCGATTTGGCAACAACTTTTCGCGATTGGCCAACAGCGTGTTGCGCAATATCCAACGCGCGCCTTATCAGTGGCCATCCAACGAAAGCCTGATCGAAAGTAAAGACCTCAAAACGCTCGCGCAAATGCTCAGCCATCCGGAGTGGCTGCTAAAACGCTGGGTCGAAGAATTCGGTTGGGAAGAAACGATTGCGCTTGCCGAGGCCAATAATCGCACCCCACCGTTGACGGTCCGCGTGGTGCGCCCGACAGAACATCTCGAGCCGTGGCTCGAGCAAATGGCTGCGGGTGAAGTACGACCGGAGGCGGTTGAATGGGTGCCGGCTTTTTATCGCCTGCCCGATTGCGATGAACTTACTTCCCTGCCAGGGTTTCAAGAAGGCTGGTTCACGGTGCAAGATCCAAGTACCGGCATGGTGACTCATCTGGCAGCACCCAAAGCCGGGGAGATCACTCTCGCTCTTTGCGCCGGCGCTGACAAAGCGCTCCACTTGGCGGAGCTGATCGGAACAGGACAGATCGTCGCCGTTGATCTCAATTACCAAAAGCTGCAAACGATCGCCGAGGCGGCTGCCCGTTTACGTTGCTCGATTCATTTTGTCATTGCCGATAGCCGCACATTTGCCTCGACTCCTGCTGATATTGTCGTTGTTGATGCCCCGTGCTCCGGACTTGGTGTGCTTTCACGGCGAAGCGACTTGCGCTGGCGTCGTCGCCAGAAGGATATCAAAGATTTGATCGAGCTGCAAAAAGAGATTTTGACCAACGCGGCGGATTTGGTCAAATCTGGAGGGCGCCTGATTTACAGCACGAATTCGATAGAACTCGAAGAAAATGACAGAGTCATGGAATGGTTTCTTGAACACCATAAGGAATTTCGTTTGGAACCGGCGCAAGGTTACGTGCATGCGACATATTGCGATGAGCACGGTTATGTTCGTACTTTCCCCCACCGTCACAATATGGACGGCGGTTTTGCGGCGAGACTGATAAAAGAGTAAAAACCCGAAGGTAAATTGGCTTAACAATTCTGGTACTAATCAGGGAAAAAAGATGAGCCAACATCGACTTCGTGATTTTATCATCGCGATTCTCACCAACCGGGGCGTCAAGCTGATCGGCGGCATCGTCGTGCTTTTTTTGATACTCGGACTGATCATGGATTGGATTGTGATGCCGATCTACACCAAACATGGGGAAGCGGTCGAAGTGCCGAATGTTACTTCGCTGCGCTATGAGGAGGCAAAAAACACGCTTGAAGCGCAGGGCTTCACGATCATTCGATCTGATGAACGCTACGATGAAAAGTATCCCCTGGGCTATGTGCTCGAACAAAATCCGCGACCATACGCGCAGGTCAAAGGTGGCCGCAGAATTTACGTTGTCGTCAGCCGGGGCGGCCGCCGCGTAACGATGCCGCAGCTCGTGGATCGTTCCCAACGCGAAGCGGAACTTTTATTGGCAAGGAATGATTTGATTCTTGGCAGAGTGGACTCCGTGTATTCCGAGAGACCGAGAGGAGTTGTGGCGGAACAGTCGGTGCCGGCAAATGCCGATGTCGGTGTGGGTACCAGAGTTAATATCGCCATTAGCATGGGTGAGGCGCCCTCTGATGCCACAGTCCCTTCGGTTACCGGCCTGACTTTTGATGTCGCCGTGCAACTCATTCGCCAAGCCGGTCTGGTCCTCGGCCAAATTACCTACAAGGAAGTGGAAAAACTACTTCCGGAAACAGTTCTTGGCCAGTCGCTGGACGCCAATGTGGTAGTGCGAAGAGGCACCAGAATCGATCTGGAGTTGAGCAGATTGCCAAGTAGCGCGAACAACCAGCCATGATCAAAATTGCTCCTTCGATTCTCTCCGCCGATTTTGCCTGCCTGCGTGAACAGATTCGCAGCGTCGAGGCCGCGGGCGCCGATCTGATCCACTGCGATGTGATGGATGGGCATTTTGTGCCCAACCTCACCTTCGGTCCGCTGATCGTGAAAGCAGTTCGTCAGTGTACCGCATTGCCGGTGGAGGTGCATCTGATGATTGAACAGCCGGAGCGATACATCGCAGCGTTTCGGGAAGTTGGTGCCGATCGAATTATCGTGCATGTCGAGACCAGCCCGCATTTGCATCGCCTGGTGCACCAAGTCACGGAAACCGGGGCCGGAGTCGGCGTTGCCATCAACCCTGCAACTTCCTTGAGTACGGTCGAGGAGATTCTTCCGGATATTGATCTGCTTTTGATCATGACCGTCAACCCCGGCTTTGGCGGGCAAACGTTTATTCCGGCGACACTACAAAAAATACGGCGGGCTCGCCAGATGATTGCTGCCCTCCACAAAAATGTTTTGATCGAAGTGGATGGCGGTATCGATAATGAAACCGCCGCGACCGTGGTTGAGGCGGGCGCGCAAATTCTTGTGGCGGGCGTTGCAATCTTCGGCACTTCGGATCCGGGCCAGGCCTGCGTGGAGTTGCGGCGGCATGCGCTCGCAAGCAAAGTCATTTGATCTTTTTAAACGCGCTTCTTCCATGAGCAATAAATCCGGCTTTGACTTGACCCGATCCCGCCCGTGTCTCACAGCGTTCATATTGCTAAGCGCACTCCTCGGGTGTGATTCCAAACCATCCAATCCTCTACAAAAACCTGAACGTTTCGCGGAAGTCTATGCCAAAGTGCTCATCGCTACCGAGGTAGATGCGGATTCCACTTTATCGAATTCAGACCACGCCGCCGCGAGATTTGCGCGCGCTGATTCCAGCTTGCGCGCACTAGGCTATAACCGGCAGCAATTTGAATCAGCGGTCAAATACTTTGGTGAACATCCGGAGCGCTGGCAGAAAGTGTACTCGCAAGTGGTCAAAATATTGGAGGAGCAAACCAACGTGGCAGAGGATAAAAAAGATTAGATAAAACTCGGGACCGAAGTTCCCCCTCCATGGCAGTGACCAACCGGGAGGTCCCTGCCAAGTAACAGGAGGATAGAGTATGGAAGAAGAAACATTCGGCAGCCCATCCGTAACGGCCTCTCCGAACGAAGGCACCTTTAGCCTTCTATACTATAAGACACCGAAAATAGCGAAAAACTCACACAAAAAATAAAAATTTTTTCTACAAGACTACAAGATCGCTCACAGACTGCGTCCGTACAAGAAAAAAATCCCTGCGAGCTGCACCCGTAGGGATTTCAAATTCAGTGGGTGAAAAAATACGCTTTGCCCTGTGCCTCCCGCCCTCGGCTCACTTGTACCCGAACAGCACCGAATAAATAATCAATCCGATTAAAACCACGCCGAGGCTCAAAAAGATGAATCCGAAAACACGGATCGCCCTTTCCCATTTCGGCGAAATCTTCTTGGTCACCACCACTTTGCGCAGTGCGCCGCTCTCTTTCAGATCTTCATATTCACGCGGGCGCAGGGCTTTATAGTCTTCGACCGGAGTGACACCGGTGAAAATCACCGTGTCCATCGGAAATGCTTCCGGACGCAGATGCGTATTGAAGAAGTGCACGGTAAAAATGAAACCAACTGCCAACAGCGCCTCGTCGCTGTGGACAATCGTCGCAGCGTTGATTAAGGCGCCGGGCAAAATTTTGGTAAAGATTTCAGGGAACCACAGCATGAGACCGGAAGTGCCGATAATCGCGACCCCCCAGAAAACAGCCAAATAATCGAACTTCTCCCAATACGTCCAACGGCCATAAGCCGGGCGCTCGCCTTTGCCGACGAACCATTTGATCGTCGCGACAAACTCTTTCACATCTTGTTTATTGAACCAGAGGGACTTGGCATCAAAAATAAACTGGCGCCAGGTTTTGTGCTGCTTGCGTTTTATTTTAATCACAGAATAGAGATGATAAAAGAAATACCCAAAAGTGATCACCGCGGCAATGCGATGAATCTTGCCGGCCACCGCCACGCCGCCGAGCAAATTCGCGATGAACCCCGCCCACGGCATGCTGGAAAATTTCAGCATCATGCCAGTGAGCGCCAGTGACATAAAACTGATGATGACAAACAAATGCGTAATTCTCTGCGCCAGGCTAAACCGCTGAATATAATATCGACCCTCGTGCGCCTTCGTCTCCTTTTTTCTCTCCTTGTAAAGTTTGAATGAGCGCGGCAGCCACAACAGCGTGTGGACGCCGAAAAAGCCAAACACGGCTACGAGTAACGTGGTCATGCCCCAGTAGGTGTAATAGAGAATCGGATATTTGACCTTGTCGTGATGCGTCGCGTGCGTCAAGTATCCGGTGAAGCGGCGATTGGCGTCCTCGTGGCACTTTTTGCACGTGTTCACAACATTGGCCAGCCCGACGGAGGAATTCGGGTTGTCCACCTTCATGATCAAATGCGCGCCGTGGCAATCCGAGCATTTCGCCGCCTTCAAATAACCCAACCGATAGGCCTTGCCGTGCATCGTGTCAAAATACGTTTCGGCCAATTCTTTGTGGCACGCGCCGCATTGTTGCGTGACTTCAGTTATGAACGCATCTTGTTCGACGCGCGAGATGCCGTGCGCCGTGTGGCAATCCATGCAGGTGGGCAGCTTTTTCTCGCCGTTGCTTTCGCTCGCGAAATGCACGCTTTTGATAAAATCCTTGTAGATGCCCCGGTGGCAGTTGGCGCAAGTGGCCGGAATATTTTTCGGATTGATCGAGGAGCGCTCATCGGTGTGCTTCAATACATAATGCGAGTTGTGGCAATCGGTGCAAACCGCGACCGGCAGCAAGCCTTTTTCGACCAGGCCTTTTCCATGCACGCTCGAGGAATAATCGTAAAACACGTTGACTTCCGCAAGGCCTGGAACCTGCTCGGCTTTGCCGCCCTTTTTGTGGCAATCGCCGCACAACGAGGGAATGGCGGTGCGGTAAGTTGGCGAAGTGTCGTTCAGGCGTGATTTGGTCGTATGGCCCTTGCCGTGACATGTCGTGCAATACGGCGCATCGTACTTCTTCTCGAAATAGGCTTGCCCATGTCCACTCTGGAAATACTCTTCAGCCATTTTCGCGTGGCAACTCGAGCAATCCACTTTCCCCGACGGCTCGCAGGGACGCGACAATCGCGGATCGATGTCCGCATGGCATTTCACACACGGAATATTTTTGTGCACGGAATTTTCGATTTCCCTCTTGCTGACAAACATGGACTCGGATTTGCCGTCGACGATCTTGTGCACATCATCCCGCTCATGGCATTTCATGCAGTCGCGGTCCGCAATATTAAGCACCAGCGAACCCCGGCGCAAGCGATGCGGCTGATGGCAGTCGGTGCAAGCCGGTATCGCGCCAGGTCTTTTCTCCCACAATTCGCCGCGAATGACTTTTATGTGCACCTGCTCGATGCGACTGTGGCATTTCATGCAGGTTTTGGCGATGTTGTGCAGAGAAATGGTGGATTTGGGCAGCGTGTGCGGCAAAATCATGTGACTGCCATGACAATCGGTGCAACTCGCCGAGACGAGCAACCCTTTTTTGAAGAGGCCTTCACCGTGAATACTTTCACTATAATTTTCCAGTATGTTGTGCTCGGAGATGTTGTACACATTTGCCACCGGCGCGCCTTCGCGATGACATTTGCCACAAAGATAGGGAATGTTCATTTTAAACGTGGGGGATTCCGGCGCGCTGGAGGCCAAAATATTATGCGCGCCGTGGCACTCCTTGCAGCTCGGCGCATAAGGCGCTTTGCGATTCAGCGCCTGGCCGTGAATGCCGGCGTCGAAATCCAATTGCACGTCGTCGTGGCAATTCGCGCAATTGACCGGTTGAAGCTTTTCTGGATGGGGAAATTCCTCGACCGCCGCCTCGGTGTGGCAACTGATGCATTCCTGGTCTTTGTGGACAGATTTATTGAAAATCTTCATATCCACAAAAAGCGAGACTTGCTTGCCGCCGCGTTCAGTGGTTAAGCCGGGGTCAGAGTGGCATTCGAGACAGGCTTCTTTGGTTTGGGCGGATAAAATTTGAAAACGGAAAAGTAAAAGGAGTGCTGCTATGAGGCTTTTGAGCTTCATTCCTCCTCCTCTCATATTTTTCACAATGGCACGATCGTAACACCGATTTTATTCGCGTACCGAGCTCGATCCATTTACTATTTAGGAGTTAGACGGATGGAGCAGGGTCATCAAAGCTGTCTGGCGATGCTCGTAAGGTTGCGGCCTACGGGCGTAGTCTTGTCCACATTGGTATGGGGTGAATCATTCTTAACCCCGATAATTCACGCGGTGCGTAAATCGACCCCGTGAGATACTGTCATGCTTGTTATCTCACGGGGTTGGCGCAAGCCTGAAAATGTGGCACGTGAATTATCGGGGTTAAGACAGCATCCACGCATGTAACTGTTTCTTCCCTGTCTGGAAGTTAAGCGATTTCTTCCGTTCCCTCGGCCTGCGCCCGCAGCCGCGCCAATTCCCTCCCATGCTCTCTTTCCATCTCCCGTTCGGACATCAAACCGTCAATCATGCTCTTATTGAGCGGATAAACCTCCGGATTGAAAATCACGTAATAAAAATGCCAGACAAAAATCGCCAGCGTGGCCAGCCAGGCTTCGTAGAAATGGATGACGGTGAAAACATCCATCATCCACAACGGGAAGATTTTCAGGGCGAGATTTTCAAACCACAAAAAAAATCCGGTCGAAGCCATCACCACCGTGCCCCACACCAGTGCCCAGTATTCGGCTTTTTCCATGTAGGAAAAATGATCGAACTCAGGCGGGGTCGAACGCTTGCCGAGCAAAAATTTGGCATTATCTCTGAAATCAACAAGGTCTTGCCGGCCGGGCGCCAACGCTTTGAGCAAATATCGGCCACGCGGCGTGAAGATCATATAGCCGACGTGATAAAATGCCAGCACCACCATCACGACCGCGGCAATGCGATGAATCCACCCGCGCAGCGCAAATTCGCCTTCCAGAAGCAGAATCGGCTGCACCCAGGCGGCTTCAGGATATTTCAGTGCAAAACCGGTGATGACTAAAATGATGAACGAGACGGCGAGAATCCAATGCTGATAACGCTCGACTTTGGTCCAGCGTTCGTAATACTGAAGATTGTTATTTTGATTTGACATGTCTGATTTTTAGTGACCAGTTTTAGTGATCAGTAATCAGTTCATGTCATTATGTTAAGGAGGTTGTCATTCAGCAGGCCTACGGCTTGTAGAGCCTACGGCCATAGGCTACGCCCGCAGGGAATCTTTTTACGAACCAGCACTCATCAACATTTGAGAAAAGATTCCTGCGGACGCAGTCTTCCAGAATGACATCCTTGGGTGCTTAACTTAATGACATTGAGCACTCAGCAACCAATTACTGGAATTACTCCCGGCGCAATACATGCCTGCTCTTCCTAACGAAATCCAACGCATTGTGAATCAGCATGCCGCCGATGATAACTATGATCAGCGTCATATAAATGAACCGAATGACAGCAATAGCTTTGCCCTCTTTTTCTTCTTCGGTAAGATGTATGGAGCCGCGCACAAAATTCACCCCGGCATTCGGATGGCACCGGCCGCAGGTCTTGGTCAAATTGGCCGGATAAATCATGGATCGCGGATCGCTGGAAGGCAGAATATTGTGCACGCCATGACAACTGCCGCAGTTGGCTACGGACAAGCGTCCGGAGCGTAATGATAAACCATGAAAACTATCGGCAAACGTCGAAACCCGCTGCCGGGCCATGCCATATTTTTCCACTAAACGCGTGGAACCATGGCAGCGGCCGCAGGTTTCCACGGCAATATTCTGTGGGGAGGTCGGTGCGGTGGCGATACTTGGCGATTCAATTGAGTGCTCGGTATGGCAGCTTGTGCAAACCGGTGAATCCATCGAGCCGCGTGCGACGGCCACGCCATGCACACTCTGTTCAAATTCGTTGGTGACGGCACGGTGACATTGGCCGCAGGTTTGAGGAATATTGAAGTGATAAACTTTGGAGGCAGGGTTGTTGGCAGCAAAAATTTTATGATTGCCGTGACAACTGCTGCACGTCGCGGCGCTATCCACACCGGCCATGGCCAAGCGGCCATGCACGCTGTGGCTGTAAGCTTTGAACGGATCTTTGATGGGAATGTGATACTTCTGCACAATCGCAGGATTGGCGTGGCAGCGCGCACAGGTGAAAGCGAGTTGTCGCGGATTGACCAGCGAAAGCGAATCAGCCACCACGCGGATTTCATGACTACCGTGGCAATCACCGCAAGTCGGAGCATCCGACAAAGCCCCGCCCTCCTTCGGGGCCTTGCCATGAACACTTTCCGCCACCTCGGTTACAGCGTTTTCGTGGCAGGTTCCACACGCGGCTGGCGCAAGATTCTCCGCATGAGGTGTTTCTGTAATATCAGCGTGACAGGTGACGCAATCAAATCCGGCGTGCACCGAATTCTCCATTTTTGTTACATCGACAAACAAAGAACGTTGCATGCCAGAGTTGTCAGTGATCACCAACGCCGTATCACCATGACAGGTGAGACAATCACTATTGCCAATTTGCGCCCCACTGACTGTGGGCAATATGATCATGAAAAGAACAATTGAAAATACCGACACGCTATCATGCTGCCTGCCACGAGGCTTTTCCACTATTTCCCTCCTGTCATTCTTTCCAAACGATAATGGTTCAAGCTGGGTTCATGCCTCATAGCGAGCGAAGCCCATGACTGGGGACTTCGTTCGCTTTAGTTTTCGCAATGGTTCCGAGGTCAATCCCAAACCACTGTACTCATTGTTTCGGGGTCGGGTGCGCAATCTTCTTGCTGGCTTCCGCGAAATTGAATGGTTTGTAGGTCGGGCTTTCGGTATTGTGGCATTTCAAGCAAGTTTTTTCATCGGGTTTCACCAGGCCCACGTCTTCGGGTTTCACCTTGCCAGCCACAAGATCCTTCATGATCTGCATGGTTTTATATTCCGAGCCGGCGCCATGACATACTTCACAGCCCACACCCTCACCGGCCTTGAAAGTTGGGGCCAATTGCGCCGCTGCCACACCCGCGGCCGTATCATGGCACTTCAAGCATTTCAGGTCTTTTTGTGGCTCGGCAATGCCTTTTTTCTTGGCAATTTCCAAAGCTGCCGGGGTCGCCAACGTCGCAAAAGCTTTGGCATGCGCGCTTCCCTGCCAGATTTTGTAAGCCGCACCGCTCTTGGGCGTCATGTGGCAAGGCATACAGGCTTTAGAGCCCACGTATTTCGCTTTACTTTGGCCGAAAATCAACGCCGGAAGAATCAGCAAGGCGATAACGACGACGGCCAGACGGGGAATGAATTTCATGAGTCTTTCGTCTCCTTAAACATTGGTTAACAATCTTGAACTTTGGTTAACAGCATCATATAAAAGATATAAACTATTTTCGCAAATGCAAGAACTTCCATTGTGAGAGCCTGCGTCAAATTTTCACACAAGCCTACGGCCGTAGGCTGAACACTGAAGGCACTACGGTCGCAGGCAAAGATTTTTGAAAGACAAAACTATGGACGACAAAATGATGAAAGAATTATTTATTGTATTCAGGCCTTTATAGGTGGCAAAACCATTCCTCTGAAAATAAGAGGTGCTTGGTGATATATTGATCCACCAAAAGACTAACCCATCAAATAGTTGTGCATCGCCAGCGCCGCTTTTTTGCCGGCGCCCATTGCCAGAATGACCGTTGCACCGCCGGTCGCCACATCGCCGCCGGCATAAACACCCGGCTTGCTGGTGGCGCCGGTTTCAGGATCAACCACAATCACGCCATGCTTGCCGGTTTTCAAGCCGGGTGTCGTTTGTGGGATCAACGGGTTCGGTCCTTGGCCAATGGCGACGACGACATTATCGACCTCGATGAAATAGTTGGAATTCTCGATGGGCACCGGCCGCCGGCGCCCGGATTCATCCGGTTCCCCAAGCTGCATTTTGATCAGCTCAATGCCGTTGACCCAGCCCCTGGCATCGCCGCGAATCGCCACGGGTGCTTCAAGAAACCGGAATTCGATGCCCTCCTCTTCGGCATGGTGCACTTCTTCGAGACGCGCCGGCAACTCTTTGCGCGAGCGCCGATAAATTAGATACGCATGCTCGGCGCCCATGCGCTTGGCAGTGCGCACCGCATCCATGGCAGTATTCCCGCCGCCGATCACGGCTACGCGCTTGCCGACTTTGATCGGCGTATCCCACTTGGGAAAAAGATAAGCGCGCATGAGATTGAGGCGCGTGAGAAATTCATTGGCCGAATAGACGCCATTCAAATTTTCGCCGGGCACATTCATGAAATACGGCAAGCCGGCGCCGGTGCCGATGAATACCGCATCATAGCGTCCCAACAATTCATCCACCAGTTCGGTACGCCCAACGACGTAATTCGTGCGAAATTCCACGCCCAAGTTTGCGAGTTGATTCACCTCGGCTTGCAAGACCGCCTTCGGCAGACGAAATTCCGGAATGCCGTACACCAATACTCCGCCGATTTTGTGCAGCGCTTCGAATACGGTCACGCGGTGGCCAAAACGCACAAGCTCACCAGCAACCGTCAGCCCGGCAGGTCCGCCGCCGACCACCGCAACGGATTTCCCGGTCTTGCGCGCCGGAATAAACGCCGGTGCACCATTGCCTTTCTCGAGCGCATAATCAGCCACAAAGCGCTCGAGCCGGCCGATGGCAATGGGCTGGTATTTGTTGCCCATCACGCAAACCAGTTCGCACTGGTTCTCTTGCGGACAGACGCGACCGCACACCGCGGGCAAGGCGTTTTTCTCGCGAATGATCTCGAGCGCGCGCGCAAAATTGCCTTGCGCAACCATATCCACAAAACGTGGAATGTCAATGCCCACCGGACAGCCGGCAATGCACACCGGTTTCTTGCATTGCAAACAACGGCTCGCCTCCAACACCGCTTGATCGTCGGTGTAGCCCAACGCCACTTCATTGAAGTTGGTGATACGTATCTGCGGCGCTTGTTCGGGTATCGGCGTTTTTTCCGGAATGACTTTCTTGGGCATATTATATCCGTCTCCGCGACCTGGTGGTTCGTAGTAGCTCCTTCAGAAGCCGGAGCTGAATTTGAAAACTGTTTTGTAAGTTACCAAGATTGGTGCCTGAAGGCACCACTACAAAAAATGACAAAATAATTCAGCATCATTTTGCCATCACTTTATTTTCCCTTATTTCTTTTACTTTTGCAAGAACCGTTGCTTTCCCCGGCGATTTTCATCACCTCGTCAATTACCGCATTCCCCGCAAAAGAGAAAACAGAGCGCTTCCACCGATCATAAAGGCTAGTGCGGTTCCACCGATGGCGATGAGCGCCAGCACGCCTTGAATCACGAAATAGAGACGCAACTTGTTCATCATCACTACCAGTTTGTTTGGATCTTTGCTCATCTGCAGCTGATCGATCTGGCTGCCGGCTTGGAACAAAAGCACGCCCATCCATATCGGCAGCCATGCCACAAGGATGCCGATTATTGTCAACGCGCTCAACACGCCGCCGATGATACTCAAGACACCGAGAAATTTGAGCCAACCTTTCGATTGGCTGGCAATAACAGACATCTGTTGAACGGAACTCTCAAGGGCAGTCGTTTCCATCATTCTCCTCCTTGATAATTTTTAACCAACCTCCACCATCTGACAGCGTTTTTTCTCGATTTCACCGCTTTCCATTTTTTTAACAAATCGCTCCAACGCTTCCTTCTCTTCATTGCGATACATCTGCTGCCGGCGCACCAATTCGTCGAAATCGACTTGATGGGCATCGAAATCCGGGCCGTCGACGCAGGCGAATTTGACTTTACCGCCGATCGTCACGCGACAGCCGCCGCACATGCCGGTGCCGTCCACCATAATCGGGTTGAGACTGACGAATGTGGGAATGGCCAGCGGCCGGGTTAGTTCCGCCACCGCGCGCATCATCGGCACCGGGCCGATGCAAAACACGCGGTCAATTTTCTCGCCGCGCGCCATCATTTCCTGAAGTGGTTTGGTGACCAGGCCGTGAACGCCGTAACTGCCGTCATCGGTAGTCACGATGAGTTGCTGCGCAGCGTGGCGCATTTGCTCTTCGAGAATCAGCAGCTCTTTCGAGCGAGCGCCGATGATCGCGGTCACGTGATTCCCGGCGGCTTTCAAAGCCTGGACCACCGGATAAATCTCGGCAACACCGACACCTCCGGCAAGGCAAACACAGTGTCCGAAATTTTCGATGTGGGTGGGGTGACCGAGCGGGCCGCAAACATCCGGCAGAAAATCCCCGGCCTCCTTTTGTCCCATCATGCGGGTGGTCAGGCCCACTTCTTGAACGATCAGCGTAATCGAGCCTTTCGCCGGATTGGCATCGGCGATCGTAATCGGGATGCGCTCGCCTTCTTCGTGCACGCGCAGGATGACGAATTGGCCGGCTTTGCGACGCCTGGCAATTTCCGGGGCCACGACTTCAAAACACTTAATCCCGGGAGCGAGAGTCTGCTTGCTCAGGATGTTGAACATGGCGCGTCGAGGTTTGGATGAGAATCTCCGTTATGTTATTTTGCAAATTCAAAACAGGTTTTAGAATTGGCCAACGGATAAAAGCGACCAACGGATTCGAAAATGACATGTTGCTGAGAATACTTGAGAACAGAATATTTGCAATTTTTCATTCGTTGGCAGCCTTTATTTGTTGGGCATATCATTTCCGAGAATGATTCGCCTACATATCCCGAATCACCTTCAGCATATCCATCGTGGTGATGATGCCGACGATTTTTTCACCGCGGGTCACCAGCAAGCGATGGACGCGACCACCGATCATGGTATCGGCAACTTCTTGAATCGAGGTGTTCTCATTCACTTTGAAAACCATCGGGGTCATGATCTCGCGCACGGTGACTTGCGGCTTGTCTTCAACATGAAATGAGGTCAGGTCTTCCGCAGCGAGGCGGTCTTCCCAGCCGTGCATGTAGTAGTCATGCGGCTCGTTGGCGCGGAGGTCGATTTCAGCCAGGCTGTCATGACGGACAATGTCAGTCAGCGAAACCACACCGATCAATTTGCCATTTTCGTCCTTCACCGGCGCGCCAGTAATAGCCTTGTCGATGAGGAACTGCGCCAGTTCCTCGATCGTCCAATCCGCTGGAACGGAAATGACGTGCGGATTCATGACGTCCTTTGCCGTCAAATGCCTCATTGCGACCTCCATCATTGCTTGGTACATATTCGTGCTGCCCCCGATGAGATAAAAATTTCGGGGGTGGAATAAGATAACATTTACAATTGTCCCAACTTGGTATTGGCAATGCGTGTTTCCATAAATCAATTGCACCATTTATTCCATTCCACCCCCTGAATCGCGTCACCGGGGGCAGGTACGATTATCACCGAGAAGCGCCGCTATTTCTCAGCGACTTGTGCTTCGACGACGGCAATCGCGGTCATGTTCACGACATCCTCTTCGCTCATGCTGCCGATTTGCAGGACGTGCACGGGTTTTTTCATGCCCATGAGAATCGGGCCGATGGCTTCGGCGTGGCCGAGACGCTGCAGCAGTTTGTACGCCACGTTCCCACTCATGAGATCCGGAAAGATGAGTACATTGGCACCGCCTTTGATCCGGCAGAATGGATAGAACTCATCGACAATTTCCGGCACCACGGCGGTGTCGGCCTGCATTTCGCCATCCACCACAAAATCCACGGCCTTGTGACGCAGGATCGCCAGCGCCTGCTGCACTTTTGCCGAGATCGGATGCTTGACGCTGCCGAAGTTCGAGAACGACAGCAACGCGACGCGCGGCTCGATGTTGAAGCGCCGCACTTGCTTTGCCGCGAGCATGGCGATCTCTGCCAAATCTTCAGCCGTCGGCTCGATGTTCACCGTGGCATCGGCGATAAAGTATACGCTGTCTTTGAACACCATCGCGTACAAACCGGAAACTTTGGAAACGCCATCGCGCAGCTTGATAATTTGCAGCGCCGGTCGCAGCGTTTCCGGATAATGTTTGGTGAGTCCCGCCACCAAACCATCCGCTTCGCCGAGGTGCACCATCATCGCGCCAAAATAAATGCTATCGCGCATCAGTTCTTCGGCTTCGCGCCGGGTGATGCCTTTACGTTTGCGCAGCTCATAAAATTTTTCGATGTAAGTCGCCAGCTTCGGCGAGGTGAGCGGATTGATGATCTCCACGCCGCCGGCCAGGGGCACGCGCATTTCTTCAATGCGGCTGTTGATTGCCTTCTCGTCGCCGAGCAAAATCGGATGCGCGATGCCTTCGTCGAGAATGATTTCACAGGCTTTGAGAATGGCCGGCAAATCGCCCTCGGGATAGACGATCCGCTTCGGCGTTGTCTTGGCTTTGTTAATCATCACGCGCATGAATTTGCGCGCCATGCCAAGGCGGCCCTCGAGCTCTTCACGATACTTGTCAAGATTGATCGGCTTCTGCGCGACACCAGTGTCCATCGCGGCTTTCGCCACCGCTGGCGCCACCCACAACAGCACCCGCGGATCGAACGGCTTCGGAATGATGTAGTCGCGCCCGAACTTGAGGCTCTGCAGACGATAAGCTTTGATGACCGAGTATGGTACAGGTTGCTTTGCGAGATCAGCCAGCGCGCGCGTGGCCGCATGTTTCATCTCTTCGTTGATCGCGGTGGCGCGCACATCCAAGGCGCCGCGGAAGATGAAGGGAAAGCCGAGTACGTTGTTGACCTGATTGGGATAATCCGAGCGGCCAGTGGCCATGATCAAATCATCACGCACCGAGGTGGCCTCGTCATAAGTGATCTCCGGATCCGGATTCGCCATCGCGAAGATGATTGGATTCTTGGCCATGGATCGCACCATGTCCTTAGTTACCAGGTTGGGACCCGAGAGACCGACGAACACATCGGCGCCGACCATCGCTTCTGCGAGCGTGCGCGCTTTGGTTTCGGCGGCGAATTTCTCTTTGTAGGGATTCATGCCTTCTTTCCGCCCGGCGTACACCACGCCCTTGGTGTCACAGAGAATCAAATTACGCCGATCCACGCCGAGGCTGAGGTAATAGTTGGCACAGGCAATACCGGAAGCGCCTGCGCCGCTGAAAACGACTTTCACTTTGCTGATGTCCTTGCCAACCAACTCCAGCGCATTGAGCAGCGCGGCGCCGGAAATGATGGCGGTGCCATGTTGATCATCGTGAAACACCGGGATCTTCATCGTCTTCTTCAATGTTTCTTCGATATAAAAACACTCCGGTGCTTTGATGTCTTCGAGATTGATGCCGCCGAAAGTCGGTTCCATCAATTGCACGGCGCGGATGATCTCATCCGCATCGTGCGTGTCCAGCTCAATATCGAAAACGTCAATATCGGCGAAGCGTTTGAAGAGCACGCCTTTGCCTTCCATGACCGGTTTGCCGGCGCCGGCGCCGATGTCGCCCAAGCCCAGCACCGCCGTGCCATTGGAAACCACCGCCACGAGGTTGCCGCGCGATGTATATTCCCAGATGGCCTCCGGCGATTTGTGAATCTCCCGACAGGGTTCCGCCACACCCGGCGTATACGCGAGCGACAAGTCGGTTTGCGTCACGCAGGGCTTGGTGGAAATCACTTCAACTTTGCCCTTGCGTCCCTGACTATGGTAACGCAGGGCCTCTTCTTTCGATATCATAATTTTTCATCCTTGATCGTTTATCAGTTATTGGTAACCAGTTACCGGTTATCAGTGAACAGACATCAGCGCACAGAAACTGAATACTGATCACCGTTTTACCACGAATATCTCTCGCCGCGAATCTGCCGCGGTTTGGTGATCACGTGCATGCGTTTGAGCTTGGATACCTGCTCAATCCGGCGCTCAGCCAGACGATTGGAGGCTTCGTTGGTGGGGATGTTTTCCTTCCGGGCGATCTCGAAGACTTGTTTGAGAACATTGTAAATGCCCTCGGCCTGTTTCAAGGCCTTTTCGCGATTATATCCTTCAAGCTCATTCGCGACATTGATGAGACCGCCGGCATTGATCACGTAATCCGGCGCATATAGAATCTTTTTCTCCATGACGATACGGCCATGCTTGTGCTCATCCGCAAGCTGGTTATTGGCACCGCCGGCAATGATCTTGAATTTGAAGCGAGGGAAGGTCTCATCATTGATGATGGCCCCGAGCGCACAGGGCGCAAAAATTTCGGCCTCGACATCATAAATCTTGTCCGGCTCCACCGCCGTGGCCCCGAATTCATCCACACATCGCTGGACCCGATCTTGCCGAATATCGCTGACAAAAAGTTTGGCGCCTTCTTTATGGAGAAGTTCCGCCAAATAATAGCCGACATGTCCCACTCCTTGAATTGCCACTTTGCGGCCACGCAGGGAGGGCGTATTATATACTTCTTCACAACAAGCTTTCAAACCGAAATAGACGCCGCGTGCCGTCACCGGCGAGGGATCGCCGCTGCCGCCAAAGGCCTCGGAGATGCCAACCACCCAGGGCGTTTCCATGCGCACCCATTCCATGTCTCTCACCTCGGTGCCGACATCCTCGGCAGTGATATATCTGCCGGTCAGACCGTGTACAAATCGTCCGAACGCGCGAAAAAGCATTTCATTTTTGTCCGTGTGCGGATCACCGATAATCACTGCCTTGCCACCACCCAGGTTAAGCCCGGCTGCCGCGGATTTATACGTCATGCCACGAGCCAGACGGAGCACATCTTGCAGCGCCTCCTCCTCGGATTTGTACGACCACATTCTGGTACCACCCAGTGCCGGACCAAGCGTGGTATCGTGAATGGCGATGATGGCGCGTAGACCTGTATCACGATCCTGACAGAATATCACTTCTTCATGATTATGTTCAATCATGGCATCAAAGATTTTCATAGGATCACTCCTTTCCTTGTCAGTTTCACTTCCCTTACGCCGAGCTCAACCCCACCAGGATAAAATCGCCGTGGCGCATTGAAGTTTTTGATTTGTTGCTTTTCGTACTTGCCGTTCGTCTTCACGCTTGCCGTGGTCCTGCCAATTCTTCCGCCATTTTCTCGAGCAAGCGTTGGAGCTGAGCTTCTTCTTCCTTCAAGCCCTTTTTGAATGTCGAGGACTCGGTGCGATAGATTTCTGCGCGCAGATTCATGTAATACTGCTGCAGAATACGTTGCAACAGCTCAAGCTCTTGGGGAGAAAGATCAAGCTTCATCGTTCCACCACCACTGGGCTTAGGTTTTATCCGGCCGTACCTGAGAACGCGGGATCACCGACAGCAAAATCTCTTTTTGACACAGCGCACAAAAAATTACTTCGGCATCATGAAAGCGCGACATTGGATCGAAATCCTGCTGAGCCACGCGCAGCTGGCACTGCAGACCTTGCGCGGCGCCTTGCGGGCAGGGTCGATCCATGAAGGGACAATCCACCGCTACTGGTGCGAATGGCTCTGGTGAAAACGACATAGATGCTCCTTGCGTTGTGTAGTAGCGACTTCAAGCGCAGCATTCGCAAGCCGGGACAGCAAGGCTGTCGCTTGGGGTACTCATCGCATACCATGAAGCCCGATGCCAGACGGCTGCGCCGATAAAAACTATAACTGGTTTCTCACATACTCCATTCCCGCACGTAGCGCATTCGCATTCAACCCTGCCAGACCCGGACGCGAGTGCGCCCTTTCATTGATGGCGCTGAGTACGATTTCTTCGGACAGGAGTTTGGACAGCGCGAGATAGGCGCCCAGCATCACGACATTGGCAACTTTGGTGTTGCCGACCTTGTCGGCAATTTCCGTGGCTGGCACCGGCGTTATTCGAACATCGTCACGCAGTGCAACCCCGGAAATCAGCGAACTGTTGTAAAGGATCATCCCGCCGGCACGCACCTCGGGCTGGAATTTTTCCAGAGATGGTCGATTCATTGCGACCAACACATCGGACTCGGAAACCAATGGCGAGCCAATCGGTTTATCGGAAATGATGACGTGACAATTGGCGGTGCCACCACGCATTTCCGGACCATAGCTTGGCAGCCAGCTCACCTGGAAGCCGGCGCGCATTCCGGCTTCCGCCAACGCCACTCCCATGAAAAGAATACCTTGCCCACCAAAGCCGGAGATCTTCATCCTGGGGTTGGCATGTTGCGGCGCAATGCGCGGAGCGTGCCCACTGCCGCTTTCCTTTTCAGAGATGTCGAGCAAGCGACGTATGGCCGTAGTGTCGTGAGATACCCCATTCGATGGAGAAACGCGCGCAACTTTCTCCTTTTTGTCCTTGTATACACCAAGCGGAAAAACCGGCAACATGTTTTCAATGAGCCACTGTTTTGCCTGCACGGGCGTCAATTTCCAACCGGTGGGACAGGTCGAGAGAAATTCCACGAGTGTGAAGCCGCGGCCCTCGATCTGATATTGAAGTGCTTTGCGAATAGCCCGGCGTGCCGCCATGACATTCTTCGCATCGGTGATCGCAACCCGCTCCAGGTATGCTGGCGCCTCCAATACGAACAACAATTCACAAACGCGGATGGGGAAGCCTTCATTATTGACACTACGACCGTATGGCGTTGTCGTCGTTTTCATGCCCAGCAGGGTCGTTGGCGCCATCTGACCGCCGGTCATACCGTAGATCGCATTGTTCACAAAAAACACCGTGATGTTTTCGCCGCGGTTTGCGGCGTGCAAAATCTCGTTACCGCCAATGGCCGCGAGATCACCGTCACCCTGATAACTGATGACAATACTTTCAGGCAATGCTCTTTTCACACCCGTGGCAACCGACGGTGCCCGACCATGTGCCGATTGAATATTACCACATTTCATGTAGTAATAGGCAAACACGGAACAGCCCACCGGCGATACGAAAATCGTACGATCACGAATGCCGAAATCATCCATGGCCTCGGCGATCAGCTTGTGAATGACGCCATGACCACAACCGGGACAATAATGCGTTGAAGTTTTATCCGTGCCGGGTTTGCGGCTAAAAACCTCGTAAAATGATTCCGGACGTCGAAGGACTGTTGCTTCCATAACTTCTCTCCCCTCAGTTCAATCATCTCTTGACCCCGATAATTTATGAATTTCATTTTGCGCGCAAATCCCAATGCAGCATGTGACCTGTTTACGCCCCGGGTGAATCATCGGGGTGCAGACGATTCTGATCACGCTCTCAATTTCTCATGAAAACACAAAAGAATTTTCAGGACGATCACAAAAAATTAACGAGAAGTGTCCGCACGGCCAAACTTTACTTTGTCCAATTACTGAGACCTCTACCCTTTCTCACTTGGCTTCGGTGCAGACCGGCATGGCAATATCGTCTCAGTATCATGTGCGGACACTCCTCAAATTCATTGTTCGTGGTTGCTGCTTCGTGGTTATAACCAGTGGGCGTAACCTCACTGCTTTTTTTCACTCAGTCAAGCGGTATGCCGAAGATATTGCTTGTTCCCTACGGCGGCCTTTGCTTCAAGCATGGCCCAGCGATGATCAATATCGTGTTGGATACGGGTGTAATCCGCTTCATTGAGATAACGAAAGCGGCCCTGGAGTTTGAAGTACTCTTGCACGGGCAGGCCTTTCGGTTTGATATTGATCGTATACTTTTCACCGTCCTCGATTTCATAGAGGGGAAAGACTTTGGTGTGCACGGCCAGCCGCGCAATCGCAATGGTATCATCCGAGGACATTTTCCATCCCGGGGGACAAGGAGAAAACAGATGGATGAACCGTGTGCCTTTGATCTGCCTGGCCTTTTGCAGTTTACGAATAAAGTCATCCGGAAAGGCCACGGAAGCGGTAGCGACATAAGGAATGCGATGTGCTGCGAGAATTTCCACGATGTTCTTTTTCGGTCGGGTTTTCAAATAACCTTCCGGCGTCGTAGTGGTCCAGGCACCCTCCGGGGTCGAGGAGCTGCGCTGGATGCCCGTGTTCATGTAGGCTTCATTGTCGTAGCACACGTAGATGAAATCCTCATTGCGTTCGGCAGCGCCGGAGAGGGCTTGCAGGCCGATGTCAAAAGTGCCGCCATCGCCGGCCCAGGCCATAACCGTCACCTCTTTTTGGCCTTTCATATCCAGCGCCGCACGCAGTCCGGAAGCGACGGAAGCGGCGGTTTCAAAGGCCGTGTGAAAAAGAGGGACCTTTACCGCAGAGTAAGGAAAAGGCCCGGCGATGATCGACCAACAGCATGCGGGCAACACAATCATGGTATTTTCGCCCAATGCTTTCAAGGCGAAACGCATGCCGAGGCTGGCGCCGCATCCGGGACAGGCCAGGTGTCCAGGATACATGTAATCAGTGTCTGGAATGTCAAAGTTTTTCATATTACCCTTACGGCAAGTTTGCAAGTGCAACATCATTTTGCGGCAGACGCGGATACTTCGCTGTACTCTCTTTTTTCGTCCTCGCTCTCTTGTGATTTCAACCCAATCCAATAAATTTCCTTTTCCGGAAAGTCGTGCGCTTTGGTGAAATCCAATATTTCGTTGATGGTTTGTGGCGTCACGTCGCGGCCGCCCAGACCGGCAACGAAGCCAAACACCAAAGGCGCGCCATCCTGACCATACAGCGCGGATTTGAGCTCGGAGTAAAAAATACCATGATGGCCGAAGGAGATGTTGCGATCAATGACGGCAACTTTGGGAACGCCGAGCAAGGCTTGGCGCAGCGCCGCGAATGGGAATGGACGAAACACACGAATTTTCAGCAACCCGACTTTTTCGCCCCGTGCCCGGCGTTCCTTAATCACCGCGCGCGCCGTGCTGGTGATCGTGGAGGAGGTGACAAGTACGAGATCCGCATCCTCAATTTGATACGCCTCCACCAGTCCGTAGTAACGCCCAAACTGCTCGCCAAATTCCCGGCCGACTCGTTCGATGACCTCGGGTGCGCGTTCAAAATCTTTTTGAATGTTGTAACGAAATTCATAATAATTTTCCGGCGCCACGAGAGCACCGAACGCATGTGGGTCGTTCACCTCCATCTTGATTTTCGGCCGGTAAGGAGGAAGAAACGCATCAACTTCGTTCGGTTCAGGTACATCGACAGGCTCGTAGGTATGGGAAAGGAAAAATGCATCGAGCACGATCATCGAGGGCAACAGGAGCTGCTCGGAAATTTTGAACGCTTGAATCGTCGTATCCAGCACCTCCTGATTGGATTCGCAATAAAATTGCAGCCAGCCCGTGTCCCGTTGAGCCAGGCTGTCGGTTTGCTCGGTCCAGATCGACCAACCTGGCGCCATGGCCCGATTGACGTTTGCCATGACGATGGGCAGGCGCGCACCAGAAGCCCAATGCAAGAGCTCGTGCATCAGCGCCAAACCTTGAGAAGAGGTAGCCGTGAAAGCCCGGGCCCCGCCCGCCGAAGCACCGATGCAACTCGCCATCGCCGAGTGCTCGGACTCGACATTGACAAATCTAGCGCGGAGCTCGCCGCGGGCACATAATTCGGAAAGCTCTTCGACAATCTGCGTCTGCGGGGTGATCGGATAAGCCGAGATCACTTCCACCCGCGCCAAACGCGCACCATACGAAACCGCATGATTGCCCATGAGGACTTGTTTCATGGCGATCTCCGTATTGTGTGACCAATCATGTTTAGCTCGAACCGTAAAATTCTTTGCTTTTAAATTAACCTGCAATTGTCTACAGCGGTTAGCCCTTGATGATATTTAAGAGCTTCCGCCCACCCCCTCCCGCACCATCGTAATAGCATGGCGCGGGCATTCATGTGCACAGATACCACAACCTTTGCAGTAATTGTAATCTATCGTGTATGGTTGCCCGGTGCTGTTGCGTTTGACGGCAAAATCCGGGCAGAAGACCAAGCAGTTATCACATTCATTACAGACGCCACAGTTGAAACAACGCCCGGCCTCGGCCAACGCCATGGCTTCAGTATAACCTGAACTCACCTCACCAAAATCACCAATGCGTGATATAATCTCACGCTCGGGCATCGCAATACGGCTGGCCGGTTCAAAATAGTCAGTATTTATCTGGTGGAAACGAACGACTTGCCTGTTATCAACAGACTGCGGAAGATTTCCACCCTCAACATAGCGCTGCATGGAAAGCGCGCCCTTGTCACCGAGTCGAATTTCATCCAAAACAGCAGTCAAATCCCGGCCGCGGAGAAACATATCAATCGCCATGGCCGCCCGCTTGCCGGAAGCGATGGCATCCACGACGGTATGAGGTTGATCCACAATATCGCCGCCGGCGAAGACCTTGGCTTGGTGCGTATGACCAATTTGATCAATACTGATGACGTTTTTGCCCCGATGCAATTCTTCCGGCAGAAAAGAAAAATCCGCCTCCTCGCCAATGGCGGTAATCACGGTGTCAACTTCGATGCGGAAATTCGAGTCTTTGATTGGCACCGGACGTCGACGGCCACTTTCATCCGGTTCGCCAAGCTGCATGCGCACCATTTCCAAGCCGGTGACTTTGCCATTCTTACTCATCACTTTTACCGGCGCGACCAACGTTTTTAACTCGACTCCTTCCGCCAGCGCTTCGTTGATTTCATCTTCAATGGCCGGCATCTCCTCGCGAGAGCGACGATAGAGAATCTGCACTTTTTTACCCAAGCGCACCGCGGACCGTGCCGCATCCATCGCCGTATTGCCGCCACCAATGACGGCAACTTTCTTACCGATCTTGACCTTTTCGCCAGAATTTAGTTTCCGCAAAAATGCCAGGCCGGAGAGAACGCCGTCGAGGTTTTCGCCGGGAATATTCATCTTCCGGCTCTTTTCGACGCCGATCGCGAGAAAAACCGCGTCATACTTTTGCAGGTCTTTCTGTGACACATTCTTTCCGACCCGGGCATTGATAAGAACCAACACGCCCAGATCGCACACGCGCTGAATTTCCTGGCGCAGAATATCTTTGGGCAAACGATATTCAGGAATGCCATAGCGCAACACGCCACCCGGTTCCGGCATGGCTTCGTAAATTGTGACGTGGTAGCCCAGGCGTGCGAGATGGTATGCCGCGGCAAGTCCTGCCGGCCCCGCGCCGACAATGGCAACTGTTGCCTTTTTCTGTTCACGGAGGCGCTGCACCCGAAGTCCCTGGCGTAAGCCATAATCGCCCACGAAACGTTCTATGTTATGGATGGCGAGAGGGGTATCAAACTCGCGGCGATTGCATGCCGATTCGCAGGGATGATAGCACACGCGTCCGGTAATGGATGGAAATGGGTTTTCCCACAGGAGGCGTTCCCAAGCTGCCTCAAAATGGTTTTGGGACAGCAGGTACATCACGGCTTCGATATCGTTGCCATTGGGACAGCCGGCGTTGCACGGTGCGGTTTTGTAATGATACACCGGGCGGAGGTATTTCCATGAGCCGGTAAGATTGACCAGGGTGGTGCCCAGAGTGATGGGCACGCTGGGTATGTCCTGGTAGCCCCGGAAAATTATTTTTTCGTTTTGGGTTTTCACAAACACCTCTTTCTATTTGTTTCTTGGCGCCCTTCCGTAGCGAAAATTCACTTGCAAAACTAATTTCACATAATTATATTGTTTCAAACAAAGGAGAAATTTTATGGCGACAATTGCAATCACTATTTCCAAGAATCTTCGGGAAAAACTCGGGGAAGAAGGGACACAAGAATTTGTCTCCATACTCAATCAAATCAACACCGCCCAACTGGAAGAAATGGAGCGCCTTAACGGTCGCACATTCGAGAAATTTCAGCAGGAGCTGAAACTGCTCAGTAGTGAGCTTGATAAAAAATTGGCAGAGCAACGTGCTGATCTTCTCAAGTGGATGTTCATTTTCTGGTCAACAACCATCATCACGATTGTTGCCGGCTTCATTCTCAAATAGCCTCATCATTTCCTCCCTCGCACTTACCTCCACAGCGTTCGTAGGCCTCGCGTGCGGCGGCGGCATTTTCCTCGGCGCCGATCGGGACAGCTTCTTTCACGGCTTCGACCACCGACTCCAGACTCACCAGCCCGCTGGCTTTGGCATAAGCGCCAAGGATGGCGGTGTTGACAATCGGTTGCTCCACCGTCCCGAGTTTATGCTTGATGGCAATGGTGCTGGCATCAACCGTGGCGATCCGAAAGGAACCGAGGTGAGCAAAATCTTCCGGCCGGCGATCGGTGTTTATTAAAATCAGTCCTCCCGCTTTCAACCCGGTGGTTACATTAACCGCCTCCAGCAAGGTCGGATCGAGCACCATGAGGTGATCCGGCTCATAAATCTGGCAGCGCAGCAGGATCGGCTCATCGTCGATGCGGGTGAAGGCCGTTACCGGAGCACCGCGCCGCTCCACGCCGAAAGCCGGAAAAGACTGCACCCACTTGCCTTCGCGAAAGACGGCGGCGGCCAGCACTTTGGAGGCAATCACGGCCCCTTGCCCGCCGCGCCCATGAATGCGAATTTCAATCATGCGCTTTGCCTGATGGTCATTGATGAGTTTGCTGCTCAGCCAATAAGCGGCCGTTCTCAAAAGCTTTTTGGTTGGTGGAAAAAGTTTTCACCGGCACACGCTCACGGATCGAATCCAGCCAGTTCGCCATGGGAAAAGGCAAAAATATCGACAGCATGCCCAGCAGCAGGATATTGGCGACACGGCGGTCACCCAGCGTTTCCGCCGCCTCGTCGGCATTCACCGCAAGCACTAACCCGGCGGCACGCTGACAAATTTCCAGAATATTGCCCGGATAAGTCGCATCACCGATGCGTACCGGCTGCGGCAGGATTTTCTGCTCATTCAAAATTATGGTGGCGTCGGCTCGAAGATAACCCAAGTACCGCAGCGCCTCCAAAGCTTCAAAAGCGATCAGGAAATCGGCCTCGCCTTCGGAAATCAGCGGGGAGAAAACTTCATTGCCAAAGCGCACATGACTTACCACACTACCACCCCGCTGCGCCATGCCGTGCACCTCGGCTTTTTTGACATCATAGCCGGACGCCAATGCCGTTTCTGCCAGGATCTGGCCGGCGAGTAATATTCCCTGCCCGCCGACGCCGCTCAACAAAATGTTGGAAGTTTTCGTGTCCATACAACATTGGGTTTTGGATTATTGGAGCAATGGAATGATGACCGCCAAAGTTCCATTACCCCAACCATCCATTGATCCAGTCATCCCGCTGATGCTGCTGCCGGTACGATCGCCTGCAGATGGCAGACCCTTGCGCACAAGCCACAGCCCACACAGAATGCCGGATCGATGCGGAACAGGTCGCCCTCCCGTTCAATTGCCGGGCAGCCCAACTTCAAACAGAGATTGCAAACTCTGCACTTTTCCATATCGATCATAAACAGCGGGCCGAGCATTTGTCGCGTCTTCAGAATGCACGGCGCTTTGGAGATGACCACCGCGGGCTCATTCTGGGACAACTCTGTTTTCAATACGTGCAGGACCGTATCGAGATCATACGGATTGACTTCGACCACTCTTTTGATTCCGATCGCATGACAGAGAGCGACCAGATCAAGCCGATGGGTTTTCTTGCCCTGCAAGGTGATACCCGTGCCGGGGTGTTCTTGACGGCCGGTCATCGCAGTGGTTTCGTTGTCGAGAATGACAATCAGATCAGCTCCGTCATTGTAAACCACATCAATCAACCCGGTAATGCCAGAATGAATAAAAGTCGAATCGCCAATGACCGCGACCACTTTACGTCCTTTTTCGCCCAACACGGCGCGCATGCCTGCCGACAAGCCAATGCTCGCGCCCATATTCAGACAGGTGTCCATGGCGGAGAGAGGCGGCAAGGCGCCGAGGGTGTAGCAGCCAATATCGCCCATGACGGTCAGCCGCAGTTTTTTGAACGCGTAAAACATGCCGGTATGCGGGCAGC
Source organism: Candidatus Zhuqueibacter pondensis (assembly GCA_034505955.1). Lineage (GTDB taxonomy): Bacteria > Zhuqueibacterota > Zhuqueibacteria > Zhuqueibacterales > Zhuqueibacteraceae > Zhuqueibacter > Zhuqueibacter pondensis. The sequence continues at coordinate 56,838 of JAPDQK010000034.1, forward strand.
CGGGACAGAGCAAGGGCGGCCGTGGGGGAACCTCTACCTCGGCGGCTGCCTCCCGACTTGTGGGTGGAGTCGCAGTGCGGTTGTCATTTTGATCACACTGAAAAACGCGGCGCAGAACTCCGGGGTCAAGTTCACCGATTTGTGGTACGAACTCTTTTCCCCAAACATCGATGCCCAGCGCGCGAAGTTGTTCCTCCAAAAATGGATCGAGCTCTTCAATTACATAAACCTTGTCAACCTGCAGGGCAAATTGTTCGATCAATTTTTGCGGAAGAGGAAAGGTCAATCCAAGTTTGAGAAAAGAAGCCTCGGGGAAGACTTCTCGGGCATATTGATAAGCCACTCCGGCAGTGATAATCCCCAGCTGCTCATTTTGACAGTTCAATTGATTGAGAGCGGCAACCGTGCTGTCGTCTTCGATTTCGCGCAACTTTTTTTCGACAATCGCATGCCGCGCCCGCGCATTGGAGGGAAGCAAAACCCGGTGGCGAAAATCTTTTTGATATGGACGGGGCGTGGGGACTTCTGGTTGTCCCAGCACCACCGGGCTCATGCTGTGGGCAATTCGAGTGGTTATCCGCAGCAATACCGGCGTGTCGTATTTTTCGCTCAAGAAAAAGGCCAGGCGCGTGAAATCCTTGGCTTCTTGACTGTCGGCTGGCTCGAGCATCGGAATTTTGGCGGCACGCGCATACCAGCGATTGTCTTGCTCATTTTGCGAAGAATGCATGCCCGGATCATCAGCAGAAACGATAACCAGTCCGGCGTTGACGCCCATGTACGACAGGCTGAAAAACGGATCCGCCGCCACGTTGAGGCCGACATGTTTCATGGCCACCAAGGCCCGGCCGCCAGCAAGCGCCGCACCCGCCGCGGTTTCCAGAGCCACTTTTTCGTTTGGCGCCCATTGCGCCTTAATCGCGGGAATCTTCGCGATGGCTTCGAGAATTTCCGTGCTGGGCGTGCCCGGATAAGCCGAAGCAAAAACCGCCCCGGCCTCGAAAGCGCCACGCGCAATGGCCTCATTACCAGAAAGAAGAACTTTTTGTTCCTTATTCATTGAAATTTGCATGATAGCGGAGACTCGAAATGCTATTTACCGCCGCGTGAACCTTCCCTCGAGAAATTAACGAGGAACATCCGCACACCTGACGGGCACAGTCCAGAATATGTCGTGTCAAAATTGCTGAGATGTCCAACCTTTTCAATTCCAGCACCAATATGTTGGATGCCGATCTGCTGTCTCCATATCATCTCAGCGTCACACGCGGATGCTCCTCAAACTTCCACCATGCGGTCTCAGCGATCTGGCTCGTCGACGTGATCGAGCAACCGTACTACGTGCGACAATCCACCAGCAAGGCTGCCTTCACAACCGCTTCATTGCCTTTGATGAGTTGCTTTTGCATGTTTTTTTCTCTCTCTTCTGCATCAATGACGACCAAGCCACGGCTTCGACCTTCTTTTTTAATCTGCGCCATAATTTCCTCTTGAAAAATTGAGCCATGTTTTGAATAACAAGCCAACTGCCTTAACATTTGTCTGGCAACCTATTGGTCATAGACACCGAGAGGCGTAGCCCGTCCTCACTTTCTTATGTCAAACTGTATGCCGTAAGTACGTGCTTAATAACAAGCCTAGTCGGGTTCGGCTAAGTCTTTTGGATTTCAGGAGATATCCTTTCGTGGGAATCATCGACTTTTCCGTTATTCGTCGCCCTATATTCGCAAGTCTGGGAAAAGCCAAAGGTGGATTCTTAGTATTAAGAATTAACGTGTGTGTAATTTTTCGCTCTTTTCTTTCTTGTATTTGACGGAAAAGAAAGGCCACAGCGTGCAAATCGTTGAACGAACAATAAAACAGTTTGTCAATGGTGACTTGATCGCGTTTCGGCAGATTTCTCTTGCCGCGGCAAATGGCGTCGATTGGTCGGCGTACAAGATCCTCGGCAACCAAGAAACCTCGAAGATGTGGCGCAGGAGACTTTCGTCAGGATTCTTGAAATGCGCACGCAAATTGATCTCGAAAAATCTTTTCGCGCTTTCGTGCTATGCATTGTGACGAACTTGTCGCTTGATCTGCTTCGTAAACCTGACCTTTTGAAAAACGAATCATCCAACGAATCGTTGTGCCGCTGCATGTTGTCATCCTCGAACAAGCGGCCTCGCTCGTGGACCGGATTTTTGTAATCGTGACAGTTTTAGTTTCCTGTTCGATCATGCTGCTCTTGCAAATTGATACCAGGCCGATATATGAGAAAAGCGTACAGCAATTACTGAAAGTGCAGCATCTGCCTCGCCTTGCTTTCAATATTGCTGTCACCATTTTCATCACATTTATTGCCATCTTCCATAACAGGATTGGATGGCTGTTGGATAAAATCACGAAAGGAGATTTTCAGTCATGTTTATGAAATCAAAACTTCGCCTGAAAGAAGAGAAAAAAGAGAATTGGAGGCTGCAAGCCGGCGGGATTGCGGTGGGCGTGGTTCTGGTCATTCTCATGCAAATTCTTTCAGAGTTATTTGAAACACACGCTTTTTTTGGCATGTCGATCATGCTCTTATCGCTTCTTGTCGTAAATCTCAGCTATCTGGTGGAATTGAAGATCAAGGAGCAGGTCGAAAAGGAAAAGGGGAAATCGAGCCTGAAAACGACAGACAGACCTCGGCCTTCATATAATTCCGAAGGATAGTAAAGCGACCGCAAATGACGACAGATATTATTTATATGGATGTTTTTGTGATGGATGCCAATGGAACAAATTTTAGGAACTTGGCGAACAGCCCGCATCGCGACTGGGGCACCGTCGTTTCAAAAGATGGTTCAAAGATCGTCTTCTAGTCAGACCGCGATGGTCATGGAATGATTCCATGGCCATTTTTTTTCATGACGAACCACGTATATGCACCTTATAACATTTTCTTGCTATGTAACAGTTCACCATCCTCACTAAGGGTGTCATTCCGCAGGCTTCCAGAATGACATTTCAAAAGGGGTGGTGAACTGTTACGTCGCTATCAACCTGCCCATTGATGAGATATACAAGCGTATAATTTCTACACTACCAGCCGTATACTTTGGAAACCCTCTTTGCTTTTTTATCGCAATGTCATCTCATGTCTGTTTTACTTGCTCAATTAAAACAGCAAGTTGTACCTATCATTCCATCCCTTCATTCTTTCAATTTACGGAACAAAGTTTGCGATATAGTTATTAAGGTAAAAACGCAATTGAACATCGTCTCACAAAAAACAATGACCCTCACAGAAGTCAAAAAAATTCTCGATTGTGAAGTTATCCTTGGGGATGATTTGCATAAAGCCGAGGTCCAGATGGGATGTGGCTGTGATTTAATGAGTGATGTTTTACTTTTCATCAAGTCCAATTCTCTACTTTTGACCGGGTTGACCCATACCCAAGTCATCCGCACCGCCGAGATCGCAGAAATAAATGTTATCTGTTTCGTTCGTGGCAAAAAGCCAGATAAAGAAACGGTTCGCTTGGCAAAAGAGAAAGGCATAATACTTTTGGCAACGCGGTTGCCGATGTTCGAGGCCTGCGGCAAATTGTATCAGGCAGGACTACCCGGCTGTTCGGAACTGTAAAATTATGCTCATAGCGATGATACCTCAGAGGATAACTCAGTGGAGCAAAAGAAAGAGATCAGTAAAGTCCAGGAATTGGTCTATGAGCTGAAGATCGAGCAAGTAATGACGAGGAACGTTGTTACGGTTACCCCTGACAATTTGATCAGCGAGCTGAGGGATCTCTTGCGTAACCACCGGATTTCCGGAGTTCCGGTGGTGGAAGACAACAAGTTGGTTGGAATCGTCAGCATCGAAGATTTTATCAAGTGTCTGGCAAAAGGAGAGATTGACAGCCCGGTTAAAAATAAAATGACCAGGGAGGTGCAGATTCTCTACGCCGATGAACCCTTGATCAACGCCATACAAAAATTTGACGAATACGGCTTTGGTCGCTTTCCCATCATTGACCGGCAACAAGGGAATCTGGTCGGCATCATTACCAAAGGAGATATTATCGAAGGCTTGCTGCGGCAGCTCGAAGTCAATTATCACGAAGAAGAGATCCATCGCTACCGGGCCAGCCATATTTTTGATGACATTATTGCAGACCAGAGCACTCTCCGGTTGCAGTACGATATTGCCGGAAAGGACTTCAAGCGCGCCGGAACCGCCTCGAGCGGACTCAAGACAACATTGCGACGTTTGGGAATCAATCCGGAGGTCGTTCGCCGAGTTGCCATTGCCAGCTATGAAGCCGAGATGAATATTGTCATCTACACCGATGGGGGCACGATTGCGGCGGAAGCCCGGCCTGATCAAGTCAAACTCGAAGCGACGGATAACGGCCCCGGCATCCCGGATATTGCGCAAGCCATGCAGCCGGGTTTTTCCACAGCTCCAGAGTGGGTTAGGGAATTAGGTTTCGGCGCGGGAATGGGGCTGAACAATATCCAACGCTGCGCCGACGTTATGGATCTCCAATCCGAAGTCGGCAAGGGAACGCACCTCACCACAATCTTTTACTTACAAGGTGGAAAAAATGATAAAGCTTCAGGACCTCATTGAGAAACTAAATCTGGAAGTCAAATCTGCAAAAGATCATCTCGATAAGGAAGTCACCGGTGGCTATGCCAGTGACCTTTTGAGTGACGTCATGGCCAACAGCAAACCCGGAAATATCTGGATCACCTTGCAGATCCATGCGAATATCGTTGCAGTGGCCAGCCTGAAGGAATTAGCCGGGATTATCCTGGTGAATGGCAGAGCTCCGGAGGAAGATACCATCAGAAAAGCCGAGGAAGAAAAAGTTCCGATTCTGGTCAGCAAATTGCCGGCATTTGAGCTGATTGGCAGGCTTTATCAATTGGGGATCGCCGGGATGACATAATGCTGCGCGAGTACGTTGCCGACTTGCACATTCACACGTGTCTTTCTCCCTGCGGCGATTTGGACATGTCGCCACGAGACATTGTGCGAACGGCGAGAAGCCGCGGCATCGACATGATCGCGATATGCGACCACAATACCGCTGAGAATATCGAAGCCGTGATGCGAGCGGCCAGAGGACACGAGCTGGCGGTTTTGCCAGGCATGGAGGTCACTTCGCAGGAAGAAGTCCACATTCTGGCGCTCTTTGAAAACCTCGCCGATGCCTTGACCTTGCAAAGCGTGATCTACGCCCATTTGCCCGGCGAGAACGATGAAGAGGCCTTCGGCCTGCAGGTCGTGGTCAACGAATTTTCGGAGGTGTTGAGTTTTAATCGAAAACTTCTTATCGGCGCCACCGACCTCTCGATCAGTGCAGTTGTCGCGGCGATTCATCGCTTCGGTGGTCTGGCTGTCGCGGCTCACATCGACCGGGAAGGTTTTGGCATCATCGGTCAGATAGGTTTCATCCCAAAAGATTTACAGTTGGATGCTCTTGAAATATCTCCAAGAATGACCGTGGAGGAAGCAAGAAAAAAATTCGAGGTCTATTCCGATTACACGTTCATCTCGTCGTCGGATGCTCATTTCATCGAACACATTGGGCAGAGCACGACACGGTTTATGCTAACAGAGCCATCGTTGGGTGAAATCAAAAAAGCGTTGCGACGCGAAGATGGGAGAATGATCATTGCGCCTGTGGATAAATCCACAGAGATGTGAAAGTCGCATAAATGCGATTCCCCTCGTTGGGCTTAGGTGTCAAGCTATAGGAATGCATTTACAAAACTGGTCGAAATTCCGTCCAGTAGGGCGCTATGACAATAGCCCAAAGTTTAAACTCTGGGAACGGAACGAACAAATTATTCCCCGAGTCCCGAAGGGACGAATGAAGATAGCACAGTGATAACCTCTCAAAAGCTATTTTTCAATCGTTCCTACGGGACTAACGGAATTTGGGGTATCAACTTGTTCCCAGAAATGGAATTTCTGGGCTATTATCAAATGTCCCCTACGGGCGTAGCCTTCAGGACAAAGTATCAACATCTTCTTAGCTTGACACGTATGCCCCGTTGGCTGATAGTCGTCTTTAGACGACTTGCACATCTTAGCCTGCGATTTCAATCGCAAGCGGAGGCGACGAAATTTGCAAGACCTGTCACTGCACATTCTCGACATCGTTGAGAATTCCATTTGCGCCGGCGCCAAAAACATCGAAATAAGCGTCACAGAGGATTTAAAAAAAGACTTGCTCATTATCGAAATCACCGACGACGGCAAAGGCATGGACAAAGAATTTGCCGAGAAAGCGCTCGATCCATTTGTGACCACGCGAACGGAAAGAAAAGTCGGGTTGGGCTTGTCCCTCTTTGCCGAAGCCGCGAGGATGAGTAGCGGTTACCTGGAGATTCGGTCGAATCCCCAAAAGGGGACAAAAGTGCAAGCAACTTTTCAACACAGCCATATTGATAGAAAACCGTTGGGTGATGTAGGCAGCACGTTGTTGACGCTGATCGCCGGCAACCCCCAGATTGATTTCATCTATTGCCACATAAAGAATGGCATGAGTTTCCGGTTGGATTCAAGAGAAATCAAGGCGCAACTGCAAGACAATGATCTCGCTTCACCGGAGGGATTGAAGGTTCTCAGAAAGGCAGTGAAGAAGAATCTACGCGAATTTCTACGCCGTAGCGTAGCGTGATCGCTTGTTGAAGAAGAACCCTACCCCCTAACTCCGTAGGAGTGGAATGTTTATAGAACGACGCATAAACACTGAATCTAAACTCCATAGGAGCGACCTGCGTGCGGTTTTTGGGGCTCTCAATCGAGTAATCGTCGCAGTCTTGCCCACAGGTCACCCCTAAAGGGGTTCGAGATATCATAAATTCTGTATTGTCTATAAACATTCCACCCCTACAGGGTTAGAGACCGTGCTTGGCTTGACATTGTCGAGCTATGCTCGACATTAAAAAAGATTCCTCCAAACGACAACCTGGCTTACTGAACCTATACGGAGAAATGGAGCCATACCCGTGCACACTTTAAGCTTACAAATCAGAGACATCGTTGGCGAGAATGTCAACCTCTGCTATCAGTGTGAAAAATGCACCAGTGGTTGCCCCGTCTCGCTCGAGATGGAACTGGTACCGGCGCAAATCATGCATGCGGCGCAGTTGAACCTGAAGCAGAAAATTTTGAGCGCGAACTCGATCTGGTTGTGCGCCTCGTGTGAGACCTGCACCACGAGATGCCCGCAGGGCATCGATATCTCCAAGGTCATGGACGCCCTGAGAATCATTGCCCGAAGAGAGAAGGTCAAAGCGAGAATACCGTCGGTTCCGAGGTTCTACAACCTCTGTCTCCTGTCGCTGCGACTTGTCGGTTGCATCTACGAAATGGGAGTTGCAGGATTTTTGCGGATGCGTTCCGGCACGTTGATAAAAGACATGCCGCTTGCGAAAGAGTTCATCAGCAAGGGCAAGATCAGGTTTTTGCCGAAATTCAGAAACGTGAAAAAGATCAACCGAATCATCAGTAGAGTGAAAAAATACGAGAGTGTCTGAATGAAATATCCATTCTACCCAGGCTGCTCCATGCACTCCAGCGCAAAAGAGTATCTCGCTTCTTTTCAGGCGATCTCACGATACTTCGGCGTGGAGCTGGAAGAGGTCAAGGGTTGGACCTGCTGCGCGCCAACTGCGGTGCATGGGATTTCACCGCTGCTCTCGACAGCCATTCCGGCTTCCAATCTCGCCTCCATCGAAGCAGACGGCAAGGATTGTGTGATGGTGCCCTGCGCCGCGTGTTATTCACGGTTCAAGTGCGCCGCGCATGAAATCGCCAAAAGCAAAGAGACGGCGAAAAAGGTGAACGATTGCATCGGCTATGAGTTCAAGAACAGCGTCAAGATTTTGCACCCGCTGGAGATCTACAACGAGATCAAGCATGAGCTGGTCATCAAAGAGCTGTCGAAGATCAACGTGGTCGCCTACTACGGCTGTTTGTTGACCAGACCGCCGGAGGTCAAACAGTTCGATGATTGCGAAAATCCGCAAAGCATGGACAACATCCTGCGCATGATCGGTTTGAATGTCATCGATTGGTCATTCAAGACCGATTGCTGCGGCGCCACTTTCAATCTCACCAACAAAGAGGTGTTCATGCGGCTGACCGGTAAAATTCTGGCGGAAGCGAAAAAAGCCGGAGCCGACATCATAGCCGTTGCCTGCCCCTTGTGCCAGGTGAACCTCGATTCCTACCAATATGAAATGAAAGAACCGAACATCCCCGTGCTCTATTTCTCGCAATTGATTGGTCTGGCCTACGGCATCGACGGCAAAGAGCTCGGGCTCGACAGGCACTTTGTCAAATGTGAGGAGGTCATCGAAGAATGCCTAAAAAGATAGGATCCGTTGCGGTCGTCGGCGGCGGCATCGGCGGGATGCAAGCGGCCCTCGACCTCGCAAACTCCGGGATGAAAGTTTATCTCATCGAATCGAAACCGGGAATCGGCGGGGTCATGTCGATGCTCGACAAAACCTTCCCGACGAACGACTGTGCCATGTGCACCATGGCGCCGCGCCTGGTTGAGATCAGCCGGCACAAGGACATCGAAGTCATTTCCAATTCCGAGGTCGAGCGGATCGAAGGCAAGCCCGGCAAGCTGAAGCTGACCTTGAATACCAAAGCCAGGTTCGTTGATCTTGCCAGGTGTACGGGATGCGGCTCATGTACCGCCAGTTGTCCGGTGAGTTACTATGTGCAGCCTCTTCCTCCAGAGAAAAAGCCAAAGGTCGAACTGAATCCGGAAATCCGCGAGAGGATCGTCGACATCGTTCGCAAGCACAAACATCGCAAAGGCCCGCTCATGCCGATTCTG
>JAPDQK010000035.1:0-63808 GCA_034505955.1 Candidatus Zhuqueibacter pondensis
AACGGCAAAATTCAGTTAGCCAAGCGGCGCGCCCGCGGCTATCGCAATCTTGAAAACTTCATCAACATGATCTATTTCATCGCAGGCAAACTCAAATTCAACTACCCACACTTTTCAACATAGAACCCAAAAAAACTTTGTTAAAGGCTTTGGTTTGCTCCAGAGTTGTTGTCGATAACGATCATGTAAATTGATTAAAGCGGGTAAGCCGTTTTCTCCTAACCGCACCAAGAAACGTCGTAGTGTGCCGACATCGGGATGCGCAGGTAGACCAGTCAAAAAGCGAAAGAGGCCGTTGTATTTGAGAAATTGTGTCCTCTCTATCCGTTCAAGTCCTAAAATAATTGGATAAATAAGTGTGATGATGAGTTCACTGGTATAATAATTAGTATTGCGTTCTGGCAAGCGAATAAAGTGACTCATTCTTTTTCGTAATTCCAAACGTCGAAAGAATTGATGAAGCAAATAGGCACCACCGTAATGTGTTAGCCGTGCCGAGGTGAATTTTATCGCTATATTGAAAGGTGTTTTGGCCATGTTCTTAAACCGTACCTTTGGTATACTTTAAGAACCTGGCTCAATTTAGCATTTTAACCATAATTTTCAATGGTTTTTTCACTGATGAAATAAAAATTCACGCAGGATTCAGGTTGAACGTATCAAAAATGCTTTGCTCTACTTGCCGGATCAAGCGGTGCGTGAAATAGGTTTGGATGAAGTTGCCCGCTACACTGTTGTCAGAGTGGCTGACGAAATTGTTGTCGACTTGATGCACAAAGCTTGTGAGGTAACCTACAAAAGTGCAGAGAGCCATATTCAATACTATGAGCTTGAGGGCGTACGAATTCCTTTTTTGACGCCTGAGCTTCTCATTCAAACCAAGTTGAGCCTGCGTGCGAAAGATGTCCAGGATCGAATTTTTTTAGAGCAATTATTGAACCTTCAAAAAGGCAAAGCAACCGAGACCATTCTGAATCACAAGAAAGAGCGCCGTGGCCATCTTTGCTGGCTTTTCAAAACAATTCGTCGCCTTTTTCGCCGGTCTGAAAAGGAACAACAGCAAGTCCTATTTTGACTCGAAGCGCGACGTTTATGAAAACGTTGTGAAGCCGGAAATGGAGGCATTCATCGTCGCCGTCGGCGAGGGCTTGACGAAGATTTCCCCTTATTTTGTTGCTGATCCGCGCGTTGGCGGCTCCATGTACCGCATCTACCGCGACATACGCTTCTCACCGAACAAGCTGCCGTACAAGACGCATTGTGGCGCGCTGTTTTATCATCAGCATGGCGGCCGCCACGAGCTGCCGGCGTTCTATTTTCAAATCGATCCCGACACCGTGCTGTTTGCTGCCGGGCATTACATGGTGAGCCCGGACAATCTCGAAATGATTCGGAGGGCCATCGACCGCAACGGCGATTTGCTCGCCTCGATCATCAGGAAACCGACCATCAAAAAACGTTTTGGAGAGATCGAGGGAGAAGCGCTCAAAAAAGCGCCGCGCGGTTACCAAGAAGACCATCCCCATATTGAATTGCTCAAGCTCAAGCAATATTTGCTCAGTGAAGAAGAGCCGGTCAGGAAATGGATCGACAACCCGCGCATTGTCAAGCGCACGCTTGAGTCTTTTCGGGCTGCCGCCCCGCTCATGCAGTTTCTCTGCGCCGCGTTGAACATGCCGTTCTGAGTTTTCCCCTTTTGAGTTTTCCCTTGCTTTTGGGGCGAATTTTTGGTATGATTGAATTGACTGTAGCGACAATTAGCAATAGATTAAAGCTCGACGATAGAAGCAATGATGAGTGAAGATCAACTTGCTGCTCTTGCCAAAGTGCTGCAAGGTTATCCTGACGTGCAATTTGCTTATCTCTTTGGCTCGCAAGCAACGGGCAAAGTTTCGCCAATCAGTGATGTTGATATTGCCGTATATTTCGGCGATGATCTCCCGGCCACAGAGCGATTTCAGCTTCAACTCCTTCTGATTGGTGTTCTCTGTCAGACACTGCAACGAAACGATGTTGAGTTGGCGGTACTCAACAACGTTGATGTGGTTCTGCGCTACCAGGTTTTGAAATATGGTAAACTATTTTTTTGCCGAGACAAGGCCACAAAGAATGAGTTTTTCGTGCAAACGATTCGTGAGTATCTGAATACCGAACCCATGCGTGCCTTTTATCGCGAAAAAATGAAGCAACAAATACGGGAGGGAAATTTCATTGGTCGATCGCAACGTTATGCAGAAGCGGCTCGACAAGCTGCGCGAGTATTTGGAGCTTTTGCGAGAAATCGGGAAAAATCCCAAGGAAGTAAAAATTAAGCGACCTGAACAAGATGTCATTGCGTAGGAATTTGTCATGTACCGTACACCCGATCATAGATGAAAATTGAGACTACTCTCAGAATATGTCATGCAGGAGGCATCCCTACGGGCGTAGCCTACGGACGCAGTCTTTTTCAGTACTACGGCCATACCTCATCCTTAAAAAGACTCCCTGCGGGCGTAGCCCACGGCCGCAGGCTTACAGCCGCAGGCCTCCTGAGTGACAGCGCAGGCTATTTTCGTGGTAATCTTTTTAGTTATTTGCAAATTTTTTATAAGTAAAAAGATTCCCTACGGGCGTAGCCTACGGAATGACAGCCTCTTTTATACCTGAATAGTCACCAAACTTTTGCTATGACGAATTATGCATGAAACCATCAAAACTCCCAGCGCCCCGGCGGCCATCGGGCCGTACAGCCAGGCCGTAAAAATCTCCGCTGGCAAAATGATTTTTACTGCCGGCCAGATTGCACTCGATCCAGCCACCGGCCGCATGATCGAAGGCGATATTGCCGCGCAAACCCGCCGCGCATTGGAAAATGTCAAAGCCATTCTCGTTGCTGCCGGTGCAAGCCTCGCGAACGTGGTGAAGACGACGGTATTCATGATTGACCTCGGTGAATTTGCCGCCATGAATGAAGTGTACGCCAAATATTTTCCGGACAATCCGCCGGCGCGCAGCACCATTGAGGTGAAGGCCTTGCCGCGCGGTGCCAAAGTCGAGATCGAGGCCATTGCGGTGGTGGAATAAAAGCATGCGTTGGGCATTCTTTCGGGCCGCCGCAATTCTCTGGCTGGGGGCGTTGTCTTTTCCTGGTCTCAGCAATGCACAAGTTTCAACGAGGGCTTCTGCTGTCGCCGCCGGTGATTCGGATTCGGTTCGTGTTATCTTGAAAAAGAGAAATCCGACCGGCGCAATGTTGCGCTCACTCGCTCTGCCAGGCTGGGGACAATTTTACAATGGCAAATATTTCAAAGCCGCTCTGGCTTTTGGTGCTGAGACCGGGCTTGTGGCTACGGCGATCTATTGGAATCAGCGCGCGGTTCGGACCACTGACCGGGATGAGCGATTGTTTTACCAAAACAATCGCAACACGGCTTTGTGGTGGCTCGTCGGCACGATTTTGTACAGCATGCTCGATGCGTATGTGGACGCGAGTCTGTCGGATTTCGATGAGAGTCCGAATCTCTCGTTCTTGCCGCCGGCTCCGGTTGCCGGCAACTTTGGAGCTCTCGGCCTCCGAATCAAGATTGCACTTTGAAGTTTGTAAATGATTTCATATTTTATTTATTCATTATCGTGTTCGGCATTTTGAAATTTTTGATCGGTGTTTTGGCTTTCGCGGTATTGAGTGGCGGCGTCGAGATCGCCTTCAGTCAGGAGAGGCCGCAGACGTTGCCAGACACAACCGCCCGGCCGACGAAAATTTCATCTCACGATCCCTGGCTTGGCAGGGATAAATTCGATCATGCTTTCGTCAGTGCCGGCTTGGTCGCTGCGCAGTTTTATTTCTTTCACCAAGAGCTTGATTGGAAAAGTGGCCAAAGCCGGCAACTGGCGGCCAGCGGCGCTTTGACGATCGGTATCGCCAAGGAAATTTACGATGCCATCAGCCGTCGTGGCACGCCAAGCTGGAAGGATGTGCTGGCCGATGTCGCCGGCATCGGTTTGGCGGTCGGTCTGTTGACGCAATAAATCAAATCATTGGGTTTTGCGCATCATTTTATCGATATGAGCAGTTCGTTTTTTCCGTCCGACGGAAAACTTCGACCGGAGCATCAACCAATTTCGTCAGCTTCTTCTCATCATACTGCAGGGTTACCCGTCGTCTCCAATCAGGTGCCTGTTGACAAGCCGCGCAGCAATTGCGCTGTTGTCGGCGTGTATGGACATCCGCAGGCTGCAAAAATGGTTTATTCCTCTTTGTATGCGCTGCAACACCGCGGTCAGGAGAGCTCGGGGATCGTCACGAGTGACGGCCGCCACCTGCACCGTCATGTCGACATGGGTTTGGTGACCAATGTTTTTTCGGATGCCGCCATTTTCGATAAACTGCCGGGCGAGCTGGCCATCGGCCACAATCGGTATTCCACCACCGGCTCGACCGTGCTCCATAATGCCCAGCCGTTCGTGGTGAGCACCAAGCACGGTCTCATGGCCATCTCACACAACGGCAATTTTGTCAACTCCCGGATGCTCCGCAACAAATTGGAAGACGAGGGCTCGATTTTCCAAACCACGAGTGATACCGAGGTGGTTTTTCATTTGATGGCCAAGTCACCAGCCGAGGATATTGTTGGACGCCTCAAGGATGCTTTTCGTCAGCTCAAGGGCGCTTATTCGCTGGTGATTTTGACGCGGAGCAAATTGATCGCGGTGCGCGATCCACGGGGGTGGCGGCCCTTGAATATTGGCCGGAAGGGGGAAGCGTGGTTTATCGCCTCGGAGACCTGCGCCTTCGATCTCGTCGAGGCGCAATATGTCCGCGAAGTCGAGCCGGGCGAAATTGTTGTCATCAATCACAATGGCATGCACTCGGATTTTCTCGACGAGAAAGCCGGGCGGTCCGCGTGCATCTTCGAGTTTGTTTATTTCTCCCGGCCCGACAGCAAAATTTTTGACGAAAATGTCGATCGCGCTCGTCGCCGCCTCGGCAAGAATTTGGCAAACGAGCACCCGGCAGAGGCCGACATCGTCATTGCCGTGCCGGATTCCTCCAACACCGCGGCACTGGGATATGCACGAAACTCCGGCATCAAGTATGAGATCGGACTGATTCGCAACCACTACATCGGCCGGACTTTCATTCACCCTGATCAGTCGGGGCGTGATTTCAATGTTCGCATCAAGTTCAATCCGGTAAAAGGCGTACTCAATGGCCGGCGGGTGGTCATGGTTGAAGATTCGATAGTGCGCGGCACCACAGTGCGCCATTTGGTGCGCCTGTTGCGCAAAGCTGATGTCAAGGAAGTGCACGTGCGCGTCAGTTCGCCGCCGATCATCTCGCCGTGCTACTATGGCATGGATTTCCCGACGAAAAGCGAACTCATTGCCGCCAACAAGACGGTCGAGGAAATCAAAAATTATCTCGAAGTTGACAGTCTGGAATATCTTTCTATCGAAGGCCTGCTCAAATCCGTGCCGCATGAAAAGGGTGGTTATTGCACAGCGTGTTTCACCGGTGAGTATCCGATTCCTCCGGAGGAGGAAATGCACAAATTCACCCATGATTTGAACAATGGCAACGCCGGTGAAACGACAGGGGCAGTAAAAGATGAATAGCCAGCCGACTAGCGGTAGAGATTCCTTAATTGATGTTGCTGGTTTCCCCGGCGAAGCAACTTTGGAACTGAAGCATCTCGCGCATTGACGCCGAGGTTTTCTATCCCATCAGGAAGTGGGAATGGAGAATCATGAACAGGATCGTTAAATTTTTCGACTACGTTTTTGTCCTGCGGCCGACGCTGTTTTTTCCGGTATGGACGGTGTACGCCGCCGGATATTTCGCTTTCTACAAATTTTCCGGGTTCGGAGGAAATGGCGCTGCGTTCACACTCGATGGCGCCGCCTTGTGTTTGCTCGGGCTGTTGACGCTGCTCATGGGCAGCGCCTATATTTTGAATCAACTGTGTGACATCGAGACCGACCGGCGCAATCAGAAGCTCTTTCTCATTGCCGACGGCCACATTTCGACGCGCGCCGCGTGGCTGGAAATGATTTTGCTGTGCGTGTTGCCGATGAGCGCAGGTTTTTTGTACGGGGTGGCAACTGGCGGGCTGCTGATGGCAATCTTTCTGCTCACCGGTATTTTTTACAACGTCGCACCATTTCAATGGAAAGGCCGGCCATTGCTGGGATTGCTGGCTAATGCGCTCGGCGCGCTGTTTATTTTCACTGCCGGCTGGTGGTCGATGCGCATCGAATGGCGTCTGCCGATTCTGCACGCGTTGCCGTACATGTTCGCCGTGTCCGCCGTTTATCTTTACACCACGCTTTTGGATATGGAAGGTGATGCCAGCACGCAGAAAATGACTTTCGGCGTGCGCTACGGATTGCGCGTCACCACCGTCGTTGGTTGCATTTTGGAATTCGGGGCTTTGATCACTGCGTGGTGGTTGAGTGATTTTGTGATTTTCTATCCGGCCTTGATTGCGGCGCCCTTTTTCCTTTTCGCGGTAATCAGGCAGCGCCTGAGTGAAGTGTCGCGCGCCATTAAGTTGCCCATTCTCTTTTTGGCGCTGGCGATTTGCACGAAAGTTTGGCAGTATTTCTTGTTAATCGCGTTTGTGTTCTTTTTTTCGCGCTGGTATTACCGCCGGCGTTTCGGCTTGAGCTATCCGAGCCTGGCAGCAAAATGATTTAATGAGGTTGACCGGTTGGCCCGTATTCCGGTTAACGGGCTAACCGGCAAGCCAATTTCCAGGAGAAGACATGATCGGCGTCATCAACGATAAATGTGATTTCTGCGGAACCTGTGTCGCAGTTTGTCCTTTTGATGCCATTGAACTTTACGAGGCGAGAATCGAGATCAATCAGCGCTGCACGGATTGCATGCTGTGCGTGTGGGTTTGTCCGGTGGAGTCGCTGGCGCCGATCGATGCGCAGGGGAGGATCATTCCCCGGGAAGAGGTGAAGCTGGCGGCATAATTCATATTGTCGACTGACCAAAATTAGGCGAATGAACTGAAATCAATTGCCATGCAATCCGAATACGACATTATCGTGGTCGGCGCCGGCCCAGGTGGCTCCTGGGCAGCAAAAGCAGCGGCAGAAAAGGGCGCCAAAGTTCTAGTGCTCGAAAAAGATCGCGAAGTCGGCATTCCAGTCCGGTGCGCTGAGGGAGTCGGCGCAGAGGGACTGCGCATCGCCTGTGATCCTGATCCCCTGCCGCGTGGCATCGCGAACGAGATTTCCGGCGTCGTGCTGGTCGCGCCGGATGGCCGTGAAGTTGTG
Source organism: Candidatus Zhuqueibacter pondensis (assembly GCA_034505955.1). Taxonomy (GTDB): domain Bacteria; phylum Zhuqueibacterota; class Zhuqueibacteria; order Zhuqueibacterales; family Zhuqueibacteraceae; genus Zhuqueibacter; species Zhuqueibacter pondensis. Next base: position 7,270 of record JAPDQK010000035.1, read on the forward strand.
GTCGAGGGCTTGAACGGCGTCGGTTATATTCTCGACCGCAAGATTTTTGATTATGAGCTTTCCTTGATGGCCGCGGCAAAGGGAGCCGAGATTCGTACCAAAGCTTACGTCTATGACCTCATTCGCGATGGCACAAACGGCAGCGGCGCGATTAATGGCGTACGTGTGCAACATCTCGGCAGGAATTATGATGTGCGCGCAAAAGTCGTGATCGGTGCCGATGGCGTTGAGTCGCGTGTCGGTCGCTTCGCAGGATTGCGTACCTTCACCAAGTTGAAGGATATGGAAAGCTGCATGCAGGTGACGCTGGCCAACATCAAGATTGACCGTCGATATATTTATCTTTATTTCGGTCATGAAGTGGCGCCGGGAGGCTATCTGTGGATTTTCCCCAAGAGCGACACGGTCGCGAATGTTGGCCTCGGTATTTCCGGCGATTTTGCCCGCCATAAATCGGCGCAGCGTTATTTGCAGGAATTTATTGCTCGTCATTTCCCCACTGCCTCGGCAATGTACACCGTTGTTGGTGGCGTCATTTGTTCGCCAACTTTGAAAGAAATTGTTTGTGACGGGCTGATGTTGGTCGGCGATGCGGCGCACCAGATCAATCCGATGTCCGGCGGCGGCATCGTGCCAGCCATGATTGCCGGCCGCATTGCCGGTCGCGTCGCCGCCGAAGCTGTGGCCGCAGGTGATGTGTCGAGCAAACGCCTGGGCCAGTATCCCAAAGAATGGCACGAGGCCGAGGGGAAAAAGCATGAAAGATGGTACAAAATCAAACAGGCGGTTTATAAATTTACCGACGAGGAATTGAATCATACGGCCGCAGCGGTACTCGCGATGAAACCTGAAGAGCGCACGTTAATCAATATTTTCAAGACCGCTCTGCTGCAGCACCCGAGCCTGATTTTTGATGTCGTGAAAATTTTCATGAGCTAATGTCCACCTCTCACGCTTTTGCCGAATCCCGCAACCGCCCACGCGTCAACTTCACAAGTTGGTGGACGGTCTCGAACCTTCTGAGTTTTTCCCGGATGCTTTTGCTCATTCCGATCATCCTGTTTCTCCGCCGGAATCATGTCACCGACAATTTCATTGCATTGGGGTTTATGCTCCTGGCGGCGGCCACGGATTGGTTCGATGGCTTTCTGGCCCGGCGCTTTCATCAGCAGTCCGATCTGGGGCGCATCCTCGACCCGCTGAGCGACAAAATTTGCATCGGCGGCGTGGCACTGTATCTGACGTTCTATCGGGACTTTCCTCTTTGGTTTTTGATATTGATTCTGGCACGTGATTTTACTATCTTAATAGTTGGCTTGTTCATCGCGACCCGACAGGGCATTCCAGAATCCAATTGGCCGGGCAAAATTGCCGTCACGGCCATGGCAATTGTATTGATCTTGTTTGCCATGGATATCGAGCCGGTGAAATGGCCATTCTTCTGGATCATGGTCGTGCTGTTTTTTGTTTCGATTGTGTCATATGTGCAGCGGGCCATCCAAGTCGTCAAATTGAAAAACCGACAAAAATTACAAACCGAATGAGCTCTTTTTTTGATAAATTAAAATCCGGGTTGCGCAAAACGCGGCAGGGCCTGGTCGACAGTGTTGTTTATGCCGTTACCGGCAAGGCCCGGCTCGACGAGAAAACGATTGAAGAATTGGAGACGACACTCCTCGCCGCCGATTTGGGATATGACGTGACCACAGAGTTGCTCTCGCGATTGCGCGAGCGAATCGGTCTGCGCGAAGCCAGTGCCCCGGAGACGGTGATCGCATGCATGAAAGAGTTCCTTCGCGAGCGTTTGACGATTTCGTCAGATGACGGTCGAGGCGATTTCTTTTCCTCTCCGCATCGGCCTTTTGTGATCATGGTCGTCGGAGTGAATGGCGTCGGCAAAACCACGACCATTGCGAAATTGGCCAGGCGTTTTCGTGAGCACGGTCGTTCCGTCCTGGTCGCTGCGGCGGACACATTTCGTGCGGCTGCCTCGGAGCAGCTCGATATCTGGGCGCAACGCGCCGAGGCGGCCATTCTCCGGACGCAGCCGGGTGCCGATCCGGCCGCGGTTGCATTCGATGCCGTACAATCCGCCAAAGCCCGCGGCACCGAGGTTGTGATTGTTGATACCGCCGGCCGGTTGCATACGAAAACCAATTTGATGGAAGAGATGAAAAAAATCTCCCGCGTGATCAGCCGCGTGATTGCCGGGGCGCCGCATGAGGTACTGTTGGTGATCGATGCCACCACCGGCCAGAATGGTTTGCGGCAAGCCGAAGTGTTCTCGCAAGCTGTTGCCATCACCGGTCTCGTCGTCACCAAGCTCGACGGCACGGCTAAAGGCGGGATCATATTTTCCATTCAAGAGAAACTGAAAATCCCGGTGCGCTTCATCGGCGTCGGCGAGGGGCTCGATGATTTACAGCCGTTTGATCCGGCGGAGTTCGTTGAGGCGCTGTTTGATTGATAAGGAGAATTGCTTATGAGCTTGCCATTACGTGCAGTGGAAACATCAGGCACGCTTAATGAACCCAATCGTCTCCAGTTGGACAATGCGTTGCCGATTAAGGCTCCATGCCGAGTGCGGGTAATTTTGCTTTTTGCTGAAAACGGAGATGACTGGAATGAAGCGGAATGGCTAAAGGCCGCGGCATTGAATCCAGCTTTTGATTTTTTGAAAGATCCGGCGGAGGATATTTACACGCTGGAAGATGGGAGACCTTTCCATGACGAGGGGTAAGGTGGTATTAGTGCCGTTTCCATTTGACGATCTTTCCACGACCAAGGCACGGCCCGCTTTATGTTTGACTGACCCGATTGGGCCTCATCGTCATGTTGTGGTGGCCTTTATTTCCAGCCAGATTCCGGTTGATTTGATGGAAACGGGTTTTGTTCTGGATTCTATGCAGGCAGACTTTTGGAATACTGGTCTTCGCGTATCATCGGTTTTGCGTCTTCATCGTTTGATGACAGTCACCACATCGTTAATTTCACGAGAGCTTGGTAGTATATCTTCTGACACGCAAACACAAGTTGATGAGAAGCTCCGCAGACTTTTTAAGCTGGCACAACAATAAAAATGAAGTAACGAACAAATAAAAAAGGTGTAATAGGCCAAACTTGAAAATAAACCTGATCACCCTCGGCTGTCCGAAAAATATCGTTGATTCCGAAATCATCAAAGGCGGGCTCAAAGCCGGCGGCGTGGAATTCGTTGATGACATCAATGGTGCCGACACTGTCATCATCAACACCTGCGGCTTCATCGAATCCGCCAAGGAAGAATCGATTGACACCATCTTGCAGGCGGTGCAGCTCAAAAAGCACGGCCAGATCAAAAAAGTTTACGTCACCGGCTGCCTTTCGGAGCGCTATGGAAAAGATTTGCGCAGGGAAATTCCCGAAGTCGATGCTTTTTATGGCAACCGCGACCTCGGCAAGGTTGTTGCCGGCATTGCCAGGCAGTTACGGTTAAAATATGAATTGATTGGCGAACGTGAGCTGCTCACGCCGAAACATTATGCTTATTTGAAAATTTCCGAAGGCTGCGAGCATCCTTGCAGTTTTTGCGCCATACCGGCTATTCGCGGCAGCTTTCGCAGCACGCCCATTCCTGCGCTTGTAGCTGAGGCGGCTCGTCTGGCAGAGAAAGGCGTCAAAGAGCTGATCCTGATCGCCCAAGATACGACTCAATACGGCCTCGATCTCGATGGTCGGAAACAACTGCCGGAGCTTCTGCGTGCGCTCTGTCAGGTGGATGGCATCGAATGGATGCGGTTGATGTATGCTTACCCTTATCATGTCACTGATGCCATGCTCGAAGTCGTTGCCAGCGAACCGAAGATCGTCAAATACCTCGACCTGCCCATTCAGCATATTTCCAGCCGTGTTTTGAAACGCATGGCACGTCGGGTTGATCGCAAATATACGGAGGAACTGCTGGCGCGAATGCGTGCCATGATCCCGGAGCTTGCTCTTCGCACCTCGGTGATTGTCGGTTTTCCGGGCGAAACCGAAGAAGACTTTCAAGAGCTGCTCGATTTTGTAGCAGAAGGGAATTTTGAGCGACTGGGTGTTTTTGGTTATTCCCAGGAGGAAAATACGCCGGCCTTTCGTTTCCCAGATCAGGTTCCGGAAGAGGTCAAACGGGAGCGTTGCGATCTCTTGATGCAGGCACAGCAGCAGGTGTCAGCAGCATGGAGCGCGAGCCAGGTGGGCCGGCGTCTTCGGATTTTGATTGATGAACTTGACCCGACGGTCAACGCCTATCGCGGGCGTACTGCCTGGGATTGTCCCGAGATCGACCATACAGTGCTGGTGTCTGCGCGGCAGCACCCTGTGGAATCACAGGGGAAAAACTCGAGGGATGTGAATGTTGGGGAATTTTGTGAAGTTGATATCGTGGCAGCACAAGATTATGATTTGATTGCCATTCCAACGCGCCGCCGTAATTCGCGTTCTTCGCCGACCCCAACCAGGAGGCACGGCGAGAGCAAACATCTCCTTTGGCAAGGCCATCCGGCAGGTATGCAGCCGTAGGAAAATTTTGGAAGATGCGGACTTGCCGTATGGTCGCGTGGAGATCGTCAACCATGATTGGTGCGAGGTGGAATTATGAAAAATTTACTGAAACACTTTCCGACAAAACGTTTGGTCGGTGTTTTGTTGGCATGCTTGCTGCTGAAGCTCAGTTCGGCGCAAGCACAAGTTGAGATGGCAGGCGCAAACGAAACAAGCGTGCCGTATTTTTACCTTGACCTCGCGAGTTTTCGCAGTGACCGGCCTCATGAAAACCGGCTCGAGATCTATCTCAAAATCATGTACGACGAACTGCAGTTCGTCAAAGTCGCGGCAGATTCTTATCAGGCAATTTATGAAGTTTCTGCGGTCATTTTGGACGAAGACGATTTTCAAGTGAATGGCAAAATTTGGCGCGACACGGTTACCGTGAACGATTTTGCTTCGACCAACTCACGCCAGAAATTTCATTTTACCCAGGCTGCTTTTGTTCTGGCACCCGGTAAATATCGGGTCAATATTGGCGTCATGGATAACGATACGCGCCTCACCAGTTTTCGCAAGACCAGCATTGTCTTGCGTGACTTTGGCACCTCCAAGCTTTCGTTGAGCGACGTCTTGATTGCCGATGCCGTGAGTGCGGACAGCAGCAGTGGTAAAATCATCATCCATCCCCAGGTAACCGCGCCGCGGCGGGAAAAATCGCAGCTTTTCGCCTTTTTTGAAATATATGATGCGAGTAAAACGAAGGAATACAAAGTTTCTTATTTTTTGAAAAATACTAAAGGTGATAAAGTCCTGCGCAAAGAACAGATGGTTCGCCATGCTGGTGAAGTCACCCCGGTGGTCCTGGAGTTGCCCAATGAGACGCTCGCGCACGGCGTGTATTTGATCCACATCGAGGTCACCGGCAACAAACAACAAGCGACGACGGAGCGGGAAATTACGCTGCATTGGGTCGGCATACCCTCCAATATCGTTGATCTCGATGCGGCCATTGAGCAATTGCGGTATATTGCCAAAAGGGATGCCATGAAAAAAATTCTCGCGGTTCCGCCGGAAAAGCGGCGCGAAGCTTTTTTGAGTTTTTGGAAGGAAAATGACCCGACTCCCGGCACGGAAGTCAATGAGCTTATGGACGAGTATTATCGCCGCGTGAATTATGCGAACACGCATTTTCGCGGTTTCCGCGAAGGCTGGAAATCGGACATGGGCATGGTCTACATTATTTTCGGCCCGCCGAACGATATTGAGCGCAATCCTTTCAATCGTTCGGCGAATCTTTTTCCCGGCCGGACCATCAAGGCTTACGAAATCTGGAGCTATTACGACCTCAACCGCCAGTTCATCTTCATCGATGAGACCGGATATGATGAATTTCGTCTGGCTTATCCGTTCAACGTCGATCAGTATTTGCGCTAGCGTTGATTCTTGTGAAAGGAATATATGCCAAAGTTGTTGAAGCCGCCTCGCCTGCGACCCGGCGATCTGATTGGGGTCGTGGTGCCTGCCAGCCCGATGAAACATGACAAACTGGAGCAGGGCATTCGCTATCTTGAAAATCTCGGCTATCGGGTCAAACTCGGAAAATATATTTTCCACGAGCATGGTTATTTGGCCGGCCGTGACAAAGAACGCGCTGCGGACATCAACAACATGTTCCGTGATCGCAAGGTGAAAGCAATTTTTTGCGCGCGCGGCGGTTACGGAACGCCAAGGCTTCTTTCACTGCTTGATTACAACGCGATTCGAGCCAATCCCAAAATCTTCGTCGGTTATAGCGATATTACGGCCATTCAACTTGCCATGCTTCGGCATGCCGGCTTGATCACCTTCTCCGGCCCAATGGTTGCTGCAGAGATGGGCAAGGGCATCGACCCGTTTACCGAGGAAAAGTTTTGGCGCATTCTGACCCATCCGGAACCACTTGGGGATTTGCGTCGCCCCGGGGTTGACAATTATCAACCGATTACCCGTGGTCGCGCCGTTGGTCCACTCATTGGCGGATGTCTTTCCCTGGTCGCTACGCTTGTCGGCTCGCCGCATTTCCCCGAGGTCAAAGGAAGCATTTTTTGTCTTGAAGAAATTGGCGAGGCGCCTTACCGGATTGACAGGTATTTGGTGCAATTTCGCGAGGCTGGTATTCTCAGGCGTATCGCCGGCTTTGTTTTGGGCCAGACGACGGATTGTGTGCCAACAGATGACGAACCGTCGTTGACCATTGATGATTTGTTGCATGATTTCATCAGGCCGCTCAAGGTTCCGGCTGTCGCTGGTCTGGATTACGGTCATGTTGAGGTGAAATACACGCTGCCGGTGGGCATTCGCGCGGAATTGATTGTGCAGGGTGACAAGTCCACGTTGACGATTGTGGAATCCGCCGTAAGTTGATGACTGGATGCTCGAGGCTTGATCCTTGATCCCATTTGCATTTACCAGAATTCAGTATCAAGAATCCAGGCTCAGGATTTGCAAATTTTGTGGAGAAATGTGAATCTCCGTCTCGCGATTTTTGCCAGTGGACGCGGCTCGAATTTCCAGGCCCTCCTCGATGCGATTGCGGCAAAACGTTTGAGCGCACAGGTGGTCCTCTGTGTTTCCAATCGTCCGGATGCCGGCGCTTTGCAAATTGCCCGCTCGGGAAATATTCCTGCGGTTGTAATTGAAGAAAAGCATTATGCGACGGCCTCGGAGTATGAAGCTGAGTTGTTGGAGCAACTGGCCAAGCACGAGGTCAATTTCATCGCGTTGGCCGGATTCCTGCGCAAAATTCCGATTGGCGTCGTACGGCAGTTTCGCCATCGGATCGTGAATATTCATCCGGCGTTGTTGCCGAGTTTTGGCGGCAAGGGCATGTATGGCCATCGCGTGCACGAGGCGGTTTTGGAATATGGCTGCAAAGTGAGCGGTGCCACGGTGCATTTGGTCGATGAAGAGTATGATACCGGTCCTCCGATTTTGCAACGTTGTGTTCCGGTATTGGATGATGACACGCCGGAAACACTCGCGGCGCGCGTGCTGAAAGTCGAGCATCAAATTTATGCCGAGGCCCTGCAGCTTTTTGCCGAGGATCGCATCCATATAGAAGGTCGGAGAGTACGTATTACTTAGCCAAAACTCTTTGATTTACATTTTTATTTTTACAAGTCATTAATAGGAGCAAAGGTTTACTTGCCCAAAATCCAACGCGCCCTCATCAGCGTGCATGACAAAACCGGCCTGAAAGAGCTGGGCATGTTTTTGGCGGCGCGAAATATAGAAATTATTTCGACCGGTGGCACTTCACGATTTCTGAAAGAGCAGGGCATCGCGGTTACACCCATTGAGCAAATCACCGGCTTCCCGGAAATCCTTGATGGCCGGGTCAAAACCGTACATCCCAAAATTTTGGGCGGGCTGCTGGCGCGACGCGATGTGCCGGCGCATCTCGAACAAGCCGAGCGGCATGGCATTCGGTTGATTGATTTGGTGATCGTCAATCTCTATCCATTCCGTGAGGTGGTGGCAAAAACCGGCGTGACGCTCAACGAGGCGATTGAAAATATCGACATCGGTGGTGTGGCCCTCATCCGCGCGGCTGCCAAGAATTTCGCACATGTTGGCGTCGTCACTAATCCGTCACAATATCGTGACGTGATGGCGGAGATGGATAAAAATGACGGCAAGCTCTCCGAAACCCTACGCCGAGAGTTGGCGATCGGAGCTTTCGCGCACACTGCTCAGTATGACGCAGCCATCGACGCCTATTTGCAAGGCGAGACCACAACCGTTGATTTGCCGCTTTCTCTCTTTGTCGGTCTGGAAAAAATTCAAGATTTGCGTTACGGCGAAAATCCGCATCAGCGCGCAGCATTTTATCGCGACAGCTTGAGTCGAGAAAAGGGAATCAGCGGTGCGCAGCAATTGCAGGGAAAAGAGCTTTCGTACAATAATATTGCCGACACCGATGCAGCGCTCGCGCTAGTTCGTATGTTTCATGAGCCCTGCGCCGTGATAATCAAGCATGCCAATCCCTGTGGTGTCGCGATTGGCACGACTTTGGTGGAAGCTTATCAAAAGGCAAAAGCCACGGATCCGATTTCAGCGTTTGGCGGCATTATCGGCTGCAATCGTGAAGTTGATGGAGAAACGGCCGCCGCGGTTGCCGAGCTTTTCGCCGAGGTGGTGCTTGCTCCCGCTTTCAGCACCGAGGCCCAGCGAATTTTTGCGAGCAAGAAGAATTTACGGCTCTTGGCTTTGCCTGAAATAAATCGATCGCCGGCCTGCACTTTTGAATTTAAAAAAGTCGCCGGCGGCATACTCGTTCAAGATCAAGATGCCCGCGAGGATAATGAAAACAATTTCAAAGTCGTGACCAAGCGGCAACCGGCCGCAACCGAATGGCCGGCGCTGCGTTTCGGGTGGAAAGTCGTGCGGCATGTGAAATCCAACGCCATCGTATACTGCACTGCTGATCGTACGATAGGGATTGGCGCCGGTCAAATGAGCCGTGTCGATGCGGCATTGTTGGCGATCGAGAAGGCGCAGCGCGCCGGTCTTTCTGTGCAGGGTACGGTCATGGCCAGCGACGCCTTTTTCCCCTTTCCCGATAGTGTGGAAGCAGCGGCACAAGCCGGGGTAACCGCGGTGATTCAGCCGGGCGGCTCGATGCGTGACACCGAAGTGATCGCCGCGGCAAATCAGTATAACTTAGCCATGGTCTTCACTGCCATCCGGCATTTTAAACATTGAGAAAGCAACGGCGGATGAGTCAGGAGCATTTGGATATCTGCAAAGTGACGGTGTAGTCTGTAACATCGGTAGTTAGGAAAGGTAAACAACGCATGGTTTTTAATTGGCAAAATTTTTTCAGCAATGACATCGCGATGGACCTCGGCACCGCCAACACCCTGGTCTACGTCCGAGGCCGAGGCATTCTCGTTAATGAACCGAGCATCGTGGCGGTGCGCAAGGCGGATCAGGAGATCGTGGCGTATGGCGGTGAGGCCAAGGAGATGCAAGGCCGCACGCCGAACGAGATCGTCACTGTTCGTCCGATGAAGGACGGCGTCATTTCCGATTTCGAGTTGGCGGAAGCGATGATTCGGCATTTTATTCGCCGGGTGCAAACCACCCGGTTGATGCGACCGCGCATGGCGATCAGCATTCCCAGTGGCATCACCGAGGTTGAGAAACGTGCGGTGCGTGATTCTGCCGAACATGCCGGCGCCCGCGAGGTTTATTTGATTGATGAGCCCATGGCCGCGGCGATCGGTGTCGGACTGCCGATCGAGCAGCCGGTGGGCAGCATGGTCATTGACATCGGCGGCGGCACCACGGAAATTGCCGTCATTTCACTTTCCGGGATCGTGAATCATATTTCGATCCGCATCGCCGGTGATGAAATGAACGAGGCGATTGTCCAACACTTCAAGCGCAACTACAATCTGCTCGTGGGTGAAAACACCGCCGAGCAGATCAAATGCACGATCGGGTCCGCTGCGCCCTATAATGAGAAAGCCACGATGAGCGTGCGCGGCCGTGACATCGTCGCGGGGATTCCCAAAACCGTGGAGATCAGCTCCGCGGAAGTGCAGGAAGCTTTGGCCGAGCCTGTTAACGCGATCGTGGAGGCCACCAAGCTTTGTCTCGAACGGACTCCGCCCGAACTTTCCGCCGACATTCTCGATCGCGGCATCGTGTTGTCCGGCGGGGGCGCGCTGTTAAAAGGGATCGATGAGAGATTGCGCCGCGAGACGAATTTGCCCATCATCGTCGCGGAGGATCCGCTCACCTGCGTGGTGCGCGGCAGCGGCCGGGTGCTCGAAAATTTGAATCACTATCAGAAAGTCCTGTCCAAGGCAAAAAGGTATTGAGGCATGAAGGAATTTTTATTGGAACGCCCCAATCTCTTTTTCATTTCCAAGCGGGAGTATTTCACGCTCATTGCCGCCATCCTCGCCTCGCTTTATTGTCTGTTCAACAATGACAAGCCACAGATCGATGCGATGCGCGCGCTGTTTCTCGATTATTACGCCATTCTGCAGGAAAAATTCAGTTGGGCGCGCAAACTGGCGGAATTGCAGCGCGAAAACACCGAGTTGCGCCGGAAAGCGACCCAAATGATGCTGGAGAATACGCAATTGCGCGAAGCCGTGTTGGAAAACCACCGGCTCCGGCAAATGTTGAATTTTCGCGAACGCACCTCGTGGAATTTTCGCACCGGCCGAGTTATTACCAAGCAACGCGATGAGACACCCGTTTCCGTCACTATTGATATTGGCAGCGACAACGCCCTGCGCCCCAATATGCCGGTGGTGACACCAGAGGGTCTCGTTGGCAAGCTCTATAAAGTGTATCACCATACAAGTATTGTTCAGCTCATGTTGGATCGGAATTTCAGCGTCAGTGCGCGCGTGCAACGCAGCCGGGTTTTGGGCATTGTCACCTGGTCGGAACGAAGTGGGTTGGAACTGACTGCCGTGCCACGCACTTCGGATGTGCAAATCGGCGATGCGGTCGTCACCTCGGATTCCAGCGCACTCTTTCCACCGGGACTGCGGATCGGCCTCGTGAGCGGAACTTATGAAGACAAAACTTCGCTCTTCAAGACCATCACGCTTCAACCGGATGTTGATTTTTCCCGGCTCGAAGAAGTTTATGTCATAATCTCTCCGAAAACCGTCCTCAGTAATTGAATGTGACGCTGCGGCCCGATTGCTCTTGCGGTGTTGTGAGAAGGACGGTGGGCGCAGCAAGTCGTCAGCTCGATAGCCCGATGATACGTATTGTCAAATATCTGTTGATGTTTGCTTTTCTTGCCCTGCTCCAGACCACGCTGATTCCGTTGCTTTCCATTAAAGATGTCTATCCGGATCTGCTGCTGATTGGCGTTGTCATCACCGGCATTCGCCATGGTGCGACGCCGGCAATTTTGGCCGGTTGTCTCGTGGGTTTTGTGCAAGATGCCGCGGTGACGCAATTTTATGGTTTATCGTCGCTGGCAAAGTCGGTCGCTGGTTTTGTCGCCGGTTATTTCTCGCGGGAGAAGGTGAAATACAACTTCCCGGTGACGGTTGGTGTCGTTGCGGCTACCGCACTGACCAACAGTGTGATCTATCAAGTGATTTATTATTTCGATTCTCATCTCGGCCCGGGATGGATTGTTTTGCGTTACCTCTTGCCCCATTTTTTTTATACCGTGCTTGTGGGCATGATGGTTCACGCGGTGTGGCCAGGTGGTCTCTGGGGAAAACAGTAACGCATCGAATATGGAGCTTACTGAATCCAAAAAACGTTTGATCTTTTCTGCAGCACTGTGTCTGATTTTTTTCGTGTTGCTGCTGCGCTTTGCCTATCTTCAATTATACAAGAGCAAGGAATTTTTCCTGGCATCGGAGGAGAATCGCGTTCGCACGATTGACATCGAGGCGCCACGCGGATTGATTTTTGATCGCTACGGAACCATTCTCGTCGACAACAGTCCGGCTTATGCGCTTTACGCGGTGCCGGCCGAGCTCAACAAAAGCGACAGCGCCTACCATATTCTGGCCGAGGCACTTCAAGTGACGCCGCAGGAAATCAAGGAGCGGCTGCGTCGCAACAGCCAGAGCAATTTCCAGGCGATTAAAATCGAACGCCAAATTGATTTTTCCACCTTGAGTTTGTTGCATGAGCGACGCCTCGAGTTGCCGGGAGTCGAGTTTCGTGCCGAATCACGCCGCTGTTATCCGCGTGGAGTCAAAGCGCCGCATCTGTTCGGCTATCTCAGCGAAATCACCGAAGGCGAGCTCAATCTTTTTCATGATTTGGATTATGAACCCGGGGATTTGATTGGGAAAAAAGGCCTGGAGCGGCAATACGAATCGATCTTGCGAGGTCTCAAGGGCAAACGTTATGTGCAGGCCGATGCGCTCGGTCGCATCGTTGGTGATCTGACCGAGGCGGACAATCCGCAACTTCACTACGTCACTCCAGTGCCGGGCCGGAACCTGCTCGTTTCGATTGATGCCTCGCTGCAATACTATTTGGAACACGAATTTACCGGCCGCCGAGGCGGCGCCGTTGTACTCAATTGCAAAAATGGTGAAGTGATTGCGATGGTGAGTGAGCCCAATTATGACATTGAACTTTTTTCCCGGCCGGTCACCGCCGCAATCTGGAATCAATTGGTGAATGATCCCAACAAGCCGCTTTATGACCGCATGCTGCAGAGCCTTTATCCACCGGGGTCCACTTTTAAACTTGTACTGGTCGTTGCCGGGCTGGAGACGGGATTGATCGATCCGCAGGAGCGTGTTTTTTGTCCGGGATATTATCGTCTTGGCAACCGAAGCTTTGGTTGCTGGAAGCCCGGTGGGCATGGTGCCGTCAATTTGTTGCAAGCGATCGAGCAGTCTTGTGATGTCTATTTTTATAGAATGGGACTCAAAGTCGGTTTAAAAAATTGGGCGGACTATGCACGGCGATTCGGCTTTGGCAAGATTACCGGGATTGATCTGATCGGCGAAAGCCCCGGTTTGGTACCGGATGAGGAATATTTTGATCAGCGCTACGGCAAAAACAAATGGAGCAAGGGCTTGATCTTGAACGTCGCAATCGGTCAGGGAGATTTGTTGGTGACACCCTTGCAAATGGCTTACCTGGCCATGACGATTGCCAACGAGGGAAATACTTTCAAACCCCATCTCAAGCGCGGGGTGCAAGATCCGATCACAGGTACTGAAGAATATGACCAACCGGATTCAGTGCATATCCCCGGAGTCAGTCCGGAGACCTATGCGCTTGTCAAGCGGGGTATGTATTTGGTGGTTCATGGTGATCGTGCCACTGGTCGCGCGGCGGCGGTGCCGGGTATTAGCGCCGCAGGGAAAACCGGGACGGCACAAAATCCGCATGGAGAAGCGCATGCCTGGTTCATTGGCTTCGCGCCATTCGAGGATCCGCAAATTGCATGGTGTGTGTTTGTGGAAAACGGTGGTGGCGGTGGTGCGGTTGCCGCACCGATTGCGCGAGGGATTATCTCACTGTTGTTAAGGGAGAATAAACTGATTCCTTCGTCACAGCGTCTGGTCGTGGCACAAGCAACCCCGTAGCAAAACGACAATACAAGATCCGGAAAATTTGAAATGTTCGAGCGCTCTGAGCAAACACTGCGTGAACTCGATAAAATCATTGTCGTGTGTGTTTTTATCCTGGTCGCCGCCGGTTTGATGGCGATTTATAGCGTAACCACGGCCATCAATACGCCGGCGGTTTTGAAGGATAATTTTGCCAAGCAAGTCATCTGGTTCACCATCAGCATCATGATCGCCTCGGCTGTCATCATGACGCCGATGAAATTTTTTTATAAATATGCGTATTGGTTTTATGCCGTCGCATTGATCCTTTTGATCTTGGTACTCTTTTGGGGTGCAGGCAGAGGTTCCCATCGTTGGTTCGTTCTTGGACTGTTACGTTTGCAGCCTTCGGAAATTGCAAAGGTTGCGACGATTTTAGCAGTGGCTAAATTCGCTTCGCACCAGACTACCGATTTGCGACATTATAAGGATCTCATCATTGTTTTTGCGATTGCACTGGTTCCGGCTTTGCTCATTGTCAAAGAGCCAGATCTCGGCACGGCCATGGTGTTTTTTGCGCTCGCCGTACCCATGCTGTTTTGGGCCGGGCTGTCGCCGTTTATCATTTTTGTTCTCAGTGCACCGATCATAACCCTGATTTCCGCCTTCAATCTCGTTACTTTCACCATAGCCATCTTGCTGATTATTGGTATTTTGCTGTGGTCGCGTCGCCGACTGTGGGTTGTTCTGACGGTTTTTTTAATCAACATCACCGTGGGTATTTTGACGCCCAAAGTATGGGAAGGAATGCATGATTATCAGCGACAGCGCATTCTGACTTTTGTCGGCCTGCAGGAGGATCCGAAAGGATCCGGCTATCAGGTCAATCAGGCGAAGGTTGCCATTGGCTCTGGCGGTTTTTGGGGCAAGGGCTGGCAGCACGGTACGCAAACCAAACTGCGCTTTTTGCCAGAGCAACATACCGATTTCATTTTCACAGTCATCGGAGAAGAATTCGGCTTTTTGGGTGTAACGCTCATTATGGTCGTATTCCTGACCCTGCTGTTGCGCGCGCTCATGATTGCCGCTGCCGTCAAAAGCAAGTTCACGGCGTTGGTGGTCGTCGGATCGGTAACTGTGATTTCCGTGCATGTCATCATTAATATGGGTATGTGTGTGGGGATTATGCCCGTCACGGGATTGCCATTACCTTTTTTAAGTTATGGCGGTTCCGCGCTTTGGACGAATACGATTCTCGTTTCCCTCATTTTAAATGCCGGCGTCAGACGGTTTGAATATCTGTAGGGAATTAAAAACTTGACTTTCTGGGTGAACTTTCATACATTTTAATACAAATACGTGTCTTAAAACTTTAAAAAGGTGTGCATCGTGAATTGGATGCGAGGCTGTAGAGGTTGGGGATGGCTTGGATTGGCTATCGCCTTCGCTTCTTTCGCGCAGGTTGCGCCTGTATGGGCACAAGTCCCCCAATTGGGTCTGGGTTTTCGTGGCGGGATCGCCAGGTTGGACGGTGATATCGGCGAACCAAAGTTGAGCCCGGAAGTTAGCGGGGTTTTTTCTTTTGCTCTTTGGCCACATTTGAGTTTGGGCACCGAGGTCGGGTTTGCCGATCTCCAGCTTGGCGCGCGGGCGGATACAGCTGTGTTGCGGATGGTGCCGGTCGCATTGGATCTCACTTTACGGTTTGCGCCGTATGGCAAAGTGTCACCTTTTGTGACATTGGGCGGAGGAGGTGTGTTGTGGCAACCGTTCGATAAACGCACCAATCAGGTGATTCCGCTTGAAGCACAAACCAAGAAAAATTTCGATTATTTTCTCAAGACGGCCGGCGGGCTGGATATTTTCCTCTCCACACGAATCACCTGGACAACCGGCGTCACTTACCGTTACGCGTTCACCGATAAACTTGACCTCACTCCAATCGGAGATCAAAAGGATGCCGTGATTGCAGCTTTTACGGGCTTTACAGTCAATTTCGGTAAAGTGGATGGCGACGCAGACCATGACGGCGTCATCGATCGTTATGATTTAGACCCGCACTCACCGGAAGATCGGGACGGATATCTCGATCATGATGGAGTGCCGGATTCGCAGATCGGAAGCAATATCGCCGCATTCGTCAGCTCACCCAACACCGAGGGCAAGGACAAAGTACCACCGATCGTTATTCATTCTCCGGTGTTGCGTGCCACGGCCGGCCATGATGTTCATGTGCGTGCCGAGATTTTTGAAAACCAGCGTCTCCGTAAAGGAGCGATCCTCTATCGGCCGGCAAACGTTCGAGGTTGGTTGGTCGAGCCGCTTACTTCCGCTGATGGTAATTTGTACGTCGGGACAATCCCGGCCATGGCAGTCCAAAAAGCGGGCCTTGAATATTGTATTGTTGCTGTGGATGAAGCGGTCAGCGGGATTGGCTATTCTGGCTTGCCGAATCGACCGAATTTTGTACGAGTTCATGGAAGCGAAATTGGTTGGCGGATTGTGACCGGACTGGCTGCTGCCGCAGGATGGGGCACCGCAAGCTATCTGGTCTTCCGCGAGCAACAATAGATTGCAAGCAACAGGGAGGTCAATATGAGTGGAATAAGTCTCACCAGAATGCTTGAAGGCTGGTCCAGATTTGCCATGCTATGCCGTCCTGGAAGATTGGCAAGATTGTTTATTGCGGTGTTTTGTGCGGGTTTGATCTTGAGCGCGTGTAGCGGTAGCAGAAATAAAACCGTGTCAACCACTACACCGGAAAGCGGAGAAATCGACATTGATAAATTGTTGAGCACTCCCGCCCAGGAGGATAAACAGAGTGCCGAAGATGCCGAGGTTTTACGGCTCCTGGGAATTGTGCCTGAAACTACCAAGCCCGAACCCGCCAAACCAGAGCCGACTGCTGTCGTCCCAGTTAAGCCGGAAACTGCGCAACCTTCTGTGACTGATTTGCAAAAAGAAAATGAGCGCCTGCAGCGGGAGCTGAATGCGCGAGAACAGCAGTTGCGTAACACCCTCATCGAAAGAGATGAACTTCTGAAGAGGCTTCAGGACGCTGAAAAGGCTCCCGGCCGGTTGCAAACGGTTCGCACGGCTGGTGCTTATGCGGGCGCGGATGGGTACGTGCAGCGTTATGACGAAGCGCTTAATCTCTACAAACAACGGCGCTATCATGATGCCATAGCTGCATTTCAAGCTTTACTTGCCGAAAGCGACAAGAGCAGCTATGCGGACTACGCGGACAACTGCCAATATTGGATTGGCGAGTGTTACTACGGTCTGGGCAAGTTTCAGCAAGCCATCGCGGAGTTTGAAAAGGTTTTTACTTTTGTTCGTTCCAACAAAAGCGATGCGGCACTTTTTATGCTCGGACGTTGCTATGAGCGCATGGGTGAGCGTGAACAAGCGCGCAGTGAATTTGAGCAATTGATCGCGAAATATCCGAGCAGCCCTTATGTTGCAACCGCTCGGAAATATCTTGCCCGATTATAACTGAAATCTCGCCTGCCTCAGCGTGCAAAACCCTGTGTGTGGCTTGCGGGCACAGACTTCGATTCTGCTCGTTGTAAATCCTGTGCTTGTCGTCTTGGGCAGAGTGCACTTCAATTCCAAAGCTGTACGGAAATTTGCGGCTGCAAGCTGCGGGCCGCAGGCTGCGCCATAGGGAGGGCACAACTTCTACTCCAGCTTAACTTATTTGAAAAATCATCATGCCGGAATTACGCAAGGATCCGATTATCGAGCGTTGGGTTATTATTTCAAGCGAACGCGGGAAACGGCCCTCTGATTGGACGGCAGAGCCAAAGGTGCGCAGCGGGGGCTTTTGTCCCTTTTGTCCCGGCAATGAGGATAAAACACCGCCGGAGGTGCGTGCGCTTCGTCCCGGTACGGACCAAAGGAATATTCCCGGTTGGAAAATCCGGGTCGTCCCAAACAAATTTCCTGCCCTGCAGATCGAAGGTGATCTCAATCGACGCGGGGAAGGCTTGTATGATATGATGAATGGCATCGGAGCTCACGAAGTCATCATTGAAACCCCCAATCATCTGGCGGAGCTGGCTGATTTGGAAGTCGATCATATTTACGACCTCCTGCTGATTTTTCGTGAGCGCATTCTTGATCTGAGAAACGACACGCGCTTCAAGTACATCTTGGTTTTTAAAAATCATGGATTATCCGCCGGGGCTTCGCTGGAACATTCGCACTCTCAGCTGATTGCAACACCGATCATTCCGAAACGCGTGCAGGAAGAGTTGCTCGGCGCGAAAAAACATTATGATTTTAAAGAACGCTGTATTTATTGTGACATCATTCATCAGGAACTTCAAATGGGCAAGCGCCTGGTCGTCCGTACCGATGATTATATTTCCGTGGAGCCGTTTGCGCCGCGTTTCCCGTTTGAAACCTGGTTGTTGCCGGTGAAGCATCATTCCCATTTTGAAGGCATGGAGTTGACGGAATACTTTGCCCTCGCCGCCGTGTTGAAAGAGACACTGGTGCGCATCAACCGGACGCTTGAAAACCCGCATTACAATTTTATCCTGCACACTTCGCCGGTTCAAGAAGCGCCATTGCTGGAGTACCATTGGCATTTTGAGATCATTCCCAAGCTCACCAAAGTCGCCGGATTCGAGTGGGGATCAGGGTTCTATATCAATCCGACTCCTCCGGAAATGGCGGCCCAACATTTGCGGGAAGTACAGGTTTAGCGACAGACTCGTTTTCGGCACCTCGTACCGCTACAGCCGTGGCGCGTGAATGCTGCGGTAGGAAACTTGCAACACGCATCCATCATAGCCGGCCCAGCGGTGATGGCTGACCAAATCGAGGCAAGCACAAAACATGAAAAATAGATTTAAGATTTTTTTTGTTTCTTCGGAAGTTTCGCCATTCGCCAAAACCGGGGGACTTGCCGACGTGTCTCAAGCCCTGCCCAAAGCCCTTAAAGAGCGTGGCCATGAGGTGCGCATGATGATGCCGAATTATCGTTCGGTGAATGAGCGTAAATACACCCTGCGCGATGTGATTCGCCTGAAGGAGATGCCCGTCCAAGTTGGCGGCCAGATTCTCAAAGCAAATGTCAAATCGTCGTTTTTGCCGGACTCGAAAGTACAAATCTATTTGCTCAATTATAAAGCGTATTTTGATCGGGATGGCCTCTATCAGAATTCCGCCGGTAATGATTATGCCGATAACGCAGAGCGTTTTATTTTTTTTTGCCGAGGTTGTCTGGAGACTTTGAAACTTCTGCAGTGGCAACCGGATGTAATTCATTGCAATGACTGGCAAACCGCTTTGATCCCGGTCTATCTGAAAACCCTTTATCGGGACGATCCTTTTTTCAAAGGCACCTCTGTTTTATTGTCGGTGCACAATATTGCTTCGCAGGGAATTTTTCAGCCCTCGGTTTTGCAGAAGGCGGGACTGCCGCAGGAAATGTTTTACCCTGGCAGCGATCTCGAATTTAATGGCAAGCTCAACTTTCTCAAGGCCGGTTTGATGACCGCAGATTTGATCACCACGGTCAGTCAGGTATATGCTCAGGAAATTCAACATAACGTGGAATATGCCATGGGGTTGGAAGGTGTATTGCGCGCCCGCTGTCACGATTTGGTCGGTATCGTTAATGGCGCAGACTATGCCGAGTGGAGTCCGGAGAAGGATAGTTTTGTGCCGCATCAATATTCTGCCAATAAACTCAGTCCTAAAGTTCTGAACAAACGGGAGTTGCTCAATCGCGCTGGCTTTAATTTTGATGAGCGAACACCGCTCGTTGGTATGATTTCACGTCTCGATGCGGAAAAGGGGTTTGATCTCCTGGAGCAGGCTTTTGATGACATCATGGCACTCGGTGTTCAGATGTTTGTACTCGGCGCCGGCGACGAGAAGTACCACAAAATGCTGTCCCGTTTTGCCAAAAAGTATCCTGCTCAACTTGCGGTGCATTTGCGTTTTGATAATCCCATGGCGCATCTGATCCAGGCCGGCGCGGATATGTTTCTGATGCCGTCGCGTTACGAGCCGTGTGGCCTCAGCCAGCTTTATGCGCTGCGCTATGGGACCATACCGATTGTGCATGCCACTGGTAGTCTCGCGGAAACGGTACAAAATTATGATGCCAAGACCGAGACCGGCACCGGTTTTGTGTTCAAAAGATACGAGCCGGAAGACATGGTGAAAACCATCGAGCGTGCGATCAAAGTTTTTCAAGATCAAAAGCGCTGGCTCAAACTGATGAAAAATGCGATGAAACAGGATTTCTCTTGGAAAACTGCCGCTGAGAAATACACCAAGTTATATGCACGCCTGGTGGCGCGAAGCAGAAAATGATTTGTAAAACCAAAATGATAAGCTGGGCCGAGAACCGTTCTGTCTGATTTTTCAACGTAAGACATTCTGTTCATCCCCGGGCTGTATCATTTCTGAACATGATGTTTCCGAGCCGAACATTTTAAAACGACCTTTCTTTTGGGGATAATAAATCTCTCAAGTTAACTTGCTGTTTTTCCGACTAAATCTGGGCATCGTCCCGCCTCCAAATCTGGCATGGGATTTGGATGCAACATTGTTGCGACGCTTGCAGCCGTAGGCTGTTGCAAGGATGGGACGTGCACAGAAAGCCGAAAGACTCTTTATGGAAGGAATTCAAATCTCTTTGAGCAAAGTTGGCGCTCGTCGCGATATCGCTTTGTTTCGGGTCAAAGGTTACCTTGATACCCAAACCTGCTCCGAGATGTCACGGGAAATGACTGCCGTGATGAAGCAGGGCGTTTTCCACATCATTGTGGATATGGGTCAAGTGAATTATGTCAGCTCCGCGGGCTGGGGTGTATTCGTCGGCGAGATCAAAGGTATCCGCGAAAACGGCGGCGATCTGAAGTTGGTGCAGATGATGCCGGAAGTCTTCGATGTTTTCGAGATGCTCGAGTTCAATCGCATTCTCGAGTGCTACGACAGCATCGAAGAAGCCATTGACGATTTCGATATATCCATTGGATTGGATATCACCAAGAGTTTCAGACAGGCACTTTCGGTGACGGAAAGCAGTTTTCGTGATGTGACTTTAGCTTCCCCTCCCGTGAGTCGGCCATCAAGCTGGCGTGAGGGAGAAGGCTCCCGCCTTAAATCCAGAACCGTATTCACTAAGCCTAAAATCAGTGAACACGCCCTTCCCTTCGCAGAAAAAATAAAGGCGATCGTCATCAGTAACCCTGTTTGGGGCGCCTGGAAGATCCGACAGGAGCTGAACACGGAGCGGTTTGGTTTCACCAAGGCAAGCTGGTGGAGGGTTTATCGAACGCTTAAAAAGTTGAACCTTGCCACGAAGGAGCAGCGCTACCGCTTCTATCGGTCACGGTGAACGGTTTTACATTTTTTCATTTTCTGTGCGTTTTCAAATTGCCACAATCCCCAATAATGCGGTTTGGGGCGCAGGGATGGTTTTGTCTAAATTTGCAGTTGAACGCCTCTCACAGTCAGTCAACTGCCGGCGAAATGAAAATTTCTTCACGTTTGTGGAGTTGGCTCAAAATTTTTATTTCTTTGACTTTTCGTGGCTTAGCGTATGTTGGCACGGTCTTGTCGTATTCCTTAAACTGGTAATGACTTTGCGCAAAATTGTCATGTTTGTGGTATTGAATGATGCTGGGTATTGAAATTTTTTGTTTCGAATTATTTACAATTTCCTCATGGCCGAGGTAATTTCAAAAGGAAGGAAACTGTCTATGCAACCTCAGGGCTGGCGTTCTCTCTGGGTGGTTTTGATCACTTGCGGGATCAACCTCTTGTTCATTGCGCTTCCTCCGGCGCTGGCACAGTCCAAGTCCGGCGGCAGCAGCCTGGAACCATCCAGCCGCAAGGTAAGTACCTTGTCCTCCGGAGCCGGGGATTTTTCGCCGGGCGATGGCGTTCGCATTGTCGTCTGGCGCGATTTCAGCGTGGGCGAGCAGGGCGGAATTCAAAATTTGGGTCTCAATGACGATTTTCTCATTGATAACCGCGGCTACCTCACACTGCCGGTCATCGGCGAGATGCGTGCCATCGGGCACACGCGCAAGAGCCTGGCCAGGGCCATTGAGGACAGTCTGAGTATCCGTGGCATTCGGGTCATGTGCTCGCCGTTGATTCGTCTGACTGTGATGGGTATGGTGAACAAACCAGGTTCCTATTTGATTGAATCAAAGGGCTCACTTTGGGAGTTGATCAACATGGCCGAGGGACCGGCAAACGGCGCCAATATCAATAAAATTTATGTTGAGCGGAGTGGGCGAGTGCTTGTCGAGAACCTGGTGGAAGGTTTTCAGCAAGCGCATTCCCTGGAGCAAATCGGCGTTCGCTCCGGTGACCAGATTTACGTTCCGGGAATTTCGCGTTTTAATTTTCGGACCATCGTGGATTATGCCACCTTGACCGCTTCGTTTGTGGTTCTTTATTATCAAATTAAAGATCATAGTCGTTAGTTGCCATGGTGTGACAATGATGGGTATTGATCCTTATTTGTTTGAAGACAGCGGTGCGCAGGAAGCGCAAAAGCTCGATTTCGCACGCTATTGGAAGGCACTCAAAAAGCGCTGGTGGGTCGTGGTGATCACCAGCATTGCCGTTACCGTGCCGTGGGTGATTTACGTCAAGCAGGAGAAACCGATTTACGAGGCCACGGCCACAATCCGCTTCACAAATTACGCAGGTAATTCCGAAGCCCTGATGAGCGCGCGCTATCAGAAGATCAATAGCCGTAGTTTCAATGAACGCGTGGTCTCGGAGCTCGGGTTGGTGTTGGCGATCGAGCAGCAAAAAGATCGGGAAACACCGATTTTTCGCAAGCAGATTTTTTCCAAATTTACCAGCGGGAGCAATCCGGTGCCTGGCCGCTATGTTTTGCGTTTCCCCGGCAATGGCAGTTTTTTACTTAACCGGCTCATTGATGAGAACCGGCGCGAGGTGACATTGCGTAAAGGCGAAATCACTGACGCCACATTGGACACGGTGTCCGTCAATGGCTTCACTTTTCAACTGGCCAGCGATTCGCGTAATTTTCCGCCGGAATTATTTTTTACCATCAAGGGTTTTCGTTCCACCGTTAAATCATTGCAAGGTCGCATCAAGGTGAACATGGCTGACGACGGCACCATGATGCAAGTGTCGTTGTCAGACAACGATCCCTATGTCGTCACACAAACCGTTAACAGCCTCGCACGGATTGTGGTGCAGGAAAGCCAATCGACCGCAAAAGGCACCAAGGCGGAGCAGCTCAAAATTCTGGATGCGCAATTGCGGCAGGCCAAAGCCGAGCTGGATGCCTCGAATGCGAAATTGGCTGCTGCCCGGCAGCGTTTGACCAGCGGCACCGATTTGACTTTTCAGGAGAAGCTGTCACGCCGAAGCAAATTGGATCGTGAGCTGAGTGATTTGAAAGATTACCGGGATGCGTTAAAAGATTTACTCGCACGGTTGAACACTCTTCCCGCCCAGGATGGTGAAACTGAAAACTCCCAGGTCTTGGAAGAACGCCGGTTGATTTTCAGGGCGATTGCGAACAACAAAGCGTTTGATACCAACACCAGCATGACGCTCAATCGTCAGCGTCTGGATGATTTGGAAAAAGAATGGAGTGAGGTCGTGCGCCTCACTTCCACCTCCAACTCACGGGCGCGCGAACTGCAACGCAAGATCAGCCAGTTGCACAACCAGATCGAAGAGACGGCGCGGGCACGGATGATCACGATCGATCGAGAAATCAGCCAAAAGGGGATGGAATTGGCACAGCTCAATGCCAGTTTTGACAGACTTCCCATTGAGCGAACCGAATTGACAAATTTGGAGCGGGAAAACGAGCAAAAAGCCGAGCTTTATAAAGCCCTGCTCGGCCAATTCCAGAAGTTGGAAATCGAAGGGGCGGTGGAAACCGAGACGATCGATATTTTGGACCCCGCCATCGAGCCGGAAATGCCCGTTAACAGCAACAAAAAAGCGAAAGCGGCAAGTGGCGGTGTCGCGGGCGTCGTGCTGGGCATCTTCATCGTTTTCCTCTGGGAATTTATGGACCGTACGATTAAAACCGTCGATGATATCAAGACCTATTTGAAACTCAACGTGCTAGGTTCCATTCCCCAGCTTGAATTCGATAACGTCTATGATTTTCAGGATCAGGAAAAAGCGAAGATGATCGATCAGCAGTTGGTGACGTACGACTTTGCGCCCACGCCCGTTGGCGAGGCTTATCGCTCGTTGCGCACGAGCATTGTTTACAACAAAAAGACCGGGCGAATACAAACCCTGGTACTCACTTCCACTGCTCCTGGCGACGGCAAATCCTTCACTGCGGCCAATCTCGGCATCACGCTGGCGCAGCAAAAGAGCAAAACCTTGCTGGTCGACACCGATCTGCGACGCGGTGTTCAGCACAACACATTTGGTGTTCCTAAGGAGCCGGGATTCAGCAATTACCTTTGCGGCCAGGTGATCATGGCAGACATCACGAATGAGACCCATATTCCCAACTTGTGGATGATCAGCTGCGGCTCGTTGGTGCCCAACCCTTCTGAGTTGTTGGGCTCAATTCAAATGCGCCGCTTCCTCGATGAAGTACGGCGAAAATTCGACATGATCATTTTTGATACGCCGCCACTGAATGCAGCCACCGATGCCGTGGTGCTCGGTACGCAGGTGGATGGGGTGGCCATCGTCGTGCGCGCGGGGAAAACCCACCGTGACGTGGCACGGCAAAAGTTGGAGCTTTTTCACAATCTCGAGGCGAAAATCATCGGCGTGATTCTGAATGGTACCCCGGTTGATTTAGCCCATGAGGGTTACAGTTATTATCATTATTAAGGTCGTTTATGAATTGTCTGGTAACCGGTGGTGCCGGGTTCATTGGATCTCATCTTTGTGAATACCTGCTTGCGCAAGGCCACACGGTGGTGGTGATTGATAATTTTAATGACTTTTACGATCCACGTCTAAAAAGACGCAACCTCGAGCCGTTACTGCCGCAGCGAAGATTTACCCTGGTCGAGGCGGACATTCTCGATGTCGAAAAGCTGCATCAGGTTTTCGGCAAATTTCGATTTGACGCTGTCATTCATCTGGCGGCGCGGGCGGGAGTTCGGCCTTCGATTGCGCAACCCTTGCTTTACGAGCAAGTGAATGTCCAGGGCACCATGAACCTGCTGGAGATGGCCCGGCTGTACCATGTGCCGAAATTTATTTTTGGGTCGTCCTCCTCGGTCTATGGGGAGAATCGCAAGGTGCCATTTTCAGAAGATGATCCGGTGGACAATCCGATTAGCCCCTATGCCGCCACCAAGAAAGCCGGGGAACTGATCTGTTATACCTATCATCATCTCTACGGCATAAAGGTCAGTTGTTTGCGTTTTTTTACGGTTTACGGCCAGCGCCAGCGGCCGGACATGGCCATTCACAAATTTACGCAACTGATTGCAATGGGGCAGAAAGTTCCGATGTATGGTGATGGCACAACCAAACGGGACTACACATTTATTACTGACATTGTGGATGGAATTTACCGTGCCCTGGAGCATTGCTCGAGTTATCATCTCTACAATCTCGGGGAATCACGGACGATCGAGCTGCGCACGCTCATTGAACTGATATCGAAAAATCTTGGCAAGGAGGCCCGGATCGAGCACCTGCCCATGCAGCCCGGTGATGTGCCGATCACCTATGCCGAGGTCACACGGGCGCAAAAGGAACTTGGCTATCAGCCACGGGTGGACATTGAGCAGGGTGTCCGGCTTTTTGTGGAATGGTTTAAAGCAGTTCATCACCTTCGATAGAGATAGGATAGTCAATCTGCAAAAAGTCCTTTACCGACAGCTGCCAGGCTCGGAAGGCCGTTGGGTCGTATTGCAGGGCGAGGTAGGAAATGGTTCGTGAGAAGCAAGCGTTTCTACGCAATTGGGTTGTCGCCGTTGATGGTGTCGTCATCATCGTCGCCTTCGCTCTGGCTTACTACATCAGCTACCATTTGCGTCGGGCCTATAATCTTGGGGAGATGGCCTTCGCCATTGCGCCCAATATTGAAGGCTTTCTTTATTTCACCCGCAACAATTTCGCGCTGATTGGTTTTTATCTGCCTTTGTGGATTATCACCCTGGCTTCGCAGGGGGCCTACAAGGATTTCCGCACCAAAAATTTTTTGAAAACACTGGTTACGGTGCTCGTTGCAGGAGGGTTGACCGCGTTTGCCCTGGGCACGCCAATTTTTATTTTCAAGATGGTGTTGACCAGCCGGTTGTTTATCGGCGTCATGTGGATATTGACAATCGTCTTCTTGGTGATCGAGCGCCAACTTTTGAATTTATTTCTTGATTATGTCCACAAACTTGGTTATAATCAAGTCAATCTACTGATCGTTGGCACCGGTCGCCGCGCCCGTGAGTTCATTCATGTCGTGAAGAGCCACGCGAAATGGGGCCTGCGGATTGTGGGCCTCATCGATGATGATCATGACATGTTCGGCAAGGAGATTGAAGGTTATCGCGTGCTCGGTCGCATTCAGGACATCCCATTCATTCTTCATCGCAAAGTCATCGACCGTGTGATTTTTGTTGTGCCACGGCTTTGGCTGAATCGCATTGACGAGGCCGTTCTCGCGTGTGAACGCGAGGGGATTCCGACCAGCATTTCGATGGATCTTTACGATCTGCGCATTGCCAAGGTGCGCCAAACCGATTTTAGCGGATTCCCGCTGCTTGAGTTTGAGACTTTTACGGCCAAGGAATGGCAGTTGTTCGTCAAACGCTTGATTGATATTTTCCTCTCGCTCTTTTTGCTGATTGTGCTCGCACCCTTGCTCTTGTTGATTGCATTGGCCATCAAGCTGACGTCAAAGGGTCCGGTTCTGTTCAAGCAAGAGCGCTGTGGCATGAACGGTCGGACTTTCATGTTGTACAAATTCCGCTCCATGTTTGTCGGCGCCGAAATCAAAAGGCGCGAGCTCGAAAAGAGCAACGAGATGGACGGCCCGGTTTTTAAGATCAAGCGCGATCCGCGAATTACACCCCTCGGCCGGATTCTGCGCAAGCTTTCGCTCGACGAGCTGCCCCAAATCTTCAATGTGTTGAAAGGTGACATGAGCTTTGTCGGGCCGCGGCCGCCTCTTGCCATAGAAGTGGAGTTGTACAAGATGTGGCAACGTCGCCGGCTCTCGCTCAAACCTGGACTCACGTGCATTTGGCAGGTCAGCGGCCGCAACAAAATCGGTTTTGAGAAGTGGATGGAAATGGACTTGGAGTATATCGACAACTGGTCGCTTTGGCTGGATTTCAAAATCATGGTGAAAACGGTCTTTGTCGTGATGTTCGGCTACGGTGCCAGTTGAAGCGCGCGCGGCAGGACAACAGGCTGCGCCTGTAAGGCAGCCTTGTTGAGCCGGCTGGTCTTCATTTCACACCACGTTCAACCAATCAGATTGCGCAAGTAGTTAACAAATGCCAAGAGGGTAGGCTACGCTCGTAGGGAGCATCTGGCTTGTAGTGATCCGTTCTTTACGCCGCTGCCACCTCGAATCTATGAACCTTTTTTAGGAGAACGACATGCGACTGTGCATGATTGGTACCGGATATGTTGGTCTTGTTACCGGCACCTGCTTTGCAGAATTTGGCAACGACGTTATTTGCGTGGACGTCGTCAAAGAAAAAATCGACATGCTCAATCGTGGCGAATTGCCGATCTATGAGCCGGGTTTGGATGATATGGTGGTCAAAAATGTCAAAGAAGGTCGACTCACCTTTACCACTGACCTCAAACATGCCGTCGAAGAATCACTGGTCATCTTCATCGCCGTTGGTACCCCTCAGGCCAAGGATGGTTCCGCGGATATGAGCTATGTCGAAGCGGTAACCAAAGACATTGCCCGTTACATGAATGACTACAAAGTCATTGTCAATAAAAGCACGGTTCCAGTCGGTGCCGGCAAATGGATCAAGAAATTGATTCAGGAAAATCAGCCCCGGCCGGTTCCCTTTTCGGTTGCTTCCAATCCCGAATTCCTGCGCGAAGGTTCCGCCATTGAAGATTTCATGCGGCCCAATCGCGTGGTGATCGGCACCGAAGATGCGGAAGCCGCGGCAATCATGCGCGATCTTTACAAGCCGCTTTATCTCATCGAAACGCCGATCGTCATGACCAATTTGGCCAGCGCAGAGCTGACAAAATACGCTGCCAACGCATTTCTGGCGACGAAGATCAGCTTCATCAACGAAATTGCCATTCTCTGTGAGCGCGTGGGTGCCGATGTGCATGATGTGGCAAAAGGGATGGGACTTGACCAGCGTATCGGCACCAAATTTCTCCATCCCGGACCCGGCTACGGTGGTTCATGCTTTCCGAAAGATACACGTGCTCTGCTCGATATCGCCCAAAAAAATGGCTACACCTTGAAAATTGTCCGGGCTGCGGTCGAAGTGAATGACCGGCAACGCTTTCTCATGCTGGATAAAATCAAAGCGGCCGTGGGCAGTCTGCGTGGCAAAACCATTGCCGTGCTCGGCCTTGCGTTCAAGCCCAATACCGATGACATGCGCGAAGCCCCCTCCATCGACATTATTCAGGGCCTCCAGAAAGAGGGCGCCCGCATTCAAGCTTATGATCCGGTGGCGATGAATGAAGCCAAAAAGGTGCTGAAAGAGGTCGAATTTGCCGAGGATACCTATAGTGCCATCAGTGGCGCCGATGCTCTGGTTTTTGTGACGGAATGGAACCAGTTCCGCAGCCTGGACATTGACAAAATCAAAAACTTGCTGAAAACACCTACGGTCATCGACCTGCGTAACATTTATGATCCTCAAAGGATGCAGGAAAAGGGGTTCAATTATTTTGCCGTTGGTCGTTGATAAGTGTAAATTGACTGTAATCTTTCCTATGGACGCCATTTAAATTATTTGTTGTAAGAACAAGTCGTAACCGCGTCCATAGGAAGGATGTGTCGAGATCAACATCACACCCCTCACTTTTAGCGCCTCGCATCTTTAAAAATCTGATCATCGTCCTACCCTCGTGGGGAGCCCATCATTAAGCAACTTTTGTTCGAGACGATGCCAATTACGGTTTCGATTTTTGCATGTGTCACACCAATACATCGTTTCAGGCTGGCACATTACGGTTGCGCTTAGACTCTGACTGGGGTAATTTCTCGAGGTACTAACTAATTGAAAAAACGGCTATTATCTGGTTGCAGAAAAATTCCGATAGTTGGCATTGCGGTTGCATAATTACTTTGGAGTCCAAGTGGATCCCGATTGCTCGTTACTGCCTATTGGGATAGTTCTTGAGCCGCGAGCAGCCGGGCCCAGCAAGAACCAATATTACGATCGAGAAGCCAGCATGAAGATTTTGATGATTGCGCCGCAGCCTTTTTTCCAGCCGCGCGGCACGCCGTTCAGTGTTTTGCATCGGCTCACAGCACTGTCCAAGCTCGGTTATCATGTTGATCTCGTGACTTATCATCTCGGGCAAGAGGTTGACATTAAAAATGTGACGATTCATCGTGCGCGCCGGGTACCGTGGGTCAAGGAAATTGCGATTGGCCCATCCAAAACCAAATTGCTTCTCGATGTGCTCATTTATCGCCGGGCAGTCGAGTTGTTACGCCAACAACGTTACGATCTCATTCACACCCACGAAGAAGCGGGATTTCTCGGTATTCACCTGAGCCGTAAATTCGGAACGTTGCATCTCTACGATATGCATTCGAGCTTGCCGCAACAATTGTCCAATTTCAAATACAGCAGTGCCAGGGCATTGCTGCGCCTCTTCGAGCGGCTCGAAGCAGCGACCATTAACAGCGCGCATGCGGTTATTACCATTTGCCCGGAATTGTTCAATTATGTCAAAACGCGTTTTCCGAAAAAATACAATAAGCTGATTGAAAACGTGGCGGACAATGCCATTGTATTCGGCAAGCCCGATGATTCTTTGGAAAATTCCAATGGCAGATCCAAGGCAGTCGCGCTGGCGCATCAGTATGGTTTGACTTTCAAGGATGAGCAGGCAAAATCCAACGGTGCCGGCGGGAAAAATGGGGAAACGATCATTTTGTACACCGGCACCTTTGAGCCATATCAAGGAGTCGATCTGCTGATTGAGTCCAGCCAGCCGGTCATTGGCCGTCATGCCAATGTTCGGTTTTTGGTGGTTGGCGGCAAACCGGAACAAGTGGCATTCTATAAAGAGAAAGCTGATAAATTGGGAGTGAGTGAAAAATTCATTTTTACCGGTCAGCGCCCGCCGGAAGAAATTCCGCAATTTATGCGTCTGGCGGACATTCTTGTTTCGCCACGAGTGGCTGGAAACAATACGCCTTTGAAGATCTACTCCTATTTGCGTTCCGGCATTCCGATTGTGGCGACAGATCATATCACCCACACACAAGTCTTGAACGCCGAGGTCGCAGTGCTTACGGATTGCACTCCTCCCGCGTTTGCCGAGGGAATCTTGCGTGTGTTGGACAATCGTGCCTACGGTGAGGCGCTCGCCCGAAAAGCGCAGGAGCTCGCTGCTCGCGAATACAGTTATGAGGCGTACTTGCAGAAAACGCGGGAGATCTATACTTATTTGGAAAGCCTACTTTGATCCGAAGACCATCCTGTATCGACTGCACTCAACTGGTGGAACAACCGTCCAGGCGGTTGCTGATTCAGACTTTAGCTTCGAGTTTTGATTGATTCATCAGAGGAAATTACTGACCGGCATAAGTGCAGCGAAGATTTTCCAGAGGTGGTTTAAGCTCTTGATGAGTGGAAAGTCAATATAATTTATGTGTGGAATTTGCGGAACTTTTTTTTATTCACGTGATGCCGAGGTCGATGCCACGGAACTCCGTCGCATGAATGAGCAGATCATTCATCGCGGCCCGGATGAGGACGGATTCTATCTCGATGGTAACATCGGCATGGCAATGCGCCGTCTGAGCATTATTGATTTGTCCGGCGGCCAGCAGCCGATCTCCAACGAAGATGGCACGATTTGGATTGTTTTCAACGGTGAAATTTACAACTATCCCGATCTCAAACGCGAGTTGGAAAGCCGTGGTCATCGTTTCAAAACGCGCGCAGACACCGAGGTGATCGTGCATGCTTACGAAGAGTACGGCATCCATTGCCCGAACAAGCTCAACGGCATGTTTGCCTTTGCGATTTGGGACGCCCGCAACAAACGCTTGTTCCTCAGTCGTGACCGCATTGGCAAGAAACCCCTCTATTATTACAAAGACCATGAGCGTCTCGTTTTTGGTTCCGAACTTAAAAGTCTGTTGCAAGCGAAAAATATTCCACGTGAAGTTTCACGGCATGCGCTCGACTTGTATTTGACTTTTGAATACATCCCCGCGCCACACAGTATCTTTGCCGACATTTTCAAGCTGCCGGCTGCACACTCGTTGGTTATTGACGACACAGGCAAAATGGAGATTCACCAATACTGGGATCTCCATTTTCGTGAGAACGGGTATCAACCGCAGGACTTGGAAAAAGGTCTCGTTGATTTGCTGCAGGATGCGGTCAAGATTCGGTTGATGAGTGATGTGCCGCTTGGCGCGTTTCTCTCCGGCGGCATCGACTCCAGCTGTGTGGTGGCATTGATGGCGCAGGTGATGCAGGAGCCGGTGAAAACTTTTTCCATCGGCTTTGAAGAAGGCAGTTATAACGAGCTGCATTACGCCCGCGCGATTGCCCGGCATTTTAAGACCGATCACAAAGAGTTCATTCTGCGACCGGATGCCCTGGAACTCACCGAAAAGCTGGTGAAACATCTCGACGAGCCGTTCGGTGATTTTTCCATTTTCCCGACTTATCTGGTTTCCAAGATGGCGCGCGACCATGTGACCGTCGTTCTTTCCGGAGATGGCGGTGACGAGCTTTTTGGTGGTTACGATACTTACCTTGCCGACTGGACTTATCGCAAGTATCGTAAGATACCGGCAGTGGTACGCAAACGGCTGTTAATGCCGGTAACTATGAGCTTGCCACCCAGCGAGAAGAAAAAGGGGTTGCGCAACCGCCTGCGTCGCTTTCTGGAAGGAACCCGTTTCCCCGAAGATTTGCAGCATGTACGCTGGATGATGTTTCTGGCGGAGGATGAAAAAGCGCGGCTATATGGCGAGGCCATGGATGAGGTGCGCGATCAGCAACTACCTTACGAATTTATCCGGCGGCATTTTGCCAATGCCAATTCGCAGGATTATGTCAATCGCCAGCTTTATGTTGATATTAAAACGTACCTCTGCGATGACATCATGGTCAAAGTCGATCGAATGAGCATGGCCACATCCCTGGAAGCGCGTGCGCCGTTTTTGGACTATCGCGTTGTGGAATATGCTGCTGCCATTCCCAGCGCACTGAAAATTCGTGGCACCAAAACCAAGTACATACTCAAGAAGGCCATGGCGCATTTGCTGCCGCAGGAGATCATCACCCGCGGCAAAGAAGGGTTCAGTATTCCCATCAAGAATTGGTTGCGCCAGGAGTTGCGCGCGATGATGCTGGATATCTTGTCACCGGCACGAATTCGGCGCGACGGTTTTTTTGATGCGGATTATGTACAGAAACTGGTCAACGAGCATTTGCAAGGTGTCGAAAATCACAGCCATCGTCTTTGGGCGCTGATGGTTTTCAGCATCTGGCGTGATCAATATTTGGTTTCGGCATAGGCTGGTAATAGTAACATAATTCTTGGCTGAATGAAATCGCCTGTAAGGGATTACAGGCCATCATCAGAGGACAATATGTTGAAAAGAGTGAAGCATCTGCGTAATCTGCTCCGCTTTGCCAGGGGAAAACGGGAGCCGATCATCGGGCCGGTCAAGGCGGTGTGGGAAGTTCTGAGCGTTTGCAATGCCAGATGTCGCACATGCGAACGGTGGAAAGAAAAAGCCGACCCGACCATTCTCACCACGGACGAAGGGAAAGATCTGATTCGGCAACTTGCAGAAGTCGGAGTGCTGAATCTGACTTTCACCGGCGGCGAGCCGCTCTTGCGCAAAGACATTTACGAGTTTGTCGCCTTTGCCAAAGAATATGGCCTCTCCACCTCGTTGTATTCCAACGGGTTGCTGCTCAATAGCCGGCGGGCGAAGGAATTAATCGACTCCCGACTCGATCTCATTTACATTTCCCTGGATGGCAGCACACCGGCACTCAATGATGATCTTCGTGGCATCAACGGCTATTTTGACCTGACGATGAAAGGTATTGAGAGCTTGAAATCGCTGCGCAACAACGGTCATCCCAAGATTTTTATCGCCGTCACGATCACCAGGAAGAACATGCATGACCTCGAGAACATGGCGCGCCTGGTTAAAACCGGCGGTCTCGATGGTCTTTCCTTGCAGTTGGCGCTGCACGCGCCCCAAATCATGTACCGCGTGGATGAAGACCTGGCCCTCAAACCGGGAGATGGCACCCCGCTGCAGGCGATGATCAATCAGGTTTTGGAACATTATGTTCATTTTCTGCCGATGAATCGTGATTACTACCAGCACTTTGCGGATTATGTCGAGCAACCCGGCAGACTCAATGAACATCTCAACACCATCGGTTTTGCCACTGCCATGATCAATCCCAGGGGTGATGTTTATCCGGATCTCCTCGAAACCGACAGCATGGGCAACATTCGCCAACAAACCTTCAAAGAGATTTGGTTCGGAGAACGTGCCAGCGCCGTGCGTCACCGGATTGCCTGCCGGGAGTATCCGATCAGCCTTTTTGATAGTTTTGTCTCCCTGAATTTTGCCGTGGAGCGTGCCGCCGCCACCATGCTGAATTTCCATCGAATCCTGAAGCCGATCTTCAATGGTGCTCAACATTTTTAACGTTGCACAGAAGGCGCATCTGCCATTTCTGTGCAAATAATCGATGAACAGCCAAATATGCCTGAAATTGCCGCTGCCCCAAAATTGAAGCAAAAACACTATCACTCTGCCGGGGTGTCCCGAGTCGCGTCAAAAGTTCCGTTGCTTGAAGCTATCCGGGATTATTGGAATACGCATATTCATGATCTTGTGATCGCTAAACATCCGGTAGGGACGAAGGGCTTTTTTGAGGACCTCGAAGAATATCGCTTCGATAAATTGCATTACTTGCCGGAGGTGGTCGATTTCAACGGCTATCGCGACAAGCGATTGCTCGAGATCGGCTGCGGTATCGGTATCGACTTGATTCGCTTCGCCCAAGGAGGTGCCAGCGTCACTGGCGTGGATTTGGCGGAGAAGTCCGTTGAATTAGCCAAAAAAAATTTTGAGTTGCACGGGCTCAAAGCGGATCTTCGCCTCATGAACGGCGAAGCTTTGGAATTTGATGACAACAGTTTTGATGTGGTCTATGCGCATGGCGTTTTACAGTATACTGCCAATGCCGAACAAATGGTAAAAGAGATGCACCGCGTGCTCAAACCAGGCGGGGAGGCAATTGCGATGGTTTACAATCGGATTTCCTGGCTGAATGCGCTCTCAGTGGTGATGAAAGTTGAGTTGGAGCATGAAGATGCACCCGTATTGAAAAAATATTCCATCGGCGAATTCAAGAAGCTGCTCTCACCCTTTTCCACCGTTCGAATCGTTCCGGAGCGTTTTCCGGTCGCCAGCCGCTTGCACCAGGGATGGAAAGCCGTGGCCTACAACCGGATTTTTGTACCGGCCTTCAATTTGCTCCCTCGTCCTCTGGTCAGATCGCTCGGTTGGCATTTAATGGCATTTTGTCGAAAGTAATCAGCAGAGCGCAAAGACCGCTGCACTAAGCAACTAACGAAACAAGTGTTTTGCAACAAGAAAGGACCCGATGCCGAGAACAGTCTTGGTGACCGGAGCCAATGGCTTTACCGGTAGCCATGTTTGTAAACACCTCGTCCAACGTGGTGACCGCGTGCGCGCCCTGGTCCGCAGGACCAGCAATTTGGATTTGCTGAAAAATGTTGAGGTCGAGCTGGTTTATGGCGATTTGGCGAACGGCTCGGCAGCGCCAGCACTCGCCCAACATCTCAAAGGCGTCGAAGTTGTCTATCACATTGCCGCGGTTTATCGCAGCGAAGGCGTGCCGAGGAAATATTTTTGGCAGGTGAATGTTGAGGGCACGCGCCATCTTCTGGAAGCTGCTGTGCACGCCAATGTCTCCCGTTTTGTACACTGCAGTACCGTAGGGGTGCAGGGCGAAATCAAAAATCCGCCCGCCACCGAAGAAGCGCCGTTTAATCCGGGTGATATTTATCAACAAAGCAAGTTGGAAGGAGAAATGCTTGCCCGGCGTTTTTTTGAAGAGCACGGCTTGCCTGGTGTGGTGGTGCGGCCCGTCGGCATTTACGGGCCCGGCGATATGCGTTTTCACAAGCTTTTTAAATTCATTCACGACGGCAAATTTCGCATGTTTGGGAGCGGTCGTGTGCTCTATCACATGACTTATGTCGATGACCTCGTACGCGGCATCCTGCTGGCTGGCGAAAAAAACGAGGCCCTCGGCGAAGTTTTCACCATCGGCGGCGACGGATATTTGACCCTCGCCGAACTGGTTGAGCGCATTGCGCGTGCGTTGAATGTCCCCGTGCCCCGCAAACATTTTCCGATTTGGCCGGTGTGGTTTGCTGGTCTGCTTTGCGAAATCGTCTGCCGTCCTTTCGGCATTGAGCCTCCGATTTATCGCCGGCGCGTGGATTTCTTCATCAAAGACCGCGCCTTCGATATTTCGAAAGCCCGGCGTTTGCTCGGTTATGAGCCGCAAGTCGACCTCGACACCGGCTTGCGCCTCACGGCTGATTGGTATCGTGCACAGAAACTTTTGTAACAGAAGATTACAATGAACTCCCAACCACCTCGTGACAGCATCGAAATTCAGAAGGAACTCTTCGATGCCAGGAAATCGAAACTGGCAAAATACAAGGAGCTTATTCTTGGCGAGACCAGCACCTGGTTTTTGATCAAATACGAGCTGATTACTTTGCTCGTAAGCTGGGTGCCGGGCGCACTGGGCTTGGTTCTGCGCAGCAAACTCTATCCGCAGTTGTTGGGTCGAGTCGGGCGCAATGTCACCTTTGGCGCCAATGTGGTATTGCGCCATCCGCGCAAGATTCGAGTTGGCGACAACGTCGTGATTGACGATAATGTGGTGCTCGATGCCAAAGGCGAGGACAACAACGGTATCACCATCGGAAATGGTGTCTTTGTCGGCCGTAATACCATCTTGAGTTGCAAAAACGGTGACATCATTCTCGACGACAACGTTAACATCGGTTTCAATTGCGAGATTTTCTCCGCCAGTCGTGTGCGCATCGGCAAAAATATTCTTTTCGCCGCCTACGTTTATCTCGTCGGCGGGACGCACCGGTTTGACCGCACCGATATTCCCATTCTTTTTCAAGAGCGTTCGAGCCAGGGCATTGAAGTGGACGACAATACCTGGGTCGGCGCCCACGCGGTGATCTTTGACGGTGTGCGCGTCGGCAAGGACTGTGTCATCGGCGCCGGCGCCGTAGTCAACAAAGACATTCCAGATTGGAAAATCGCCGTCGGCGTGCCTGCAAAAGTTGTTCAGGATCGTCGCGAAGTGCAAGAACAGAAAGTGGTGAATGTTTGATGCATAGAATTCTTCATGTGATTGACAAGCTTAGCATGGACGGGGTGAACCCCAGCAGTTGCGCGTTGTGTTTTATCGAATGGATCAAGCACCGGGATAGCCGGCGCTTCGAGGTCATGGTCGCCTCTTTGCGACCACGGGATGCGGCTGGCAAACATTTGGAAGAACATGGGCTGAAGCTTTTTTACCTCGACAAGGGTAAATATTCGTTTGCCAATGTCAGCGCGCTGGCGAATTTGGTGCGTGAAGAAAAAATTGATTTGCTGCATTTGCATGGCTACAGCGCCGCTAATTTTGGCCGCCTCGCCGCGCGCCGGGCCGGCATTCCCAGCGTGATGCACGAATGGGCCGTGCTCAAAGTTTTGCCACATCAATTTCTCATGGATTGGCTCTTGCGTCACAAAACCGATATTGCTGTTGGCGTCAGCGAAAGCGTGAGAGAATTTCTGATTCATGGTCGTTCCGTTCCGTTCAATAAAACGCGTGTGGTTTGGAACGGTGTTAATCTCAACAATTTTAAAACCGCCGAGCCGGACAAGGTTCAAGCGTTTCGTGAGCAATTCGGCATCACGCCGGAGCAGAAAGTGATTGGCACGGTGACGCGACTCCGTGCGGAGAAAGGCAATCGCTACTTGATTGAAGCCGCCCCGGAGGTACTGCGTGAATTTCCCGAGGCGCGGTTCATCATTGTTGGCGATGGCCCACTTCGTGATGAGCTTGCAGCACTGGCAAAACAGCTCGACCTCGAGGGCAAATTGCATTTTGCCGGCTTTGTATCTGAAGTTGCGGTTGCCCTGGCGGCGATGGATATTTTCGTCATGGCTTCACTCATGGAAGGATTCCCGTTTGCACTCGCGGAGGCCATGGCCGCGGGAAAAGCCGTTGTCGTCACCAACGTTGGCGGCATGAAAGAAATGGTGCAGCATGAAGAGAACGGCCTGCTCGTGCCCTCCGCAAACAGCTCGGCCCTGGCCGGCGCACTTATGAGCCTGCTCAAAAATCCAGGCCTCAGCCAACAGTTGCGCAGAGCCGCACGCGAACGCAGCCAGGCCTTCAGCGTTGAGCGCAATGTGCAGGCACTGGAAGCGATCTATTCGGAATTGCTGGCGAGCCGAAACGGTCATGTTTGAATTGGAACACTGATGACAACGATCAGACGGATTGACGCGATTTTTTTGATTGCGCTCCGTGACCATCCGTGGAATCCTCGTCATCCGTGTGCTCAGGCTTTTGAAATGATTACGACCTTGCTCAACAAGCTCCGTTGGAGTTATCGCAAAAACGTGCCGGACCTGTTGGCGTTGTTCCACCGCAACTATCCGGAATTCATGTTCAGTAGAGAGCCCAAAGCGGTGCAGGATGAAATCCCGGTTTTCGTTTTTCATTCGGTCGAGCCGGTCACTTTTGAGGCGCAACTGAAGTTTCTCGCGCGCAATCGCTATCGGACTTTGGGCGGGGAGGAATTTCGCGCGGCCATTGCCGGCGAGCGCAACATTCCGGAACGAAGTGTGTTGTTGACATTTGATGATGGCCTGGCCACGTTGTGGACGGTTGCGTATCCTCTGTTGCGCAAATACGGGTTTCGCGCCGTCAGCTTCATCATTCCAGGATGCATCCCGGAACAAGCGCCGGAAAGCCCGACCTATGTTGAGTACGAAAAAAATCGTGTTCCGGTTGAAGCCCTGCTGGCACGGGAGCGTGGTGATTTCCCCTTGTGTTCATGGCAGGAAATCCAGGAGATGCACCGGAGCGGTGTGATTGATTTCCAGTCGCACACAAAGTATCATCACCTGGTATGCGTGTCGCCGCAGCTCGTGGATTTTATTCATCCACAGTACGATTTTTATTTTTTTGCCAACATCAATGTGCCGGTTTATCGTGTCAATGGCAAGTTGAATTTTGAGCGGCAAATGCCGTGGGGCACGCCGGTATACCGCGCCGAGCCACGCATGGCCGGTAAACCGCAATATTTTGATGATGAGGCAGCGCGCCAGGCATGCATCGAACATGTGGCCAGAAATGGCGATGAACAATTTTTTAGCCGTGATGATTGGCGAAGGCAGTTGATCGCCGTTTATCAAGAAGCGCGACAGCATCAGCGCAACAGCGAATTTGAA
The DNA here is from genome assembly GCA_034505955.1 of Candidatus Zhuqueibacter pondensis. Taxonomy (GTDB): domain Bacteria; phylum Zhuqueibacterota; class Zhuqueibacteria; order Zhuqueibacterales; family Zhuqueibacteraceae; genus Zhuqueibacter; species Zhuqueibacter pondensis. The sequence goes on from JAPDQK010000035.1 coordinate 45,523, forward strand.
TCGCCAGAAATGCAGGCGCACATGATTTACCAGGATTTGCAGCAAGCCAGGCAAATCATCGAAAACCGACTGTCAGGGAAAACCGTTGATCAGCTTTGTTATCCGTGGTTCATGGGCAGCTCGTTGTCTGTTGAGCAATCGCGCCGTGCAGGATATCGGGTGAATTATTGGGGTATCGTGCCGCAGCGCAAAAGCAATCACGCCGGGGATGATTTGTTTTACGTACCGCGCATCGAGGATCACTACCTCTTTCGCCTGCCCGGTGAAGGGCGCAAATCACTGCGAGAAATTTTGTCTGCTAAAATGCAAGCAAATTTGCCGCGGTTCGTAAATCGGTTAATGCTGACTAATAATTAATGTATGAATTCATTATGATTTTGAGGAGTTGACATTAATCAGTAATCAGTTCTCATCATTAAATTAAGGAGAATGTCATTCGGCTGGAATCTTGTTACAAACTACCATTCGGATGTATTTGAAAAAAGATTCTTCCAGAATGACAGCCTCATTGCTTAATTCAATGACATTGAGTAATCAGAGATCGGTAACGAACAACCAACATCAAGAGCATGATTTTCGGCACCATCGGAAAAACATTTTTGGAGACCGCAACAAGCGAAGCTAACGCTGATCTCAGGTCGCAACGCAGAGCCGTGAGCAAGTATTTCCTTGATGATCAGGAAATCGATCAACATCTGAATATTGTCGCGGCCAAAGACGTCGCCGTCGGCTTGCGTCCGCTTGGCGTTCCCACCTTGGATGCTAATTCCGGTGTTTACGAGGATAAACAAACCGGCAGCTTTGCGCTGTTGTTGGGCAGCGTTTTCAATCGAGCCGAATTGCGGTTGCAGTACGCACCGGATGGAAGAAGGGACGGGCCCGGGAATGATGCAGAGATCGCCTGGCATGCTTATGATAAGCTCGGCGCGAAAGCGTTTCGCGAGCTGAATGGCAATTTTGTGCTGGCGATTTGGGATGCGCCCAAACAACGTTTCTATCTTGTACGCGATCATTTGGGCATCGAGCCGGTGTATTATTGCCGCAAAGACGGCGTGCTTTATTTCTCCAGCCGTTTGCAGCGATTGACCCGCGTGCCGGAAGTCGGCCGCCAGCTCAACTTTGGCGTGTTGCAACGCTATTTGCTCTTCAATTACAATCCCGGCTTCGATACCTTCTTTGAAAATGTTTACAGTTTGCGTCCGGGCTGTTTCATCAAAATTGAAAACGGCAGGTTCTCGATCGAACCCTATTGGCGCATTTCGTTTGCCGAGCCGTTTGCCAAAAACGAAACTGTCTACAAGCAGGAGTTGATCGAGTTGATGTTGGATGCGGTGCGTGTGCGGCTGGCCGGTGACCACTTTCGTCCCGGCGCCTTCCTCAGTGGCGGCATGGATTCGAGCTCCGTCGTCCATTTCATGCACACCCTGTTGCAGGCGCCGATCGCCACATTTTCCTTTCGCTGTTTCGGCAAGACCTACGATGAGTCGCATTACGCCCGTGTAATGTCTCAGCGCTACAACACGCGTCATTATGAAGTGCCGTTCCCTGCCGAAGAAACGAGATTGATCACAGGCATCGCGCAAATTTCACAGGAGCCATTTTCCGACATCGGCATCGAAGTTGCTTCTTATCTCCTCGGCTCGCGAGTGCGCGAGCATGCGGATTATGTTTTGACCGGTGACGGCGGCGACGAGCTGTTTGGCGGACATCCCGTCTATCTCGCCGACCGCGCTGCGGCCAGGTTTGGCAAAATTCCAGCACTCATCCGCCAGCCGTTGACACAAATGCTTCAGCTTTTGCCGGATACCGACGCCAAGAAAAGCTTGATGGTCAAGGCCAAACGCTTTTCATACAGTTACACGTTTCCGGCGGCACTCTACAGCAATCGCTGGCGCATTTATTACACGCCCGAGGAATTGCAAAAGCTGTGTCTGCCGGAATGGCGCCAGCTTGTGAACGGGTTCGATCCCTATCATGAACTGGTGGAGCTTTATCAGGAAGCCGATGGCAGGGATCATCTCAGCATTACGTTGTACGGTGATTATTACTCCGTCGTCAATTTTTATTTGCGCCGGATGGAATTGATTCGGCATTTCGGCGTCGAAGGTCGCATGCCATTGCTCGATCACCGGCTGGTCGAATATGCCGCGCGCATTCCCAGCACCCTGAAAATCGGCAAGAAAGGCGAGACCAAAGTCATTTTGCACAAGGTTATGCAAGGTGAGCTGCCGGACGAGATCGTTTTCCGCAAAGACAAGCTCGGCCACAGCGTGCCGATGAAAAATTGGATGCGCGAGTCGGTCGCGGTACAAACTCTGCTGCGTGAATACTTGTCGAGCGAAATGGTACGCCGTCGTGGTTTCTTCGATCCGGTGGTGATCTCGCGCATGATTGATGAGCACCAACGCAAAGCGCACAACCATTCGCACCGCTTGTGGTCGTTGCTGGTCTTGGAATTGTGGTGCCGCGCCAATCTTGGCAACTGATCTGGAACGATAATTCATAAAACGGACTCATGAAGTTTTGGTTGAAAGCCGTTATCAGCGCCGTGTTGCTGGCGCTATTGATCTGGAAGGTGAACCTTGGCGAATTGATCGGTGTCATGGCCAGTGCCGACTTGGGGATTTATGTCACGGCTTTCGCACTTTTTCTTTTTCAACAAGTGGTGGTGGCCTATTGTTGGCAGCTTTTACTGGCGGTGCAGAAGAATGCCGTGCCCTTCATCAAAACGCTCCATGTCCATTTCGCCGGCAGTTTTTTCGGCACGTTTCTGCCATCGAGCATCAGCATGGATATCGTGCGCGCGTATTATCTCTCGCGGCATTTGCGCCGCGGCCTCGATGCGGCCAGTTCGATGTTCGTCACGCGCGTCGTGGGATTCGGGGTGAATTTTTTGATGGCACTGCTCGTGGCGATTCCGGTGACTCGCGCCAACAACGACCCTCATCTGTTGTGGACGGTGGCCGCGCTCACCCTTGCCTTTTTTGCCGCCATCTGGGTGACGTTAAATCGGCGATTATTACAGCTCATGAGCGGATTGCTTCGTCGCTGCAAGCTCGGCAAGATCGCTGACAAGCTGGTTGATTTTCGTGAAGCCATTTTGCAAGTCGCTGAAGCCAAGGATGCAATACTCAGATTGCTGGCACTGTCGGTGTTCTTTCAAATTCTTGGCATCGTGATCATATTCATCGTCGGTCGTGCCGTCGCCATTGATCTCGATTTTTGGCACTATTGCATTTACGTCCCGCTCATTACCGCGATTGCCGTGTTGCCGATCTCGGTTCTTGGCATCGGCATTCGCGAAGGCGCCTTTGTTTTTTTCCTTACGCAGGCGGGTGTGCTCAAAGCACAAGCACTTTCGCTGTCATTGCTGCTTTTTTCGCAATCGCTGCTCATGGCCGTGATCGGCGGAATTTGGTATCTGTTCGATAAATCCGAAATACGGGCGGCAAGCATAACCAAGAGAGAGGTATTGTCGCCAACGGAATAGGAAATGGCAATAAGATTAGTTACAGCGTTCGAGGAATTCAGCGCACTGCGCCCGGCTTGGGATGAACTCTTTCAAGCGAATCCGAGCCATACCCCGTACCAATCGTGGGAGTGGAATTTCACCTGGTGGAAATATTTTGGCCCGCCGGGACGTTTGCGGCTACTCCTCGCAGAAGAAGATGGCAGGCTCATCGGCATTGCGCCCTTCTTTCTACGCAAACGATTTTATGGTTGGCCGCTGCCGCACCTGGGTTTCATCGGCCAGAAACGAACCGATTATCTTGATTTCGTTGTACGTCCTGGAAGCGAAGCGATTTTTTTCCAGCAGCTCTTCACGCATCTGCAGGAGAACAAAAGTGAATGGTTGTTTGTTGAGCTGAAAGATGTACCGGACACCTCGACCAATTTACCGTATTTTTTTCAAGAGGTCGGCAAGTATTTTCCGGTACTCAGTTGGGAGGCGCAGCGTGTTTGCGTCACCGTGCCACTGACCGCGGATTGGGGAAGTTTCCTCGACACACTCAGCAAGCGCACGCGCAAGGATGTGGGTTACGATCGCCGCTTTCTCGAAAAAAATTTTACCGTCAATTTCAAAATTTTTACGAACACGGCGGCGGTGTTCGACGGCTTGAATGATTTGATCACCATCTACCGCAGCCGCTGGCAAAGCGAAAAGGGTGCGACCCGGTTCGAGGAAGAGCGCGTGGCAAAGTTCGAGCGGGAAATTTGCGAGTTGTTTTCGGCCGCCGGTTGGTACCGGCTCTATCTGTTGTATGCGAATAATGAGCCGGTGGCCGGACTTTCCGGCTACGTGCGCAACAACAAATACTACGCCGATGCTTACTCGCACGCACCGGCTTATCACAAATACAGTGTTGGCAACGTGCTGCTCGGTTTAGCCATTGAAGATTGCATTACCAACCAGTGGACTGAGCTGGACTTGACGCGCGGCGATGAGCCGTACAAATTCCGGTGGAACGGCCAGACCAAGCGCAATTATCATCTCAAGATATTTCGCAATCGTTCCGGCATGGCTTTGGCATCGGTGGCCGAAGGCATGTACGAGCACGCGGCCGCGAGTAAAATGTTGAATCGCCTGCTGGCATTGTATCGCAAATTCCGGTTTGGAAGATGAAGTCTCTTGCTCGCTCGCGCTTTCTAAATCGAGAATGAGCAAGAGAAAGAGTATGAGTGAAAAAGGAGATCCACGTCCGACTATGCCACTACCGGTTGCTCATTCACTGATGGGATACGCGTTGTCCGAAGCGACATCAGTTCGTCTCGTCAAGAAAAAGTGGTGGAATGTTTGTGCCTTCGTCGCGCTGGCAAATTTGCCGGATATCGATTACTTGCCGGGATTTTTGATGGGCCAGCCCAACCGGTTTCATCATATGTTGGCGCATAGTTTCGGGTTCGCGGCTTTGGCCGGACTGCTTGCCGGTTTGATTTTTTGGCAGCTTCGTCGCAAAGCCGGCCCTCAGGAGAGTGGCTATGAATATCGATTGTGGCCCTATTTTTTGATAGTCAGTATCGCAGTTTTATCGCACTGCCTTCTCGATTTGTTTACGGTTGATACCTCAGCGCCACAAGGGATGATGCTCTTGTGGCCTTTGGACAGGAGCTATTACGATGTGTCGTGGGATATTTTCCAGTCGGTACACAAGTCCGATGCTTCCGCGACCTTTCTTCTTTCACTTATGCAATGGTATAATTTTAAAATCGCCCTTTGGGAGGCCTTGATGATGTTGCCAATTGTTGCCTTGGCGAAAAAAATCCGGCAATTACGTTTTTGGCCCAACCGCCGGCGTAGCCGCAATCTTGAAAACACCCAGGTGGCCAGACTCGGTCTTTTGGAAGTGTCGCCACTGCCGCCAGCGCTTACTGGACGGCGTTCATTAACCTCATTGGTGGAAGCTGCGGAACGCGATGAATCAGAAGAGTGAACAAATCTTTTGCAGTGTTGTGATTCCGGTGATGAACGAGGAAGACAACGTCCCCATGTTGCATCAGAAGATTACCGAAGCGATGCAAGCGTGGGGCCGGCCCTACGAGATCATCATTGTTGACGACGGCAGCACGGATCGTACTTTTCGGATTTTGGATGCTCTCGCGTCGCGGGATGCGCATTTGCGCGTGGTGAAATTCCGCCGCAACTTCGGGCAATCCGCCGCCATGGCTGCCGGCTTTGAATTCGCGCGCGGGGAAGTAGTGGTGACCATGGATGGTGATTTGCAAAACGATCCGCAAGACATTCCGATGGTCGTGGCAGAACTGCAGAAAGGCTATGACGTGGTTAGTGGTTGGCGCAAAAATCGCAAGGACAAGTTACTTATTCGTAAAATTCCGAGCCAGATCGCCAATCGCCTGATCCGCAAAACCACGCAGGTGAGTCTACATGATACCGGCTGTTCGCTCAAGGCCTATCGCCGTGAGGTGGTGGATAAAATCAGGCTCTACGGTGAGCTGCATCGTTTCATTCCGGCGCTTGCCCGCGTCGAGGGCGCACGAATTGGCGAGGTGGTGGTCAATCATCACGAGCGGAAATTTGGCAAATCGAAATACAACCTGACACGCACCTTCAAGGTAATTATGGATCTGACCACCCTCAATGTTCTGTTGAAGTATCTCACCAGGCCGTTGCATTTTTTCGGTGTATTGACGCTGCTGTTCAACGGTCTTGGTCTGACGACGCTGATCTATGTCGCGGTCCAGGTCGCGCAAAATCTTTTGACGACCGAAGAACTGAATTTATTGATGGCGCTTGGCTTTTTGCTGATCGCCGCCGGCATCAATTTTTTACTCTTTGGTTTGATTGCCAATATGGTCGTCAAAACCGGCCAGAAGCGTGATGAGCGTTTGCATGACGTGGCCGCGTTTTCTTCATGATATTTGCCATGGAAAGGGAATCTGCTGTTGCCGTTGAAACAACAAGGTTGCACAAACGAGCCGCGGATAGGCAACGAATCCCTTGGAATATTGTGCCGATTTCTTAACCGAGAGCGTAATTTTAAATGTCAGTAGAAGCCAATATCTTGCCGACAGAAACAGAGCTGTCGAGCAGTCACGTGAAAGATCAAACTTCGGATAACGGACGCAGCGCCACGCTGCCGGCCATTTCTGTGATTGTTCACACATTCAATAACGGCAACGAAGTGCCAGTGATGTATCGCTCATTGCGCCAGGGACTGGAGAGTTACGGCAAAAGTTTTGAAATGATTTTTGTCGACGACGCCAGCACCGATGATACCCACACACAGTTGCTGGAAATTGCCAGACTCGACCAGAGAGTCAAGGTTATTCGCATGCGCACCTCGTTCGGTGAAACTTCGGCGCTCGACGCCGGTTTGCACCATGCCTTGGGCGAGCGCCTGGTGTTTGCAACCGCGCGTGTTCGCGTGAACCTGCACGCGGTGCCGCGATTCTTGCAGAAACTTGATGAAGGGTACGATCTCGTTGTCGGTTGGCGAACGCCGCGACAGGATGCCGGCGTGAATCGCATCGTATCGCGATTGTTCAATGGCCTGATGCAGAAGCTCGGCAAATTGAAATTGCATGACATCAACTCGAGTGTCATCGCCACCTATCGCAGTGTTTTACAGAACATCACGTTTTACGGCAATCTGAACATTTTTATCCCAGTGCTGGCAGCGCGCAAGGGATACAAAGTCACGGAAGAGCAAATCGAGCAGTTGCCCGGCAACTTCCGCAAGTCGCTGCATCTTTCGGAGTACATTCAACGCATACTGGACATCATCACGGTGATGTTTTTAACCAAGTACTCCAAAAAGCCATTGCATTTTCTCGGATTCTTCGGCCTCATGTTCACGCTGGCCGGCTTGGTCATGAACTTGTACTTGTTTGTGTATCGCATACTGGGTTATGGCGCGATTGCCGGCCGGCCGCTGCTTTTGTTGGGTGCATTGCTGCTGGTGATCGGTTTGCAAATGATTTCCATTGGTTTGATCGGAGAGATGATTATTTATACCCACGCCCGGGAAATCAAAGAATATAACATTGAAACGGTGGTAGGAGAGTGAAGCTCATCATTCAAATTCCCTGTCTGAATGAGGAAAAAACCCTGCCGTTGACCCTGCGGGATCTGCCGCAACAACTCGAGGGCATCGATGAAATCGAAACGCTGGTCATTGATGACGGCAGCACCGACGGCACGGTGGAGGTGGCGCGCCAGCTCGGCGTCAACCACATCGTTCGCCTCACCAATCGCAAGGGCCTCGCGGAGGCATTCATGACCGGCCTCGATGCCAGTCTCAAACTCGGCGCCGATATCATCGTCAACACCGACGGGGACAATCAATATCGCGGCAGTGACATTGCGCGTTTGATCCGGCCGATACTCGATGGCAAGGCCGACATGGTCGTTGGTGACCGGCAGGTCGATCGTGTCGTCTATTTTTCGCCGATCAAAAAGAAATTGCAGAAACTGGGCAGTTGGGTGGTACGCCATGTTTCTGAAACGGATGTCCCGGATGCCACCAGTGGATTTCGCGCCTATAGCCGTGAGGCCGCCCTGCGCCTGAATATCATCTCGCGCTTTACGTACACGCTCGAGACGATCATTCAAGCCGGCAAGAAGAACATCGCGCTCGGCCACATCAAGGTCGCAACCAATCCCAAACTCAGAGAGTCGCGCCTGTTTCGCAGCATACCCTCGTATCTCAAACGCAGTATTGCCACGATTCTCCGCATTTACATGATGTATGAGCCACTCAAAACTTTCATCACGATTGGCTCAATTATTTTCTCTGCCGGTTTTCTGATCTCGGTGCGTTTTCTGTGGTACTATTTCTTTGTCGACGGTGGCAAAGGCCACATTCAATCCTTGATTTTGAGTGCGGTACTGATGTTAATTGGCTTTCAAGTCGGCTTGATCGGCTTGGTGGCCGATCTCATCGCAGGCAACCGCACCCTCATTGAAGATTGCCTTTATCGTGTTAAGAAAATCGAATTGGATGCCATTTCCATTCGGACGAGCCAAAACGGACGGCCGGAGAAAAATGAACCTAATTTGGTGAATTCCTCGAAAATATGAAAATAGCGATCATGGGTATTCGCGGCATTCCCGCCAATTACGGCGGTTTTGAGACATTCGCCGAGGAACTGAGTACCCGCTTAGTGCAGCGTGGCCATGAGGTAACCGTCTACGGCCGCGCCAATAATATTAAATACAAGGACAAAATTTATCGCGGCGTCCGGCTGGTAATCCTGCCGACCATTCGCCACAAATATCTTGATACCGTGGCGCATACTTTTCTTTGTGTTCTGCACAGCCTGACACAAAAGTATGACGCGATTCTGATTTGCAATAGCGCCAATGCGATTTTCTCATGGATCCCTCGGTTGAAATGGATGCCGGTCGCCCTCAATGTCGACGGTTTGGAATGGAAACGCGCCAAATGGAGTGCGCTGGGCAAGGCATTTTACCGCCTTTCCGAATGGCTGGCGACTTTCTGTGTAAACGAGGTGGTTACCGATGCCCGTGAAATCGAACGGTATTATCTGCAGCGCTTCGGGAAAAAATCGGTTTATATTCCCTACGGCGCACCGGTGGAACGCGTGGAGACCGATGAAGTTTTGCGACGTTTCAATTTGCAGCCCAAACGTTACGTGCTTTACGTCAGCCGATTTGAGCCGGAGAACAATCCGCACCGAGTGGTCAAGGCCTTCGAGCAAGTGAAGACCGATCTCAAGCTGGTCATGGTCGGCGATGCTCCATACAACGGCCAATTCATTCAAGAATTGAAGAGCACGAAGGATCCGCGCATTATTTTCACCGGCTATGTTTTCGGTCAGGGATATCGCGAACTGCAATCGAACGCTTATTTGTACATTCAGGGAACGGAAGTTGGTGGTACGCATCCGGCGCTTCTCGAAGGTATGGGGCACGGAAATTGTGTGCTCGCCAATGATGTGCCCGAACATCGTGAAGTTTTGGGCGATACCGGATTCTTTTTCAATACCAGTCAGAATGGAGATTTGCGAGACAAGTTGCAGCATCTTGTCGACCATCCTGATCTGGTGAGGCAGGCTGGCCAGAAAGCGCAAGCACGAATTCGTGAACACTACACTTGGGAACGGATCACCGAGAGCTACGAGCAGTTGTTCCTGCGCATGGCGCGGCTGAAAAAATAACGCTGACGCATTTTGTCAGTCTACTTGGATTGTGCCTTCCGGATTTATCGGTGGCTGCATTCTTGACACAGATCGTGTCTAATGCTGAATTTTTCTTGCATTATACTTATACACCGTATCAGACTGGCACATTCAACTGCCCATTGGCCCCCAGTTTGCTGATTTTTGTGTGGTCTAATGATTTGGAAAACAAAGCATTAGGGAGCCGGGTGAGAGGCGCCCAATTTGGTATGTGAGTTGCAGAAGAACTGCGGGAAGTACTGCAACTTATCGAGCTTGTCCCGTGAGGAGTGTAATAAAATGAATGATAAATTTCAGGCATTTCAGAAGACGTTCACCGGATTTTTAACGTCTCAGAGCATGCAAGTTTCGGTGTGGGGATTTATTATTAATCTCATCCTGGCAGCCGTTCTGTCATTTATCCTCGCTCGCGTCTATGTAAAATATGGTCATTCGCTGTCAAACCGCAAGGACTTTTCACGAAATTTTGTGTTGATCACGATGACCACCATGCTCATCATCACGATCGTGAAGTCCTCATTGGCCCTGTCTTTGGGTTTGGTTGGAGCACTTTCCATTGTGAGATTTCGAGCGGCGATTAAAGAACCCGAGGAATTGTCCTATTTGTTTTTTGCGATAGCCATTGGCTTGGGTCTGGGTGCTGATCAGCGAGAGATTACATTGGTTGGATTTGCAATTATCGCCGGCATTACCTGGTTAAGGAACTATTCGCACAAGACCGCAGAACCACAAAATCTGTATTTGACGGTTTCCAGCCACAACCCGCACAAAGTTGAGTTGAAGGAGATAGTCGATACTTTGAAGAAGCATTGTTCCATGGTGGATTTGAAGCGGTTTGACGAATCGAACGAGCTGCTCGAGGCTTCATTTTTGGTGGAATTCGATGATCTTGCGCAATTGGAAGAGAGTAAAGCCAGCTTGATCAAACTCAGCGATTCTGTCAAGATCACTTTCCTGGACAACAAAGGGATCAGATGAAATGAAGCTGAAAGACTATCGCAAAGAGCCTTTGCCGCTGGTCTTTGCCAGCAAGATTTGGCACAACGGGAAATACCGTCTTTCGAGTGCTCTGCTGTGCGCCTTTGCGATTTTTGCTTTGGGTGCTTACCTTCACCGCAACGGTTTTATTGGCGAGACTGTAACTCCGTTAATAAAACAGAATGTCCACCTCATTCCCAGGGTCATCGGTGGCTTGCTCTCCACGCCCGAGCACATCACCATTGATGTCAAGCACAAGAATTTTCAGAAACTGGCGTATCAGAGAGAGCGCGCTTTAGCCAGGGGAATTTTGATGAAAGGCGCCGATGATTTTGTCCCCGCCATGATTCGCTATAAAGACAAGGCCATTAAAGTGGACCTGCGGTTAAAGGGCGATTGGACCGACCATCTTGCGGGGGAAAAGTGGTCTTTTAGGATCAAGGTGAATGGCGATAACACCATTTTCGGTATGAAGCAATTCTCGATTCAACATCCGAAGACCCGCAATTATATTACTGAATGGATTTTTCATCGCGCCTTAAAGAGAGAAGACTTGATCGGGCTTCGTTATGAATTCATCGATGTTACCTTGAATGGTAAAGATCTCGGAATTTACGCATTAGAAGAGCATTTTGAAAAACGTCTAATCGAACATAACCAGCTGCGAGAAGGTCCGATAGTCAAATTCAATGAAACGCTGTATTGGGAAGAGAAGCTGCAACAACGTCTGCCTTTCCCTGATGCTTTGGCGAATGGCAGTGGTTTCTATATATCAAGTGACATAGATGGATTTCAAACCAAGAAGTGGCTTTCCGACTCAGCAGCTTATCTGCAATATTGCAATGCCATTCATTTGCTGGAGTCATTTCGGCGTGGGATCTTGAAAACCAGTGAAGTCTTCGATACAGAGAAACTGGCCAAATTTTTTGCCCTCGTCGATTTATTGGGTGCACAGCATGCAGCCATATGGCATAATTTCCGCTTTTATTACAATCCGGTCACGTCACGATTGGAGCCAATCGGATTTGATGCCGACTGCGGGTATCCCACCATCTCTTTGTGCGCCGCCGATGAAGGTGTTTATATCGGCAGGGAGGCAAACAATATCCATGGTCATTTGAACGCCATGTTTTTTAATGATGCAATATTTTTTCAGGAATATATTAAAGCATTGGAGCGCATCTCGGAGCCCTCTTATTTGGATGCATTTTTCGCCGGACTGAATGGCGAAATGAAAAGAAATCTCAATATTTTGCACAGCGAGTTTCCATATTATGACTTCTCAAAGGAGGTTTTTTATCAAAATCAGCAATATATCCAGACGGTCCTCAATCCGGTAAAGGGATTGCATGCCTATTATAAAAAAGCGTTTGCGGACCGGATCGAACTGCAACTGGGAAATATCCAATTACTGCCAATCGAAGTGCTGTATGTCTCCTTCAAGGATTCCCTTCTGTTTTTCCCAACTGAAAAAAATATTTTGCCTGCCAAGCTTCATTCGGAGCTGGTGGACTTTCGCCCTTTCAGCTTCGCATTGCCGCGGGGTTTCTCCTGGTCGGATACGATGATTTCACACTTGAAAATTAATTACAAAATCCTGGGAGCAAGCCAGACTAAATCTGAAACGGTTTTTCCCTATTCCGCATTCGACGATCGTTTCATTACAACGGATTTTCTTAGACAACTGCCCAATGTCGACAAGTTTAAGTTTCTACTCAGGGATGAAACAGCAAAAACAATAGTAATAAAGCGCGGCACTTGGGAACTGGAACAAAACTTGATTATTCCCGGTGGCTATCGGGTGATCTGCAGGGAGGGAGTTCAGCTCAATCTTTCCAATGCCGCCAAGATATTATCATATTCACCTTTTGATTTTATCGGAACTGAAGACGACCCGATTATCATCCATTCCGCAGACTCTACAGGTCAGGGTATTCTGGTATTGAATGCCAGGCAGAACTCGGTACTGGAGCATGTGATTTTTGATAATTTGTCCAACCCCTCGCAGAATGGATGGAAATTGACCGGTGCCGTCAATTTTTACGAATCGCCAGTCGACATATTACACTGTCAATTCATCTACAATAGATCGGAGGATGGCTTGAACATCATCCGTTCGGAGTTTACCATCGATAACACTGTTTTCCGCCAGACCCAAGCCGATGCTTTTGATGCTGATTTTGGTAAAGGTAAAATAACCAACTCCTCGTTTATCAATTGCGGCAATGATGCGATTGATGTTTCCGGAAGCACGTTGGAGGTCCAAAATGTTCTTATTGATGGTTTTGGAGATAAGGGTCTGAGCATTGGTGAAATTAGCCGGATGACGGCGCAACAAATAGAGATTAAAAATGGGGAAATTGCCGTGGCAAGTAAGGATATGTCCGAAATGAACATTAGTAACGTGGACATCACGGCTTGTAAAATCGGTTTCGCCGTTTTTCAGAAAAAGTCGGAATATGGACCGGGAGTCATCATGGCAGACAAGGTTTCCTTGAAAAAATTTTCCGTTCCTTACCTGGTTGAGGAGCATTCAACTCTGCTTGTGGACAAGGTTGCCGTTGAATCCAATCAAGAGAAGGTAAAGGGAATTCTGTACGGAGTTGAATATGGCAAAGCCAGTAGATAAAATCGAAAAATATCGCTATGAGCGCAAATTTCTCGTGTCCGAGCTGACCAAGCACGAAATCGAATCGATAGTCAGGCTGCATCCGGCCATGTTTATCGAGGCGTATCCTCCGCGCTTTGTCAATAATGTTTATTTTGATTCGTCAGCTTTGGCAAATTACTTCGAGAATGCTGATGGCATAATGAATCGCACGAAGGTTCGTATTCGGTGGTATGGTGATTTGTTGGGTTTTATCGAAAAGCCAGTTTTGGAATTTAAGATCAAAAAGGGATTACTTGGCAGAAAGGTGTCATTTCCGCTTCCCGCTCTTTCAGTGGATTTGAATTTTCAGCGTGAGACAATAACAGAAGTACTGAATAAGGCGGAAATTCCGGATGCGATAAAATTGGATTTGCTCTCTTGGGAGCCCGCACTTCTCAACCGGTACCGTCGAAAATATTTTCAATCCGCCGACCACGATTACCGGATTACGATTGACTCGGATATGGAGTTCTATATGATAAATGCCCGTAACAATACTTTTCTCCACAAGTCTGCTGATGTCGTGCGCACGATTGTTGAATTAAAATACGATCCGGACAAGGACGGAGGTGCGGAAGCGATCACCAATTTTTTCCCTTTTCGGCTTAGCAAGAATTCCAAGTATGCGGATGGTATCGAGCGGTTGTATTATTGGTGAAAAACAAGGGGCCTCAGTGTTTTGTCTGCGCAATTTTTGGAATTTCTCCCGGGATAAAAGGTTCAGTGATTCCCCATGAATTTTCACAAGGAACTCGACTCATGAGAATAGCGATAGTCGGCATCGGTAAGATGGGACTGCTGCATGCAGGCATCATGAATGCTTTGGATGGAGTGGAGGTATGTGCGATATCCGACACTTCAAAATATTTATCCGGCTTTGTGAAGAGCCTCACCGGCTTGCCGGTCTATGACAATTATTTGAATATGTTGGACAAGGAAAAGCCGGACGCGGCAGTGATCGCGACACCCGTATTTTTACATGTACCAATGGCGAAAGAATGCGCTCAGAGAAATATACCTTTCCTGATGGAAAAACCTCTCAGCGTGACCAGTGCGGAGGCCGTGACGCTGGTCGCCGACATTCAAAAGCGCCATTTGACCACCATGGTTGGCTATATGATGCGCTACACGGAAACTTTTCCGAAGGCCAAAGCAATTCTCGCCTCCGGGGTCTTGGGTGATTTAATCACCTTCAATGCAACGATTTATGTTTCACAACTTTTCAAAACCGGCAAAGGCTGGAGATACAACAGGAAAGAATCCGGCGGCGGCGTTGTCATTGGCCAGGCCACTCATTTAATCGATTTGCTGCAATGGTATTTTGGGCCGGTGGCCATGGTTTCTGCCCATACGAAAAATTGGTATTCGCAGGAAGTCGAGGATTTTGCCCACAGTTATTTTGAATTCACCAGCGGTTTAAGTGGATGGCTTGATTCGTCGTGGAGTGTCCGGCACCACCGGCTTTTGGAAATGACAATCAATGTGCATGCCGAAAATGGTAATCTGCTGGTGACGGATGATTTTGTGAAGCTGTATTTGGAAAAGCGCACAGATGGTTATGCCGCCGGCTGGACCAACTTTTACAAGCCGGATTTATTTGAAGGCGTTGCCATCGATGTCGGTGGTCCGCAATACACGCGACAGGATGTCAGCTTTATCGAAGCGGTACGTAATCGCACGAAGGTTCAGAGCGATATCGCGAATGCCTATGCGGTACAAAAAATCGTAGATGCAATCTATCTGTCAGCATCAAAACATGGTGAACCGGTGCATCTCTAATTCCTATCTTTGCTGGAGCAGACGATGATCGACAGAATAATTTTGGGACATAATCAGTTTTTCGGTGTTAACCATTTAGCGGCTGAAACCGGCAATCAGAAAGACGCCTATTTTAGCGATATTTCACGGATTCTGGGGCTTTTGCAATTTTGCCGTGAGCAGGGAGTGACGGCGCTGATGATGTCCACACATGAACGCGCTTTATTCATCTCTGAGGCCCTGCAAAAAGATGCAACGCTGAGAGATACCAATATTTACCTGCTGTTGCCTTATGTTGCAAAATATGTCCGGCAGGCCAATGAAAAAGGGTTGATGAATATCATCCTCGATTCACTCAATGGCACGAGTTTTCAAGAGAAGATGAGCATGTTTCTTCGCGGCGGCTTCGGCGTCATCTCAAAAGATCTGGAAAAGATTTTGACCGCGATGATTGATTTTGAGGTGGCGCCATTCCGCGAATTGAATTTGCGTGCCATTTTTTTGCATGATGTGTTGACCGATTTGGCCTTGGGCTGGGGTGTATCGCAAGTTCTGGAACTGTTTGCCAATCACGTGCAGGAAAAATATCGGGCGATTCCTGCTTTTTGTACCAAAAATATGCCCAAATTGATGGCGCTATTGGAAAAGACCAATATCAAGAATCCCCTGATCATGGCCTCCATCAACAAGCTGGGCTATCAAGTCAACCCTTCGCGGTCGGCGTTTGAAACCTGCCTGAAAGAAAAACAGCTCCAACTGCTGGCAATGAGTACATTGGCTGCCGGTTACCTGAAACCGCGCGAAGCTTATGAATACATTTTTTCATTGCCCAAAATTGATTCCGTTGTCGTCGGCCTCTCCACGCGCGAGCATGCGGTGGAGACATTCGCAGAGATTCGGCGGCATGCGGAGCAGGCCTAAAGAAATGATATTGATTGGGCGCTGATATTGATTTGATTGAGTATTGAAGCTCTGACCAAAAAGAAGATGAATTCTGAGAAGAAGAAAAAAGCGCGCGTGTTGTGTTTTACCTCTCGCTTCCCACGCTGGGAAGGAGACTCGGTATGCAACTTTGTCTATTATCTCGCCAGGGAGCTGACCAAATACTATGAAGTCTTTGTGTTGGCGCCTCATGATGCGCATGCGAAGGACCAAGAAATCATGGAAGGCATTCGGGTGCATCGTTTTACGTACTTTCTTCCCAGGCGTTATCAAGCGCTTTCCAATGAGCATGGGTTAATGGCGAATGTTCGTAAAAGTTTTTTGAGCAAAATGCAAGTCGCCCCATTTCTATTCACCGAGTGGCGCGCACTCCTCCGCCTCGTCAAGCAAGAAAGAATTGATGTGGTTAACAGCCATTGGATTGTGCCGCAGGGACTTGTGGCGGCGGCAGCAAAACAGACTTTGCCGTTTCACCATCTCGTTACCATTCATGCTGGCGATATTTTTGCCCTGCGCCGGTGGCCGGCTGGTGCTCACATTGCGAGATTCATTGTCAGGCACACGGATAATTTTTTCACGGTCAGTCAACTGAATCGGCAAGTTCTGGAAGAGTTGGTTGGGCACAAAGTCCCGGCACAGGTACTGCCGATGGGTGTGGATACCCAATATTTTATTCGTCGGAACGATGTGCAATCAGTGCGTGAGAAATTACACATTCCGTTCCAACGGGTCATCTTGTTTGTTGGCCGCCTTTCCGAGAAGAAGGGTATTCAGTATCTAATCCGTGCCATGAAAAATATTGACCAACAAATTGGTGGCGCCGGTTTGGTGGTGGTGGGTAGTGGTCCACTCGATCAACAGTTACGAGGTGAGGTGAAAGCCCTGGGGCTGAGCGAGACAATACAATTTGTTGGTTCCAAAGACCATGCGCAACTTCGGGACTATTATGCGGCAGCGGATGTCACCGCCGTCCCTTCCATTGTTGACAGCAGCGGTGATACCGAAGGAGTTCCGGTCGTGGTTTTGGAATCGTTGTCCACCGGAACACCGGTCGTCGCCACACGGGTCGGCGGCATACCGGAAGTGATTGTCGATGGCTACAACGGTTATTTAGTCGAACAGAAGGACAGTCAGGCGCTGGCGCATGCTTTGATAGATTTTTTTGAAAATGGCCAGGCCATGGCCGACAATGCTTTGATCACCGCCCGTAAATATGATTGGACGGCTATTGGACTGGGCTACAAAAGAATGATCGACAGTATGATCAATGAGAAGACCGCTGGAATCACTGAAATGGCATCGTTTTCAACGCAATGAGAAAAATTATTTTCATATATCATCAATTGTGCTGAAATCATTGAATGCTGCTCCCGTTGACAGCCTGTTCGAAAACCCATGGCTGTCATTTCGCAGGCCTACGGCTCGTGGAGCCTACGGCCGTAGGCTGCACCCGTGGGACATCTTATTCCAATGCAAAGGATGTTTTCAGCATGGCAAATTTGAGGTTTCCGGATAGGCTCTTGATATTTTGCCGACGCCTTGACGGCAGTGATGATCTTGCAAGATTTTGGGTATACTGAATAAATCTGCGGTACGCGCAAGATTGCCGGAGTGCAGGTATAGCCAGGAGAAAAGGCTACGCCTGCAAGGATGGCATTGCTCGTTTTCATTTTGTTAACATTTGGAGAGGCATTCCAAATGAGGGCGGAGCTCTCAGGGCGGTATGATTGGGGGAAGAGATGCTTAGCCAAACATCGGAGCACGGAATGACAGGGAAGCCGAATAACGTTCGTGACAATGACAGGTCAGTCACCTCCTCTTCTCAGCCGTTGAGTTTGTCCATTTTTTTCCCGGTCTATAACGATTGGGGCACCATTGGGAGCATGGTTGCGCTGGCGGTGATGACTGCCGAAAAGATCACAGCGGACTACGAGATTATCTTGGTGAATGATGGCAGCGAACCGCAAACCCGCGAAATCGTCGAATTTCTGGAAAAGAAGTATCCCAAAGTCCGAGCGGTGCATCATAAAAGGAATCGAGGATATGGGGGTGCTTTGAAAACCGGTTTCAAAGAAGCCGGGAAGGAATTTGTTTTTTACACCGATGGTGATGCGCAGTACGACGTGCGCGAATTGCTGAACCTGGTGGCGGCCATGACAAATGGCGTGGACGTGGTCAATGGCTACAAAATCAAGCGCCACGATCCGTGGTACCGCGTATGGATCGGCAAGCTTTACCATGCGGTGACCAGATTCGCCTTCGGGTTCAGCATACGCGATGTGGATTGTGATTTTCGGC
>JAPDQK010000036.1:0-62273 GCA_034505955.1 Candidatus Zhuqueibacter pondensis
GTTGTTGAATTTGACACTGATTGTGTCGATGTTTTTTGAACAACAGATTGGGCGGATTTCACGGATTGATTTCGTATGAATCCGTGTAATCCTGCGGACGCAGTCGGCGGAATCCGTTGTTGAATTTGACACTGATTGTGTCGATGTTTTTTGAACAACAGATTGGGCGGATTTCACGGATTGATTTCGTATGAATCCGTGTAATCCTGCGGACGCAGTCGGCGGAATCCGTTGTTGAATTTACCATTTTGTGAGGAAAAAATGAAGCACAAATTTTTCGGCTGTCTATTTTTGGTGTTGGGTGGTTTTTTCTCTGTTGCAAATCTTTTTGCCCAAGCCGATAGTGTGGATGTCACCTTTTATTATAAGCCCAGCGGCAATCCTTGGGTCGTGTTTTTGCCGGGAGAATTCAACAACTGGGGTCCGAATAGCGGCGGCGTGATTGCACCAAATGCGCCGTCTCGCATGAATTTTGATCCGACCACCGGCCGTTGGTTTAAAACCGTGCGCTTGCGCGTGGGTGGCCATCCCACCGGCGGCGTCCGCGGCGCCTATCAGTACAGATTCAA
The DNA here is from genome assembly GCA_034505955.1 of Candidatus Zhuqueibacter pondensis. Classification (GTDB taxonomy): domain Bacteria; phylum Zhuqueibacterota; class Zhuqueibacteria; order Zhuqueibacterales; family Zhuqueibacteraceae; genus Zhuqueibacter; species Zhuqueibacter pondensis. The sequence goes on from JAPDQK010000036.1 coordinate 570, forward strand.
TGAAACCGGTTGCAGCACCTGTTGGTTATCAGACCCGCTCAACCCACGCTACAATCCTGCTGTTAACAACAATTCGATTCTTTACGTCAATAATCCGACCATTCATTATCTTTTGCCAAATTCAACGCAAGCCGCGGGAATTGTGAAATCTCGCCATCCGGTGATTTCCGCGTATATTTTCCCTTCGACCAAAACCCGGGTGGACACCGCTTCGATTGTGGTGAAGCTCGACGACATTGAATACAAGCACATCGGCGCGGGCTACGATGCGATCACGAAAAAATTTACCTTTACTCCGACCTCGCCTCTGTCCAACGGTTTGCATCGGCTCATTCTTCTGACGAAGACGGCGGCGAATACCACCGGCTCGGATACAACCAGTTTCACAGTACAAGCAGATCCCGTGCAGATTTTGACGCAACCCGCAGAAACCTGGAAATCAAATTGGCCGATTCGTGGCGAAATTTTGAAGGCCAATGGTACACCCGACAGTACGCTTCGGTCCGCAATTTTGTTTCGTGGCGCTTCAAGTTGGGCAATCACCGTGAAAAACGGCCAGTTTGATACCACGATGTCTTTACACGAAGGCCCAAATGTATTCAGCGTGCGCGCGCTTGTCGATGGTGTGAACGAGACTTCCCAACTTCTCACGATAACACGCCGGGTCAATCACACCCCCTACGCTGTGATTTCATTTGATACCGCTGGTACGCAATTGACACTGCGCGCCAGCAGCAGTACCGATCCCGATGGCCAGCCGTTGATTTTCACATGGGAGGAAGATGCCACCAATCCGCAGCTGCTCGGGATAAATGACTTGCCGGATTCGGTAACCGTTGTGACGAAACCCAACGTACCGGGAGAATATTATTTCACCTTGACAGCCCGCGATCCCGATGGCAACACCGATCACACGAGACAGTTTTTTACTGTAACCGAAACCGGGCAGGTCATTCCGGCTACGATTAAGAGCAACCCGGCGTGGGTGAAGCAGGCGCGCGTTTATGAAATTTTTATTCACTCTTTCACCCCCGAAGGCACATTGAAAGCAGCGACGGCAAAATTGAATTACGTCAAAGCCATGGGCTTCAATGTGATCTGGCTGATGCCGATCATGAAAAATCGTAATGGCGTTACAGATTGGGGCGGCGGTTATGATATCATTGATTTTTACCAGGTGGATTCGAACTATGGCACCATGCAAGATTTGCGGAATTTTATTGACCAGGCTCACACTTTGGGTTTAAAAGTTGTGTTGGACATCACCCCCAATCACGTCAGCGATGCCCATCCCTGGGTACAAGACGCACGCCTCTACAAACAAAACTCACGGTATTGGAATTATTTGGAGCACCGTCTGATCAATCACGATACAAATGGATTGGGGCAATCTTTAAGCAATGATGGGGTCTACATTCATTACAGCAATTGGGCTTTGGCCAATCTTAACAACGCGGATTTGGATTGCCAACAAGAGCTTATTAGAGTCTTCAAATTTTGGCTTCTTGAGGTGGGCGCTGACGGCTTCCGTTTCGACGTTTATTGGGGCCCGAGCCGGCGTTATGGCGAAGGCGCCTTTTGGCGACCGGTGCGGGAGGCACTCAAACATGTGAAACCCGAGATTTGGCTGTTGGCAGAAGCCGCAGGTGTGGGGATTGGTACGGAAGTTATTTATGCTGACCACAATGGTGGCAGTGATTCGGGATATGACTGGCCACTTTATGGGAACGGCTTTCGTGCTGGCAGTACATTGAACAGCAATGTTTCCGCCATTCACAACAAGATTTTCAACAACAATTATTATCCCGGGCCCAATAGCTATTTTTTCCGCTTCCTGGAAAATCATGATGAAACCCGTCTGGCGCGCCTTGCCGCCAGCGTGGAGCAGACCATGCCTTATGCTGCCACACTTTTCACCATACCTGGCATTCCGTTGGTATATGCGGGGCAGGAAGTGGGCTTTGGCAATGGCATCGACGAGTTCGAGGGTAAACGCGGCAAAGTCAATTTCAACGATCCCGATAAAGCAACATTACAACCATTCTATCAAAAACTCGCGCACTTGCGCGGCCAATTTCCGGCGCTGTGGACGCAACAGTTGTCACGTCTTCAGCTTGCTGATAATTCCATCTACGCGTATGTACGTCCATGGCGCAATCAAAATCTTGTCGTCACCGGTAATTTCAACATTGCGCCAAAGAATATCACGCTCAACCTCGCAAGTTCTGGCCTTGAATTCGGGGGCGGTCTGCGATCCGGCGCGATTTATTATGTAAATGATCTGCTGGCAGGCACCAGTATCCAGGTCGATTCTGCTGCACTTGCGCAGTGGCCGGTTTCTTTACCTGGATATGGTGTGGTGATTTATAGTGTCTCGGTGAAGGCAGAACGAATTGAGCTGCCAACTCCGGTTGCAGAGCGTGCTGACAATGCCATTCCGGCGCAATTTGTTCTGCACCAAAACTTCCCGAATCCCTTTAACCCTGAAACCATGATTCGTTTCGAGCTGCCGCGCCAAGCCGAGGTGAGGGTGCGCGTTTTCAATTTACTCGGCGAAGAGGTAGTCACAATATTGCGCGAGAAAATGTCCGCGGGAACGCATACGCTGCATTGGGATGGCCGCAATGCGAATGCGCAGCCGGTTCGAAGCGGAGTTTATCTGCTGCGGCTGGACGCGGGCCACGAGATGGCAGTACGGAAGATAATGGTTTTACGATAAGGTTATTTTTGTTTATTATGGTGTACGCCTGGACACATGCGGGTGCATTAACAGTAATCATTCATCTTACATACAGCTCAACCGAGAGAATCTCGGTCAGTTATGTTACAACTATTCATGTCTGCCGTCTTTCGTCATGACGTAAAACGTTAGTTGGAGGCAAATGTGGAAATATGGGCGTTAGAAAATTTTCAAATTTTTATGCATATTTTGAAAATTGATCTTGCAAATCGCATTTTGATAAGTTATTTTTATAGTGCAAGGCTGCAAAGCATTACTTTGATGCCATCACTTTACATGCAAAGGTCCAAAACTTTTGGAGGAAAAAATGGATAACCTGGATTACACGCCCCATGCCGACGACGATTACGAGAATCCCTCGGATTCCGATTTGGAACCGACGGAGATGTCCTTCGAGACACCCGAGCCGTTGCCCATGATGGAGGAACAAGAGGCTGAGGAGGAGATGATACCACCGGCACCGATGGTCGAAAAAGCGGCCAAACCGGTCAAAAGGGCGGCACCGAAAAAGGTGGCGAAAAAGAAACCGGCGGCAAAAAAGGCAAAAGCCAAGGTGCTGAAAGGCAAGGCAAAAGCTGCGAAGAAAACCACGACTAAGGGCGGCGCAAAAAAGGCGAAAAAGAAAAGCAGACGCTAACGCTCAGGGAGTCCGACATGACACTGTAGCGTTACCGATCTAACGGCGAGATCATCTACGCTTGGTCATCTCAGCTACCTGCGCAGCCTTGCGTTGATAGCATGATGTGGCAGATCTTGGTCGTTGCCGCCTCGTCCCTCCGACAATGATTGCGATGCACGAATGCCGTTTTGTCTTTTTCGATGGCGGCGTGCATGAAGTTTTTCGAGATTCGGAATTTTAAAAGCAGAGCACGTCGGAGGGATTTTTATTTTACGGTGGGGTAACGTCTCATGGTAATAACGGCGCAGTTGTCAGTGGGCTACAATCCATGTCATACTGGAAGTATCCCTGGACCTGCGGCAGGCCAAGTCTGTAGGGTCTACGACGCGTAAGCGCTACGCTCGTAGGGGCAGGCTTCCAGTAATGAGAGTTAGTCCCACACAAGACCGAGGGGCTACTCATGGTATGCTCGAGCCCGAACAAGTCCGAACAGGCACGGACGCTCATGAAGAGATAGCCCTGTCGTCATTCTGCGGACAAGTCATGCCCATCCATTGCCATCCTTCCCGATCTCGCCGGGCAAATTTTGAATAGCTCACAATAGCAAGCGATTGCGTCCATGCAAAGGATTTCTCCTGAAAAATCCATCTCCGGCTTTGATTACACTGCCGTCCCGCCGGTGTTATCCGATCAGGTGGGAAAGAGGAGAGCACAATTGTTGTACCGCCTGATGCGTGGCATCATCAAGCTTGGGCTGGGTATTTTTTTTCAGAGAATCGAGGTTCGCCATGGCGAGCGTGTGCCGCAGGCCGGGCCGGTGGTCTTCGTCGTCAATCATCCAAATTCGATCATGGATGCCCTGGTGCTCGGCGCCGTGATCAAACGCAAACTCAACTACATTGCGCATGCCGGATTGTTCCGTACCCGCTTGATGAATTGGTTTCTCCGAAGCTGTGGCGTTATACCGGTGCATCGCCGGCAGGATGATCCCGACAAGATGGAACAGAATGTGAATGCTTTCCGGGCATGTTATGAAACGCTCGAGGCGGGTGAGGCCATCGGTATTTTTCCGGAGGGGACCAGTGACATGCTGCGCAAGATCAAAAAGGTCAAAACCGGCGCGGCGCGCATTGTATTGGAAACCGAGGCCCGTAACAGTTATGCACTCGGGGTCAAGCTCATTCCGGTGGGATTACATTTCTTTTCACGGTCACATTTTCGCAGCCGGGTACTGGTCAATTTCGGCGAGCCGGTTCCACTCATGAATTATTTTACCCGCTATCAGCAGGATCCGATTGAGGGCGTCCGCAGCCTGACTGCCGAGATTCAATCGCGTCTCGAGGCCTTGACGGTCAATATTCGGGAAGAGGAGCTCGATGAATTTGTCCGTGATATCGAGCGACTGTATCGTGATGAGCTGAAATCGCCGGACCCGGCCATACGCCATTCGCCCAAAGCCACAGTTGAGGAATTTATCATCTCACAAAAGATCGCGGAATGTGTGCAGTATTACCAGGATCACGATCCGCAGCGGGTGGCAGAAATGCGCGAGCGCGTGGAAACCTACAAACGCAAATTGGCGCGCCTGCATCTGCGCGACAATATGCTCAAAGACGGCACCACCTCGGCCGCGATTTGGCGGGAAACCATCAGGCTGGCGGCATTGAGCCTGGCCGGGTTGCCGATGGCAGTTTACGGAATCATCAACAATTTCATTCCATATCGCATTGCCGAAATCTGTGCCAAAAAATTTCTTGATGAACGCACGAAAATTTTGCTGGCGCTGTTGATCGGTGGCGGACTGGCGTTCCTCGTTTTCTATGCAGTACAAATCAGTGTGGTGGCTTATTTCCTGGGCGCTGTGTGGGCGACGCTTTACGGTGTGAGTCTACCGGTGAGTGGTTTCTTTGCTTTGGCCTATCTGAAACGTGTGCGCGAGTACCGCCGGCGTGTGAGCTTCTCTTTCTTCCTGTTTACCAACAGGCATCTCATTACCAAAATGCGTCGCGCGCGCCGGCAATTGATTCGCGCCATGGACCAGGTGCGGGAGGAGTTTTTGGCTTTGCAGGCGGCCCATTCGAAAGAATCACCTTGACCCCGATACTTCATGAGCCATATTTTCAGGCTTGAGCCAACCCCGTGAGATAATAAGTGCAACAGTATCTCACGGGGTCGATTTACACACCGCCTGAATTATCGGGGTTAAGCAATCCCGTTGTGGCATCAATCCCATTCGGAGCGTCTGCACCTACCGTATCGCTCACCCTTCTCGATGCACTCGTTAAAATTTTCGAAAAACTTTACATTTCATTGTCAAAATCGTTATATTCCTTCATGACCAATTTTGCCTACAAACTTCTGCCGTTTCGTGCTGTCGAGCTGTGGCAGGCTTTCATGGGCGGCCTCAGCCATGCCATTGCTTTGGAACGCTTCGGCCCGAGCTTGACCCGGCGGATTCTCTGGTGTGTCCAAACTCAGGAACGCGTCGTGGCGCTCTCTTTCGATGATGGTCCCCATCCCCGGCATACTCCGGAGATTCTTGATCTTCTGGACGAGTATCAGATTCCTGCCACGTTTTTCCTGATTGGTCGCCATGTGCGCCAGCACCCCGAGGTGGCGCGGCGCATTGCCGGTGGCAGGCACGAAATCGGTAACCACACTTTTAATCACCGCATGCTGCCGTTTTTGCGTGATGAAATGATTGTACACGAAATTCGCCGCACGACGGAGATTATTGGCGAGGTGACGGGTCGCACGCCGCGATTCTTGCGGCCGCCGATGGGATTGTTCAGCAAGCGGGTCGTTGATCTCGTCGAGCAATCCGGCTGCGAAGTTGTCGTTGGTGATGTTTATCCGCGTGATCCGCAGCGTCCCGGCCGTGAAAAGATCTATCATCGTGTCATCCGCCGCGTGCGTCCGGGAAGCATCATTATTTTGCACGATGGCGGCAATGGTCGAATTGTTGACCGGAGTCAAACGGTTTGGGCCGCACGCCAGATCGTGCAGCATCTGCGGCAGGAAAACTATCGGTGTGTGACAATTTCGGAATTGGCAAATCTGGAGGGAAAGCGAAAACGAGAAGGATAAGCTCATTCCTCTTATTTTTCTGCAACGATCTGAGCGGAAAAATCAATTTGGCCACGAGTCACGAGTTTAGAAAAGCAAAGGGCAGGTTGCGCGCTTGACACAACCTGCCCTTTGCAATTTTCGGTCTGCCCTTTAGCAGAGGCGATGATATCTCACCTCTTCGCAAACCACCTGTTATTTCGTCAACGCCATCCGCCGTACTTGCGTGACCTCACCCGCTTTCAAAACCGCGTAATAAACGCCGCTGGGCAATTTTTTCGCTTTGAAGGTCACGCGATGAATGCCGCGGGCTTGATAGCCATCGACTAAAGTCGCGACTTCCTGCCCGGTCATGTTGACGACCTTGAGCGTCACATGCATGCCTTCCGGTAACGAATAGGAAATCGTCGTTGCCGGATTGAATGGGTTCGGATAATTTTGCGCGAGGAAAATTTCATCGGGAATAATGCCTTCTGCCAACGTTTCATTGCCTGTGCCTTTGGCTATGAGAGTCGTGGCATTGGCTTCGTTCGAGTACACCGAGACGTTGGTAGCGGTATAGGCACGCACCCGGTAGAAATACTCCGTGCCCGCGGCCAATCCGGTATTCGAATAATTCGTCACGTTGCTGCCGACCGTCGCAATTTCGGCATACGTGCCAGAGGCGCCGGTCTTGCGCTCGATCTTGAAGCCACTCTCGTTGGTGGTGTTGTCGGTCCAGGTGAGATTGATTTGGCTGCTGCTGACTGCAGTGGCAACCAAATTCGATGGCGCTTTCAACAACGTCGTGGCACTGGCTTCGTTGGAATAATCCGAATTTCCGAAGCCGTTATAAGCACGGACGCGATAGAAGTATTTGGTGTTTCCGCTCAAGCCGGTATTTGAATAGCTCGTCACATTCTGTCCGACCGTTGCGATTTCCGCATACGTGCCTGTTGCTCCGGTCTTGCGCTCGATCTTGAAGCCGGTCTCGTTGTTGGCATTGTCCGTCCACGTGAGATCGATCTGCGTGTTACTCACTGGTGTTGCGGTCAAGTTGCTCGGCGCTGCCGGGAGATTCGACAACGTCGTGGCGCTGGCCTCGTTCGAGTAGGCCGAAACATTGGTGGTGGTATAAGCGCGCACGCGGTAGAAATACTGCGTACCCGTCGCCAAACCGGTGTTCGAGAAATTCGTCACGTTGGCGCCGACCGTGGCGATTTCAACATAAGTACCAGCCGGCCCGGTCTTGCGCTCGATCCTGAAGCCGGTCTCATTGGTCGTATTATCCGTCCATGAGAGATTGATTTGGCTGCTGCTGACCGCGGTGGCAACCAAATTCGACGGCGCTTTCAAAAACGTCGTGGCACTGGCTTCGTTGGAATAATTCGAATTCCCGAAGCCGTTATAAGCACGGACGCGATAGAAGTATTTGGTGTTTCCGCTCAAGCCGGTATTTGAATAGCTCGTCACATTCTGTCCGACTGTTGCGATTTCCGCATACGTGCCTGCGGCACCGGTCTTGCGCTCGATCTTGAAGCCGGTCTCGTTGTTGGCATTGTCCGTCCATGTGAGATCGATCTGCGTGTTACTCACTGGTGTTGCGGTCAAGTTGCTCGGCGCTGCCGGGAGATTCGACAACGTCGTGGCGCTGTCTTCGTTCGAGTAGGCCGAGACGTTGGTGGCGGTATAGGCGCGCACGCGGTAGAAATACTCCGTGCCCGCGGCCAATCCGGTATTCGAATAATTCGTCACGTTGCTGCCGACCGTCGCAATTTCGGCATACGTGCCAGAGGCGCCGGTCTTGCGCTCGATCTTGAAACCACTTTCGTTGGTGGTGTTGTCGGTCCAGCTGAGATTGATTTGGCTGCTGCTGACCGCGGTAGCGACCAAATTCGACGGCGCTTTCAACAAGGTCGTGGCATTGGCCTCGTTGGAATAATTCGAATTGCCGTTGGCGTTATAAGCCCGCACGCGATAGAAGTATTTGGTATTGGCGGTGAGGCCGGTACTCGAGTAGCTTGTGACGTTGGCACCGACGGTCGCGATTTCCGCATACGTGCCGGCGGTTCCGGTCTTGCGCTCGATCTTGAAGCCGGTCTCATTGTTGGCATTGTCCGTCCACGCCAGATTGATCTGCGTATTACTCACTGGCGTTGCGGTCAAGTTGCTCGGTGCTGCCGGGAGATTGGACGGCGTCGTAGCACATGCTTCGTTCGAGTAGACCGAAACATTGGTCGCGCTGGTGGCGCGGACACGATAGCAATACTCGGTATTGGCTGACAGACCACTATCCGAGTACGTTGTCGCATTGGCGCCAGCGGTCCCAATAACGGCATAGGTGCCGCTCGTGCCAGTCTTGCGCTCGATCGAATACCCGGTCTCGTTGGTCGTTTGATCCGTCCAGGTGAGATTGATTTGGCTGCTGCTCACAGGCGTAGCGACCAGATTAGCCGGGCCTTTCATCAAGGTGGTCGCATTGGCTTCGTTGGAATAGCCGGAATTGCCGTTGGCGTTGTATGCACGCACGCGATAGGAGTAGTTGATATTTCCGAACAAGCCAGTGCTCTGGTAGCTCGTCACGTTGGCAGCAACTGTGTCGATCTGCGTGTACGAGGCTTCGGATTCACTTTTACGCTCGATCTTGAAGCCAGTCTCGTTAGTGGAATTGTCGGTCCAAGCGAGATCGATTTGGTTATTGGTTATAGGAGTGGCGGTCAAATTGCTCGGCGCGGCCGGCAGGTTGCTCAACGTGGTAGCGCACGCTTCGTTCGAATAAGAGGAGTTGCCGCCGGCATTATACGCGCGTACCCGATAGCAATATTGGGTGCTCGCCGTTAGACCAGTGTCCGCATAGGTCGTCACATTCGCACCGACCGTCGCAATTTGCGTGTACGGCCCTCCCAAAGCTGCCGCCCGCTCGATCTTGAAGCCATCTTCGTTGCTCGCATTATCGGTCCACGCGAGATTGATTTGGCTACTACTCACGGCCGTTGCCGTCAAACTGGTCGGCGCGGCCACTGGATCAGGCTGCGTCGTGGCATTCGCCTCGTTGCTGTACGGCGAATTCCAACTGGCGTTGAACGAGCGCACGCGGTAGTAATACTGCGTGCTGCCAGTCAGGCCGGTGTTCGAATAGTTGGTCACATTTGCACCAACCGTCGCAATTTGCGCATAAGTGCCGCCGGCGCCGGTTTTGCGCTCGATGATGAAACCGTCCTCATTGTTCGCATTATCGACCCAAGCCAGATCGATCTGCGTATTGCTCACCGCGGTGGCCGTCAAGTTGCTCGGCACCGCCGGTGGATCCATGAAGGTGGTCGCACTATCCTCGTTGGAATATGCCGAATTGCCCCCCGTGTTGTACGCCCGCACGCGATAAAAATACTCGGTGCTGGTTGCCAGACCGGTATTGAAATACGTGGTCACATTCGGACCGACCGTCGCAACTTCAGCATACGTGCCAGAGGCCCCGGTCTTGCGCTCGATCTTGAAGCCATCCTCATTGCTCGCATTATCCGTCCAAGCCAGATTGATTTGGCTGTTGCTCACCGCCGTGGCCGCCAAATTGTTCGGCGCTGCCGGCGGATCCGGCAACGTGGTGGCGCCAGTAGAATCGGTATAAGCCGAATGACCGCCGGTGTTGTAGGCGCGCACGCGATAGAAATACTGCGTGTTGCCGGTCAGGCCGGTGTTTGAATAACTCGTCACGTTCGAGCCGACTGTTGCGATTTCAGCAAAGGTGCCGGATGCGCCGGTTTTCCGCTCGATCTTGAAACCATCTTCATTGTTCGCATTATCCGTCCAGTTGAGATCGATCTGGGTGTTGCTCACCGCGGTAGCAGCCAAGTTGCTCGGCGCCGCCGGTGGATTCGGCAACGTGGTGTCGCTGGCAACGTTGGAATAGGACGAATTACCGCCGGCATTGTAAGCGCGTACGCGATACCAATACTGCGTGTTCGCGGATAGACCAGTATTGGAATAAATGATGACATTCGCGCCGACCGTTGTAATCTGCGTGTACGGGCCGCCGGAAGCGGTCGCCCGCTCGATCTTGAAGCCATCTTCGTTGCTCGCATTATCGGTCCACGCCAGATCGATTTGGGTGTTACTCACCGCGACAGCGGTCAAGTTGCTCGGTGCCGCCGGTATCGTCGGCGGGATCGAAACGGAGACTTCATTGGAATAGCCGGAATTGCCGCCGACATTGTAAGCGAACACCCGATAGAAGTAGGTGAGACCCGGTGTCAGTCCGAGGTCTGAGAAGGTGGTATCGTTTGCGGCATTCGAATCAATCGGAGCATAGCTGCCACCCGTACCGATTTTGCGCTCGATGCCGAAACCTTGCTCATCGTTGGAGTTGTCGGTCCACCAGAGATTGATCTGCGTATTGCCGACCGTGGAATAAGTCAAGTTGGTCGGCGCCGCCGGTGGATCAGGAATAGTGGTGGCGCTCGCTTCATTGGAGTAAGCCGAGGGCCCGGCGTTGTTATAAGCACGCACACGATAATAATACGTCGTGTTTCCAACCAAACCTGTGTTGGAATAATTGGTCTCGTTCGCGCCGAGGGTATCGACAGGGGCATAGGTGCCGCCGGTGCCGGTTTTGCGCTCGATGATGAAGCCGGTTTCATTGGTCGCATTATCCGTCCACACCAGGTCAATCTGAGAATTGCTTATGGTCGTGGCGAAGAGGTTGGTAGGCGCCGCCGGCGGATCCGTCAACGTGGTGGCGCTGGCGGAATCGGAATAAGCTGAATGTCCCCCGGTATTATAAGCGCGCACACGATAAATGTACTGCGTATTGCCGTTGAGGCCGGTATTCGAGTAGTTCGTTGTGTTCGCGCCAACAGTCGCAATCTCTGCATAAGTGCCCCCGGAAGTCTTGCGCTCGATCTTGAAGCCGTCCTCATTGTTCGCATTATCCGTCCACGCCAGATTGATTTGACTGTAGCTCACCGCGGTTGCGGTCAGATTACTCGGCGCCGCCGGAGGATTCGGCAACGTGGTGGCGCTGGCCACATTGGAATAAGCGGAATGGCCGCCGGCATTATATGCACGCACGCGATAGTCATAAGCCGTATTGCCAGTCAAGCCGGTGTTGGAATAACTGGTGACATTCGCGGCAACGGTGTCGATTTGCGTGTACGTCACCTCCGAGCTGAGCTTGCGTTCGATCTTGAAGCCCGTCTCGTTGGTGGCATTGTCCGTCCACGCGAGATCGATTTGGGTGTTGCTCACCGGGGTTGCGGTTAAGCTGCTCGGTGCCGTTGGGGCATCCGGCAGGGTTGTCGCACTGGCCTCATTCGAGTAGGCCGAATTGCCGGTGGCGTTATACGCGCGCACACGATAGAAATACAAGGTGGCCGGATCCAGACCGGTGCTCGAATAAGTCGTCGTGTTGGCAGCGACCGTTGCAATCTCAGTATAAGTGCCAGAGGAATCGACTTGGAGCTCGATTTTGAAACCAACCTCGTTGTTCGCATTATCCGTCCAGTCGAGATTGATCTGATTGTTGCTCACCGTTGTTGCTGTCAGATTACTGGGCGCCGCTGGTGGATCCGGTGAGGTGGTGGCGCTCGCCTCAGTGGAAGCGGAATTGCCGCCGGTGTTGTAGGCCAGCACGCGATAGAAATACTGGGTGCTTCCCGTCAAGCCGGTATCCGCATAATTCGTCACATTCGCATTGACCGTGTCGATTTTCGTATACGGGCCACCGGTGGTCGTACCGCGTTCGATGATGAAGCCCAGTTCATCGGTTGAAGCGTCGGTCCACGCGAGATTGATTTGCGAGTTGCTCACCGCGTTGGCCGTCAAGTTGCTCGGCGCCGCCGGTGGATTCGGCAAAGTCGTGGCGCTGGCCACATTGGAATAGGAAGAATTCCCACCGGTGTTGTAAGCGCGCACTCGATAAGAATAAGCGGTGTTGGCGGTCAAACCATTGTCAGAATAAGTGGTGTCATTCGCGTTGGCCGTGCCAATTTCCGTATATGTGACCTCCGAGCTGAGCTTGCGCTCGATCTTGAAGCCGGTTTCGTTATTGGAATTGTCCTTCCATTTGAGGTTGATCTGCGTGTTGCTCGCGGCGGTGGCGGTCAAATTGCTGGGCGCTGTGGGGGGATCGGGTAAGGTGGTGGCGCTGTCGACATTGGAATACGCCGAATTGCCCAATGTGCTGCTATAAGCGCGCACGCGAAAGTAATATTTTGTATTAGGGGTCAAGAGCGTGCTCGAATAATTCACCACATTCGCGCCAACCGTGGCAACTTGCGTATAGGGACCAACCGCATTGTTCGTCCCCAACTCGATTTTGAAGCCCGTCTCGATGGTGGAATTGTCAACCCAGGTCAAATCAATGCGCGTGTTGCTCACCGTGGTGGCATCTAAATTACTTGGCGCATTCACCAGGGTCGTATCATTCGCCTCGTTGGAATAACCCGAATGTCCGGTTACGTTGACCGCTCGCACACGATAAAAATACTGAGTGGCTTCGCTCAGGCCGGTGTTCGAATAGGTCGTCGTCGGCGCGTTGACCGAGTCGATTAGCGCATACATTCCACCGGCGCCGGTCTTGCGCTCGATCCGGAACCAAGCCGTTGGATTGTTGGTACCCGAGGCATCTGTCCACGCCAGATTGATCTGGCTGCTGCTTGCTGCAGTCGCGGTCAAGCCGGTCGGCGTGGAGGGGGGATCGGGCTGGGTGATGGCATTGGCTTCATTGGAATAATCGGAATTGCCGCCGGTATTGTAAGCGCGTACCTGATAATAGTACTGCGTTTTTCCGGCCAGACCCGTGTCCGAGTAAGTTGTCACATTGGCGCCGACGGTTGCGATCTGGGTATAAGGACCGCCGGAACTGGTGGCTTGTTCGATCTTGAAGCCGTCTTCGTTGCTCGCGTTGTCTGTCCACGAGAGATCGATTTGGCTGTTGCTCACGGTGGTGGCCGTCAAGCCGCTTGGCGCCGAGGGTGGATTTGGGAAGGTGGTAGCACTCACTGTATCGGAAGGGGGAGAGCTAACACCTGCTTTGCGAGCACGCACGACATAGAAATACTGCGTGTTTGCGCTGAGTCCATTATCCGAATAGTTCGTAACCGTCACAGGGACGATGGCAATCAGTGCGAACGGACCCGTGGCCGATAGGCTGCGCCTAATCCTGAAACTATCCGCGTCCGCGGGATTATATTGCCACGACAAATCGATTTGGGTATTACTCACGGTCGTGGCCGTCAAGCCGGTCGGAGCCGGTGGTGCCTGCGCATAAAGCGCCGATGAACAGAGCACCAACAACAGCATGGTGCACACGGCCAAGCCGAACCCAAATGCCGATCTATTCTCGTGAGAGACACGGCTGGTATCGTTTGGACTTCGCATAATGCTTCCTCCAAAAATAAACATGAAGCTCTCGTGAATTATGTAGCATGGAAATAGTTTGAACGCCACTTACCGCGCGGCCCCACTCTCGGCAGGTGATGATGACGCAGTGACAGGAAATGTGCCAGAGATGGATATGGCGCCGTAACGGGTTAAACTATCCTCCCCTCGTCAGCCAGGAAAAGAGAATAGTTGTAAACCTTTACGACTTTAAAATTTTGAGCGTAAATAAACTCAGTATTCCATTGCTGTGACATTTCAGCGATTTTGTGGATAAAACGGAGAGTCCATTCTCGGTGGGAATTTGCTCGCCTCCCTGAGTCTCGTCACAGCTCGTATCGAAGTCATAAAGCCAATTGTCCCCCACGCCCCCATTTAACAAAATGATGAACTTTCTGTCTTTTAAACACGATCTCCTTCTTCTATGGCGCATGTTCTCCGGTAATGCTTCAGTATGCTCTGCGAGTCGTCGGACCGACGGTCGCAGGCAATCGCCTCAATCCCGGGTGACTGTGGCCGAGGTCAACATCCCGCATGAAACGACTTTGCCTAATTAATACGTTCACGGATGATATTTGCGTAAAAAACAAAAAAATTTTCCGGATGATTACATTGTCTTCTCAGCAGTGCGATAAAAATTCAAATATTCGGGCTCGATCTTTCCCGGCTGCAGCCGGCCGCTGGTGAAAAGCTCTCTTATGAACATCGTATATGACATGCCTTCGGATTTCAGTCCGGCTTCGAGATACGAATAGATCACTGCAGCCAGGACATGAACACCTCCTTCATAATTTTCAAAATATTTGCGCACCACCGCTTCGGAATCATTACCACTCGCACCCATGAGCTGTGAAATGACGCGACGGCGCTCGGACACCCACAAATCGGCAGCAAGCACAACTTCTTCACTGCAGTATTTCATGAAATTTCTATAGCCGAGACCGGGGTCGGATTGCGCCAGTTTCTGCTGTAAAAATGGATCGGCCTGCAACGACGCAAATTGCGTGGTCAAAACCGAATCCACCATGCGCTCGCAATATGGATGCAGCAATTCATGATGGGCACTTTTGACCGTGACGTGCATGGGATAATTGGCATCCGTCAGATAGCGCTGCCCCGTGAGACGGATGGCATGCGGTTGCAACAACCACAGGGCATACACTTCCAGACTGTCGCCGGCCTGCCAATCAACGAGAAAACGCTTCAAGTCGCCGATCACGTCATAGGATTGCAGCTCTTTTTGAATACCCGGCAATTTGCCATTGATTTTTGGATAAAGATTTTTGTGCCAGTAGAGTTCGAATTGCTCCTTCTGCAAATATTCAAACACAATGCGCACGAACGGTTTGAGCATTTGCCATTGTTGCCAGTTTTTGGTGCTGGCAAAATCCGAAGCCATCAGTTGCCGGCGCACGGCGGCATCATCAGTCATTGCCTGCATGATGGCGGCAAGACTGTCATCGCCGGCAACGGCGGATAGCAAAACGCACAAGCGCGGGCCCGGCGGTTGATTGGGTCCGACGATCGCATCGATTTTTTTGATGGCCGCAGAGACCGGCGCGGGCAGTTTGCGGCTCCATTCGGCCTGTAAATCGCCATAATACTTTTTGTAAAGCTCGCGACCGGTCAGGATGCCGACAAAACAGCACAGATCATATTTGAAGGAAGTCTTCACGATCCAGCGTGTGGCAAATGGCGCTTTGCCATTTTTCTTGTCTCCACTGCAATTGAGGTTGCAAAGGATGAACAACGCAAGTAAGAATATGCTGAAAATTTGCATGCGTTTGGCCATGGGGAGTTCCTTTTTTTTCCTTGTTCGTCTGTCCGTATGAATCCTTTTGTTTTTCAGCAAAATACCTGCAGATTCGCAAAGATATTGTTTGTTGACAATCTGCCGGCACGAGGAACAACTCGGTTTTGAGAAACGAGATGTGCCCAAAGTTCCCAGTGTCGAATCGAATTCGCCGGACATTTTATTCATGCGGCTTCCGCTCGCAACATTGGCAGCGTGTCGCGGAATTGCCGGCGTGCGAGAAAGGCGTAATGCCCGCGCCGGGCCATCAGGTCGTCGTGACGTCCGATTTCGACGACACGACCGCCTTGCAGCACCACGATTTTATCGGCTTCGACCACGGTGGAAAGCCGGTGCGCGATGATGATCGTTGTGCGCCCTCGCATCAGCCTTGCCAGCGCCTCCTGAATCAAATGCTCGGACTCGGAATCGAGCGAGGAAGTCGCTTCGTCGAGAATGAGAATGCGGGGGTCCTTCAAGAAGGCACGGGCGATGGCAATACGCTGGCGCTGGCCGCCGGACAGTTTGATGCCGCGTTCGCCGATCACCGTCTCGAAACCTCGTGGGAGCGTCATGATGAATTCCATGGCATTGGCGGCCTCGGCGGCGGCATGCAACTCCGCCTTGCTCGCTTTCGGCCGGCCATAAAGCAGATTCTCCCGTAATGTCATACTGAAAAGAATCGACTCTTGCAGAACGATGCCGACCTGCCGGCGCAGCGATTTGAAAGTGAGGTCGCGAACATCGCAACCATCGATGAGCACGCGGCCCGAGGTGACGTCATAAAACCGCGGGATGAGACTGACCAGCGTCGATTTTCCCGAGCCGCTGGCGCCGACCAGCGCCACCATCTCTCCGGGCTGGATGTCAAACTCGATGTCGATCAATATCGGTATCTGATGTTCGTAGGCAAAGTTGACGTGCTCGAAGCGAACGAGTCCGCGAACCGGCGGCAGGCTGAGTGCATCCGGTTTCTCCGTGATTTGCGGTGCGATGTCAAAATATTCGAAAATACGTTCGATTGCCGCCTGGGAATTGCTCACGATCAATCCCAACTCGCTGAAGCGCTGCAGCGGGAAATAGAGCGAGCCGAGAAAGCTGTAAAATGCGATCATCGTGCCCACGGTCATCTCCGTTTGCAGGACCAGCATCGAGGCGATCCAAACCACGACCAGAGGCGCGACGGTGGTGAGAAAGCCGCTTATTGCCTGGTTCCAGGAGTTGAGGCGAACATTGTGCAAAAACATGTCCGACAATTCCCGGCTGGCGTGAAAAAAATGACGTGCTTCCCGGCGCTCCTGATGAAAGGCCTTGATGACACTCATGCCGGCGATTTTTTCCTGCAGGTCGCCGCTGATTTCTTCCAGCTTTTCCTGCGAGCGGCGGCTGGCTTTTTTGATGCGCGGACTCATGTAACGAATGAGTAGAACGTAACACGGCATGACTGTGAGCGCCACCCAAGCCAGTCGCGGCTGCAGATAAAAGAGAATCCAGATCACGAAGATGAGCGAAGCGCCATCCATCCAGACATTGGTGAGCGCGCTGCCGACAAAATTTTGTGCCAGCGCCACGTCGCTCATGAAACGCGAGACAATGGCGCCGGAACGCTGGGTGGCAAAGAAATGATGCGACATGCGCTGGAGGTGCAGATAGAAATCAAAGCGCAGATCGAATACCAGTCGATGCCCGGCTCGGCCAGCAAGATCGGTGCGATAAAAAGTCGCGACCGCCAGCAGCACATAGATGGCGAAGATGGTGAGGGCGGTGGCATTGAGCAGACCCAGCTTGCCACTCCCGAGAACCGGAATGGCCTTTGCCAAATGCGAAGTCCACCATGCGAAAACCCTGCTGGTCACATCCCGGCTTGCGTTTGAACCGGGCTGGCTGACCAGAATGTCGTCCGTAATGTATTTTAACGCCAGGGGAAAAATCAGCGGCAGGCAAAACTTGAGGATTCCCATTCCTGCCGCTCCGGCCACCAGCCAACGATAGGGTTTGACATACGACAAAAATCGCCGGAGCGGCGAACGACGCTCCATAAAAACTCAATCAGTCCTTTCTAAAAGTTCGCCGGTTGGGCCGTTGGCCGGGGTGCCGAGTATGAGCTCAACTGGCAAACCGGAGAACGGGACAACCGGGCAACGGTCTATTCGATCGCGATCCGCAATCGTTTGTTGATCTTGCCTTTGCTTTCGTGACCGACGATCTTGATGCGGCCAACTTCACGCGTGTTGGCGACATGGGTGCCGCCATCAGCTTGCAAGTCGAGTCCGACGATTTCCACCGTGCGCACTCGCAGAATGCCCTCCGGCAACAGATTGATTTTGGTGCGAATCAGATCCGGAATTTGGAAAGCTTCAGCGCGGGGCAGAATTCGGACCCGCACTTCCCGTGCCGCAGCGACTTCCTGATTGACCGTCGCCTCGACGCGCTCGGCAAAATCTGCGCTCATGTGCTCGAGCTCGAAATCCATGCGCGCTTTCAGCGGCTCCATGTTGCCGCCGGTCACCTGTGCGCCGAAATCGCGCCAGATCACGCCGCACAAAATATGCAGTGCCGTGTGAGTGCGCATCAACGCGTAGCGGCGTTCCCAGTCGAGCACACCTTCAATCTCATCACCGATTTGCGGGCCCTCGCCTTCAAGATGATGCAACACCACGTCGCCTTTCTTTTCGATTTTGTGCAACGGGAAATTCTTGCCTTGCCAGCGAATGATGCCACCATCAGCAGGCTGGCCGCCACCGCCGGGATAAAAAGCCGTCTGATCAAAAATCAGCGCGCTCTCTTGCATGGCCAGCACTTTTGCGGTAAACTGCCTGCAGTAGCTGTCGGTTTGATAGAGTAACTTGGTTTCCATCTCAACGATTATTCCTTTAAGAGAATTTTCGCAGCAGTCCTTTTCAGAGCCACAGTGGGTTTTCGGACTGGCCCTGAAATGCACAACTACGAAATGTACCATCATCAACCATGATTTGACAAAATACGAGTATTCATCGGCAAATGCAAGCGCTGCAGTGCGCAAAACGCATCGCGCAAAAAACAGCAAATATGGCAGCGCTTGACGCAAGCGATTTGACAGTCACCGCCGCATACGAGACAAAAAATCTTCAATGCCCGTAACCACCGCACCAGCCAGCCGATCCAGGAACGCTTCGTCACGCAGGAGCATTTCATCGAGCGGATTGGAAAGAAACGCGCCTTCGACCAGAAAGGCAATGAATCCGGTTTGCCGGGTAACAAAGTAAGTCGAGGCGATTTGCCCGAATGGCGGCAACCCCAACTCCAGCAGTCGCGGATAAACCTGTCGTGTGATTTCCAAACTCTGGGGCACGGTGTAATATGAACTGATGCCGCGCACGGCCTCCGGATCCGAGGCCTCGCCGATGGAATTGTTATGCAACCAGACAAAGAAATGCGCGTTGGCCTGCCGCGCTTTGTCGGTTCGAGCCTTCAGGGTCATGGTGGTGTCCGTGGTACGCGTGCGGATGACGATGGCGCCTTTCTGGGTGAGCAGGTCCGCCACTTTCATTGCGTATTTGAGGTTGACCTCTTTTTCCAAAAGCCCGGTCGCGCCGATTGCGCCCGGCTCAGCACCGCCGTGACCGGCATCGACTGCAAAAATGATTCCCTGCACCGGACTTGCTGGGGGCGCGGCGATGGTTGGCTCGCGGCGGATTTGCAAAATAAAATCGTTGCCAAGGTATCGGCCATCATATCCCCACTGCTGGCGTTGATTCAGCTCCACACGCAGCACGTGGCGATCCGTACTCTCCTGCCGCCAGCGAATAAAACGAATTGTGGAATCGGCATGCGGATAGGTGGTCCATTCGCTGCCCTGGGCTGCACCGAAAAATGTTATTTCCAAAGCCTGCGGCTGCAAAAACTGCTCGATTTTGAATGGCACCGCTTCACTGAGGGTGATGCGCAAGCGGACCCACTGGGAGTTTACCGAAGCGCTGATACCGCCGACGCGGGCGCGCGGCAGCGAGGTGCCCGCCGGCAGGAATTTCAAATTCGAAGAATTGGTGTAGGCCTCCACGCCCTGCGCCAGACGCACCCGCGCGATTTCGCCTTCCCGGCCGACAACGCGAAGACGGATGCCCATCGGCAATTCGGTAAGAATCGCCCCATGGGGAGCCACGCGCAATGAGTTGCTGCTGTCGCTCGTCACGGCCACAAGCGGCACGCTCTCCGGCAAAATTTGCAGCCGGCCCGGGGATTCTGCTTTTTTCTCTTTCCCGTCAGCGCCGCGTAATTTGAAATGAATTGGTTCGGGTTTGTAGCCCTCATAATTCGGCAAACGGTAAATGCCTTGATACACACCACGTTCGCCGTTGGCCTGTTCCGGTGTCAGTTCGAGCATCGGAATCTTTCTGGCGATTTTTTTGATCTCGAAGCTGGCTTGGCCGCCGGGACTGCCTCGAAAGCGTACGCGCAGCTCATCCCCGGCCGATAAACTGAGGTCGCGACGTGGCTCGATGGTTTCCTCGACAATGGCGGTGGGGCTCGGAGGCAGTGCTGGCGCTGGTGGCCGTCGAAAAATCCGCAAGGTGTCGGAGAGTTGCCATCGCCCCTTGGTGGCAGTGAAAGTCAAACTATTGAGCCCGGGCTGCAAACGTACCAATCCGACGAAGGCGCCGGAGGGATAGACGCGCCGCGGCTCGCCATTGACTACAATTTGCGCCGTGGAATCGGTTTGTCCGGCATATCGCACCCGCGGCAGGTCGAGCGTGTCGCCATCATGTGGAAACACGAGACGCAGGAAAAGACTGTCGCTCACTTTCATGCGCCAATATTGGGGGGTACTTTTGGGTGCAAAAGAGCGCGTTTGGGCAAAAGCGCAGGCACAAAGTAAGAAACTCAAACCAATGCTGAGCTGGCAGGGCAGGATTCTTTTCATGGGCGTGAGAGGTCCCGACGATGTTAACTTGGCAACGTTTGATTTTTTGACTGCAAAGTCTGCTAAAAATCTGTAGAAATTACCAACAGTTCAATATACAAAGTTTCTGACAAAAAGCAAAAGATTCGTCCGTTCAATTTATGGTGATCCGGGGCTCCCCAAGCAAACACGGCATGATTGTTGGGCAGGAGATTTTTTGATCAGTCGCCTCGATTTTGCGGAGAAGTGTCAGAAATAAAAATCCCCAGGCCCACAAAGGAACCTGAGGATTCTGAGGAGGAAGGAAAACAATGCCAAACGACATCCCTACGGAGACGCCATGCTGTTGAGATCTAAAATTACCGACGTTTCCTGATATTCATTCTTGCAATATCGTCTTCAATTATATATACCAGATCCTGTTCGAAATTGTTCCACCGAGAAAAATTTTTCCCTACCGTTTTGCCTGAGAATGAATTTTCAGGCTACGCCCGTAAGGCTCAGAAACGCAAGCCGCCTGTTGGCGACTGCAACCCATGGGGTGACGAGTTACCTGCAATTGCGTCCCTGGGGTGACTTTCAGCTTTGAGTGGGAAATGTATCTCATCCCATGCAAAATTCAGGTACCAGCATCCTGCTGTACCGGAGTCGATCAATTGTATGGTCAAGGCCGGCAGCACGGAAATTCCGAAACCGCGGTGCCAGCATGAGCTTTGTCGAGCAGTGAAATAGTAAAATATCCAATCGAATCAGCAAAACCCCTGAAGCGGCTACGCCCGTAAAGTCAACAAGAACTATTCCATCACACCATGGATAATCGCGGTGTTAGTGAAATTAATTCAGGCGTTTGAGCCGTTCTAACGGCTTGTTTCCAGCAAAATGGATAGCCATAAGTAAAACAATTTATCCACTCAAGTTTCGGCAGCCGGGCAACAAATACTTCTTGCAATTGTGGCGAAAAAGATTAAATTGAAATCTTTCATATTGCCGTTGCAGGAAGCGGCCCCGGGTCTGCAGGAAAATAAGTGGCAGTGTAACTATTTGAAGCTATTTGGACTTAAAGAGATAAGGAGAAAATCTTTGATTTTTTCATCACTTCGGAAAAGCTGACTATGTCGAAAAGATCCCTCTGGCTGCGCACTGCAGTAGGAGGCGCCGCTGTTTTTCTGCTTTTACTCCTATTCCGTTGGCTCGCGGTGGAGCCGGGTCTGACAAATTTTGCTTTTCGTCCGGCACAACCTCCTGCCGATACCACCACCCTCGTCATGGCCTCGCCTGCCATCATGATTGCACAGACAATCCGTTATGGCGAAACGCTAACGAATCTTTTGCATAAATGCGCAGTTCATCCTGATGATGTTGTGCGTGCGATAACCACCTTGCAAAAGGCCTTTGATCCACGCAAATTGCGCGCCGGTGATTCGCTGCGCGTGGCGGTGGACTCTTCCGGTGCTTTACAGCAACTGATATATCGGCCTTCGCCGGAAATTACCGTGAGGGTCGAGCGCGAGCCCGACGGCGATCTGGAAAGCCGCTGCGACACGTTGGCGCTGACGCCGGAACTCTGCCTGCTTACTGGCGAGGTGGAAACAACTCTTTACCAGGCGGTGATGGACAGTGGCGAAACGCCGGAACTATTGCTGGCGTTCACCGATATTTTGCAATGGGACATTGACTTTTTTATTGATACTCAGCGTGGTGATCGGTTTCGGATACTTTATGAAAAGCTTTTCGTGAACAAGCCGGAGGGAGGGAAAGAATTCGTGCGGTATGGCCGCATTTTCGCGGCGACTTATGAGCCGATCAACCCGGCCTCCCTGAATTTTCGCGAAGCCCGCATCGCCGCGTTTTATTTCAAACCGGAAAACGGCAAGGCCGGATATTTCGACCGTGACGGCAGGTCCTTTCAGAAAACCTTTCTGAAATCTCCGCTCAATTACCGGCGCATTACCTCGCATTTCTCTTTTGGCCGGATGCATCCGATTCTGCGAACTCCGCGAGCGCACACCGGCGTCGATTTCGCTGCGCCAGTCGGCACGCCGGTGGTCGCCTCGGCCAACGGCATCGTCAAAGAAATCGGCTGGCACGGTGGTTATGGCAACTGCGTGGCCATCGAGCACAAAAATCATTTTTCCACTCTATACGGCCATCTCTCGCGCTATGCCGAGAACCTGAAAAAAGGAGCCCCGGTCGAGCAAGGCCAGGTTATTGGATATGTCGGTGCGACCGGTCTGGCAACCGGACCGCATTTGCATTACACGATGTATTTGAACGGCAAAGCCATCAATCCG
The DNA here is from genome assembly GCA_034505955.1 of Candidatus Zhuqueibacter pondensis. GTDB lineage: Bacteria > Zhuqueibacterota > Zhuqueibacteria > Zhuqueibacterales > Zhuqueibacteraceae > Zhuqueibacter > Zhuqueibacter pondensis. The sequence goes on from JAPDQK010000036.1 coordinate 23,310, forward strand.
CTGAAGATTCAACCGGCCTCGGGTGATCCGATTCCGGCTGTGCAGTTGCCCGAATTTGCCAGGCATCGCGACCTGCTGTTGCTGCAACTGGGTTTATTGCCGGACTCAGTTTACGGACCACCGCTTTGGGTCAGCAGGCGCTGAAAAGTAAAATTTGAAAAACGCTCAGCGAATGACCGGTCGCTTGTGTCAATGGTTGTTGATGAGAAGTACAGCTCCAGCGAACGGTCATTTATTTTCAGGGGGACGAATTTGTTGATATTACTTGATGACAACACCATCTCCGAAAACTCCAAAGCTCGCCATACTGGCAGCATTATTGATTATTTATCTGGTTTGGGGATCGACCTATCTTGCCATTCGCATTGGTCTGGAGGGTTGGCCGCCGGCGTTGATGGCGGGAACGCGCTTTGTCATTGCCGGTGCGTTGTTATTAGTAGTCGGAAGGTTGCGGCATGAGCCGTGGCCGCAGAGTTGGGCACAAATCCGCACCGTCACCATTGCCGGTATTTTGATGATCACCATTGGGAATTTTAGTGTCGTGTGGGCGGAACTGTTTGTGCCCTCGGGCATGACCGCGGTAATCGTGGCCACGGTGTCGTTGTGGATGATCATTTTGGAGGGCTTGCGACCGAATGGAGAACCTGTCACACTGGCCAAATTGTTTGGCGTGATCATCGGACTCACCGGAGTGGCGGTATTGATGATGCCGGAATTGAACGGCGGCCAAAGCCGGAATGCTTTGGTTGGGCAGTTCGGCCTGCTGCTTGGTTCATTGTCGTGGGCAGCCGGCTCAATTTACACGCGCCATGCACCCATACCGAAATCAACCACCATTGGCTCGGCGCTGCAGATGCTCGCGGGGGGATTGGTGCTTCTGTTTATTTCCGAAATTCGTGGTGAGTTTGCCGAGTTCGAGTTTGCGCTCATAGTCGGCAAACCATTATTCGCCATCGCCTATCTGATCGTTTTCGGATCGGCAATTGCCTTTACGGCATATATTTTTCTTTTGCACCGTGCCGGTCCGGCGTTGGCATCGACATATGCTTTTGTCAATCCGGTGGTTGCTGTAATCCTCGGTACGATCATTCTCGATGAACCAGTCACGCCCTGGCTTCTTGCCGGCACGGTATTGGTGATTCTTTCGCTCGCGGTGATTCAGCAGGCAAAGCTCCGCAAGTTGGCTCGCCTCGTCGAGAAATCACACGTGCCGGAGGGCGGGACGCAACCACCATCGGCACGGGTTCTGATTCAAAATCTCGATGCGAAATTTATCGCAACCAAAACAGAGCCTCATCCCTACCGGAAGTAAGATCATCGCGAAGCCCGATATTCTTTCTCCGGCTGTTGGCATAAGAATATCGGGAGCTTATTTCTCGAATGATCAGTCTGTGACCCGCCGCCGTACCCGCCAATTATACAACAACCCGGTCAGAAAGCCGAGAATGAAAGCAGCAACAAAACTCCCCACCAATCCCAAAAAGATGCCTCCAACCGTCTTGAGATTGAAGCCGGGGAAAATGTCCTCGAAAAAATTCATGCTTGCCGGATTGCCTTTTGCCACGGCAATGAGCATGGCCAGCAGCATAAAAACCGCCGCCGCCATGCCGAAGGCCAAGCCCAAATCGACGGGATAAAATCGAAACGGCCGTACCGGTACAAACATCTCCTGTTGCGCTTCGATTGCCGGTGGCGGCGGGGGTGGTGGATGATCTGGAAGATGTGGCATATGTGCCTCCAATTATCTGGAATTTTCGTAATACCCCGAAAATTGTGATAGACGCGAAATTTTTTGAATACAGACTGCCGCATTACGAGTGCAGTTTCTGTGACCAGACATTTTGATAGACTTCAAACACTGCCCAAAAATAAGGAAGTGCCAGCCCATAATCATTTCGCAATTTCTGCATGGCCAGCATTTTGGCCTGATGCAAAGCGAATGCATATTCCTGGTGCTCGGCAATCTTGCGGAAGAAATCACCTGTGATCAAGGCTGAAAACCGGTCATCATTCTTCCACAAGCTGGCTACGACCACCGGCACTTTGGCAAGGCCGAAAATCCGCACCAAGTTCAGCACGCCTTCGCCGCGCGTGATTTTCCCATTGCTGGTTTCGCATGCATTCAGGATCACCAAAGAGGTTTTTGCAAGCTCGAGCGCCAACAATTGACGCGCATAAACCTCGGTTTTGTCCCTCGAATTTCCTGTCATATCGTCGGTATAAAGCTCGAGATAGGAATTCATCGGATGGCGCTCGTCAGCGACGGCATGGACGGAGAAGTAAACGAGGTTGGCGCCGTCACGCAGACGTTCCTGCAAAGCTGCATAAGTGGCGTCCTGTTTGACCAGAAAGTTGGCGTTCACAAAAAGGCGGGATAACAGCCTCCTCTGCACGTTGGTGCTTGGCAGGTCGCTGGCAACCATCAAAAAGCGTGCTTGTTTGGACGTGACCAGCGGTAGGTGCCAATCTGAGTTTTCAACCAAAATGGAGAGACTCGGCGCTTTCGCCCAAACATAATGCTCGTCAAAAAACCAGCCTTCCTCCGCTACCAAAGCACCAAATGGCAGGCGATGGAGAATGCCGTCAGGAATGAGGCATAGCGTCTTGCCCGGAACAATCGCAGCAGCGATGGGCGCCCAAATGAGTTGATACAGCTCGCGACCCAATTGACAATTTTCCTCATAAACAGCTTTCAAATCATGGTCAGCCCGGGCGCGAAAAGTCTCCAAATCTACGGCACCGAGGCTCTGCAAAAATTCCTGAATGCGTTGCGCGAGGATATAGGAAGAAACCGCAACCCGGCGTGTCACCAACTGATGCCGATCAATCAGCCAAATCAGCAGCGTGTCTGGAGTGAGACGATATTCGACGACCTGGACAGAAGCCGGGATAGTCTGTTGCAAGATTGGAAAGTTGGGAACCGCGACATTCAACCGCGCGAGCTGAGATTCCTGCAAATCATGTGTCCCGGCTGCTGCAAAAGCATCGCGCAAGGCCCGGGCTTTGGCCCGTTCGGCATAGAACAAAGCCAGATCATTCCTGCCTCGCGCCAGCGCCAATGAGATGGCCAGGTCAAAATAATCTTGAACCGTCGCAAAATAATCCGTGCGGGTTGTGTCCGGGACTATTTTTGAGCGTAGCTTTTCCGCTTGGGTGATTGCCTGCTCGAGCAACTCCGCTGCATGATCAAGATGCTGCAATCGTTGCTCCGCTTGTGCCTGGCCGAATAACGCGTGCGCCACCAGACTCGGCTCATTGATTTGATGCGCCATTTCCAACGCCCGCAGGAAATAGCTCCTTGCCCTCTCCGGCTGGCCCTTGCCCAAAAATACGTGCCCAAGGCCGATCTTCGCCTCTACATTTGTCAGCTTGAGATTGATGGCGGTCGCAACACTTTCAACTTTTGCCAGGACGGTTTGGGCAGCAGAAAAATTCCCCCTTTTTAATTGTGCATCACCCAATATCAACCAGGCATTGATGGCGTGGCGGTCGCTAGCAGATCCGAAAAATGACAAGGCCCGTTCAAGTGTGGCGATCGCTTTGTCGAGACTGTCCAGCTTCAAATAAATGTAGCCCAAATTGCTCATGGATACCGCAATTTTGTGCCAATCGTCCTGCGTTTTTTTTAACGCCAGCGCTTTTTCTTCCAGGGTGGCAGCGATTTCATATTCTCCGGTCAGAGTTTTCAAGATGGACAAACTCCCCAGCGTGACCGCTTCGCTCATCGTGTCGCGTTCGCCCCGAAATGCTGTTAGTGCCTGCTCAAATTGAATCTGCGCCCGTGTATACTCACCGCGCAAGTAATAAATTTGACCGAGCAGCAGCGTGGCGCGACCACCGTACCTTCGGTCCGTATCGATTTCAAACAATTTTTGTAAAACATCTTCCGCCTGTTGATGCGCTCCCATATCGAAATAAATTTGAGCCTGGGTGTACAAGCTGTTCGCCACCATCTCACTATCACTCATGGATCCGGCGATTTGGCCGGCTTGTATAGCGGCTGCCAGCGCACTGGAATCCTGCGCCAGCTCATTATAGGAAAGAGCCGTTTGCCAAAGGGTTATTGCCACCCGCCGCCGGTATCCTGCGCATTCGGCCCGTTCGAGAATCTTCTTGCCAAGCGCGATGGCCGATTGATATTCGTTCTGAATGGCGGACAAATACTGCGACAGCGACATCGCGTCAATCACAAGTTTGTCATCACCCGCTTGTTCGGCCAGGCGCATCGCGCGGTTGCATTTGTCCGCGGCTGGAACATACTTTCTGGCATGTATCAAATCATAAGCATCGGCCCAAGCCTGGCACGCACGCGCACGGAGTTGCAATTGGTCAGTGCTCAGTTTTTGGATATGTTCGGCATGGCGGAGAAGAAACGAGTCTTGCAGTACTTCAGCCAACGTCTGACCCAGCTCACGCGCGGTGTCTGAAAGGGTGACGGCGAGTTGCGTTTTGCCGCCTTCGTGAAAGAGCGTGGCTTGTTCCAATAACCGCAAGCCGATATTTTGCAAAGGCCAATGATGTTGGCGCGCCCAATGCTGGAAACAGTCGAGACTGACACTGCGGCGCAGGTTCCCCCACACCACCAGCATTTGTCGATCTGCCGGTTTCAGTAGGTAGGCTTTTATGCTATCCGGTGGGATGCGCCGGGTGTTGACAATCCGGTGCAGAGCCGAATCCGGTTGAAGGGAAAAAATCAACAAGCCGATGAGTCCAAGTCCCAGCGCAATGTATAACAAGCGACGCCGGTTGAAAAGGGCAAAACGCTTTTCATTCGACATCTCGATGATGCATCCACCTTTCAAATTAAAAACGTCCTGTGATCGGCAGCACAAGTGGGCTTCGCAAAAAACGCTTACGCCCCTGCCTGATCGACTTTGATTCACCCGGGCAGCATGGCGATGAGACTGATCAATCCCAATACCACAAAAGCGCCCATGAAGATGAAAAATAGCGAAATGCCGCCACGCTCCGAACGCCAGGGACGGAGCAAGCTGCTATAAGCCCGGTTGGCTTGGTTCAGCTCCCGCGCCTGAGAGGACGAGACCCATCGCGCATGCACCATGTGAAAAGCCGGCATCCGGGTCGCCATCATCTCCTTCAACGGAGCGTCGACGTTTTGCAGGGCATCTTTAATCTTTTTAATTCTTCTCGTTGCAGCGGCACGACTACTGGCCGAGGTGCCCGTCAACTCGCCCTGCAACGCCCGTCGCAGAAGATGGTGCTGGCCGACATAATGGTCATACTCTTCGAGCCTTCGGTGAGTCAATTGGCGCTCCCTGGCCTTGGTGTCCAAAGCTGCATCGTCGAGGAGCATTTTGCGAAATTCAGGATGCAGTGGTAACATGGCTTTGCCCTAATAAATAAAAAAGTCTTTGCGCGCGATACATATTCCGAATTATTGTTCGATTCTTCGCTCCACTTTGGCTTGCAGACGATCATGCATAAAATTTTGAATCATGAGATCGAACTCATAAAGCTCACCGGATAGATCCATGGTGCACGGCAGATACGGATTCCGCCGCGCCGGCACAAAAGAACGCCAGCTCTCTGGCACGCTTCGCACTTTATCGGTACGAATCTCATGGGTGAGCTGATAGATGATGTAGGTGCCAAACTTTTCCGGAAATTTATCAGTCTGAAGCTGGCGGCCTTTTTTGCCCGGGGCTTCTTTCACATGGCGCTTGTTGATCACCAGAATTTCACTCAACGCTTCCGGAATTTCGTCGTAATATTCGTCAACAATCGCGCCGTTGGTCGTCGAGGACATGGCATGGGCGAATTCATGCAACGGGGTTTTGAGACGATTATCCCATGCGGAATAGGCGACCATTCCCGGAATGTGGGTATATGGGTTGTGGTTTGCCTGCAGGCGTCTTTTGCCGTGCTCCGCATCAGGTTCATATTCCAAAACAAAAACAGGGCCGTTGACGCTATCGTCATCGACCGTGTAACGCGATGATGAGCGGGTATGGGTGGTCGAAGCGGTAATGACATAGACCACGTCGACCATGACTCGATTCCGGTTGCTATCATAAAAAAGCGGATAGCGTTTGAGAAACTCCAGCAGGCGTTCTTCGGTGATTCCCGAATAGGTACCATCGTCGAGCCGCTGATAAACCCGCTGAATTGGCTCAATAATAATATCACACTCATGCTCGAGGCACAACGCATTGGTCTTCTGGAGGCCGGCGCCAGTCCCCAAAGCAGGATCGAACAACGTGAGGATACGGATCTTTTCCAAAAACTCTTCTCGAATCATGCTGTCGCTGGCGAGGCTGCCGATGATGCCTGCGACTTTCGCTTGAAAGAGCTTGGGATATTTCAGAATGGGATCCGGTCTCACAGCGCCGTCCAGTTCAGACTCGAGCAGTGGGTTGGCAATGATGGCGATGGTGTAGGGATGCTTTTCGGGTCCCATACTCCTTCCTTCACTGACCATCACCGGCTGATTGCTGCGGCTCAGATCAGTCAGCAGTTTGACACCAAAAGGTTGAGGTCCGCGCCAGATGTTATATAAATAAGCGACAAAAATACCGAATAAGAATCCGTGAACGAATCCGGCGATGAGTCCGAGCAAGAGATCGGTGGCATTGGGAGGCAGGGAATACCCCGGATAGATAGTCGCAAAGAATTGCACCAACCCCATCGCCTTGCCGTTGATCCCCATTGCGGTCAAGGTGACAACGACAAGTGCCCATAGAATTCCCAAACTAATTCCGAAATCATAAAATGCAAGATAGGGGCGATCACTGGGCTCAATCAGCGACCGCTCATCGAGAAGTCGATATTTCTTTGCCATATCTCCTCCCAATGGTTATAATGACTGAAACTAATGGTGGGTCATCTCACACAACCGAAAAAATCACATGGGAAAAATTTGGAAAAGCCTTTCAGATAGTGAGTAGCGAATGGTCTAGTTTTTCTGGACTGAATTCAAGGCCTGCAGACGTGTGCGCGCCACTTCTGCCCATTTGGAATTCGGGTCGTTTTTGAGAAAGTCCTCGTATGCTTTTCTTGCCTCTTCCCGGCGGGCAAGATGATATAACATCGTGGCACGATTGAAGGTGGCGATGGCATAGTCTGGCCGAATTTGCACCGCCTTGTCAAAGGCAGAGAGTGCAGCAGTGGAGTCCTCCCGACGCGCAGCGATCAGGCCGTGGTTGTTCCAGGCTTCATAATCTTCCGGATTTTTTTCGATCAGCAATTGCGTCAAGCTGTCTGCCGAGGCCAGATCGCCGGTAAAGCACCAATAAGTGGCCAATCCAAGCCGCGCCGGACGATTTTCGGGATCCCATTGCAAGGCCTTTCGGAATTCGACCAGCACCGTCGCGGCACCGGCAGATTCCGCACTATGCGTTTGTGAAAAGAGACTCAAAGAGAACTCCTCAGCGGGACGCAAGTCATCGTTGGTGATTGTCCATGCTTCTTGCAGCCTGGATATGGCGATTTGCGCATGGCGATTTCCCTGCCATTCCCGAAAGGGTCTGTATCCGCTCAAACAAATGGCAATTAAAAGTACCGCCAAGGCAATTTGCCAGGCTGGGCGTGGCAGTGTCAACCTGGGTAAACGGGCGGACAACCATGTGGATAAGCGCTCCATCGGGCCGGGAGTTTCCATGGCTGGTGGCATCAAGCTGATGATCTGCCGTGCTTGTTCGGTAATGTCAAAAGGCGGCAACGCTGTCAACAATTTCTTTTCTTCTTCGCTCACCGGTTCGATGCTGGCCCGAAAAATCTCGACAAGCTGCAAGCGGCAGTTTTGGCACATCGCCAAATGCGATTCCACTTCATGTCTTTGCGCGGCAAACAACTCATTGTTCAAAAACTTGCCAATGAGTACAGCGGGTGGACAGGGCGTCATCATTCCACTCCCTGATCTTTCCTTGAAAAGATTTGGTGTCATTTTTGCGTGCTCCTACTGAGTAAGATTCAACCCTGCTGTGTTGGGTGGCCAGAATTTGCCGGTCCCTCTACCTTAATAGACACGCAAAAAGCCGAAATTTTCACGTTTTATTTGAAAAATTCTTTAACTCTGTGAAATATGGTTGCAGTTTACGCCGGATACGGGTGATCCGTTGTTCAACTGCGTGGCCGGATCTCAAATTGAGACCGGGCATTTTGGCTATCTCTTCGGGAGAAAGTTTTTCGTAAATGGCCAATTTGAAAACAAGAATGTTGCGGAAATTCTTTTTGCCGTGAAACAGTTTTTGAAGATGGTCATCGATGGTTGCCCGCAGGAGTAGAGAATCCTCATTGTCGGCTGAAGCATCCGGAATCAACTCACCGCGGACCAGGTCTGTGCTTGCGACCGGTTCTTCCAACGACAGCGCAGGTGGTTTCTCATCGCGAATCGAATTGGCGGCAACACTCGTTGCGACTGTGCGCAAGAATGCCCGTGCCTCCTCATCGCTTTTCCCCCGAAAAGATCGTAACGCCCGGCGATCGTTTTCAATCAACCGTAAATTGAATTTTTGCATGGCATCGGCAAACAGATGGCAGTGATGGCCCTTGGGTGGGAAGCCGAGCTTGCGGTACATCGCCACGCGAATATCTTCTTGATAGCGATGAAAAAACTCCTCCCATGCCGCTTCGTCGCTGGGAGTAACGGCACAACGCTTGAAAAGCTCGGCGGCGGATAGTTTATTTAAAGAAACCGTCAGGCAGACACAGACAAGTACCTGGAGATTGTTCGGATGGGGATGAAAAATATGAATTGCCACCGCGATAAGAATGGCGGCCAATAGCGTTCCCGTTTTCCAATTTAATTTTACTTTGCCCCACGGCTTATGGATTGTGGATTTTTTCATTTCCGCTACTCGATGATATCCGGCTGGCTGCAATTATTGACACTGGGCTCAGCAGGAAGACTGCAAGCTGCGTCTGATCATCGGCTTTTGTGTTGCTTCCAACGTACATGCCCAAAGTTACTGCTGGGTACTTGCGAGAAACTTTATGCCCGGGGAGAGATACATGAAATAATAAAATATGAAAAATTTTTTTTAGAATGTCAAGATTTTCTATGAATAAATCGTAGTAAATAAATCGTAATGCCTCACTTCCTGGTGGAATGGATCATTCCCACGGTTGTCATTCTGCAAAAATCTTCTTGAGTATAAAGACAGTGCTCATGTTGGGGAAGATGCTTACGAGTATGACAGGGTTGGTTGTCCAACGATAACCGGGCATTCAATGAATCTTCGAAACTTTAAGAATTAAAATTGGTCAGCATTGTGGTTGCCGCAAGTGGCTCATTCAAAATCGCACCCCAGGGCAATTTTTTGGTACGCTTGAAGGCCTCGGGATTTTTCTTGTATTCGCGGTGCAGCGTGATGCCGTCAACGGTACAGAGTTGAACTTCAACGTAAGCCTTGGTGACTTGCGGTTCGCGAATGATTCTGGCCCATGGTTGCGTCGTGGGCCCAAAGCGCGCCATAGCTGCATAGCTAAACTTGCAATCCTCCCACTGAGAGAGCGCCGCCTTGGCCCGGCGCTGGAATTGCGGCCGTCGCAGGCGTTGTGAAAAGTGGCACCAGTCATCGACCAGCGGACACGGATGCTCATGCGGGCATGGCGCGAGCATTCGCGCTCCTGAGGCCAGCAATTGCGCACGCGCACTTCTTACTGCCGAAAACGCCGCCAAAGTACCAGGCTCCACAATGAGCAACAAGCCGCTGCAGTGTTTCCAGGCATAATTTATCACGTGGCGTCGGTGGATGGGATTCAATTCATTCAGAACATGTCCGAGGATCACCAGCTCAAAAGTTGGCAGGCGGCGGGGAAGAAAAAGGCTCACGTCGATTTTTTGCCATTGGGCTTCGCGCACGGCCGCATGCTCACTGGCCTGCGCCAATTCCCGACCCAGCGCAATGAATGCGGGTTCTCGTTCCCATGCGTGCAGTGCGTTCAAAGACGGCCACTGTTCAATGGCTGCCCACATTGCCGTTCCTGGCCCACTGCCAATGTCGAGCAAAGATTGCGGCGACCAATCCGGCGCTTGCGCCCGTGTCGCCGCCATTGCGCCACGAAGTTGTGCATACGTCGCCGGTAAAATGAGCGCGAGATAGGCGATACCTTGTTCCTTCCCTTTCACAAATTCTGGCGTCAACACCCTCCGCTTGCCACGATAGCGTTGACTCAGTGCCCGGGCTTCGCCTGCCCATTGCTTCGTCGGCAAAGTTTTGAGAATTTCCTGAACACCATTTTCCAAAGTTGAAGGAAGTGAAAGCATCATGTGTCAACAAACCAGTTGTCAGTGATCAGCAGCCAATTCTTACATTCGCCATCAGCCGGCTGAATGAGAAGATGCGGCCAAAAAAAGCCGCCGGAAATGAAGAACCAGCCTCGAGGCCACACCCGCAGGGATTGAACATCCGGCTACAACGCCTTTCCCAACGCAAAATACCAGCGAAACTGCCAGTGCTGTTCTCCTGGCAACGTATGGCTCAACCAGAAAGGAGAATAAATCCGAAAAGTCAAGAGCGAGAGAAAACCCCGGCCGGAGGTTTGGCCGAAACTGAGCGCCAGGCCGGCGTTGGCACGAGTGAAAGCATTGGCGTTGCGAGCCGGCCAAATGGCCCCATGATCATAGAACCCGAAGAGCGATAATCCCATGAGATTTGCCCGCGGACCGAACTCGAAGTTAAAGGTTGCATACTTTTCTGCCAATAGCGGTGTGCCGGTATAACCCCGCAGATTCCCGCCGCCTTCAACCAAACGATGTGTGGTAAAAATCCACTCGCCGCCGCTCTTGACCTTGTCGTGGCGAAAGCGTGTGCGGGCATCGGCACCTTCACCGTGCAAAACATCCTGCAATGGCAGGCGATCCGGGCCGAAAGAAGTGCCGACATTTCCCCGCACGCGCGCCCACACGCCGGGCAACCGATAGCTGATTTCTGTCCGGCCGGTGATTTTGGTAAAATTTGCCTCGCTCGAAGGCAATGTGATTTCGGCACGCCATTCGGTTTCGCCCTCCAGCCCTCGCGCGCCAAGACGGGCGCCGGTCTGCAAATATGCAAACAAAATATTTTGATTCTCCCATTCCGGCAATCTGAAATCACCGGTGTCGTTGGCAACCACACGAAAAGTATAGGCCTCATCGAGCAAACGCGAATAATTGATGCCGAATTGCAAGCTGGCGCCGGTCGTCGCAATCAACCGGGACGAGAATTGAAATTGCAAATTGGCATCGGCCTCGAAGCGGCCTTCGTTTTTGCGCGCAAATATCGTATAGCGATTCTGGACGTTGTTCCGACGCAAAGGATGGCTATAAGCGATCTTACCATCCACCGACTGTGAGAGAAAACCATAAGTCAGTAGGAGCGTCAGGTTGTGATAGAAAGCGCGATAGCTGGTTTGCGCATACGCGCCAAGGCGCACGCCATCTTGTGAATTGTACCAAACATCCGGTCGCCACAGCACGACATAAGCGTCACCGGGCATGAACAAATAGCGCATGAATGGAAGATCGGGTTTGAACGCAAAACGCCGACGGCCGTTGTTGAGCAGATTGTTGTCCATGATTTGATCGTTGGGATCCACCACCACCCTGCCGGGTTTCTCCTGCGTCTCGAAAACGATTTTGCCGGATTCGCTCCTGCCATCCCAGCGCTTCACTTCTTTGCCGCCGTCACTGCGCTCGAGCTCGACTTCCACGGGCATGATGCCGTCGCCCCTGCGCTTGATTTCAACTTCAGTGACCCAACTGCCGTCGGCACGCTGGCGTTTCACCACCTCGCCCTTTTGATAATCGACCGTTGGCGTCTGGTGCAGCCATTGATCAAAGAACCAATCCAAATCCTGGCCACTGGTCTGCTCGCAGATGTCGATGAACGCTGCCGCATCTGCATTCTTGAACGACCACTCGCGAAAATAGCGTTGCAGAATTTCCGTGAACGTGGAATCGCCGACCACATAACGAAGCATCTCGTACAACAACTCGGCTTTCATGAAAGAATTGAAAAACATGCCAGGCAGGTCTTTGTATTGGTGAATCGAGTTGGCAATCGGCTCGTTTTGGCCGGAGTTCATGTACATCCGCGTGAAATTGCGCAATAAACCGTCAATGGACGGCAACGGATAAAGCTTCGCGAACACACCCAAGTCCTTTCTGGCGCTGTCCGCGTCATAGCCCAATTTGCCATGGCGCTTTGCCGCGAAATCTTTGGCGAAATACAGCGCCAAGCCGTTGATCATCCAACTTTCCCGCGCACCGTCGCTGCCGACAATCCCGGGAAAATAAAGCCGGCTGAGTGCAAAGATGAGATTGAAAGTATCGCCGCCTTCGAGCAAGATCATCGCCGGTTGGCTGGTTTCACGCCGAGTCGCCGCCACGATATTCAGTTGCGGCAACGGATAATCGCCGACGTTGTTGCGCAGGTATTGCAACATGCCGTCGAGTTCCTGAAAAATTTTCCTGGCAAAGACCGGCTGCTCCGCCGCTCGTTCGAACACGTTAACGGTGCACAGCGAAGACATGGCCGATCGCACAAAAGCTGGTGAGGCGCTCCAGATAAAATTGCGGGCACGCTTGACATGAAATTGCACCCGCCGTGGTCCGGCTTTGCGAAGATCTTTCCGCACCGAATCCTGCCACGCCAGAAACTTGGCGCCTTTCATGGCGGTGTCGGCAGTCACCGCATTCCAACCGGGATCACCCGCCATCACTTCACCGGAGCCGACAACAATATAGTTTCCCGGAACGATGACGGTCACATCCAGCGTTGCAAATTCGCTATGAACACTTTCGACACTCATCATAAAATGAAACGGCTCGGCATTCCAGCCGTTGCGATCATACACTGCCACCCGTGGAAACCAATGCACGAAATCGATCTGAATGTCATTCAGTCGCCGTTTTTCAAGACGCCGATTGTTGGAACGATCTCCAGAAGTTGAAGATCCAAAAGCTTTTTGGTAATCTTGCGTGTAGCTCACGCTCAACCTCAACGAGTCGCCGGGGAGCAAGGGTGCCGGCAATGGCAAATCCAAAATTGTGTCGCGAAAATTGAATGCCCGCAATGGGAAATCCGTTTCCCGACCGACCGCGTGAAATTGCACGCTCTGCACCGTGAGCTGATAATCGGCGTGCTGAATGATCTGCACGGAGCTGCCCTGAAAACGCCGCATTTCCTTGACTGCGGTGTTCTCCTCATCAAGAAAGGCATTGGCCGGGACTTGCAGGTAGATTCGCCTGAGCGTGTCCGGCGAGTTGTTTTTATATGTGATGACGGCGTTGCCGTTCAAGCTTTTTGTGCTGGTATCGAGAACGGCCTCGATTTGATAACGGACTTCTTGTTGCCAGCAGTTATTGTCCGCCGGCCTGGTCTGTCCGGAGCTTGAAACAGTGAGAAGCAAAATGACGATGAGTCGAGAGGTTCTGTTCATAGTAACGAGCGTTTGGGATAAATATCCATAAAACGGCTTGATTTGTGTTACGAACTTTGTTATCTTGGATCAAGAAAGGGAAATGCCGAGTTTGTGCGACGACAGAGCCAACCTCGTCAGTTCCTGTGTGATGATCCGGACGGTGCGGAGAAAATTGTTGATGGCACCGGCACCAATAGTATCAGAATAATTTATAAAATGATCAAGCACAATCTCAAGTTCTTTCCAAAAGATTTTGTCACACCGGTAATTTACGTAATGCCTCAGTCTTCGGTGGAGAAACGTAGCGCAGTCATCCTGACTGCAGACAAGATGTCTGCGCTACCCACCTGTAACTGAGGTGATACTAATTTACCCAAAATCCCCTTGACTTTTGCCACAAAGATTCTATATTCCCAAAGACATAATTTTCTCAAAAATAACCGGCGATTATGGCTATCAATTTACACACCATTCTTTTTTCCCTGTTTGCCGTGGTTGGCTTGCTGGCTGCCCTGCTGATGATCTTGCATCGCAACCCGGTGTACAGCGCAATTTTTCTGATCGTGACCTTGTTCGCGCTCGCAGGATTCTATGTGCTGCTGAATGCACCATTTGTTGCCGCCGTGCACATTATTGTTTACGCCGGCGCGATCATGGTGCTGTTTTTGTTCGTTATCATGCTGCTCAACCTCAAGCGTGACCCGCTCCGTGAGCGCGGCCGGATGGCGCGTCGCACCATCGCAACAGTCCTGGTGCTCATTCTAATGGTCGAAATCGGTGTGCTCATCGGCGCGTCATTTTTTACCACGAGCTCCGAGGCGGCGGGAGCGGCCGTCGGCCTCGCAGCTGCGGATTCCGCGGCGGTTGGCTCCACAACCAACATTGGCAGGCAGTTGTTCACGACATATCTGTTACCGTTTGAAATTGCTTCGCTTTTGCTGTTGGTCGGAATCGTCGGCGCCGTGATCCTCGCAAAACGAAAATTGACCACTTGATCCTGGATGCTGGTTGCGATATCGTCAGGATCAAATTCGGAGTTAACATCCCATGCCACTTGGTTATTATCTTGTTTTGAGTGCAATTCTGTTTGGCATTGGCGTTGCGGGTGTTTTGTTGCGGCGCAATGCCATTGTCATTTTCATGTCCATTGAGCTGATGCTGAACGCGGTGAATCTCACCTTTGTGGCGTTCGCCGCCCATTTGAAAAATCTCGAGGGCCAGATTTTTGTTTTTTTCGTGATGGTGGTGGCGGCGGCGGAAGTTGCCGTCGGACTGGCCCTCATCGTGGCGATCTTTCGTCTCAAAGAAACCGTTTTTGTGGATGAGATAAATTTGATGAAGTGGTGAGAACTGAATGCTGAATCCTCGATCCTGGAGGCTCGATGTCGATCGTTGGAAGCAGCATCCAGGATCCAGCATCCAGCATCAAGCATCTGGGTTTTTCCATGCAAGATTACCTTTGGCTCATTCCTTTCTTTCCTCTCGTTGGTTTTGTCATCAACGGCCTGCTGGGCCGGAAATTGGGTGAAAAAGCCGTAGGCGTAATCGGCTCGGGAGTGGTGTTGGCGAGCTTTGTGGCAGCGGTATTGGCGTTTCTCGACCTGCTCAATTTACCGTCGGAATCACGCCTCTTTGTACAAACACTTTATCGCTGGATTGCCACCGGCAATTTTGCCGTCGATGTCGGATTTCGTCTCGATGCGCTTTCAATGACGATGGTTTTGGTTGTGACCGGTGTCGGCTTTTTGATTCATGTCTACTCGATTGGCTACATGCACGGCGACCGCGGCTTCGCCCGCTTCTTCTCATTCTTGAATCTCTTCACGTTTGCCATGCTGCTGCTGGTCATGGGCAGCAACTTTCTCCTGATGTTTGTCGGTTGGGAAGGCGTCGGCCTCTGCTCGTATTTGCTGATCGGATATTATTACGACCGCATTTTTGACGAAACCACCGGCCTCACCTGCGCCGGCGCCGGCACCAAAGCCTTCATCGTCAACCGCGTCGGCGATTTCGGATTTCTGCTGGGAATCTTTCTCATCTTTGCGACGTTCGGCTCGCTGGATTTTGAAACCGTATTCAAAACGGCGCAAAGCAGCACCGTGTCCACGGAAATTTTCACCGCCATTGCGCTGCTGCTTTTTGTCGGCGCCACCGGCAAATCTGCGCAATTGCCGCTCTACGTTTGGCTGCCCGATGCCATGGCCGGCCCGACTCCGGTTTCCGCGCTCATTCACGCGGCCACGATGGTGACTGCTGGCGTCTACATGGTCGCGCGTTGCAGCGTTCTTTACTTGCAAGCGCCAATTGCCATGGAAGTGGTTGCGGTCGTCGGCGTCGCCACTGCGGTTTTTGCCGCGACCATGGCATTGACGAGCACGGATATTAAAAAAGTTTTGGCGTATTCGACGATCAGCCAGCTCGGCTACATGTTTCTCGCCTGTGGCGTTGGTGCATTTGCCGCTGGAATTTTTCATTTGGTGACGCACGCCTTTTTCAAAGCCCTGCTCTTCCTCGGTGCCGGCAGTGTCATGCACGCCTTGTCCGGCGAAACCCAATTGCCGAAAATGGGTGGCTTGAAAAAATACACGCCGACCACATTTTGGACTTTTCTTGTTGGCGGGTTGGCGATTGCCGGTGTTCCCGGACTTTCCGGATTCTTCTCCAAAGATGAAATTCTCTGGAAGACTCTCAGCAGCGCGCACGGCTCGACCGCGTTGTATTTCGTCGCGTTGGCGGCTGCCGGCCTCACCGCCTTTTATATTTTTCGCATGGTCTATCTCGCCTTTTATGGCGCCCCGCGCATGAATGCAGCCGTGATGCATCATCTGCACGAGTCGCCGCGCGTAATGACCGTGCCGTTGATGATTTTGGCGGTGCTTTCCATTATTGGCGGTTATATCGGTGTGCCGCACTTCAGCCAGATTGAACATTTTCTTGACCCCGTGTTCGAGCGTTTCGTTCCCGCAGGCCATCTCGCAGCCGAGGCATCTCAAGAGAGCTTCGGCCTGGAGCTTTCGCTCATGGCGTTATCAGTGGCCGTAGCGCTGGCAGGCATTTATTTCGCTTATCAGATGTATGTAGTCAAAGTCGGTGCGGCAGATAAATTGGCGACGCGCCTGCCCGGATTGTACAAATTGCTGGTGCGCAAATACTACGTCGATGAAATCTACGAGGCTTTGTTCGTGCGCCCGCTCAACTGGCTGTCGGAAAATTTCTTCTGGAAAATTTTTGACGTCAAATTGATCGACGGCACCGTCAACGGCGCCGCAACGGTTTTCGGCGGCATTGCCTCGGTTCTGCGCCGCTGGCAAACCGGCATCGTGCAAAATTATGCCGTGACGCTGGTGGTGGGATTGATTATTATTTTGGGGTATTTGTTGGTGAGGTGAGATGGAATTTCCTGGAACTCAAGAGAAGCCCATGACTACAAAGAAAAAAACCTCAAAGAAAAGTGTCAAGAAAGCTGCAAAGAAGAAAGCTGTTAAGCGCGCACGTAAGCCAAGAGGTGGAGGTCGTGGTCACTACGGTGGCCCGCGCAAAACGTGAAAGGTGGCACCATGTCCGACAAGCTGGACAAAATCATCGAAGAGCTGCAATTCCTCAGTGACCGCATCAGCACCCAAGTCAGAACAATCGCTGTCAGCCTGATCGCGCTGGTTTGGGCAATGTTTGTTGGCGGTAAAGAAGCGCCCAATCTTCCGAGCCTGCCGGAGCGGCGACAGTTGTTGATCGCCGCCGGACTGGCACTGGCAACCATGTTCTGCGACTACTTGCAGTATTTCTTCGGTTATCTCGCCACCAATCTGGTGCGCAAACGGGCTGAAGCCGACCCGAAAGCGCCAGCAGAATATGATTATTCCGACTGGCGGTACCGGCTGCGGGTCATCATGTTTTGGGCCAAACAGGCGCTGCTGGGTGTAGCAGTTGTTTACGTTGCGGTTCTACTTGCCCAGTCACTTTTTGGATGAGGCAGCCTATGGACTACGATAAAGACAAAGTCGATGAGATGACCCTGGCTCTCCTTTATCTTACAACCTTCAGCGACAGATATGAAACGAGAGCCTGGAAAGGATTCGATTGGGAAACCATGAATCGCTTATATGAAAAGGACTATATCTCCAATCCCAAAAGTAAAGCGAAGTCAGTAAGCCTGTCGGAAGAGGGCATTAGACTTTCCAAGGAGCTTTTTATAAAGTATTTTGGTATATCTGCCTGAAATGGCCATATCAATGAAACGTAATCATGCCTGACCTCAATCAAAATTTCCCCCTGCTTTCATTTCTGATTTTTGCGCCCACAGCCGGCGCGATCCTGCTGAGTTTGATTCCGGCCGACCGCACCAAGCTTCTGCGCATCACGACGTTGGTGATCAGTCTCGTCGTTTTTGTGCTCAGCTTGCCGTTGTTCTTCGGTTTCGATCACAGCCGCACCGCCTTTCAATTCGAGGAGCAGTACGAGTGGATTGCGGTATTTCGCGCCACTTATCATGTCGGCGTCGATGGTTTGAGCTTGCTGATGATCTTGCTCACCGCGTTTTTGATGCCGTTGATCTTTCTCGCTTCGTGGCACGACATCAAGCGCAGCGTCAAAGGTTATCTCATTTCCATGCTGCTGCTGGAAACCGGCATGATGGGCGTCTTCGCCAGCCTCGATCTGCTGCTCTTCTATGTCTTCTGGGAAGCGATGCTCATCCCGATGTATTTCATCATTGGCGTCTGGGGCGGGCCGCGTCGCATTTACGCCGCGTTGAAATTTTTCATCTACACCATGGTCGGCAGCTTGTTGATGCTGGTGGCGATTCTGTTCGTTTATTTCTATTACGGCAAAGTCACCGGCACACTGACTTTCGATCTTGTGCAGATTCGCGATTTGCTCTTTCCGGCGAACTATCAAGTTTGGCTCTTTCTCGCGTTCGGTCTCTCCTTCGCCATCAAAGTGCCGATGTTTCCATTTCATACGTGGTTGCCGGATGCACACGTGGAAGCGCCAACTGCCGGCTCGGTGATTCTGGCTGGCGTTCTGCTGAAAATGGGCACTTATGGCTTTCTGCGTTTCTGCCTGCCGCTGTTTCCGAACGCCGCGCTGCAATTCACGCCGCTCGTTTCGATTCTCGCGATCATCGGCATCATCTACGGCGCGTGGGTTTCCATGGTGCAGCCTGATCTCAAGAAACTGGTGGCATATTCTTCGGTGAGCCATCTCGGGTTTGTCATGCTCGGTATTTTCACGCTGACGCATCAGGGAATGCAAGGCGGATTGCTGCAAATGGTCAATCACGGTCTCTCCACCGGCGCGCTCTTTTTGATTGTCGGCATGATTTATGAGCGCCGCCATTCGCGGATGATTGCAGATTTTGGCGGCCTGGCGCGGCAGATTCCGATTTTTACGACCATCTTTATGATTGTGACTTTGTCGTCGATCGGCCTGCCGGGACTCAACGGATTTATCGGCGAGTTTTTGGTTTTGTTGGGCACATTTCTGACGAATCGCTGGTATGCGGCGCTGGCGGCCACCGGCGTGATTTTCGCCGCGGTTTATATGCTGCGCATGTTCCAGCGCGTCATGTTCGGCAAATTGGACAAAGAGGAAAACCAGCGACTCCCGGATCTCTCGCTGCGCGAGATTTTCGTGTTGGTGCCGGTGGTGGCGATGATCGTTCTCATCGGCGTCTGGCCGCAACCGTTTTTGGCAAAAATGGAAACCTCCGTGGACACGCTGATTCATACGGTAAAATACCGCGCCGAACGTATCAACCAGGCGCCGGGGTTGGCACCACTCGCTCTTGCAGATATACCGTCGGAAAAATCATCAGTCGCTGACACACTTTCCTCCACTCTTGCTCCTACTCCGACTCCTACTCGCCTTCCAACATCTTTGGAAGAGAGTACGAGTATGAATACGAGCATGAGCAGCATGAATTCCCAGACAGATAAATGACCATCTAAAAATGAATCTCTCGAGCATAACCTTTCAAGATTTTTCTCTTCTTGCACCGGAACTGACGCTGGCGATTCTTGGCTTTGTGGTTTTGGTGCTGGGCATGCTGTTTCCAAGAATGTACAGCGAAGCGCTGGCAGCCATTGTGCTGATCGGTTTGGCCCTCGCCTTTGTTTTTGCCGTACAGCATTGGGGTCAGTCGGACCAAGCCTTTTATGGCATGATCAGCGTCGACAAATTTTCGGTAGGATTCGATTGCCTTTTCATCATCGCAGCTTCATTGACATTGCTGCTTTCATTGAACGCCCTCGAGGAGCAATATCTGCTTTACAGCGAGTATTTCGCGCTGATCATTTTTGCCACTCTTGGCATGATGCTGATGGCCTCGAGCGCGCACTTGTTGACGCTCTTTCTCGGCCTCGAAACGCTCTCGGTCTCCTTGTATGTTCTCGCCGGGTTTCGCCGCACCGATCAAAAGGCCCTCGAAGCCTCTTTCAAATATTTTTTGCTCGGCGCCTTTGCCAGCGGCTTTTTGCTCTATGGCATTGCACTGGTCTACGGCACCGTTGGTAGCGCCAGTTTGACTACATTGGCTGAAACCATGAGCAGACCACTTGGTGAAGGGGCAAGCTCATCGCCAGGCTCTCTGCCCAGTTCTGCCGGAGGATCAATCTTCATTACCGGCATGGTCTTGATGGTTATCGGTTTTGGCTTTAAAATCGCCTTGGTGCCATTTCACACCTGGGCGCCGGATGTTTATCAGGGCGCGCCCACTCCGATTTCGGCGTTCATGGCAACTGGTTCGAAAGCCGCCGGCTTTGCTGCGCTGTTGCGGGTATTGTTGTCATCCGGCATAATGGCTGACGCTGTCTGGCAAAAGATTTTCTGGGTCATGGCTGTGGCAACGATGACCATCGGCAATATCATCGCACTGCGCCAGGAAAATATCAAGCGCATGTTGGCTTATTCTTCGATCGCGCATGCGGGTTATATTCTCGTCGGCGCCATCGCCAACAACGAGATCGGATATGCAGGCGTGCTCTTTTATTTGTTGAGCTATTTGTTTATGAACGTCGGCGCATTTGGTGTGGTGGCGTTTTTGGCCAAATCCGAACAGGAATACGTGACGATTGCAGAGTATCGCGGGCTGGCCTACCGCCGGCCGTTTGCGGCGGTGGCAATGGCGATTTTTATGTTTTCGCTCTCCGGCATTCCGCCGACCGCCGGATTTCTTGCCAAATTCTATGTTTTTAGCGGCGCCGTGCAGGCTGGCTACATCTGGCTGGTTATTTTGGGTGTCATCAACTCGATGATCAGCTTGTATTATTATCTCGGCATCGTCGTCGTGATGTTCATGCATGAACCGGAAGGCGAGAAAGTGCCGATCACGCCGCTGCCGGCAGTTGGCCTGGCGCTGCTGATCGCAGTTTTCGGCACATTAAATCTGGGGTTGTTCCCTGGACAGTGGATGGATACGTTTCAAGCGCTTGCCCGTTCCTTGATGTAATCTTCTGCGGCGAAGTCCGGCTGGCGCACGGAAAGAAAAGAAGCATTGGTTTTCATTGGTACCACGATTAATTGCAGTATTAATGAGAAGCAGTAGTTCTTGTTAACCCTGCGGGCGTAATCGTTTCAGCGGCGCGAGACTTTCTTGATCCAACCTGACCAAACGCCCAAATGCGGAACTACGAACTTTTCCTCCATCTTATCCCATCAATCACCTCATACACCACCGGAATTACCACCAGCGTCAACAACGTCGAAGTAACCAGCCCGCCGATGACAGAAATGGCCATTGGTGCACGCAAGCGCGCGCCTTCGCCGATGCCCACCGCCAGGGGCGAAAGCGCAAGAACGGTTGTGGCACTCGTCATCAGAATGGGGCGCAAGCGATCGCGGCCGGCTTGCAAAATTGCCTCCCGGCGCGAGATGCCGGCAGCACGCAGACGGTTGATGTAATCCACCAACACAATCGCATTGTTAACCGCGATGCCGGCCAACAGAATTACACCGATGTAAGCCATGACACTCAGCGGTTCACCTGCAAACAGCAGCGAGAACACCACGCCAACGCCGGCGAATGGTAGTGTCAGCAAAATCGTGAATGGGTGCAGCAAATTCTCGAACAATGCCGCCATCACCATGTAGACCAGCACAATCGACAGGATCAGGGCAAATTTCATTTGTCCGAAGGATTCCTCGCGCGAGGCTTCCTCTCCGGCAAAACGCAGCACATAATCCGGCGGCAATGGAATGCTCGTGAGAATTTTGTCAACCGCGGCCACGGCGTCGCTCAAGGTCGTACCTTTTTCCAATTGTGCGGTCACGTGCGCGATGCGCGATTGGTTGTGGCGCTGGATTTCTTTCGGCCCTTCGTTGGGAATGAGCTGCGAAATATCGCGCAAGCGCAACACCGCACCGCTGGGCGCGCGAATGGGCAGGTCCGCCAATTCCGCGAGAGTGACTTTCGGAAAGGCGACGCGAATATTGCGATCCTCACCTTCGCTGTAAAAATCCGAGACCACTTCACCGGCGAGGCGCTCCTTCACGCGCTGGCCGATCTGCTGCACATCCAAGCCAAAGCTGGCGGCGAGCAAACGATCGATGCGCAAGTTGATCTCCGGCCGGCCGCTCTGAAAGCTCGTCTCCACATTGTGCAACCCTTTGATCTGTCGCAACGCCTCGGCTACGCGGTCACTCGTCTCCTGCAAAGTTGGCAATTCGCTGCCGCGTACTTCCACGACGATGGGCGCGCCGCCGGTGCCGATGGTTTGCTGCAAGCTCGTCTCGCGAATGCGAAACGTGGTGGTGACATCCGGCAAATTCAAATGCGGGCGCAGCAGGTTGATGGCGGCCTCGGGAGCCATGGCCGATTTCCCTGCGACAAGATTGATTGTGATGGAAGCGCGGTGCTCCCCTTGTTCGGTGCCGGTAAAAAGACTTTGCGATGATCCGACGTTCACGGTGGAAAACAGGCTGCTGACCTTCCCGCCCAGAATTTGACGCACACTTTCCTCAACGCCGGAGAGCACGGCGGAAGTTTTATCGAGCGGCGCGCCCGGCGGCAGGTCGATATCAATTTGCAATTGGTTCTCGCTGCTGCGCGGAATGAATTCCGAGCCGACTACCGGCAACAGCGCGGCGGCAATCGCCATCAAAAGAATAGCGGCCAGCACAACCGAGGCGCGATGATTCATCGCCCAGTGCAGCGATTTTTCGTAGAATGGAAACCGCAGTCGCCGCGGCGTGACAACTGCGGTATCTTTTGCCAACAGTCTTGCGGCGAGCGCCGGAATCAATAAAAAGGCCACTCCCAACGAGGCGAGCAGCGAATAGGCCACCACCCACGCTTGATCTTTGAACAGCTCAGCGGCGATGCCGTGCACATAGACAATCGGCAAAAAGACAACGATCGTCGTTAACGTCGAAGCAAAGATGGCGACGCCAACCTCGCCGGTGCCACGAATGGCAGCATCTTTCGCCGCTTCCCCAAATTGCCGGCGGCGAAAAATATTTTCAATCACCACGATGGCATTGTCCACCAGCATGCCGGCGCCCAACGCCAAGCCGCCAAGCGTCATCATATTGAGCGTGAGCTGCTGAAAATACATCATCGTAAAGGTCGCGAGAATCGAAAGTGGGATGGCGAGGCTGATGATGACGGTCGCGCCGATATTACGAAGAAAAACATAGAGAATCAGCACGGCGAGAATCACGCCGATGATCGCCGAGGTTTTGACCTCACCGATGGCGTTGTCGATAAAAGCGGCTTGGCTGTAGATCAGGTTGAACGCGAGGCCGGGGGAATCCGCCTGAATGCGACGAATGGCCTCGTTCACCTGCTCGGCCACACGCACGGTGTTGTCTTCTGCTTCTTTATAAATGTACAACCCGATGCTTTCCTCGCTGTTGAGGCGGACGATGTCGGTGCGCTCTTCCGGCGCGTAACTCACTTTCGCCACGTCGGATAAATAAATCGGCACTTTGTCCGGCGTGAATTGCGCACCTGCTTGTTGCGTGCCGAGTACCGTTGTATCTGCATTAACGTCGTTCGTGCTGGTTTTGTAGCCAACCACCGTCGCGGCGACATCTTCGACGCTGGTGTAATTGCCGATGCCCTTGATGAGATACGCTTTGTCTTGCTGCACCAATCTGCCGCCGGAAGCGTTGGCATTGGCTTGGCGGATTTTGCCGGTGATGTCGGCTGCTGTCAAGCCATAGGCCTCGAGTAAATACTCATCCAGCTCAACGCGCACTTCGCGCTTGATACCGCCGTAAATTTGCACGCGCGCCACGCCGTCCAATCGCTCCAATGCACGCTTGATCACATTCTCAGCAATGCGCCGCAGCTCGTCGAGATCGTGCTCGCCTTTGCTTTGCAACGCATAAATCATGATCGGCTCTTCCTGCGGATCGTAGCGCGCGATGGTGACGCGATTGACTTCGGGATCGGATTCATAACTGGCGATTTTTTTCTGCACGTCGAGCAGCGCGAAATCCATATCCGTGCCCCAACTGAATGTGGCTGTCGCGAGCACACGGCCGAGGCTGCTAACCGTGCGCACATCGACGACTTTACTGATCGTGCCCAGCTCGCCTTCGAGACGGCGCGCGAAGCGCTGCTCCATTTCCTGCGGCGAGCGCTCGCCGGATTGGATTTCGACGACGATGCGCGGGTTGTAAATCGCCGGCAACAAATCAGTGCCGAGACGGTTGAGCGAAATCACGCCGAGTATCGCGATGGCGAGCATGAGCATCGCGACGGTGACGGGATAACGGACGGAGAATTGGGGGAGGTTCATGTTGTCGGGGTATTTTTTGCTTGAAAAGTTGATTTAATTTCGTTAAATTTCATCGTCAAACATGGTTGCCTGAAAACCCGATAGCGCGAGGGGTTCGATGAATGTAAAAGTAATTACCCAAGATGTGGCAACGCTTCGCCAAGCTTTCCAACAGCGCAAGCGTGAATATGATGCCTTGCGCGCCGCTGAGGAATGGGCAGGTGCGGTTATGCATGCTGGTATGTTGCTGGAGTTGGCATTGAAAATCGCTGTCTGCAAGAATATGAATGTGACACATTTGCCTCGCGTCTTTCAGGTTCACGATCTTGATTTTTTGCTCTATTGTTCGGGTTCACTAAATATTCTTCAAGCCAATCCTGATTTGCTTCGCAACTTCGGTATCATTGCGACGCGTTGGTCTATGGAATTGCGTTATGAAGGTCCTGTCATAACGCAGGCGAAATCAGATGAAATCCACAACGCGCTTTTTGACTCAGTCAGTGGTGTGTTAACTTTGTTAAATCCTTGACGAGGTTGTAAAATGAAACAAATTTTTATCGAGAAAACGAAACAAGCCGTCCAAAAGTGGGCAGAGAAATATCCCAATATTGAACTTGCCACTGTTGAAGTTTATCCAAGTTCGGTTCCAAATATTTTTCACGTTATCGTTGTGGCTTCCAAAGGTTTTGAAAATTGGGAACAAACCCAAAGAGAAAATGATCTTTATTGGTTCTTGAGAAAGGAGCTTGGCGACTCCGACATTGTGAAGATTACTGTGCTCCTCACTTTGACCGAGGAACAATACGAAAAATACGAACTCACCCGTGAAGAAGCATTGGTTTAGCATATCTGTGGCACAGCAAAATGAAGCGCAAGCTCAAGGAGAACTTCCATGCCAGGCAAACTTGGAGCAATCTATAAAAGTGGTGTTATTGAGCCGACACAGCCGCTAAAAGTAGCTGAAGGAACGGAGGTTTAGATTGTCGTTACCAAAGTAGTTAAAACCCTTTTTCAAAATGCATCGATTAAAGCTCAAATCCTTGCCACTCCAGAAGAAGAGTTCAGGAAAAAGTACCCACATGCCGAGGTCGAACCGGAATTTTTCAGATTGGTCGGCTGCATGACTAACGCACCTTCTGCTGTTTCTGACAAAGAGCTATTCATTGATGCCATCGTCGAGAAATATCAAGAATGAAAGTTCACGTAGACATCAACACTTGACGAATTTCTTGAAATCATTGTAGACCTCTGCTCTCATGTAACCCCCGCTCTGCACTACCTACTCACTCCGTCACCCGCACCTTCGACTTATCCCGCAGCGTTTCATGTCCCTTCACAACTAAGCGCTCGCCTTCGGCCAATCCTTCGAGAATTTCCACTTCCTCGCGCGTCTCGATGCCGGTAGTGACTTCGCGCATTTCGGCGCTGGCGCCTTGAACGATGAAAGCCACCGGTTTGTTGTCGCGCGTTTGCAAGGCGGTTTTGGGAATGATGACGGCATTGGGATGATTCTCGATGACGATATCCGCCTTGACAAACATGCCGGGCCGCAAAAGAAGTTTTTCATTGACAACTTCAATAGTGACCGTGAACGTGCGTGTTTGCGGATCAATGGTCGGATCAATGGCAGAGACTCGTCCGTGGAAAATTTGATCCGCCAAAGCGTAGTTGCTGATCCTCACGTCCTGCCCAATTCGCACCCGATCAAGATCGGTATTGGGCAAGTTCACTTGCGCCACGGCCTTGTCATAATCCATGATGCTGCACAGCCGAAACCCGGCTGGCACGCGCGTGCCCTCGGCGTTGGTTTGCAAGTTGGCAACAAAACCGGAAATGGGCGCCTTCAAGCGCAGCTTCTCTGCTTTGAGCTGAGCGGCTTCGTAATTCAAGCGAGCGTCCAGGGCATTGCGCCGCGCCAGCTCCAGCTCCTTTTCGGTGACGCCACCCTCTTTGAACAGCGCCTCCTGTTTTTGCAATTCACGGCTGGCATTTTCCATCGCCAGCTTTTGTGACTCCACCCGCACGTTGAGCAAATATTCCTGGTTCTCGATTTCGGCGAGCAATTGTCCGGCCTGCACTCTTGCTCCGGCAACGAGTGTTTTGCCATTGGTCTTTGCCAAATGTAAAACTCCCTCCACTTCGGCAATAACACGCTCTTCGCGCTGCGCGCGCAACGTGCCGGTGGCCGAGACATAAGAGGCAATCGGCCCGCGTTTAACTTTTTCCACCACCACTGGAATGGTCAAGTCGGCAGCGGATTTGTCTTCGGCGGAGTCGCAGGCAAAAAACAAAGCCGCCAAAAACGGCAGGATGAATTTTATGCGGAGTTTGTTTGAGACCATGAAGGCTCCAGTCATGAAAATTGTTCTATCTGGCTTGCAAATCATTTTGAAAAATAGTATATTTTAAGCAATTCGTTTCAGGTCAAAAAAAAGCACATTCGTCGAGGTTCATGTTTATGGAAAGAATATCTGTTGATCCAAAGATATGCCATGGGAGGCCGCATATTAAAGGAACGCGGATACCCGTGCACCTTATTCTTGATTTGTTGGGCGCCGATGAAACTTACGAGAACATTCTCAGGGCTTATCCTCACATAACAAAAGAAGACATCCTTGCTTGTATACGATACAAAGCCACTTTAGCATAAAACGAAAAAATTGATTAACCAAGCAACTTGTCATGCTGGAAGCATCTTTTTTGACATAAGCACAGTGCTCAATAACAAAAAAGATCGTTCCACGATGACATGGTAATAATGCTGCTTGCCATGAAAACTTCGTCAACCGGAACCCAACGCCAAGAGCTACGGCCTCTATCTCACATCAATCCATCAATCCAATAAACCATCACTCCAAATTACTTGGGCACCTCGATCCTCACCGGCTCATCCTTCTCGAAATCCCACAGCGTTTTGCGGCGCAGATCGGCGAGGGCTTGCTTGTAATCGATGATGGCGTTGAGCGAATTGGTGCGCGCTTGTGTCAGGCGGTTCTGTTCCAGCGCCAAATCCTGCGAGCTTAAATCGCCGCTCTCGAATTTGAGCAAACTGATTTTGTAACTTTTCTCGGCCAGCTCCTCGCTGCGTTGCGTGATTTCCAAGCGCTGCTGTGCAGATTGCAAGTTGCGCACGGCCGCGCGGATTTCCTGCTTGATCAAGTCGTAGCGATTCTTCTGCATCAGCCGGTCGCTCTCCAGCGAGGCTTGCGCTGCCTGCACTTCCGCGCCGTTTTTTCCCCAATCCCACAGCGGCACGTTCAGCGCAAATTTCACACTGCGGTCATTATCGAAATTTTGAAATGCCTCATTGAATTTTTTTTCGGTGTTGAAAATGCCGTATCGGAGAAAGAGATCACCCTTGATTTCGCTTTGCGCATCGATTTCCCGCACGTCAAGCTCGCGCAGTTGCACATTGATCTCATCCGAGCGCAGCTCGGTTCGGCGTTTCAAGGCTTCGGACAAGGCTCTTTCCACGGAAACAACAATGGGACGATAATCCAGCTCGGCGGCCACTTGCACGGCCTCTTCAATCGGCAGGCCAATGAGAATTTTAAAAGCATCTTCGTTTTGCTTGAGATTGGCTTCGCTGGCGGCCGCGCTATTGCGAGCATTGGCCAGCTCGACCTCCAATCGCAACACTTCCACTTCCGGCAACAGGCCGGCTTGCTGCTTCAGTCCGGCGATGCGATAAGCATTCTCCGATTGTTTGACCTGCTCGCGGTCGATTTCCGCCTGCCGTTGTGCGCGCAACAGATTATAATAATTCGTGGTCACATTGTAAATGATGTCGAGCTGGTTGCGCGTGTAAGCTTGCATGGTGTTTTCCAGATTCAAGCGCGCCCTTTGAAAACCGGTTTTGAGTTTGTTGTATGTAAACAAGGGCTGGCGAAATTGCAGCCGGAGCTGCGGAGTGTAATTCGTCGTCGAGGTTTTTTGCTCGAAGTTGATGCCGCCGAAGCTGATGGGCGTGGTAACGGTTTGATGAAACCTCTGCATAACACCGACCAGCGAAAAGACGCCGTCCGTGGCCGAGATCGGCTGGTTGACATAGAGTTCGGCTTGCAGATCGACATAATTCTGTTTGGGGAATACGACCTCACCGGTGCCTATCGAGGTCGCAGTGATGCCTCGATACAAGTTCGGCAGGCTGGAAAAGGCCAATTGCCCGTTGCTTTTGAAACTGGCTTCCGCCGCTTTCAAGCTCATGCGGGAATTGATGAGCGACTGCTCGAGCTGCTTGACTTGGTAACTTTTCCCGAGCGCGATGTTGAGACTTTCTTCCAATGTCAAAACCCTCGCGCTTTGCGCTCGCAGTGCGATGGTTGGCACTAGAAATAAAATAATGAAAAGTTCGACTTTTTCCCACATCATTTTTTCCGTAATCCCTCAGTCTCGGGTGGGGGCTAACTGTCATTCTGGAAGAATCTTTTTTCAAACCAGCACTGTGCTTGATAGCAACAAGATACTTCCAGTATGACATGGATTGTACTCCACCGGTAAGTGAGGCATTACTTTTTTCCTCAGATTTTGCTTGATATTTTTGAGCCAAAATTGTATGTTAAATCATCTTCCCTTTGAGACCTGCAAAGGGTCTCATTGGCCCCCCGATTCTACTCTGTGGAATCGGGGGATTTTTTAAAATTATTGAATTTTGCCAAAATAAAAGGAATTTGTCATTCAGGAGGAATCCTTTTCATTCTTGGCACTGACTTGGATATTAAAAGGATTCTTTCTGAATGACAAAAAGCTCTGGACTTTGCTTTTTTCTTATTGTTTTTGCAAATCTCAATAAAATCCGATGAGGCAATGCCATGAAGAAAGAATTTGATAAAGAAGCTTTTAAAGAGATGATCCTCTACATCTCCGAACGTTGCAAAGACCAACCTCATTTTGACACTGCCCATCTTGAAAAGATTCTTCATTATTCGGATTTCTTTTGGTACGGCCATACGGGCGCCTCGATAAGCGGCGAAACGTATCTTCGCCAGCAACATGGCCCAACTCCAAAGCATTTGGAAGAAACGCTTGAAAAGCTGGTTCGCGACGGTTTTTTGGAGGTCGTCAAGAAACCTCGCGTTGATTATACGCAAAGAAAGCCGGTGATTAAAAAGAGTTTCGAGTTGAACCGGCTTTCCAAAGAGCAGATGGAGTTTATTGATACGGTTATCGTCGATGTTGTCGATCGCGCGATTGCGCGCGAGGATATATTTTGGCAATATCTCAGCAACGGGGAAGAAATTCCTTATGAAACCGTATTTTTCCGGCGCCGCAAACCTCTTTCCCCGAGCGAGTTGGACGAAGCGCAAGATTTCATTGACCGCTATGAAAAACGTCTAAAAGAAAAAAACAATGTTGCTGTATAATATTGTCGAGGAGCGCGAATTTACCGAGGCGTTCGATGAGCTTGTCAAGCAATACCCGCGCCTCGAAGAGATCAAACGCGGCCTTGATTTTTTGCTCAGCCATCGGCCATTTGAAATCGGCGCTCCCATTCCCAGAAAACCTGATTCCGCTTATGGCGCTTACTTCGTTTGCCAATCCGACAGCTTTGACCGCTTTAGTTATCCTTCCTTCAAATTTTATTATCGTGTCAGCGATGACACGGTTTATTTAATTGGTATCGTGGAAATTTTCTGAGCCTATCCTGTACTTTCTTGTACACGCTTATGGTTGCATAAGCGACCAGCAACAAGCATCGAGTTCACTCCACAAACTCCCACCGCACCGCATCGGCGATCACATAACCGCTGCCTGCATCGGAGAGTTCGACGATGGCCGGCTTCTCGCGCGTGAAGCGATACCGTCCGAGCGGCAGCCAGTCGTCAATCGTTTCCTGAGGTTGCAACTCCAGTCGATGCGTGCCGTCCGCGCTGGTGATTTTAATTTCAAAACGGCGGCTCAAACGCCGCGTGCGCCAGTCCTTGTCGACCGGCAGGTGAAAACTCAGCTCGTAATCGCCGTCACGCCGCACGGTGGTTTCCCAGCGCGCCGGATACTCACCGCTGCCGCCGCGCTTGGTGCGCCAACCGAAATAATATTTGCCATAAGCAAAAGGATTGGTGTCTTCCCACCAGCTTTGGCCCTTTGAGCGTGGGCGCAAGTATTTGGCCTCTTCGCTCACCGGCGTAAAAAATCCTGCGTCCTGGTCATCCAACACAAATGACAGGGAATCGCTCAACGAGGTGGTTGTCGTGAAAACCGTGTCCTTCGGCGCGCCGCGGCGTATGCGATTGGCCAGCGTAATCTGCTTCATGATCTCGCCGCGATTGCGTGAAAAATAGGGAAGAATCCGGACGTTTTTGGGTGCTTCGTTCGTGGCGAATTGAATCTCCTTCTCTTCATAACTGTCGAGCGCCAGATTGCGCCGGATTTTGTCATTTCCGGCTTCGCACACGACGCGCACAAAACCATCGCCTTTTTCACCGTTTTGCACGCGCACTTTGACTTGATGTACGATGCGCATTTTGCCGGTGTCGAGTTTCTCGGCTTCGGCGAGCGTAATGCGATATCCCGGAAAGGTGGCTTGCTCGAACCACTGGCTGAAAAAATCGCGCAGATCTTCTTTGGAGAAAGCCTGCACCGCATTCATAAAATCGGCGGGATGAACTTGCTGATAGCGATGTTCCTGCAACAATTTGCGCAATGCGGCGAGATAATTCTTCTCGCCCACGCGCTCGCGCAGCATTTGCAACACCGGCGGCGCTTTGAAATCCACACACGCACGATACAAGTTGCCGTCGCCTTCGGGACGCAGCTCCGACAAGGCGATTTTCTCCAGTTTGGCCACCACGGTATCGACTTCCACATCAAACCTGCGGCGAATGGCCCACTCGCTGTCCATTTGGCGAAGGCGATCATTGCCGCTGAGATGCGCATTCCACCGGTCCGGATAAAAGGTGTCGTGGGTGCGGCGCTCGCATTCTTCGTAGAGCTGCAGTTCCAAGGCGCGTGCCAGCACCGGATCGCGAATATCCATCTGAAAGTGAAGATAATTTTTCAGCGGCGAATTGAAACTGCCGTCATCGCGCCAATAATTGTCCGGCAGCAGAAAATCCAACACCGCGTTGATAAAGACTTCGCGTTTGATGCGCGCCGGCGAATCATCCTGGCCGCGCCGGCGCATGCGCTTGGTTCTGGTCGCGACTTCTTTTTTCAACCGCTTGCCGGCTAAATTTGCCTCGTCAATCATCACGACACCGGGCTGCAGAAGAACATTGTCGAGGCCGTGGCGCGTGGCATAAATCTGCATCTGTGTCGGCACCTCAACCAGCGACAAGCGTTGATAAGGATAAGGCATGCCGGTGACTTCCTCCAAAACGTCAAAGATGCGCTCCACCGCTTGATAGCAGGTATCAGCCACGTCGCCAAAGATGCCATAATCCAACAAATGTTTGTCCCGAAAGTAAAGCTCGATTTCGGCTTGCTTGAATTTGCGGTTCAAACTTTTGTACCTGCCAACATTCAACGACAATCCCGGCACCGGTGATTCAACGACAAAAGTTGAGAGGGCTTGCTCTCCTTCGTTGTGTTCTTCCAACTTTTCGCCCTGTGTGATCACGCTGAGATTCTTATCGGCGCGAACGCGGATTCGTGCGGTGGCAAAATTTTGCGGTCGCGGTGCTTCATACGCATACCCCGCTGCTGCGCCCGGAATCGGATACCAGCCGCATTGCGCCGGCAGCACCACAAAGTCCCTGCTGAGCCAAGCCGAAATCTCACCTTTGATCCACGGGCCATCGCGTTTGTTGATGACGCCTTTATTTTCCGACAAACGATCCAACATGAAGCCGCCGGCGTCGATGGCGCCGGCATAAGAAAGCTGCAACGTATCAATGGCGCCGGGCTGCAAGGAGTGATCGCCCAAATCCAAAAGCAGCAGTTGATGTTCCTGCTGAAAAGAGATCGCTTCGCCACTGCACCACGTAGCCTTCGTGACGCGCAAAGCGCCATTCAGCGCGAAGATGAGCTGCGCCAGCGGTTGCGCCTGGGGATTGGCAACAGCCAGCTTGGCGGAAATTTTTAACGGTGCCGTTTTGCCATTGAATATCACGTCGAGATCATAATGCTGCACCTGACAAGTGGGTTGGGAAATCCATTGTTGCTGATGAGTCAGATCATTTTGCCGTCGCACCTGTTGCTGCTGATGCTTGTCGACAATGCGATAGGCAACTACTGCCGCCGCGATCAAAAAAATAACTGCTGAAGTCTGCGCCATCCGATGCGAAAGAATCGACTGTTGCAAGCGCGGATACAGAATAATGGAAAAACTCAGCAGCGAAAACGCCAACAATGTAAAGAACAATCGCTGCCAAAGCACGTTGGCAATGTCGCCGAAGCCAATCAGGTCGCCATAAAACAGCGGCGCGAGAAAAGCGCCGTAATCAAATAGCCCGAGAAATTTGCGCTGGAAGTAAAAAAGAATCGCGGCCACGTATCCCAACGGCAGAATGATGGCCAGCGCTTGCGAGCGCAACAGACTGACGAGAAAGAACACCAGCGCGGTCATGAATAAAATCGACGGCAGGCTGGCAACAAAAAAGTATTTGAAAAAGGGAAGGATATTGAAACCGGCGCCGGTGAAAATGACTTTGAAGGTGCGGCCAATCGCGGCGAGCGCCATCAGAGACAGATTCAGATAAACCAGCGCACCGACCACACCGAAATATTTGCCGATCACCCAATTCGCCGTGGTCATCGGGCGCGACAGCATCACCTGATCGAGCCGTGCCTTTTCTTCGGCTTTGCGAAAATCACCGGCCACGAAGATGATCAAAATCGCTTGCACATAGCTGAAGAAATAGAGCGCGAGAAAGCCGTCCGTGCCTTCGAGCAAAAATTCTCCTGGCACTGAATCATCGAGAATGGTGGCAATGGTCATCACGACCATAAAAAAGATGATCAGGAGCGCGCCGATGCCCGCCAGCACCCAAAACTTGGCGGTGCGATACAGCATCACTCGCTCGATGCCCGCGATGGTGAGAATGTATTTGATGCCTGTTGTCACAAAAATGAGCTTTTAAATTTTGGTTCTTCTTTAGAATCTGCGGGTAAAAATTGTATGGACATCCAATCACTCACAGCCTACGGCCGCAGGCCTACGGCCGTGGGCCTACGGCCGTGGGCAGCGTCCGCTTCCGTTTCACCGGACAGTTCAAGATAAAGAATGGACGGGAGAAATGCAAGTTGATAAAGGGTGGTCACGAGGAAATTTTACAATATTCGCGTCGGTGTTTGCTCGAGAACAAAAAGCATCAAACCACTACGGAGTTTTTTAAATCGGACCTGTGCACTGCTATAAACATCCAACTCCCTCCGGACGTAGCCTGACGGAGTTAAAAACAAAGCCAGCCGTTCAAAAAATTTTTGCACCACCCAATGGGTGGCTTCATCTCGCGATCAAATCTGCGTCAATTGCAGTTTCGATCAACTCCAGCGCAAAATTCAGGTATCACGAGGCATTTTGAAATATTTGTCCTTTCTTTTTTTATTTGCGTCGGAAGTGCATAACCGAATGACAGCCTTGATCAAGGCGAAGTTCGGACGGCTAAATTCTTGCTCCTGTCCCTCCAGTTGCATTGTTGATTCTCAGAAATTCAGTAACAATACACTTTCGAATTTGATAAATTGTTCTCGGATTGATTGGGAAAATCATACCACGAACAAGATTGATCTTGATGTTCGGACATTAACATTACAACACAATGTCATTACGAGTGGTAGATGGCTGATGTGCCATTCTTTCGGTCAGAAACACACCACCTGAATGTCATTCCGCAAGGAATCTTCCAGCGTACTGGCACTGCGGGGGAAGATGTTTACAGCATGACAAAGGAGAGCGTTTCTTGGGAGCGAAACGAAGCAATCTCTTAATATTTAACAGATTGCTTCGTCGCTTCGCCCCCTACAGGCGTAGCCTACAGGCGTAGCCTCGCAATGACAATTTGTATTGCAATACTGATTTGGAAACGATCTACTAGATGGTGCATGCTTTTCCGGCCGGTTCGCATTTAAACTTGTGTCCTCACGATATGACAGCAGTGCCATTGCTGTGGCGCTGGGGAATATCGCCAGCGGGTGGTGCCATCAATTGACAGCAAATCGAAAGCAGGAGTTTGTCACCGAAGCGCCGTTGGCCTGTACGAATGGCAGGTACGATTGTCTTTCTTGGTGGTTTCAACACCGGACAGTCGATTGTGACCGGTGGTTGGAAAGTGCTGCAGTGAATAATCGAGAATTGGGAAAAAATGATTGCTTCTTTGTCAAAATTTGCGTAAAATGCGTCTATTTAAGAATGAAGCGAAGTGGAAGTTGGGCGGCAGGGTTTCACCACGTTTGAAAAATCGGCGTGCTCAAGTTCGGCTTCATTTCAGTAAGGATGGATGCATGATATTGCGACTTGATGGTATCTCGCTCACACTCGAGAAACTCGATCAAATTGCACACGGTAAGGTCGAGGTGCAGTTGGCGTCCGAAGCGCTCGAGCGCATGGTGCGTTCACGCAAAGTCGTCGAAGAAGTATTGCGGGCCGGGTGCGTGATTTATGGGGTCAATACCGGCTTCGGCAAACTCAGCGACGTGCGCATTCCCCCAGACGATCTCAAAGCTCTGCAAAAAAATCTCATTCTGAGCCATGCCTGCGGCACCGGCCCGGCACTTTCGGCGCCGGAAGTCCGTTCCCTCCTTGCACTGAAAATCAACGCGCTGTTGAGCGGCTATTCCGGAGTACGTCCTGTCATTGCAGAATATTTGTTGCGACTTTTGCAAAACGAGGTTTTGCCCGTGATTCCGGAAAAGGGCTCGGTCGGTGCTTCCGGCGATCTCGCACCGCTTGCACACATGGCCTTGGTGCTGCTCGGCGAGGGCGAGGCCGAAATCAAAGGCCAGCGCATGTCCGGCGCAAAAGCCTTGCGGTACATGGATCTGCCGCCGTTGCAGCTCGAAGCCAAGGAAGGCCTTGCGCTTCTCAACGGCACACAGTTTATGACAGCGGTCGGAGCGCTCGCCCTTTTGCAGGCAGAAACGCTTGCTCGCAGCGCAGACGTTGTCGGCGCCATGAGTGCGGAGGCGTTGTTGTGCACGCCGGTGGCATTTGATGCGCGCATTCAAGTCGCGCGGGGTTATGCCGGCCAGCAACAATCAGCCGCCAATTTGCGCCGATTGATGGCCAACAGCCCGATTCGTGACTCGCATTTGCACTGCAGCCGTGTTCAGGATGCGTATTCTGTGCGGTGCATGCCGCAAGTTCACGGCGCGGTGCGCGATCAACTCCGGTGTTTGCGGGAAATCTTCACCATCGAGCTCAATGCCGCCACTGATAATCCGTTGGTCTTCGTCGAAGATCGCTCGGTTTCTGCCAAACCAAGTCCGCATGGCGGTGAATTCGGGCAGGTGGGTGAAATTCTTTCCGGAGGAAATTTCCACGGCCATCCCATCTCGACCGCCTGCGATTTTCTCGCCATTTTGGTCACTCATCTCGCCAACATCAGCGAGCGCCGCATCGCTGCGCTGATGGACCCGGCCGTAAGCGAGCTTCCTGCATTTCTCGTCAAGCATTCCGGGTTGAATTCCGGTTTCATGATTACCCAAGTGGCGGCCGCCAGTCTCGTCGCCGAAAACAAAATATTGAGCCATCCGCTGTCAGTAGATTCGATCCCGACTTCGGCCAACAAGGAGGATTATGTGAGCATGGGCGCCGGTGCCGCAATCAAAGCGCGCAATGCCGTGCGCAATGCGACGCAAGTTTTGGCGATCGAGCTTTTGGCTGCCTGTCAGGCGTTGGATTTGCGCGCGCCACTGCTGCCCGGGCCTGCCACCGGCGCAGTACGCAACCTGGTTCGGCAGGTGGTGCCGACGCTCGTTAATGACCGCATTTTGGCCAATGATATGGCCATCGCGAGCCAGCTCATCGCGTCCGGAGATATTGTGCACGTGGCGGAGAGTGTGGTGGGGGAATTGTAAGACAATCTGAACGTGTAATTGGAAAAAGGTGGAAATATGACAAATAAGATTATCGGTGAGGCTTTGACGTTTGATGACGTTCTCTTGTTACCCCAGGAATCTGCGGTGTTGCCGCGCGAGGTCGAGGTATCGACATTACTGACCCCCCGGATCAAATTGAATATTCCGCTCATCAGCGCCGCGATGGATACCGTGACCGAAGCACGCTTGGCGATTGCGCTGGCGCGTGAAGGCGGCATTGGCATCATTCATAAAAATATGACAATTGAACACCAAGCCGGCGAAGTCGATCAAGTCAAGCGCTCCGAGAGCGGGATGATCAGCAATCCGATCACGCTCACGCCGGACAAGTCCATCCGTGATGCCTTGGAATTGATGCACCGCTATCGCATCTCCGGCATTCCGATTGTCGAGTCGGCGACGAAAGGAGGCAAGCTTGTCGGCATCCTGACCAATCGCGATTTGCGCTTTGAGACGAATCTCGATTTGCCCATCAGCGCGGTGATGACCAAGGAAGAATTGATCACCGCGCCGGTCGGCACAACCCTCGAAGAGGCCGAACGCAAGCTGCAGAAGCACCGCATCGAAAAATTGTTGATCGTGGACGAGAGCGGCCAGCTCAAAGGCTTGATCACGGTGAAGGACATTCAGAAAAAGAAAACGCATCCCAACGCCGCCAAAGACGAGCACGGTCGATTGCGTGTCGGCGCGGCAGTCGGGGTCGCAAGAGACACGATGGAACGTGCGGCGGCGCTCATCCAGGCGGAAGTCGATGTGTTGGTCGTGGACACAGCGCACGGCCATTCACAAGGCGTCATCAAAATCGTCCGGCAATTGCGTAACGCCTTCCCGGAAGTTCAGCTTGTCGCCGGCAATGTGGCAACTGAAGAAGGAGCCCTGGCCCTGATCGAAGCCGGCGTCGATGCGGTGAAAGTTGGTATTGGACCCGGATCGATCTGCACCACGCGTGTGGTGGCCGGTGTCGGCGTGCCGCAAATCACCGCGATTATGGAATGCGCCAAAGCCTGCCAGCGCCATAGAATTCCGCTGATTGCCGATGGTGGCATCAAGCAGACCGGCGACGTGGCAAAGGCCATCGCTGCCGGTGCGGATACGGTGATGATCGGCAACATGTTTGCCGGCACCGAAGAAAGCCCCGGCGAAATGATTTATTTCGAAGGCAGGAGTTATAAAGTTTATCGTGCCATGGGCTCGCTTTCCGCCATGAAGGAAGGCAGCGCCGATCGTTATTTTCAAGAAGGCGAGACCAGTCTGAAGAAATTGGTGCCGGAAGGCATCGAAGGACGAGTTCCATATCGCGGCAGGATTTCCGACATTGTCTTTCAAATTGTCGGCGGCTTGCGCGCGGCCATGGGCTACGTCGGCGCCGCAACCATCGCCGAATTGAAAACGAAAGCCCGCTTCATCACGATGACCGCTGCCGGATTGCGTGAGAGCCATCCGCATGACATCATCATCACGCAGGAGGCGCCGAATTACAAGGTGCATGGGGATTGAAACACAACTGTATTCATAGCTCCTCCCGGCCAAACTTCATGCTTGGGTGAAACATGGAAATCCTCGCCTTTTTGGTGATGTTTCTCATTCTGATTGTCTACCTCCGCAAGACGAATGCACTTTCAGCAAAGGTATCCGAGCTGGAAAGAGAGATGCATGGTCTGCGGCATGCCGTCAGTTCCTCCACGCCGGCAGCGATGCCCCCACCATTAACGGCAACACCGGAGTCAAAAGTCGAAAGCGCCATTCCGCCCTCTCGTGTTGCGCCAACACCGTTGATCTCGAGCAAGCCTCTGTTTTCACCTTCGCACACACGTGCAGAATGGGAAGCACTGATTGGCGGCAAGCTGCTCAATCGCATCGGCGCGCTGGCGCTGATCATCGGAATCGGCTTCTTCCTGAAATATGCTTTTGACAGAAATTGGATTTCCGAGACGATACGCGTATTGATCGGTTTTTTGGTCGGCGCGGGATTACTTGCCGGAGGCAGCCGCACGCATAAAAAGGGATTTCAAATTTTTGCGCAAGGGATAAATGGGGCTGGCATTGCCATACTTTATCTCTCGGTTTATGCCTCGTTCAATTTTTACCATCTCGTCTCACAGCCGGTCGCGTTCATCATGATGTCGACGGTGACGGCGCTGACGTTTCTTCAGGCGCTCAAATACGATTCGCTCGCAGTGTCTTTACTCGGCTGGGCTGGTGGTTTTCTCACGCCGTTTATGCTCAACACCGGCCAGTCCAATGAAGTCGGATTGTTTAGTTATATTGTTTTACTCGATATTGGTTTGCTTGCCA
The DNA here is from genome assembly GCA_034505955.1 of Candidatus Zhuqueibacter pondensis. Classification (GTDB taxonomy): domain Bacteria; phylum Zhuqueibacterota; class Zhuqueibacteria; order Zhuqueibacterales; family Zhuqueibacteraceae; genus Zhuqueibacter; species Zhuqueibacter pondensis. The sequence continues at coordinate 61,667 of JAPDQK010000036.1, forward strand.
TTTTGTTGAAGAAGGACCTCTGGATCATTCTCGAGCCGTTCACGCTGGCGGCAACCTACTTGATTTATTTTTTCTGGTATGATGAATATTACACCGATGACAAGCTTCTTGTCACGGTGTTGTTTCTCACCATCTTTTGGGGATTGTTTTATGCGTTAGACCTCCATCGGATTGTCAAATCATCGCAGAGGTTTGGTCAAGTCCGTCAAGCGGATGCTGTCTTCAACGCGGTTTTTTATTACGCGGCAATGTATGCCATCATCAATCCGTCGCATCATCAGTGGATGAGTATTGTCACCCTGATCATCGGCGCGGTCTATTTTCTCACTGGTCTCGCCCTCAAGGAACGCCGGATGGAGGCGAGGGCGGCTCTCGCGCGATACACACTGACCGCCATTGTCCTGCTCATTTTTGCAACCGAGATTCAGTTTACCGGCTTCAAAACCGCGATCTTCTGGTCGCTGGAAGCGCTGATTCTTCTCTGGTGCGGAATTCATTGGAAATTGCGTTACGTCTGGCAGGCGGGGCTTGGTCTGATGGGCTTGGCCTTGCTCAGACTGTTGGGCACCGAAGGCGCGCTGGCCTATTCACCGATTGAGAATTTCAG
>JAPDQK010000037.1:0-50829 GCA_034505955.1 Candidatus Zhuqueibacter pondensis
CCGCTTCTGTGAACTTGTTGATGAAGAATCTTCCCTTGAGATAAGCTTCGTGAGCTTCAGGGTCGACGGGCCGTGACCTGGACAGCCGCTGCCGCTCTTCGGCCGTCATCGTGATGTCGATTTCTTTGGCAATGGCCTGGGCCACGTCACTCTGCAGCGCCAGGATATTTTTGAAATTCTTGGTGAAGGAGTTCGCCCACAGGTGTTCCTCAGGCTCGGCTCGCACCAATTGCGCATTGATGCGCACCACATCCTGCACCCGTTGCACCGAACCTTCGACAATAGCCTTGACTTTCAGCTCTCGGGCAATTTCTGGCAACGATTTGTCCGTCTTCTTGTAGCGCATAATCGAAGTTCGTGAGATGACACGCAGCGCTTTGATGGTGGACAGCTCGGTAATCAGCGCCTCGGTCATGCCATCGGAGAAATATTCCTGCTCAGGATCAGCCGAAAGATTCTGGAACGGCAGCACGGCTATCGAATCAATGGCATCTGCAGGCGGTTTGAACCAAAAAATCTTTGACAGGAGCAATATCGCGATGAGAGCAATCAGTCCACCCACCCCATAGATTAATTTTCTTTTGGATAACTTTGGCTGTGTTTCGGTTCTGCCTGTTTCAATCCGTGTTCGGAGTGATTTTAAATCCGCCGCCAGATCACCCACCTGCTGATACCGTTCTGCTGGGTTTTTGGCAATGGCTTTGCTGACGATGTGGTCTAATTCTGCGGGTAAATCAGTTCGTACTGCGGTTACTGGTTCTGGCTCCTCATTCAAAATTGAATAGATCACTGCCTGTTCGTATGCGCCTTTGAACGGCAACTGTCCTGTGAGCATTTCATATAAAACCACACCCAGCGACCAGATGTCGGTTCGGTGATCAACCTCTTCGCCCCGTGTTTGCTCTGGCGTCATGTAAGCCACCGTGCCAACCGTCATACCAGCTTTAGTGAGCCCCACTTGCCCCGCCAACTTGGCGAGGCCGAAATCCAGAATTTTTGCCACGCCATCGTTGGTAATCATCACATTGGCCGGCTTGATATCCCGATGCGTAATCCCATGCTCATGCGCCTTTGCCAACCCTTGCGTAATTTGTATGGCAATTTCGATTACATTTGCCACTTGCAACTTGCCCCTTGCCACTTGCTGCTTCAACGTTTCGCCCTCATAATAAGCCATGACGATAAAAAGCTGCCCATCCTCGGTCTCGTCAATTTCATGGATCTCGCAAATGTTCGGATGATCAAGAGCCGCGGCCGCCTGCGCCTCGTGAATGAAGCGTTCTTTGGCTTCATCATCGCGAGTCAAATCCATCGCTAGGAACTTGAGCGCGACGAGACGTTTGAGCTTGGTATCCTCAGCTTTGTAGACTATTCCCATTCCCCCTTCACCCAACTTCTCTAGTATCCGATAATGTGAAATTGTTTTTCCAATCATACACGATGCCTCCCGCCTTGCGGGACCAATTTATTATAGTTTTTACTGAAGGAAGGCATGCCGCCTTTGCCGAGTTTTTCGAGGATTTTGTAGTGAGAGATGGCTGCGCCCATAGGGTTTGGCCGATCATATCATCACTTTTCTGATGAAATAATTAGCCTTGATTTTTCCCAAAAAGTATATTAGTTTTTATTTGCATTCAAAATCTGTTACTCCATGCGCAAAAAATCAAGCAAAATTAAGGAAATCGCAGATGCCGGCCGTGAAAAGAACAATCAGTGTACCGCAGTGGCTTGAAGAAAATGAACTCCTTGCCTTGTTGCTCTCGCATGCAACGACAAAATATGAGTACTTCGCCAGCCGCGCGCGGGCATTCGCAGCAAAGCATGGCTGTGATTACGTGACCTTCAAAAAACGCGTCGAAGAGTCGCAAGACGAATCTTTTGCAGAATGGGATGACCTGATTGCCTGGGAAGCATTTGACGCGGCCTCTCAAGAGTGGAAGGCCCGGTACGAGGAGCTACAGGCATGCTTCAAATCGTAGATGCATTACGGCGCAGTCCGGCTGTAAAACAGGTGCAGGTCATCGATCTGATTGATGAAGCCACGGTAAAATACTTGAAATGCCATGCAGAGTTAGCGGACGGTTCGACGCTTCATGTCACTGAATCTTCAATCGCCGGAAAGAACAAGTATTCCTACCACTGGCAGGACGTTCAAAATCAATTGATTGTCCGTTGGGATAATGCCCCACATCATCGTCACCTTTCTACTTTTCCTCACCACCGACACGAAGGCGGAACTGTGCAAGAAAGTCCTCGTGTTTCGATCGACGAAGTATTAACCGAAATTGAAACCCATTTCAGCGCAGCGGGAATTTTGCCTTGACACCCTTGGCGTGCGCAGCTTTCAGCCCTTCGGCGATTGGGGTGGCGAGGTTGGGGACACCATCCACTGTCAACTGGCCACTTTCTTTTTTAACGTCTCACCTTTATAACAAGCCATCACAATAAACATCTGCCCATCCTCCGTCTCGTCAATTTCATGGATGTCGCAAATGTTTGGATGATCAAGAGCCGCGGCGGCTTGCGCCTCGTGAATGAAACGCTCTTTGCCCTCCTCGTCACGAGTCAAATCCATCGGTAGGAACTTAAGGGCAACGAGACGCTTCACCCCGTGAGATAATTTATTGTAAACTACCAACCACTTCCGAATCTTTTATCTCACGGGGTGAAGACGGCGCCTCCCGCAAGCGGGATCAATTGATTATGATTTTGAATCAAGGAAGACATGCCACCACCGCCGAGCTTTTCGAGAATTTTGTAGTGAGAAATGGTTTGGCCGATCATCACATACACTCCCGGATTATTTGTTTGTATTGTCCCGGCCATGCTGCCGAATTCCGCCCGTGAGTGTATGCCGATGACCCACGCGTCGTAAGGTGGGAAAATGAAAATCGAACCAAGTAATAATAATATAGCACCGCTCCGTCGAATAGTCAATCATTTTCTTGCTGCCTGCGTATCACCTCAGTTACAGGTGGGTAGCGCAGACATCTTGTCTGCAGTCAGGATGACTGCGCTACGTTTCTCCACCGAAGACTGAGGCATTACCTGCCTGCTTAGTGCCGCAGATAAAGGTGAGTAGCGCCGACATCTTGTCTGCAGTCAAGATGACTGCGCTACGTTTTCCACCAAAGTACCCTTATTGCTTCGGAGGCCCCTGCCCCGGCATGGGCATGGCACCGAGCTGCATCATCATCGTCATGCTGTCGGTCAGGCCCCAATGTTCGGCGGCCTTGCCATTGACGAAGCGGATGAGGTCGAAGCCTTTAACTTCGATGGTTTTGCCGGTTGCGGCCATATCCATGAATTGGCCTTTGTGCGTGCCGCGGATGGTGATGTAGGCCCAAACCTTGTCGCCTTTGGCGACCAGATCGTTGACCTGAAACTGCAAATCCGGAAAGGCGGCGCGAAACATCGTAAAGAATTCTTTCACACCCTCGCGGCCAGGCTTCATGCCGGGCAGTTCTTCATGCTCGACAAACTCCGCCGCGACCAGCTCGTCGATGAGCTTGAGATTGCCCTTATTCACGACTTCTTCATAAAAACGCTTCATGGCCGCGGCGTTTTTTTCTTCGTCGCCGGCAGCCAGGCTTGCGTTCGAGGCGCACAGGACGGTGAGAACCAGGCAAAAAGGTGAAATGCCTTTGGTGGAAAACATGTAATCTCCTTTCGAATGAAAGATTAAAACTGCGCGAGCCGGGCTTTGTTTTGCTTGCAGGGTTATAGTATTACTCGGAAAAAACTGTCGCGAGCGCGAAGATTTTGTAGCGCAGGCATCCTGCCTGCATTGGTTTGCAGACAAGATGTCTGCGTTACGTTCCATTGATCCATTTCTTGAAAACTCGCATTCTCCGCAGACGCCGGTTCAATGAGCAGCGTCGGCAGCGACATAAAGCGCCGCCCATTGATTGCCTTCAAAGCGCCGGCTAGTCCGGCGGAGCTACGACCAGAACTCGTCCCAAGCGTTGAGGTCGTAAAAGTATTCCCTGCCGTCAATCACTCGGCCGTCCTTGAACTCGAAGACGAGGCAGCAATCAATTTCCAACTGCTTGCCGTTCCGCTTCGCGCTGTTGTGATGGACGCCGACCACGCGGCCGTCGTCACTTGTGAGCACGTGCTGCAATGTGGCCTTGAAGTTCCCTCCGGTCTCACCCGCATAGCGGCCGAATTGGGCAAAGGTCGCCTCACGACCCTTGAAGTCGCCGGCGATGGAGCTTCGCCCCGGCGTGTGCCACGAGGCGTTCTCGTGGAAGATCTCGGTGAGCGTCTTCATATCGCCAGAATTAAAAGCTTCGTAACCGCGTCGCACGGTCTCGGCGTTTTTTTCTGCTTGGTTCATGGTCTCGCTTTCCTTTCAGGTTAAAATTTTGACGAGTCCACCAGCCTTGCTGGGCGCTGTCGTAGAAATCGTCAATTGGGAAAAAAATATAAATTCTTCGGTAATGCCTCAGTTACGTAGCGCAGACTTCCAGTCTGCAAATTAAGCAGGCAGGGATGCCTGCGCTATTACTGAGGAATTACTCCATGCTTATTTTTTCTCAGTCTTTGCTTCTTTGACCTTCAACTCCACCTGAATAAGTTCAAGAGGTTTATCGGTTAGATTTTCTGGCAGGTGTTTGACCGCAGGCAGCGACAGTACTTGTCCGGCTTTCCAACCGATCTCCTCGGTTTTTCCGTCTGGGTAGGTAAATTTCCCCGTACCATCGGTTAAGAAAACCACCACGCCGGCAGGATGCTCGTGCATCACAGACTTCTCATGCGGGCCCAAACTAATTCGTAACGTCCGCACTTGGTCGTTCTCGAACTCCACTTTGTAATGTTTCGGGTCTACTTTGGCGGCGTCTTGCGCCACGGCAGACCTCGTGACCAGGACGAAGGTTAGAATAGCGAACACAACGCCTGCCACAGTACGGCTTGGATTTTTCATGATTGCTTCTCCGTGTGTTTGGGTGAGAGTTAGTTTACAGCGCAAGGTTTGATATAGAGTATATCACGAACATGCCGTAGCGCAGGCTACGCCCGTAGGGCTTCCAGCTTGCATGCAGACAAGATGTCTGCGCTACGCGGGTTGTCTGCTACTTTTCAAGACTTTCACCGCACTTGCTTCACTAAAACGGCGTGTGTTCGAGATCCTCGCCGAACCAGAATTCCGGTGGACCGCTGACGCCGGCTTTCATCATTGCCGATTTCAAATCCTCAGAATTCACAAACGCCCTTGCGATGCCTATATCCCTGAATTGGTGAGTAACGATAATGGTGTTTGGATCATTCGCGTCGCGATGGACACTCGCGGCTGTGACGCCTTTTGCCTTGCGCACCGGCGCAAATTCATCGTAGGCGCGCTTCCAGTTGGCATAATCATTAACCTTATGCCTGACAAACATCGTAGCCATGGTCACATCTCCTTAAATTTATGAGTGTTGGTGAATTTGTTGGTGGCACATCCTGCGAGTAAACGTTCCGTGAACCTCGCATGTTTAGCTTCGGAGTGCAAAACTTCAGTTTTGCCGGCATACCCAAGCAACGCTAAAGCGCCGCACTCCGAACCTGGTTTGCTGAACTTTTACTCCTGCGATTTACTCCACTCTTTCCCAATAATCTGTGAACCCGCCTTCGGCTTTGCCAGTAACCCAATTCTCATCGAAGACGATAGTAACCGGATCGAAAGGCATCTTGAATTCGATGCGGCTGCCGTTAATCGTCACTGGCACGGTTTGGCTGGCGCCGGTCAGATCGTACTTGATCGGTTGGCCGCTGATTTGATCATTCAACGCGCTGAAGATCACGGTTTCGCTGTACTCTGTGGCGCTCAATTTGTAGGTGGAGACCACGGAATACGAAAAGAACTTGCCATTGGCATCTTTCCAAACGACGTTGAAGTTCCTGTGGGTCTTGGTGTAAGTGAGCAGGCCCATGACCTCGGGCGCGGTCTGTTTTGTCCCATCCGGCAATTGCCGCATGATGAGCTTGTAGGTGCCGACGAGGCTGGGCGCCTTGCTGTTGTTTTGCGGCTCGCCGGTGAGGCCGAGGGCGGCGATGGCAGTGGTCAGCAGCAGGAAGGCTGCGCTGATAGAAAGTCTGATCTGCATAAGAACCTCTTTTTTGTGGTTAATGAATCTAAAATTGCACGAGCCGGATTTCGCTCGCAGGGTTATCGTATTACCCTTGAAAAACTATTACGACCGCGAAGATTTTGTAGCGCAGGCTTCCAGCTTGCCTAGGTTTGCAGACTGGAAGTCTGCGCTACATTCCATTGATCCATTTCTTGAAACTCGCATTCTCCGCGCCTGTCGAATAGTGCCAGTCGGGCTTGAGCCGCAGCCCGCTGGGATCGCGCCAAATGAAGTCCATGGCCGCTTCCACCTCATGCGCGCGAGGAATATGGAGCAGGTACAGGCGGAAGCCTTCCCGCTGGCCTTCCCGCAGCTCGCACGAAATCTTCTGAACCTGCAGCGCGTCGCGGATGGTTACGGCCTGATGGGGGTCATACGTGGCCCAGACGATCCCGTCCGTGCCATTCAAATAATCGCGTTCATCAGTCATGAGAACAATATACGAAGAGACGATGGGCAGGACATATCAGCCACGTTCCAAAAAGCTTGCAATCTCGTGTCATCAGTTGGGATTGGGCAGGCAAAAAACTATCACTCAGGTTGCAGGACTATCAACCGCGTTGCATTTTGAGCATCAGAGTGAGGGGAAACGGGCGGTGTGGGATTTTGGAGGGAATTTATTAACCTGAATGTAATGCCTACAAGTCACGGGGGAAGACAGATGTCATTCTGGAAAGAATCTTGTTTCAAATCAGCACTGTGCTTGATTGCGAAAAGATGCTTCCAGCATGACAGCCCCCAGTAACTGAGGCGATACACCCAGCCCGGACGGGCCGGAACCAAACAGGAAAAAGCTTCTTGGTATTCGGATTTTGCGAATCGCTCGGATCAAAAAAATAAAGGCTTGAATCCGGACGATTCGGCAAATCCGAATACCACTAGAAATCTTTGCTTTTTTGCATAGATTCAACTTTAAAGTGGCTAAATTATACCACGCGCCGGGCCTTTACAAATTCCTTCGGCGTACATCCGAATTCTTCGTGAAAACACTTGGTGAAATACGCATGGCTGCTGAACCCGACGCGGTAAGCCACTTCGTTGACGAGAGTGCCGTCCTGCTCGAGCATTTTTCTGGCGTGACGCAGCCGCACTGAGCGAATGAAGAGCGAGGCTGGTTGGTTAGTAAGTGCGCTGATCTTGCGGTGCAGTTGCGTCCGGCTGAGCTTGAGCTTCGCCGCCAGCTCTTCCACGCCAAACTCCTCATTTTCCATGTTTTCTTCGACGACTTTTTGCACCCGCTGCAAAAAGGCCTGATCGAGCTGATTCGCGAGGTTCGGCATTGGCTCCTGCAAACGTGCCGAGCTGAATTTCTCGCGCAGTTTTTGGCGCAAATGAATCAGGTTTTTGACGCGAGCGAGAAGCTCCTTGGCCTCAAACGGTTTGAGCAGATAATCATCGGCGCCAGTTTCCAAACCGGTCAGCTTCTCTTCCGGCGCCGCTTTGGCAGTGAGCAAAATGACCGGAACATGTGAGGTCTTCTCATCGGTTTTCAACGCGCGGCACAGGGCATAGCCATCCATCTCCGGCATCATCACGTCGCTGATGACGAGATCGGGAATCGTCGCCATCGCTTTTTCCATGCCTTCCCGGCCGTTTTGGGCTTCGATGACGCTGTATGTCTGCTCCAGATAGTCGCGGACGTACCGGCGCATGTCGGCGTTGTCTTCGACGATGAGGATGACGGGCTTGCCGCTGGTGGCTTGATGCTGGATTGATGGATCGAGGGATTGTTGGAGTGATGGATTGATGGTTTCATGTTCTATTATCGCTTGCCTCTTGCCCCATGCCTCCAGCTTACTTGCCACTTGCAATTTGCCACTTGCTTCCTGCGCGCCTGCATGCCCCTTGCCACTTGCCGGCTGCTCACTGATTACTGATAACTGCTCACTGACTTCAACGATCTCCTCATCTCGCAGATGCGCCCGGCCCAGCGGCAAGCGCACGATCGCTTCCGTTCCCCAGCCTTCCTGGCTGTTGATCGCAATGGCGCCATGATGCAACTCCACCAGCTCTTTCGCCAGCGACAGCCCGATGCCCGTGCCTTCAAACTCATGGGTGCTGCTCGTTTCAACTTGATAGAAGCGGTCGAAAATGTGAGGCAGTTTTTCATGAGGAATGCCAATGCCGGTGTCTTTGATTGTGATGTGAACATACTGAGTGGGAGATGGGGAGAGAGGGTGAGTGGGTGACAAAGAAAGCGCTTTCTCCCACTCTCCTCGTCTCCCTCTCACCCTCTCGTCTGCTCGCTCGACTGTCACTGAAACTTTCCCGCCGTTCGGTGTGAACTTGACGGCATTGGAAAGCAAGTTGAAAAAAATCTTCTCGAATTTCTCATGATCGAAATAAAGCGCGAGGGTTTCGACCTCGCTGTGAAAGAGCAGAGTGATGTCCTTGCGCTCGGCCATGGACTGAAAAGTCATGACGATTCCTTTGAGCACCGGAATCACATCCTGGCGAGCCGCCTGCAAGCGCATGCTGCCTGATTCCAGCTTGGAGAGATCGAGCAATTGATTGATCAACTGCAAGATGCGGCCGGCATTGCGGCGCATCATCTGCAGGCTCTGTCTGGCCGGTTGGCTTTCCACCATCGCGAGTAAGCTGTCCATTGGCCCCAGAATCAGCGTCAGCGGCGTGCGAAATTCGTGCGAGATGTTGGCAAAAAAGCGCGATTTCATTTGATCGACCTCGCGCAGTTTTTCCGCTGCCACGTGCTCGAGCCGCAGGCGGTTCTTGAGGTGGAGGCGATTCAGCTCATAACGCCGTACGAGGTACAACAAACTCGTAAAGAGTAAAACGTAAAGCGTGTACGCCCACCACGTTTTCCACCATGGTGGCGCAATGGTGATTTTCAGCGACGCGCCCGTTTCGTTCCAAATTCCGTCATTGTTCGAGCCTTTGACACGGAAGGTATATTCTCCCGGCGGCAGATTCGAATAAGTCGCCGAGTGCGCCGTGCCCGCATGAATCCAATCTTGATCGAAGTTTTCCATCTTATAGGCGTATTGATTCTTCTCGGGCGCCGAAAAATCCAAAGCCGCAAATTCAAACGTAATGGTATTGTCGCGATGCGATAAGGCGAGCGCGCCATTTGCAAAAATGGTTTTATAAAATATCGCACTGCTATCTTGGTCTGATTCTGATTGGCTGAGAATTTTGCAGCGGGTGATCGCCATCGGTGGAGGATGGGGATTATCAACAATGTCGGCGGGATAAAAATAATTCAAGCCGCTGATGCCGCCAAAAAACAGCTCGCCGTTTTTGCTCTTGTAATACGCGCCGGTGTTGAACTCATTGCTTTGCAGGCCGTCGTGCACGTCATAATTCCTGAACACGCCAGTCAGGCGATTGACCCCGTGGGATGAAATAGTACGCCGAGATGGATGCCCTTGAATAAGATTATCCCACAGGGTGAATCTCGACAATCCTTTGTTCGTGCTCAGCCACAGGTTGCCCGCGCCATCCGGCAAAATGCCGTACACCGTGTTGTTGGGCAAGCCGTCTCTTTCCGTGTAATGTCGAAAAGTTTTGGTTTCGAGATCGAAGCCATTCAATCCGCCGCCGGCCGTGCCCAGCCACAGCATGCTATCCGGGTGCTGCGGGTCCGGGCAAATCGACTTGATCTCATTGTTGCTCAGGCTGGTCGGTTGCCGCGGGTCGTTGCGGTAAACCTGGAAAGATTCCGTCGCAAGATCGAATTGCAGCAAACCCTCTTTCGTGCCCAGCCAAAATCGGCCTTTTCCATCTTGGTAAATCGCCGGCCGGACGATCTCGTTGTTGGGCGGGCTTGGACGGTAGTGAAAATGGCGAAAGCGGCCGTTCTTAGTATCGATGAGCTGGCTGAAATAATTCTCCGTCGCGATCCAAATCTTGCCGCTGCGATCCTCATAAACCGCATAGACTTCTTTTTGTCTCAACCCGGAAGTGTCTGCCGGATTGAATTTATATTGCCGCGTTTTGCCCGAATGTGGTTCATGGCGAAAAAGTCCTTGATGACTCGCATACCAAATCGCGCCGTCGGCGCTTTGCAGCATCGACCAGGCGCCGGTGTTGCCAAAATCATCCGGACGATTGGAGCTGGTTTCAAAACTTTTCAACACACCGGTTTTGCGATTCCACCGGTATAAAACCTCGGTGCTGATCCAGAGATCGCCGGCGTCATCTTCGAGGATTGACCGCACGCTGAAGCCGGCAATGCGCGACGAGGGTTCCGGCGGGCGCACCAATAGGGAAAAACGGCGAGCTTTGGGGTCATACAAGTTGATGCCACCGCCCGCCGTGCCGAACCACAGCACGCCTGTACGATCTCGCCATAAGCTCGAGATGCTGTTGTAACTGAGGCCTTGTGGCGCGAGCGGATCATGGCGAAAATAATTGTAAGAATGATCTGCAGGGTTGAAGCGCATCAACTCGCCGGGGGTGGCCAGCCAGAACCTGCCGGCTTGATCTTCGACAATGCCGTTCACAATGCCCCAGCCGTAGCGATAAATCTCATAGTGATGAGGAGAATTTTGATAACGTCCGCTGCTCCGATCAAAGAGGCAAATGCTGCTGGAAGTGCCAAGCCAAAATCTTCCTTTGCTGTCTTCATAAATCGCCGCGATGCTGCTGTCTCGTGCGCTGTTCGGCGCTTGGGGATTTTTGGTGTAAACGACGAAATGCTCAAAGTCTTCACCATCCTGCGCATTCCTAAATCTATCCAGACCGTTCATCGTGCCGATCCAGCGCGTGCCTCTGCTGTCAACCCGCAGAGCATTGATCGTATTACTGCTCAAGCTGTTTCCCTTGCCGGGCGCGTGAACGAATGGCGTGCAGGCCACTTCGCCGGAAGCCTGAATAGCGTGCGGAGAAAATCGAAAGAGGCCATCGCCGCGAGTGCCAATCCACATCGTACCGGCGGAATCTTCCGCCATCGTCGTGATCTCCTGCGCACTGAAATTTTGCGAATGGGACGAAAGTCTGCGAAGTCGTTGAAAGGACCCCGTTTCACCTTGCAGGCGATTCAGACCACCATCGGCTGTTCCGATCCAGAGGACGCCGCGAGTGTCCTCAAAAAGCGCCGTGATGTAATTTGCCGAAAGAGAAGTCGAATCAAAGGGGTTGTGCTGATAAACGGTGAAGGAATAGCCATCGTAGCGGTTCAGGCCGTCTTTGGTGCCGAACCACATGAAGCCCTGACGATCCTGCACGATGGCAAACACCGCGTTTTGCGAAAGGCCGTCGTCGATGGTGAGGCGTTTAAAGGCGATCTTTTCCCCTGGAGGAGCTTTCGCCTGCTGCGCGCGCAGCGTGGCGTGCGGAAACAAATTCAGCACGAGAGTGAGCCACAATAGCTCTCGTCGCCACAAGATAATTTGTGTTAGTATGCTTTTTGACATTTGTGTTTTTGTATGAGATTAGCTACCTGAACGGAGGGCGAGGCTTCAGCATCGCAAAGCTGAAGTTTTGAGATCCGCGTCTTTTTTTGAAGGCGTTTCTTCATAGCAGCAAAACTTGTCAGCGCGAAGCGGCTTTTGCGCTATCGGACCCGCCAGCCGTGCTTTCTTAAATATAACACCAAAAAGCTTCGAAACCAAGCCCTCCATAAAAGAAAAAGGGCGATGGTTTATTGCGCCATCGCCCTTTGTAAGAGTGCTTTCTCAACACGAGCTTGTGCTGCGCGGCAAACTCGCGGAGTGTCAAACTTCAGTTTGACCGTGCCGCGGCGTTGCACGGGTCAAGCTGAAGCTTGATACACCGGTGAAATCGCAGTGGCGTGTGCAAACGTAGCGCAGACATCCTGTCTGCAGGCAGGGATGCCTGCGCTACGAGCTATTTCATCAACACGAGTTTGCGCTGCGCGGTGAAGTCGCCGGCCTTGAGCACGTACACATACACGCCGCTCGCCGCCCGCCGCGATCGTTCGTTGCATCCCAAACGATCTGATGCCTGCCGCTTGCCAACTTGCCGCTTGCCACTTGCTTCACAAGCTGTCCGTTGGTGTTGAAAATCGACAGCGTCACTTCGCCTGCTTCCGGCTTGGGATCATTGTGATAGTAGCGGGCAGACGAATCGCCCGGATTCCACCCGCGGGTTTAAATCGATGACTCGCGTCGCAGGGTAAGAAGCTTGAACCGAGATAGACGATGGGTAATATAGCATCGCGATATTAAATAAGCCATCAGTTTTTAACCAAAAAAATTACAAAAATCATTGACAAGTCATAAATTACACATTATATTATCGGCGGTGTGTCACGTGGAAAAACAATGACTGCAGAAGAAAATCTCAAAATCACGCAATTGGAAAATGAAGTTCGCCGCCTGCGTTCGGCGGTGGAAGAGCTGACCGTCCTCAATGATCTGGCCATTGCCGCGAGCACGTCGTTGGAGGTGGATCAGATGCTCGATATTATCGTGCAGAAATCCATCAAGGCGGTCAAGGCGGAGCAAGGTTCGATTTTGCTGGTGACCGAACAGCAGGAGGCACCATTGAAAACGCTCATTCGCCAGGTCGACCAACAACGCAGCCGGATCATGAATTACAAAGTCGGCATCAACATTACCGGCTGGGTTTTGCAACATCAGCAGCCTTTATTGATCGAAAATCTCGCCACCGATACGCGCTTTCAAACCACGGAACAGGAGCGGAAAGAAATCAAGAATCTTTTGTGCGTGCCGATTCGGTTCAAAGCCCAGCTCATCGGGCTGCTCACGGTGACCAACAAAAGAGCCTTTGAGCCCTTCAATGCCGAGGATCTGCGCTTACTCTCCATCATTGCCGCCCAGTCCGGCCAGCTCATTCGCAATTCGCAATTGCAGGCTGAAGCACTGGAGAAAAAGCGGATGGAGCAGGAGCTGCTGGTGGCACGTAAAATTCAAACGAGTCTGCTTCCGAAAAAACCGCCGGCGAGCGAGCGCCTGGAGGTTTCGGCTTATTTCAATCCGGCAGACGAAGTTGGCGGCGATTACTACGATTATTTTGCCTTGGGTGATGAACAATTCGGCGTGGTGATGGCTGATGTTTCGGGACACGGCACCTCCGCGGCGCTGGTGATGGCCATGGTGAAAGGCGTCCTGCAATCCATCGCGCAACGCTTCGAGTCGCCGGATCGCTTGCTGGCGGAGGTGAATGCCATTCTCAGCCGCATCGCCCCGAAAGAAATGTTCGTCACCATGATCTTTCTCGTATTCGACATGAAGAACAAGCTGCTGCGCTATTCCAACGCCGGCCACAATCCTTTGCTGTTTTACGATCATCAAGCCCAAACTTGCCAGATGGTGGAGCTGCGCGGACCCGCGCTCGGCCTTTCCGCGTTGGCGGCCTTTCAGGAAAGGCAAATCGCTTTGAACGCAGGAGATATTTTTCTCATTTATACCGATGGCGTCACCGAGGCCTTCAATATGGCCGGGAAAATGTTCGAGGAGGCGCGACTGGTGCAAGCCGTTCAAGCCACGGTATCCGAACCGGCCAGTAATATTATCGCGCATGTCAAAACCAAGCTGCAGGAATTCCGCGGCTCGGCCATCCAAGGCGACGATGTGGCGATGATTGCCGTGAAAATTCATTGAAAAACTGCTCAAAAGGCAAAACCATTTTGGGCAAAACCATTGACGCATACAGAACCATACTCAGAAGAACCTTTTGAACCGTCTTGCCTAAAATGGTTTTGCTTTTTGGGGAACGCCCGAATCGTTACGAACAACTCTATGGCGAAGAAGTTCAAAAGAGCGCTGGAATCTCTCGATGAGGTTTTTGATTTCATCAATGACTTCATCACGGCAAATAAAATTGGCGAGGCCGCGGCCTTTTCCATCAGTCTGGCGATTGAAGAGCTATTCACCAACATGGTCAAGTATAATCCCGGCAATGCGAATGACATTGAGATAACCATTGAGAAAAACCGGAATGAGCTGGCCGTAACTTTGATTGACCCCGAGGTTGAGCCATTCGACGTCACCCAAACCGCCGAGGTGGACGTGACGCAGCCTCTCGCGGACCGCAAAACCGGAGGACTCGGCATTCATTTGGTGAAGAAGATGGTTGATCGGCTTGATTATGAATATGCCAATCGGCAGAGCAAAATAACCCTGGTCAAGTACTTGGAGTCATGACATGTTCGATATACGAATCAATGAGAACGGCGACATTGCGCTCTCAGGAAGATTTGATGCTTCCAAGGTGGAAAATGCCAAAGCGGTTTTTGATGAGATCGAAAATTCGCGCGTCGTCGACTTTCGAGACTTGGAATACATCTCGAGCGCCGGACTGAGCGTTTTGCTCGCCACCCAAAAGCGCTTGAGCGAGTCCGGCGGCCGCTTGAAATTGAAGAACATGAGCAAGCACATCCGCGACGTTTTTCGTTATGCCGGTTTCGATATGGTGTTTGAGATTGAGGGCTGAGGGCAGAGAGCAGAGGGCAAAGAAACAATCGTTTGGCGACAGCTTCTTGGCGCTATGCTCTATGCCCTAGGCCCTCTGCGTTTTCCACCAACTATTTTGCTTTTCAATTGTACTTATGTTAGAGCAAAACGACGCGACACTGGTCCGGCAATGTTTGGAAGGTAATCTCAAAGCTTTTGAACGCCTCGTTGACAAGTATCAGAAAACGATTTTCAACGTGGCGCTGCGCATGGTCAACGATTATGCCGAGGCCGAAGATATCGCGCAAGTGGTTTTTGTGAGAGCTTATGAAAAGCTCGCGTCGTTTGATCCCAGCTACAAGTTTTTCAGTTGGCTGTATCGCCTGGCCGTGAATGAGTCACTGAACGCGCTTAAACGAAAGCGCCGCTTTGCCGAATTGGATGACAGTTTCGTTTCCGGCGACAAAACACCGGAAGAAGATTACGAGCAGAACGAAATGGCACAACGCATTGAAACCGCACTCATGCAGCTCGAGCCGGAGCACCGCGCCTTGATTGTGCTCAAACATTTTCACGGCCTCGGGTATCAGGAAATCGGCTATATCTTTGACCTTCCTGAGAAAACGGTCAAATCCAGACTGTTTACGGCAAGGCAACTGCTCAAGAACATCCTACTCAAGCAGGGATTTGTCGCCAATGATTGAAGAAAAATACATTGAGTTGATTAATCGAGAGATTGACGGCGTTAATTCTCCTCAAGATACCGCTAAGCTGAGGGATTATCTTGCCCAAAATGCCGAGGCGAAACAGCTTTATGATGAGCTGGTTGCCACCGCCAACCTGTTGCAGGCAGTCGAGCCCTCGCCCAATCTGAAAAAGAGAGTCATGAGCTCCATTCGGCCGGATCGCTATGCGGTTAAAGAGAGAACATTTAGCTGGGGCAGCATCAGAAATGTTGCGCAGGCGTTTTTCGGCGCTCCTGCCCCGCAGCTCAAGTACGCTTATGCCTTCGCCTTCGGCTTGATGGCGGGCGTGTGCATTTACGCGCTATTGAGCAGCACGAGCAACCAACAAGCCTCCCTCGACATGCGGGATCTAACCGGAACCATGATTTGGCGTGAGGCTACCGGCAAATTCGAGCGGGCTGATTCCGCGACTGCCGATCTCGACATTGGCCACGCCTCCATTCTGGTGCAATATGCCGCCAGTTCGGTTATTGCCGAATTGAACATAAATACCTCACAGGAAGTCAAAGCCCAGCTCGAGTTCGAGGAAAATGATCTCGGCTTCAGCGCGATCAGCATGTTGAACAAAGAGACCATTCCGGCGCTGAGCGTCAACGAGAATTCGGTGCAACTGATCAATCGCGGGAACAACAACTATGTGATTGCCTTCAAGGACAAGGCGCCAATCCCCTCATTGCTGCGCTTCAGACTCTTCGCAGCCGGCGCTTTGCTTTACGAAAAGAACCTCCGGACGGCAAAATGATTGGAAACTTCAACCAACTTTTCCTTCGCTGCGTTGTAATTCATTTGGAAAAATCAAAAGCGTTGTGAAATAGAAAAACCGAGGAGGTTCTCATGCAAAATCAATCCAAAAGTTTGTTGAGCGGGCGCAAAGGCGCCCTGCTGATCGGCGGCGCGATCGTGGCGGTCATCGCGATGGTGTACTTTTCATTTTTCTACCCGCCCATTGCAGGAGAAGATACCGCCGGCACCATTGGTGGCGTGAAAAAAGCGGAAAGATACCGCGCCGAACAAATGAGCGCTGGCGATGTTGTGCTCAAGGTCTCCGATGCTGAAATCACCATGCTTTTGCAAGACAACGACGTACAAAAGCTTCTGAAAGACGAAAATTTCAAAGGCGTGCTGGCCAAGCCGGAAGTGACGGCCCTGTTGGCCAAAGCGGAAGTAGCCGCGGTGCTCACCAAGCCGGAATTGACGGCGGTGCTGGCCAAGCCGGAGGTGGCGGCGTTGCTGGCGAAGCCGGAAGTCATTGCCTTGCTGGTGAAACCGGAAGTCACCGCGGTGTTCGCCAAACCGGAAATCGCGGCGCTGTTGGCAAAGCCGGAGATGGCGGCGCTATTGGCCAAGCCGGAAATAACGGCGTTGCTGGCGAAACCACAAGTCGCGGCGGTGTTCGCCAAACCGGAGCTGGTTGCCGTGCTGGCTAAGCCTGAAGTTGCAGCCGTGTTGGCAAAACCGGAATTGACGGCGATGCTGGCCAAGCCGGAAGTCGCAGCCATGTTGGCCAAACCGGAAGTGACAGCCGTGCTGGCCAAACCGGAGATGACGGAATTAGCCGCAAAACCGGAAATGCAAGCGTTAATGGCAAAACCGGAAGTCGCGGCGGTGTTCGCAAAACCGGAGCTGGTTGCCGTGCTGGCTAAGCCTGAAGTTGCAGCCGTGTTGGCAAAACCGGAATTGACGGCGATGCTGGCCAAGCCGGAAGTAGCGGCTTTATTAGCGAAGCCCGAGATGACTGCGTTGATGGTTAAGCCCGAGATAACGGCAGTGCTGGCAAAACCAGAGCTGACCAGCTTACTGGCCAAACCTGAAGTTGCCGCCATGCTGGTCAAACCGGAATTGACGACTTTGATGGTTAAGCCCGAGATGACAACGTTACTGGCGAAACCCGAAGTCGCGGCGTTGTTAGCCAAACCGGAGGTGGCGGCAGTATTGGCCAAACCGGAGATGACCACGTTGATGGCCAAACCCGAGATGACGGCATTGCTTGCCAAACCCGAACTAACGACTTTATTGGCGAAACCCGAAGTGGCGGCCGTGCTGGTCAAGCCGGAATGACAAGCGCAACAAGTTCCCACGGTACCGCTTGACGCACCCGCAATGACAATCGGACGATCCGGGTCATGAGTTGGAAATGGTCGAGAGAGTATACCTCCGCAAGAGGTATACTCTTTTTCAATTTTTGCCAGCCCGAGCGGACTCTTCCCCATGAAGAATAAATTGACATTTCTTTTATCATCTTCGATCTTCCTGTTTTTGGTTTCCGTTTCTGACGCGCAATTTTACTCATTGCGCACAAAATATTTGCAGGCCGTTTGTTACGATCAGGCCAGCGCTTATCTTGTGCCGCATTTGGCGCGCTGCTTTGAAAATGCTTTGCAATTTCATCGCCATCTCTTCGATTATACTCCCACACAAGAAGTTACAGTGGTCTTGCAAGACTTTCGGGATATTGGCTACGGCGGCGCGGAAACCATTCCGTGGAATCTCATCGAAATCGGCATAGAACCTTTCAACTACAGCTACGAAACGGTTTTCGCCAATGAAAGATTGAATTGGATGATGAATCATGAATTGGCGCATATTGTCACGATGGATAAAGCCGCCGGCCGTGATCAATTCTTCAGGTCGGTTTTCGGCGGCAAAGTCTATCCTGCCGCAGAAAATCCGACTTCGATGCTCTATTCCTATCTGACCAACCCGCGCCGATTTTCCCCGCGTTGGTATCTGGAAGGCATCGCAGTATTTCTGGAAACCTGGATGGCCGGCGGACTCGGGCGCGCTTTGAGCGGCTACGATGAAATGGTTTTCCGAACCATGGTTCGCGATAGCAGCTATTTTTACGATGTCGTCGGATTGGAATCGGAAGGCACGGCCATCGATTTTCAAGTCGGCGCCAATTCATATTTATACGGCACGCGCTTCGTGAGTTATCTCGCGTATCAATATGGCCCGGAAAAACTGATCCGATGGGTTTCGCGAACACCAACCAGCCGGCCATATTTTGCCGCACAATTCAAAAAAATTTACGGCACTTCTCTGGATGATGAATGGTCGCGGTGGATCGAGTTTGAACATCAATGGCAACGTGCCAACCTCGACTCGATCCGGCTCCATCCGACAACTCCCTATCGCCCCCTCTCGCGCAAGGCGCTGGGCTCTCAATCGCGCACCTTTTACGATCCCACCAATCGCAAACTCTATGCGGCCATAAGATATCCCGGACAGATTGCCCACCTGGCGACAATTGATATCGATCGTGGCACCTTCGAGAAATTATGCGAGGTCAAGGGAGCGGCCCTGTATTATGTTTCGTCGCTGGCGTATGATCATTCGAGACGAAAAATTTTTTTTACCACCGATAACAACGGTTGGCGCGACTTGAACGTCTTTGACATTCAAACCGGTAAAGCGAAAACACTGCTCAAGGATGCCAGAACCGGTGATTTGGCTTTCAATCAAGCGGATGAATCAATTTGGGGGGTGCGGCATTATCTGGGCATATCCACGTTGGTCAGAATTCCGTTTCCATATAAAGAGTGGAAACAAATTTATTCCTTGCCCTACGGCAAAGATATATTTGATCTCGATATCTCTCCGGATGGCAAAGTTATCACTGCCGCGCTTGCCGAAGTCAATGGGAAGCAGAGCTTGATTAAAATGGAGGTGGAAAAACTGCTGACCGGCGAAACCGGCTACGAGGTGCTTTTTGATTTTGAGACCAGCTCTCCGGAGACTTTTGTTTTTTCACCGAACGGGAAATGGAGCTTTGGTTCTTCGTATTATTCCGGCGTGTCGAACATTTATCGCTATGACTTTGAAACGAAAGCAATGCGGGTCATCAGCAATTGCGAAACAGGTTTTTTCAGGCCGGCGCCTGTCTCGGATGATTCGTTGATTGTGCTCTGTTATACCGGAAAAGGATTTGTCCCGGTTATGATTGCCAATGCGCCCGTCGATACTGTTAGCGCAACCAATTATTTGGGACAGGGCATCGTCGAGAAGCATCCCCTGGTGAAATCCTGGATCGTGGGTTCGCCGGCCTCGATCAACCTCGATTCGCTCACCACCTCTTCCGGCGCTTATCGCCCTCTGGCCAACATTAAATTCAATTCTGCCTATCCGATTGTTGAAGGTTATAAAGATTTTGCCGCAGTTGGTCTGCGCCTCAATTTTGCCGATAGAATCGGTTTCAGCGGATTTGATCTTACCACTTCGTATTCGCCGGATCAGGATTTGCCCGACGGTGAAAAAGCGCATGTTGGACTTAGTTTTTATCATTGGGGGTGGCAGATGCGCGCCACTTATAACGACGCGGATTTTTACGATCTGTTCGGTCCCACCAAAATCAGCCGAAAAGGATATTCTTTGTCGTTGCAATATAAGAAAAATTTGTTGTACGACGAACCCAGAACCCTGGATTTCAAGATCAAAGCCGCCGGATATGGCGGCTTGGAAAAGCTGCCGGACTATCAAAATATTTCAACGTCATTTGACAAGTTTCTGTCTTTGAGCACCGGGCTGAATTATCAATATCTCCGTAAATCTCTCGGCGCCGTTGACGATGAAAAAGGCTTCAAATGGGAGATCATCTCGCAAAATCATTACGTCAATGCGAAATTTTTCCCGCGGGTTTATTCCAATTTTGATTATGGCATTCCGCTCGCGCTCAATCACTCCTCGATCTGGTGGCGAAGCTCCTTGGGTTACTCGTTTGGCGACCGTGACGAGCCGTTTGCCAACTTTTTCTTCGGCGGTTTTGGCAACAATTGGGTCGATCATTTGGCCGAAAAGCGTTACCGGGAATACTACAGCTTTCCGGGCGTCGAGCTGAATGCCATTGGTGGAACGAATTATGGCAAGGCTATGTTGGAATGGACGCTGCCGCCGCTACGCTTTCGCCGGTTGGGGATGCCGAATTTTTACTGCAATTGGGCCCGCTTCGCCCTCTTTTCCTCAGGCCTGGTCACAAACGTGGATAGCCCCAAAAGCAGAAGAGAATTGCTGAATGCCGGTGGGCAAATCGATTTTCGCCTGGTCATGCTGTCCCATCTCAGCACCACGTTATCTTTCGGATACGCGGCGGCGGTTGAAAAAAATAGAAGGCTTGCAAAGGAATTTATGATTTCGTTGAAGATTCTTTAGCTGGATGCTGATTACTGATCACTGTTTGCTTATTGGCCCTTGCAACTTGGCCCTTGCTTATGAGCCTCGTCAAAATTCTCGCCAGTTTATTTCCGGTCTTTCTTTTTCTCGCGGCGCTGGTGTTTCTCGATAGTTTCAAGTTGGTGCGATTGCGCGCGATTTTGCTCACCATATTTGTCGGTTGTGTTGTTGCTGCCGTTTGCCTGCTGCTGAACAGTTGGCTCTTGCAGCGGTTCGCGTGGGAGATGGCGTTGTATTCTCGTTATGTGGCGCCCATTATTGAAGAGACACTCAAAGCGGCTTATCTCGTCTATTTAGTGAAATCAGAAAAGATCGGCTTCATGGTGGATGCTGCGATTCAAGGCTTTGCCCTCGGTGCCGGATTTGCCCTCGTCGAAAATGTGTATTACTTACAAACGCTGCAAGACGCCAATTTATTTCTCTGGGTCGTTCGCGGCTTTGGCACGGCGATCATGCACGGCGGCACCACGGCCGTCGTTGGAATCATCGCCAAAGGGTTGTCCGAGCGCCATGCCTCCGAACGAGTCCGTTTCTTTTTGCCGGGATTGGGCTTGGCGGTTTTTATTCATTCTGTGTTTAATCACTTTCTCTTGCCACCGGTCATTTCCACGGTGAGCCTTTTGATGGCGCTGCCGCTTATCATCATTGTTGCATTTACACAGAGCGAGCAAGCCACCCGCCATTGGCTGGGCGCCGGCTTCGATACCGACATGGAGTTGATGGAGCTGATCACCACCGGCAATTTCTCCGAAAGCAAAATTGGCCTTTATCTGCAATCACTGAAAACTCACTTTCCTCCCGAGGTGGTTGCAGATATGCTCTGCTTGTTGCGAATTCATGTGGAGTTGGCGATGCGGGCGAAGGGCATTCTGTTGATGCGAGGCACAGGCTTTCGCATCGCAACGGATCCGGAAATCAAAGAGAAATTTGAAGAGTTGAAATATTTGGAAAAAAGCATCGGCAAGACCGGCCAATTGGCGATTGCGCCTTTTTTGCATACCAGTAGCCGGGATTTGTGGCAGTTGTACATGCTGGGCAAAAAGTGAAATCAATAAGTCTTCTTCATGTCCTCATAAAATTTCTGTAGAATGTAGAACGCTGCTTTCTTGACGCCACGATTGGAAATCAGTCCTTTGCGATTCCAGTAGTCTTGGAAGTTCGACAGTGGCCGTCGTGGCGAACGGAAATCCGTGAGAATCCAGGGCGTCACGCCACGCAAAAACGGGATGCGTTTGAGCATCGCGATTTGGTGGCGATAAACGCTGGCCTGATACTCCTCGGTCCAGCGAGTGAGTTCGTCACCGTGATAACCCTGCAACGCGCCGGCGCCGAACTCGCTGATGATGAGCGGTTTATCATAAACAGTTTTCCACGACATGCCGTCAGCCTTGTCCGGCAGGCCATCATACCAGCCAAGATACTCGTTACATCCGATAACATCGAGATGAGCGCCAAGCGGATCATCAATCATCTGGGTTTTCGGATCGAAATAATGGCGTTCGAGCGCAGCAGTGAGCAATCGCGTCGAATCGAGACTGCGCGCCAATTTGGTTAATTCGACCATGAAATGCAGGCGCGCCTCGCTCAGTGGCGTCTCGTTCCCCATCGACCAAATGATCACGGAGGCCTTGTTTTTGTCACGTGCGATCATCTCGGCGAGCTGGGTCTTGGCATTCCGAAGCGTGGCTTCATTCTCCCACAGGATGGTCCAATACACGGGAATTTCCGACCAGACCAACAAGCCCATACTGTCAGCCAGGCGGGTGACGTGTTCGTTGTGCGGATAGTGTGCCAGACGCACAAAGTTCGCGCCGAGTTCTTTTGCCCAACCCAGGAGCGTGCGGGCATCTTCGACACTGAACGCCCGGCCCTCGCGAATCGGTGCTTGTTCATGAATGCAAATGCCGCGCAGAAAAATCGGCTGGCCGTTGAGCAGAATGTCGGTGCCTTTGGTGGTGATGGTGCGGAAGCCGATCGCCTCGGTCACGCGGTCGGTTTCGGCCTCGACCACGACATCATAGAGTTTCGGATTTTCTGGAGACCAATATTTCAGGTTGGCCGCGAAGTTAAATTCTGCGTAGCCATTCTCATCTGTCGTGACAATGGTTTTGGCCTTTGCTTCGGGAATACCGATCGTGACCGATTGCACGCGGCGAGAGCCGTTGAGCTGAATCCAGCCCGCCACGCGTTTCCGCGAACCCTTTTCTAGTTGAATGAAATAATCCTGTATAAATGTCTCCGGCACTTCCACCAGCAGCACCTCCCGCGTGAGGCCGCCGTAATTCCACCAGTCCGTGTTGACCGTGGGTACGGCATCGCGGCGACGCTGGTTGTCGACTTTGACGATGAGAAAATTATTTTTTTCCTGAACGACGTTGGTGATCTCGAAATTGAATGGCGTGAAGCCCCCTTCGTGCTCACCGAGTTTTTTGCCGTTGAGATAAACTTTGGCATCGTAATTGGCGGCACCGAAATGGACAAAAATACGCGTGCCATTTTGTTTTTTATAATCAAAGTCTTTCTTATACCAGATGGTGCCCTCGTAGAAGAAAAGCTCGAGTCGCTGTGAATTCCAATCGCCCGGCACCTGCAACAAACCCGCGGTATCGAAATCGTATTCGATCAGGTCGCTTTTGGATTGAGGTTTCTGGTTGATAAAAAAGCCGTCGGTGCGTGGCTGGTAGCGGTAGTTATAATAGCCGTTCTCATAGGGATCGACAATCGCGCGCCACGCGCCGTTGAGACTCGTGGTCTTGCGGCCGTATACGTTGGCGACAAGGCCGGGATTTTGAGCAAAAGCATTGTTGGTAAACAATTGCAATCCCAAAGCGCAGAGGAATATGATCATGAAAATTTTGCCAACTCCAGCCATTGGATTTTTCCCCAATTGGTCCCCTCGGTGGACGAGGAATGTGTCATCTTCGGTTTTCCAAAAGTTCTCCCACATGCAGGTGAATTTTGGCGACGGCTTTCACGATATCTTCGACTTCTTTTTCGGTGCCCATGAGCGCGGGTTGCGTAATCCAAACCGCTTCTTCATTGCCAGCGCGTTCGGCTACGGGCAAGTACATCTCATGGTAATTGATTCCCTCGATCCAGGGATAGGCGCGGGGATCGAGCACAAAAAGTTGTTCACGATAGAGCGGGGTGTAGCCCTTGTGGCAGTAGATTCCTTCCGCGCGCAACGCTTCGATGAAACGGTCGCGGGGTAAACCATCGAAAGCTTCAGCGTCATAACGAAAGATGTAGAGATGATGCGCATGACGCGTCACGTTTGGATGCACACGCAACGGTCGAATGCCCGGAATCTCGCGCAAACGTTCGTCGAGATAATGGGCGTGCCGGTCGCGGCGTTGCATGTCCTCTTCAATCGTCGTTAGTTGTGCCGACAACAGAGCCGCTTGAAAGGCGCCAAGTCGAAAATTGCCACCGAGCACGCGGTGTTCATACCAGGAACCTTCGCGCACACGGCCACAATTTTGATAGGAGAAACAAAGGTCGATGAGCGTTTTGTCATCAGTCACCAATATGCCCCCTTCACCGGCGGTCATGTTCTTGCTGGATTGAAAACTGAACGAGCCGATATTGCCAATCGCTCCGACGCGCCGGCCTTTCCATTCCGCACCGTGCGCTTGTGCAGCGTCTTCGATGACCGGCAGGTTGTGGCGGTGTGCAATCTCCAAAATGGCATCGAGATCGGCCGGTTGTCCGGCAATATGCACCGGCATGATCGCCTTGGTCGCCGGGGTGATGGCTTCCTCGATTTGCGACGAATCGATGTTGTATGTTTCGGGATCAATATCCACAAACACCGGTACGGCGTTGACCATGAGCACGGCGCTGGCCGTGGCGATAAACGTGTAAGCCGGAATGATTACTTGATCGCCAGCCCTGACACCACAAGCTTTCAACGCAATCATGAGTGAGGCCGTGCCATTGCATACGGACAGCGCGTATTTGGCCTGTTGAAATTCGGCAAAACGTTTTTCGAATTCGGAAATGAATGGACTGCCGATGCCCCATTTTCCGCTTTCCCATACTTGCTGCAATGCGGCAAGCTGGGCAGGACGTTGTTGTGGCCATTGTGGAAACGGCTGTTTGCGTGTCGGACTACCGCCAAGTAGAGCTAGATGAGACATGCTGATCAACCTTTCAGAAAGTGACTTTGAGGAAAAAGCGAAATTTTATCAATAAGCTGAAGTTGAATTGAGGCGAACGACAAACCCGAAACCTCCGGGGCTTGCTTGTTTGCAACACCTCATTTAAAAATAAACGAACTTTTTCTCAAATTGCCAAAAAGATTCTTGCCTTTTCTGCCGCGGAATTGTCTCACCCTTTTATCCAGCGTTTCAATTAAAGACAAAATGTGATGCCATTTGTTCACATTGCCGAAGTAAGTAATTGATTTTTAAAAGCCAAATGTGTGGCATGGGCTTTGCAGTGACGAGGGACGAATGTTAAATTCACCAGTCATAATCAAAGAGATCACCCATATCGCAGGAGCAGATGTTTTCATGGATCAGAAAACAAACACGCAGCCTCGCCCGACACCCAAGCATAAGCTCTCTGCCATCATGTTCACCGACATGACCGGCTTCAGCCGCAAGATGGGAGACAGTGAACGGCTCACGCTGAAGCTGTTGAGGGATCACAATCGCATCATCCGTTTTCTTGTTCGCAAGCATCACGGAAGAATCATCAAGAGCACCGGCGACGGTTTTCTGCTGGATTTTGACAGCGCCGTCGAGGCGGTACAATGCGCGATTGAAGCACAGGAGCGCTTTCAACGATATAATTTGAATAAACCGGAATGCGAACAGATTGTCGTGCGCGTTGGCATCAATCTCGGTGAAGTACGCATTGTCGATGCTGATCTTTTTGGCGACGAAGTGAACATCGCGGCGCGCATTCAAACCCTGGCAGAGCCCGGCGGGATTTGCATCTCACGCGATGTCTATGATCATGTGAAAAACAAGCTCTCCATTGTGGCCGTCAATCTGGGTCCGCAAGAGTTGAAGAATATCCGGCATAAAGTTGAAATCTACAAAATTCTCGTCCGTGCCGTCGGTCAGGAAGCGATTGAGATTCCTTCGACGGGCATGTCCTCAATGCCGGCCTTCGCAAAAAGCAATGGCAATATTTCCCGCCGGTCCGATGGCCGGCAGCAGCATTTCTGGAGCCGGTTTACGCTTTTCAAAAAGAATCAACCCACGCCCGTCGCCGGCTTCCCAATGGCAACGATGGCAGCGACAGGCGAAGCGGGAAGGCACGTCCGGCAAAACCGGTACAACGGTCTTTTGCTGAAAGCGGTTCCCACGATTTTTTTTACCCTGGTTCTGTCAACCGTTTGGATCACTTCGCACTCGGGCGCGAATGGATTCGTTTCTTCGTTGGCGGACATGACGCAATGGTTTGCCAAATCCGGCTATGCCAATACTTCGGCCTTGTCGCAAGCCCTCTCGAAGAAGACGATTGCGGTGCTTTATTTTGAAAATCGTACGAAAGACCCGCGGGATCATTGGATGTGCATCGGTCTGGCGGACATGTTGATGACGGATCTGGAGCGCACCACGCCGTTGCATGTTCTCGGCCGGCCGCGCCTCATGGATGTGTTGAAGGATCTCGGCAAAGAAAACGTGCAAACCATGGATTTGGCGCTCGCTCGCAATGTCGCCGAGAAAGCGCAGGTCGATGTGATGCTTCTCGGCACCATCATGCGCGATGGCAAAACCCTGCGCATCGATACGCAATTGTACGACGTGCGTCACGGCGAGATGCTGTTGGCCGAAAAAGCCCAGGGCGAAAGCGTGTTCAATATGGTCGATGAACTCACGCGCCAGTTGAAGAAGCAGATGGTACCGGCCGTGCAGGCAATGATGTAGCGCACAACCTTCTCCCCTTGCATTTTGCAATAAATCACTCCTCGAAAAACTTCAGAAGTGTTTTGACTGCAAAGGCGCCACGACCGCAAAGAGCATGACGAATGACAGGGAAATTGTTCGTTTGCTTTTTACGTGCTTGGCGTCTTTGCCTCGAACGCTCATTTTAGTGTCCGGCCTCAAGTCGTCACCCCTCGAATGACGCGATCCCAATCGAACGCCGGCCCGATGTCGAACTTGTCTGGTCGAAAGTTGACATGGCTGACGATGCCGCGAAATGTTGGAATGTCGTTGCGCGTTTCGTAACGCGAGGCGAGCGGCAAGAAACGACGGGGAATGTTGAATCGCGCGGTCAAGTAACGCAGCAATATGATCAAGCTCGTGTACTGCACATCCGTGAAAGTTGCATAATAGCCATAGCCGCGGTAGGTAACTCTGCGGTAGTAAATCGATTCGTTGAGGCTGCAGTACATGTCAGAGGCAGTCGTAGTGAGGAGAGATTGTCCTTGCTGTACGAGCGGCCCGATGTTCGAGATTTCCACGCCCACGGAACTGCGACTCATCGCCGTGTTGCCGCCGACCGCCGTGGGACCGAGATGATAAGCCCAGTAGCGCGAATCAAAAAGATTGTAAATGTTGCCGTCGCGGGCGATCACAAAAGGCACGGAAACCCGGCGCGCCGGCTCCGACTTTGGGATGGTCAACATCCGTACATCACCGCGAATATAACCGGTGGTAAAATGCAGAACCACGCGCTCTTTAGTGGTAGCTTCGGCAATGTAATAGGATTCATCGCCATCAGCGGGTTTCAGACGTACAACATCGAGATTGCGGTTTTCACCGGGAATCGGCACGCTGAGCGGAGCCAAGGAATGACGGCGACCGAAAGAATCCAGACCATCGGCACGAAAACCTGCCTCGAAAGCAGGAAGATCACGTGCAAGCATGGGGCACTCCATTTTGGTGAGGTTAAGCAATTTTCCAGTGGCAATGCTAAGAAGCGAAAAATCATTTTCAAATGCAAGAGGAAAGATCAAAATCGATTTTCCCCCACCGGCACGTGAGGAAAAGTGGGATTTTTGTCCTGAATTATTCAGAACCGTGACGATACCAAGCCCGCCGCAGGCTGGGAACGCAAAGATAACTTCGATATTAGACTCCACGTCTTTTGTGTTTGCGGTGAAAACTCATGAACCAGCGATGTGTGTGAAAATTTTTTTGTTTCCTAATTTTTTATAAGACTTGTTTCTGGGGAATTTTTTTTTTACATTGAAAATTCAAACAAGGTTATTACCGGACGGGAGAACAGCATGAGCCTACGATTTTGCCCGCAGTGTGCGGCAGGGTTGATAAAAAAGCAGATTGCGCAGCGGCATTATCTTGCCTGCTCCAGTTGTGACTTTGTGTACGGGAACAATCCCATCCCTGCCGCCGGCTGCCTGATCGAAAATGGCGGACATGTGTTGTTGATTCGCCGTAAATCGCAGCCGCATGGCCGAGAATGGAGCTTGCCGGTCGGCTTTTTGCACTTTGGTGAAAACGCAGAACAAGCAGCGGTGCGCATAGCGATTGAAGGAACCGGCTTGCACGTGCAGGTTACTTCTCTTCTCGGCACCTATAACGACATCATCGATGAGCAAAGCAGTCATTTGGTACTGATTTTTCGCAGCCGTATCCTCGGCGGCGAGCTTCGTGCCGGCGATGAGGTGGAAGAAGTTGCCTGGTTCTCCATCAACTATTTGCCGCCGCTTGCCTTTGCCTCAACCTACAGTGCGTTAGAAACATGGAAAGCCGGACGCAGTGGCCCACCGATAGCATATTACTTTTGCCCGAGATGTCAAACCAGGCTGGAGCGCCGCAAGATTGGCAACCGTGAGCATTCGGCTTGTCCGACCTGCGATTGGATTCATTGGATCAATCCCATACCGATTGCTGAAACCATCATCACCAACAGTGACGGTGAGGTTCTGCTGGTAAAAAGAAAATTTCCGCCTGGTGTCGGTTATTGGGCTTTGCCTGGTGGTTTTCTCGATTGGGGGGAGAGTGCCGAAGCCGCCGCCATCCGCGAAGCTCACGAAGAAACCGGACTTGAAATCAAGTTGGGGCGGTTGCTTTGCACACTCGGCTTGCCGAGCCTGCTTGATCCGGAGCAATGCATTTTGAAAACGATTTTCCTCGGCGAGATTGTCGGCGGAATTTTGCAAGCAGGCGATGATGCGCTTGAAGCCCGATTTTTTGCGTGGCAAAATTTGCCGGAAAATCTGGCGACGGAAAGCACACGCATGGCGCTTATGCGCTGGCACAATGAGCAATAATCTTTTCATGAAGGACCCGACGTGCGCAGCATTCGGGATGGTGCAGTTTTCCCTGAGTCATCTGTAAAATCGTGCAAGAAAGGAAAAAATATGAAAGAAGAACTGTTTTTGCCGACACGGCGTGAAGCTTTGGGAACAATGATCGGTGCGAGCCTCGGTGTTTGGCTGGCGCCTTTCAGCTCGGCGCAAACAACGGCGCCGGTGAAAGTCGATTTCCAAAAACTCGCTCCCGGCGCAGTTGCCGTTTATCCGTTTGCCCTGCCGGATTTACCGTATGCTTTCAACGCCCTCGAAGTGGCCATTGATGAACAAACCATGCAGATTCATCATGGCCGCCATCATAAAGCCTACACTGACAACCTCAATAACGCTCTCAAAGACTATCCGGAATGGCAAAAGAAATCCATCGTGGAGCTGTTGTCCAACCTTCAGGCCGTGCCGGCGGAGATACGTACGGTGGTCAGAAATCACGGTGGTGGTTATTTCAATCACGCTTTGTTTTGGCACATGATGAGCCCCAATGGCGGGGGCCTGCCTACCGGTGATCTGGCTGCGGCAATCACTCGCGATTTCGGTTCCTTTGATGCCTTCAAAGAGAAATTCAACAAAGCGGCGGCGACGTTGTTTGGTAGTGGTTGGGCATGGTTGGTGCGAACCGCCGAGGGCAAGCTCGAGATCGTGCAAACGCCAAATCAGGACACGCCGCTGGCCGCCGGGCAAAAGCCAGTGCTCGGCATCGATGTGTGGGAACACGCTTACTATCTCCGGTATCAAAACCGGCGCGCTGATTATATCGCGAATTTTTGGAGGGTGATCAACTGGGAGCAGTGCGCGAAAAATTTCGCGGTGATTTTGTAACGCAGGCATCTTGCCTGCAAGATCGGTTCACCCACAATACTCTTGCCACCTCACAACGTTCCTGCAGGCTTGGAAGCCTGCGCTACTTATTTCATCAACACCGCCTTGTGCGTCTCTGAAAATTGGCCCGCGGTGATTTGGTAGAAGTAAATTCCTCCCGCCAAATCGCGCGGCTTGAACATCGCGCTATGATTGCCTGCGGCGAGATGGCCATCTATCAGCGTCGCGACTTCACGGCCATTCACATCGAACACCTTCAGCGTCACGCGACTGCTCACCGGCAACTCAAAACTGATTACTGTTGAAGGATTGAACGGATTCGGATAATTCTGCCGCAAGATGAACTGCACAGGCATCTGATCACTCGTCCGCTCGCTGACCGCAGTTGTGCCGCCGCTGAACTTCAAAACCGCGCCGATCACCCCCGCGCCCCATCCGGTTTCAGCAGCGGTAAAATAAATCGCATTCAGGCTCGGCGTCGGAAGATTCAATACGCTCCAGGTGGCGCCGCCATTGGTCGTTTTCTGAATAATCCCTCCGACAGCAACAATCCAGCCGGTATTGGCATTGATGAAATGTACCGCGTTGAGGGCGGGCGTGCCGGTGGTGATGCCGCTGGTTTGCGGCGTCCACGTCGTGCCGCCATTGGTGGTTTTGATGATGGTGTTGCGCGCGCCGACGGCCCAGCCAGTATTGGCATCCACAAAATGAACATCGAACAACGTATTCGTCGTGCCGCTGGTTTGCGAGGGCCAGGTGACGCCGCCATCCGTCGTTCGCAAAATCGTGCCGTTTTGCCCGACGACCACAACGGTGTTGGCATTGAAGGCATGCGCATCATGCAGGGGCAAAACACTGCCACTGGTCAGCGCATCCCAATTCGCGCCGCCATTCGTGGTTTTCAAGATCGTTCCCTGGCCGCCCACTGCCCAGGCGGTATTGACATCAACGGAAGTGATGGCATTGAGATCCCAGTTGGTGCCGCTGGTTTGCGGCGACCACGTTGTGCCGGCGGTGCTGGTTTTGAGGATCGTGCCGACCTGCCCCGCAATCCACGCGGTATTCGCATCGATGACTTCAACATCATACAAATAACGCTGCGTGTTGCTGACCTGCTCCTGCCAGGTGAGGCCATCGTTGGTTTTGAGAATGGTGCCCAGCTCGCCCACGGCCCAACCGGTGGTGGCATTGAAAAATTCGATATCGAGAAAAGCGATGGTCGGTCCCTGATTTTGCGCCACTCATGTCGTGCCGCCATCGGTTGTTTTGAGAATTGTGCCATTAGCACCCATGGCCCAGCCGGTGGTGGTGTTGACAAACCGCACGGCGCGCAGCGTTTTCGTCGTGCCGCTGATTTGCGGACTCCACGAGGCGCCGCCATCGCCAGTTTTCAAAATCACACCATCAAAACCCACAGCCCAGCCGGTGTTCGCATCGATGAAGAAAACGTCGAGCAACTGCGTGACGTTGCTGTTGAACACCGTCCAGCTCGCGCCGCCGTTCGTCGTTTTGAGAATGACGCCGCCATTGCCCACCGCGACGATGGTGGTGGCGTTGATGAACTGCACGACATTGAGGATGGCATTGCTTCCGGCGCTGCGCGTGGTCCAACTTGTGCCGGCGTTGGTCGTCGTCAAAATCGTGCCGCCTCTGCCGACGGCGCAACCGTTGTTGGCATCGAAGAAATCGACATCATTCAATGCCTGTGTCGTGCCGCTGGTTTGCGTCGTCCAGCTCGTCCCGCCGTTGCTGGTGCGAATGATGGTGCCGGCATCGCCAACGGCCCAGCCGGTTTGCGCATTGATGAAATCAATGCCGCGCAGCGTGGAGAGCACACCCGTGTTTTGCAGGGACCAGTTCGTGCCGGCGTTGGTGGTTTTGTAAATGCGATCGCCGGGACCAACGGCAAAGCCTGTGGTCGCATCGGCAAAGCTGACGGCTTCGAATTGAACCGTGATCGACTCGCCGCCAATGTTGTGCTGCAAGCTCCAACTCGTCCCGCCGTCCGTGGTTTTAATGGTGGTCGCGGCCTCGCCCACCGCCAGAACCGTGTTCGCATCGAAAAGATGCAGATCGTACAGCGCGTAGCCTTGCGGCAGGGGATTTTGCCATTCCCATTTGTTCTGGGCAAAAAGCAAAATCGGTGAAAGAGCGCCGATAAAAATACCGGCGTAAGTGTTCCGTAATAGCTTTTCCATGGCTTTCTACCTTACTTAGGTTTTTTGGTTATTTCAACTTGTAATCAGAGACAAACTTTCAGCTTTGCAGCGAGCATGCTGCGGCCACATCATCGATTAACCCCCGATAATTCACACGGTACGTAAATGGTCAACTCTGCATTTGAGCTCGAGCCTAAAATGTGCTTTATGGTACTTATCCCGGAAAAACTATTACGACCGCGAAGATTTTGTAGCGCAAGCATCCTGCTTGCAGACAAGATGTCTGCGCTACGTTCTCCACTAATAACCAAACGTTTTGCTTGCATTTTGATCTGCGGCATTTTATATTTTTATAAAGTTGACTTTAAAAATGGCGGACAAATTTAAATCATGTTTAATAGAATCCTCAATTTCCCAAAAAACAACAGCTTTTTTCTCTTTGGTCCCCGCGGTACCGGTAAGACTTCTCTGCTGAAAGAACGCTTTCAGGCTTCCAAAACTCTGTACATCGATCTTCTTGATCCGGATCAAAACGAAACGTATAGCTTGCGGCCACAGACGCTTGTCCAACAATTGGCAGTACTTGATGAGCATATAGATTGGATCATTATTGATGAGATTCAAAAGGTTCCGAAGCTACTCGACCTCGTGCATCAACAGATCGAGTCATCGCGCTTTAAATTTGCGATGTCGGGCTCGAGCGCCCGCAAGCTGAAACGTGGTGGCGCCAACCTGCTTGCCGGCCGCGCTTTCGTCAACCATCTTTTTCCACTTACTGCTCGTGAAATCGGCGAGGGGTTTTCTCTCGATCAGGCCTTGGCTTGGGGAACGTTGCCCAGAATCTTTGCGCTGGAAAGTGTCACGGACAAGCGTGAGTTTTTGAGAACCTATACACATACCTATCTGAAAGAAGAGATCACCGAAGAACAGGTGGTACGCCGCCTTGACCCATTTCGTCGATTTCTCTTTGGCGCGGCCCAGATGAGCGGCCAGATCGTCAATTTTTCGAAAATTGCCCGCGAGGTAGGCGCGAGCACGCCAACGGTGCAAACCTATTTTGAAATTCTGGAAGACACGCTCATTGGCTTTTTGCTCGAGCCGTTTCACGAATCTGTTCGCAAACGCCAACGCGAGAGTCCCAAATTTTATTTTTTTGACACGGGTGTGCAGAGGGCGCTGAACCACACCCTTACCGTAGAGCTCAAACCTCAAACCTATGCGTTTGGCCATGCTTTCGAGCATTTTGTTGTCAATGAAATTAACCGACTGCAATCGTACGCCAAAAAGGATTACCGGCTATCCTATCTTCGCACCAAAGATGGAGTGGAAATCGATCTGGTCATCGAACGTCCGGGACTGAAGCGCGCTTTGGTCGAGATCAAATCAACGGAGCGAATCACGGAAGACGATGTCCGCAGCCTGAAACGTCTCGGAAGAGATGTCACAAGCAGTGAGGCGTTTTGCCTTTCTCTTGACCCGATGGCAAAAAAGATTGGCGAGGTAATATGTCTGCCCTGGCAGCGTGGACTCGAAGAAATTGGCCTGTGATCCTGAACCATGACGGAAAAATATAGGACAGAAACATGAAATTGGCTGTCATCAAAAAGTTCGCCGTAACTTGAAAAGTACTCATGAATATTTTTCTTGTCATCCATTTTTCTATCATGACTTTTAAAGGTTAGTGACATGGGCATCCTTACTTGCAGACAAGATGTCTGCGCTACATTTCATCACGATGAAAAACTATCACCTTCGCGAAGATTTTTAGGACACAGATTTTCACGGATCAACACAGATAAAAATCTGTGGAAATCTGTGCTTATCCGTGTCCAATAAAATTTGGTTGTGGCTTGAAAGTCGCGTGTTACTTGATCAACGCCGCCTTCCGAATTTGGGTAAATTGTCCGGCCGTGAGGCGGATGAAATAAACGCCGCTGGGAAGATGACCGGCTTTGAACACGAGGTTGTGTTTGCCTGCTTCGAGCTGTCCATTCACCAGCGTCGCCACTTCACGGCCATTCACATCGAACACCTTCAGCGTGACGTGACTGTCTACTGGCAACTGAAAACCGATCACGGTTGAGGGATTGAACGGATTGGGATAATTCTGATGCAGCGCGAATTGCTCGGGAAGACGATCATCCTTCTCATTGACCGAGGTCGGCGTTTGAGTTGTGAATATAATCCGCACCCGTTCCGGATCGCGATAAACGGTGATACTGTCCACTTTCACCAGACCATCGGCGTCAACGATGGTCGTGCCGCGCTGCAACGTATCGCCGGTGGTTAGGCTCACCACCAGCCAGCTCAACAACGTGTTCGGCGGCGGCAGAAATTGCTGCGGCTTGCGAATCGCCAGATCCGAAGTGAGACTGGTATCCGGCGAATTATCCATCAAGTGTGATGACAAGCCGATGAGATACGCCGTCACTTCCCAACGGCTCGGTGTATCGACAATCGAGTTCACGTCCCAATCATGATAACCGCCGAAGCTGCCCCAATCATCGCCGACGCCCGTGCCGCCGGTGCCGCGCGTGCCATCACCCGGGTCTTTGTTGCTGCCCGGGTATTTTTGATGATTATAAAAAGCCGGAAAGGATTGATTGGCGCGATAGCGCACTTGATACGCTGCATCATCGCGTTCGGTCTGCGCGTTGCCTGGGCCGTGGCTCCAATGCGATTGCAAATTCTCGATGCTGTGGGGCCGCTCATCCCAAAAGAGCTGCATGCCCCAAGCCATCGAATCGGCGCGCCGATATTCCGCCACCACGTAGGCATCCCACATCATCGTACCGCTATCATCATTTTTGCCGTGCCACGAGCGCATCAGGGGCATGTCGCGCGTCTTCGCAATCGGCGTGCTCAAATTGAAAAGATCGTAGGCACGTACCACTTCGCCCCGGTAATTGCGCAGGTTGGTGGGCAAATTCTGTTGCGATGTTCCAAGAATGTGCACTCCACCTGTGCCTGTGGTTGTGTCGGAGGTCAGCGCGATTGGGCCGCCAAAACCGTTGTTGAAAATGCACGCCGTGGCAAAGACATTGGGAAAGGCTTTGGCCATCGCCGTAGTTCCGGCGGAGCCCACGCTGTGCCCCTGAATCGCGACGCGCTCCGCATCGACGTTGCGATTTTTGATGAGCCAATCGTTGATCCACAGCAAACGGCGTTGCGTATAGTTGATGACGGTATCGTCGTCTGCTGGCGTTTCACGAATATTGTCGAACGGATCCAAATTTTTCGCCCAACCAAACCACCAGGAGTTGCTCCCCTCGCCGAGTTTTCTCACGACGCTATTGACCACAATCTTGCGCACAAGATCGTCATTATACGCCACGAGCAACCCGTCTTGCGGCTCGATGTTGATGGAAGCGCGACTGGCAGGAAGCGACTGTCTGGCCGTGCCCTCGCCGCCGTGCAGCCAATGCACCGCCGAAACTTTTCCCGGCGGCAAATTCTTCGCTTCGCTCACAATGAAGAAGCTCGGCATGCCGTTTTTGTGACGATTGGCCATGATCGGAAAATCCGGCCGGCCTTCCCAATGGTTGTCGCGGCCGTCGGCCCACATATAATACGCGGTAGCGCGATGCCCGGAAGGCAGCGTGGCCGTTACTTGCGGATGGCATTCCACCGGATCGTTCACATCGTAAGTGTAACTGATCGGGTTCGGCGTGATATTGTTGGTAATCGCGGTCTCGCCCCATTTTACCACGGCATAATATTTTGCGCCGCTCTCGTGCACGGTTTCGACGAATAAGCCGGTATTCGGCGGCAGCGTGATGAGGCCGCCTTGGCCATTCGGAATCACATAGTTGGCATTGGGGTTGATCTGCGTGCGCAACGCAAACGGCGCCCATTCCTCTTCATACAGCCGGCCGATGAGTTGCGCTTGATTGATGTTGGTGAATGGCGCCGGGCTGCTGTAAATCGCATAAGTTTCCGGCGGGGAGTTGTCGAGATCCCATAGAATCCAGACTTGCCCATCAGCATACCAGCCGCGGACGTTGGTTGGGGATTGGGAGATCAGAGTTCCCTGCAAACGGAACGCCGAGTCCCAGGAAGGATGCACCACCCAGTCGGTCCAGGCTTCCATGTCGGCGTCGCTCATTCCATTTTTACCATAGCGAACGCCATCAACATATCCCTGATTGGCATCGGCGCCGTGGCTGGCGGTGTATGGGTTGACATCAAAGCCGCCCACCAAATAGCAGGTGAAGATGAGCGTCGTATTCGCCGCGACCGCGAGATTGATGCCGCTCCACGTGACCCAGCCTGCGGAAAAAGTATCAGCCACAGCCACCGGCAAAGTTTTGAGAATGGCGCCGGTAGCGTCGCGCACGTTCAGCGTGAGCGTCACCGCGTGCCCCCTGCCTTCGGGATTGGCGGCATAGTCGAACGGCCCTCTGAAATAAAAGGCGAAGTTCCTGACTGTCATCGCGGTATCGATCAAGACACTTTGCCCGACCCCGACGGTTCGTCGTTGATTTGGTCGATTGTCACCGCCGAACCAGCCGTAGGCGTTTACCGTTTCGTGTTTAATTTCATAAAACTGCGCGAAAAGCGCACGCGAGTTCAAAGTGGCAAGCAGCAGTGCTGCCAGCGCGAGAAAAGAGAATCTCGTCTTCATGATTTCTCACTCTGGGTTTTAATCACGTAGCGCAGACTTCTCCCGCCACGGCGGGACAAGCAAAGCAGGCAAGATGCCTGCGCTACAGTTCTACTTCAAAAATAGTCTCAAGCAAAGCAGGCAAGATGCCTGCGCTACAGTTCTACTTTAAAAACAGCAGGCGCCGGGTCTCGACTGCCTCGCCAACTTTCAGGCGGTAAAAATACGGACCACTGCTGAGCAATTGGCCGGCGTCATCGCGACCGTCCCAACTCAAGCTGTACTCGCCGGCGGGTTTGCGTTCGTTCACCAGCGTGCGCACTGCCTGGCCCAGGGTGTTGAAAATGGTCAGCTCTACATTGCCGGCTTGCGCCACAGAGTATGTGATCGTAGTTGACGGATTGAACGGATTGGGATAATTCTGGTCAAGTCCAAAACGCAGTGGCAATTCAGATTTCTCGTTCAACCCTGTTGAACTGCACCCCGTGAGCTTTTGATTCAGAAACGCCAGCATGTCCTGCTTCTGCTGGGCGTTCGGACGGAACGCATGCACTGCATGAGGGACAAGCGTGAGCGAGGAAAACACATTTGCCGCGCGCAACACGCTATCCATCAACACGCTCTGATATGGCGGGATGGTACAATCGAATGTCCCATGATAGAGCTTGAACGGCGCATCGCTCGCGTCGATATAGGTGATTGGGCTGGCTTCGCGTACGCGGTCAGGGCAGAGGGAAATCTGACACCCAAGCAACTCGCTTGCAGGCGAGTCGGGAGCATCGTGGATAAACGGATGGGTGCATGAATCTGGCGGCGTCTGCGGAAAGTGCCCATCCATTAGAAGAAAATCGAAGGGGGCGTAGAACGTAATCACGGCGTGGACTCGGCTGGTTGTCGTCTGGCTTCCAAGTCCGAAATCCTCCAGACTGTCGACTCCTGCGGTTGTGCCAAGAAGCGCGGCCAGATGCCCACCAGCGGAAGACCCAATGACCGCGACCCTGCATGTATCGATGTTGAATACACGAGCACGGGCTTTCAGCCAGCGCACCGCAGCTTTGCAGTCGAATATCTGCGCCGGGAAAAGACTGTCACCGCTTAGACGGTAGTTGATGTCTGCAACCACGTAGCCATTGGCAAGGAGCGTGTCACAGAAACTCATTGCACCACCTTTGCTTCCGAATCGCCATTCGCCGCCATGAATGTAGATGGCGAGCGGCGCTGGGCTCGTCAAACCTGCGGGAACATAGAGGTCGAGAAACTGTTTCGGGTTTCGGTGACCGACATAATCGAGATTGGCAAATGTTGGGGGCGGGCCTAAGGTGCCTTGCAGCCGAAACGCCGAGTCCCAGCTCGAATGCACCACCCAATCCGTCCAGCTCTCCATATCCGCGTCGCTGGTTCCGTCTTTGCCGTAACGAAGCCCCTCGGGATAGCCCTGATTGGCGTCGGCGCCATGGCTGGCGGTGTATTGATTGACGTCAAAGCCGCCCACCAGATAGCAGGTGAAGATGAGGGTCGTATTCGCTGCGACCGCGAGATTGATGCCGCTCCACGTGACCCAGCCTGCGGAAAAAGTATCAGCCACAGCCACCGGCAAAGTTTTGAGAATGGCGCCGGTAGCGTCGCGCACGTTCAGTGTGAGCGTCACCGCGTGCCCCCTGCCTTCGGGATTGGCGGCATAGTCGAACGGCCCTCTGAAATAAAAGGCGAAGTTCCTGACTGTCATCGCGGTATCGATCAAGACACTTTGCCCGACCCCAACGGTTCGTCGTTGATTTGGCCGATTGTCCACGCCAAACCAGCCGAAGGCGTTTACCGTTTCGTGTTTAATTTCATAAAACTGCGCGAAAAGCGCACGCGAGTTCAGAGTGGCAAGCAGCAGTGCTGCCAGCGCGAGAAAAGAGAATCTCGTCTTCATGATTTCTCACTCTGG
The DNA here is from genome assembly GCA_034505955.1 of Candidatus Zhuqueibacter pondensis. Lineage (GTDB taxonomy): Bacteria > Zhuqueibacterota > Zhuqueibacteria > Zhuqueibacterales > Zhuqueibacteraceae > Zhuqueibacter > Zhuqueibacter pondensis. Next base: position 38,112 of record JAPDQK010000037.1, read on the forward strand.
GTTTTAATCACGTAGCGCAGACTTCTCCCGCCACGGCGTTTGCGTATCAACCTAAGAACCCCAGAGGGGTGATATGTTTATAGTCTAATAGATTCCCACATGATTCCTGAACCCCTTTAGGGGTGACATGTAAGAAACGCTGCCGTTTTGTCAGAAGCGATGAAAATAATACGGATAAACATGCCACTCCTACGGAGCCTTTCTATAAACATTCCACTCCCAACGGAGTTCATTGACATCAATTCAGCGTTGAGTTGACGCTAATGCGCCACGGCGGGACAACTAAAGCAGGCAAGATGCCTGCGCTACAGTTCTACTTTAAAAACAGCAGGCGCCGGGTCTCGACTGCCTCGCCAACTTTCAGGCGGTAAAAATACGGACCGCTGCTGAGCAAGTGGCCGGCGTCGTCGCGACCGTCCCAACTCAAATTGTACTCGCCGGCCGGTTTGCGTTCGTTCACCAGCGTGCGCACCGCCTGGCCGAGCGTGTTGAAAATGGTCAGCTTTACTTCACCGGCATGGGCTATCGAGTAAGAGATGCTCGTGCTCGGATTGAACGGGTTGGGATAATTTTGATAAAGTTGAAATCCCGCAATGATCAAGTCCTTTTCGGAAACGCCAGTCGGCGACGCCACGCCCCAAACCTGAACGGTTGAGTCCGGCAGGCCGCGGCCCACCAAATCCGGAAGACTATCGTTGTCCACATCGGTCACGGCAAGAATTTGGAAATTCGCATCGAGCGAATGCACTACACCGTCGAACGTCACCGCCGTGTGATTTCCAAACAACGCTTCGTTCTGGCCGTCCCCATTCACGTCGAAAAAGCCATGGAAGCCGCGCCTGAGCTCTTCAAGATGCTCCTGCGGAAAAGGGAACTGCCATTTGACGTCGTGCGTCGCGCCGTCACGCACAACCAAGCCCACGGGGTCGTTGTTTGGATTCTCGATTAACAAGGCCAGATCCATCACGCCATCGCCTTCGAGATCGAGATCGCTGGCGCGCTCGTAAGCCTCCGCATCGAAGGCCAGCTCATGGTGGGGGCCGGATTCGAATTTGAGTTGGAGCTGATAATCGACAACTGAAAGGAGTGACACTGGCAGCGGAGTTTCTTGAACGCCGGCGTTACTACCACCTCCGCCGCCCATCCAGCCCACGACGATGATCTGCCGTACTGAGCCATCGCCAAAAAGCATCTCCGGCTTGTTGTCACGATCAACGTCAAACAGGCCAATAAGTATGGCGATGATGCCATTGGCGCGCGCATCGTATTCAATGGCATTGGTCTGTGGATCGACGACCGTTATCAAACCGCCGTTGCCGCCCTCCGCCCTGGAATAAATCACCGCCTGCACGGATTCGTCGCCTTTGAAATTGACAAAGCCAATGAAATCGATTTCACTAATGCCGAGCGTCTGGGTCAATGGGAACCGCCACATCGGGGTTTGCGACAAGCCATCATACACAAGCAAATTGACGCCGCCCTGGCCATCGGGCGCCAATTGAATTCTGTCGCGGACGCCGTTGCGATTCATGTCTCTGAAACCCAGTATGAGGGGCTGGTCGGGGTCGCCCAACAAAAAGCCTCTGAACATTTTGGCAAAACGCCTTTTGGACTCGGAACGAAACTCCTCGCCGAATTGCGCGCGAACCGGCGCCACCAGCAGGAAGAGAAAGATCAGAAGAAAGAAATGCCGTTTCATTCTATGCCTCCATCAAGTTGATTTCAAAACACCTTGTTTGACCATGAAAGAGTTCCCTACCCGCACAATGACAACGAAACCGACTCATCAATGTCATCAACGTTGAGAGAGTGGGCTTTTCAACTGCGGGTTGGTCCTTCATTCCCTCGTGTCCTTCAGCTTTTGGCACGTGCAAACGCACTTGTCCTTGGTGCGAAGCTCGGTTCTTGTTGTTTGCTGGCCGGTGGCCGGATCTGTTTCAACGATCACAACTTCATAGACAACCTGCTGCGTCGTGCAGAATGCGATTCCGCAATCGCAAGTAATGGTGACGGTTCCATCGTCGTCCTCGCAGGTCGCGGTGCTGCTCACGCGGCACAGGAGATCGAAGATCACCCGGAGGATGCCGCCAATAACTCCGCCAATGCTGGCAAGCGCGTTGCCGGCTCTATTCTGTGTTTCTGGTGGGAAAAGGTCCTTGTAATCGTTCCAGAGTTGAATGACCCCCACCGAATGCGAGCGAATCAGATTCTGTCCCAGTAGCCAGCCGGCGGCTTCGTCGGTGCCCTCGGGAATCTGAAAGTTGGCGTCGCTCGAATTGTAAGAAATCAGCACATTGCCGGCTTCGTCTTCGACGCTGATATCTGCGGTTTGGTCCTGTTTGAAGCGATAGACGACGTTACGAACCTCTCCGTTGACCATGGTGTGATAAGTGACCACGAGATTCGTGACGTCGAAGCTCAATTTCTTGAGCGCGAACTGCGAGGGAAAAAACTCCAGCGGCGGTCCTTGTCCCCAGAGTTCCAGCATGTTCGTCCCGGAATTGTAGATTTGCAGCTCCATGGCACCATCGCGATCGGCATCTTCGATATCCACAAGGAATTGAGCCGCCAGAAATTGCATGTTCATTTGGGCCATTTCAGCAACATGCAATACCGCAGGTTGGTTGAAACGACGCCGGCCCTGTCTCTTTGCGAACACCGCTTCTTTCAACGGGCTGGATTCGTTCAGTTCAAAAAAGCCGAGAATTTCCAAACCATTGGCAATGATATTCCCGGGCATTGGATATTCCCAGGTCTCATTGCTATCGCCGCTTTTAACAAGCAATGCGGTGCTACCTTTATCAACCATGGGAATATCCTGGACACCATCGCCATCGGCGTCGCGGAAATCGAATGGGAAAGTGGCCCAATTTGAGTACGGGGGCGCACCTTTCGTCGGTAGCGATAATTCGAGGATGATTTGCGCACGGACGCCTGCAGCAAACAGTAAGCTCATGAGAACCACAAAAGATATTCTTTGCATGGTTAACCTCCTTGGATTTGTGGTGGTAAAATTTTTCCTGTTCCATTCCGGAGTTCAGGTTGTGATTTTCTCTCTGTTGTACATCCCCGCTTTGTTCAATTCAATGGCTTCTTCACCGTCTGCAATTTCGTTTTGCACAGCCAATCCGACGGTTGACTGTTCTTGGACGGATCGACAAGTTGGGTGTACATCTCATGGTGCTCCGGCGTCATTTTGTCCAGCACGGCTTCCGCACGCGCGAGAAAAGCGGCTATCGTGGTCTCGTCACGTGAAAGTTTCTTTGGATAGCCTTGGGCAGAATGTTCGTTGAATACGTTGAGAATTTTTTGGAAGCCGATTTTGGGGCTGGTACATCCCAGCGGAACTGCATTCTTCAGGGTGATAAAAGTTGAGAAGGAGCCGCTTGGGTGCGACTCACCGAAATCATACTTGTGGATGTCTTCGGTTGACAGTGTGTGAAATACCGACAGCCATCCCATGTCGTGGCGCTGCATCAGGGTTGTGCCGGTCAATTTAAGAGTTGAAATCAGATGCTCGCGGCTGAACGGCAGCACCGGATCCTTCCCGAAGAGCTCCTCCATCATTTTGTCCTTCCACCATTCGGCAAAACCCTCGCCGAAGGCAACACAATGATCGTTGACCAAACCATGCGTGTCACCGGTTTGGAGAAGTCCTTCCGTCAGGCAAATTTCACCGGACATGTGATTGTAGGCCCAGAGGTGGCCGGTCTCGTGAAGAATCTTAGAGGTATTGAAATGCTTTTCGAAGATATAAATGACCTTCGTCGTCGGATTGCAGTAGCTGGCTTCGCGGTCGTCGTTGACCACATCGCTGTTGTGGGGATGTTTGATTTTGACCTGGGTCTTGAAGGCGAATTCCTCGCCCATGCCTTTCATGTGTTCGATTACCATCTGCTCCAGCTTCCAGATATCCGCATGTTTGCGCGCTTCCAAATTGCCGCGATCGTGGATGCCACCGGCTTTGAAAACGATCTCGCCGAAATCAATCACGTCGGCGCTGCGTTCGGCGTCATCAACCACCGTATACCATTTGACATCCGTCAAAATGTTGGAAGTGGAATGCTCGTGCCGCACTTCCAAATCATCATCCTGAAATTTAACTTCGATCTTGAACCGGCGATCGCCGCAGCCCTTTTCTTTGGAAATCGAGAAAAAGCCGTTCGCGTCGGTGCGCACCGTACCCCAGCTATCATACGTTCCCCAAACCGGCCCGACTTTGGATTTGGCGGAAATTTTGACCTCGATGCCTTTCAAAGCCGATTTGTCGCCGAATTTGGTCTTGAGTTCACCGAGCTGGTGTTCGACTAAAACTTTTCCTTTGACTGTCCATTTGCAGTCTTCAGTTTGCACCGCGACAGCCAGCGCCGCGATCCATGCCGCAGCCATCGCCGTGACGCAGATAAAACTCAACTTTCTCATGGCAAATTCTCCTCGATTATAATATTACCCGGGAAAAACCATCACATCACGACCGCGAAGATGTTGTAGCGCAGGCATCCTGCCTGCTTGGTTTGCAGACTGGAAGTCTGCGCTACGAAATTATGAAATCGATCGGAGCGATGCTGAAGCACCGCACTCCGATTTTTCCGTTCACTGCTCACTGCTTCCCCGCCTCCACCCAAAACGCCTCCATCATGCGATAGTTTGAGTAACGCGATGATGCATCAATCAGCCACCGCGAGATGAAGTTCAATTCACAGCGCGCCAGACGTTGCCATTTGCCGTCTTTAACCAGCACAGTCGTAGCATGTCATTTCATGTAGAATTCCCATGCGATGCGATCCGGGTCTTTGAAGGCGACATACTTCTTGCCGAGCGTCTCGTCAACCTTCACTCCAGTGTTCTCTACACCCGCGTCTGCAAGGGCTGTGGCAACCCGCTCGATCTCGGCCTCGTCTTCACAGGCCAGCGAGAGGTGATCCAGCCCCACTCGGAACGGGTTGAAGCGGTCGCCTTTTGGCGTGCTGGCTTCCGGCCCACGAACCGCAATGGCCGTATTTCCTGCAAAGAAAATGAATAAGTTCGGCTTCTCCAACACGACCTGGAAGCCGAGAGTCTCCACGTAGAAACGCTTCGCGCGCTCATAGTCTGCAACGCGAAGTGTGACGTGGTGTACGCCAGGGGTTTTGATGTTGATCGCCATATGTACCTCCGCACGTTTAATGGTTAAGTGTAATATAGCCACCTCTCTCGCAGGCCTAACGACCTGATCACTGTTTACTGCTCACCGCTTCACCGCTTCCACCCAAAACGCCTCCACCATCTTGTACCTCGAACTCGAGCCACTCGAGGTATCCACCAGTCGCGGTGAGATGAAATCGGTATGTGGCTGGAAGCTCAAATCGCAGCGCTTCAATCGCTGTACTTTGCCGCCTTTCACCGGCACAGCGTAGGATTTGATGACCTTATCTTTGGCCTTGAACACGACCCCATAATCGCCATCCTGAGCGGTAAGCATCGCCAGGGTGAGAATCTTTCTTTCTTTTTCAAGATAGAAGTCACAAACCCTCGAGGCCCAAAGTTTATTGGAGGCATCGAGAACGACCTTGGTGCGGCTCACAGATATTTCCTGGGTGCCGCGCAGCAGATGCACGGTGCAGGTGGCCTGTTTCATGTCCGCCGGTAGTTCCTGTCCGCTCATCCACCATTTGAAAGACAGCGGACCCTCAGGCGCATCGACCGGCACGAAGAGATAAGCCAGCGTGCGCCATGGCCCCTCGAGCACGAAAGTTTTTTGCGGGTTGAATGGATCATCACCGCCTTCGGCGCGCAAGGTGAACGGCAAGGTCGTAATGGCTTGGCCGTTGGCTTTCACGCTCATCACGAAATCGCCCGCCTGTCCCACCTGAACATTGCCGGGATGGCCACTGGGTTGCAGGCGTGCAAAGGCGGGAAAATTCTCGCCCAGTCGTTCCTTGCGCAACGGCACGGTGGACACGGCCTCGCCATTGGCGCGCGTAATGACAAATTCCATCTTCTGCTCTGGCTGCGGCGGAAAAACCAGTTGCAAGTTTTCCACCAGGAAGCCGCCGGTCTGCTCATAGAAGCGCAGGTCCAAAAGTGAGGCGTATTCGATGGCGGGTGGGTAATTTTGTCCGGTGACAGTGGTGGTGAGGAGGAGCGTCCAGCCGCTCACTACCGCCAGACTCCAAAATACATTTACTGTTGGCATGAGAAACCTCCGCGTCAAAGAGTTTTTCGGTTTTTTTCCTCTTGTATAGGGAAGCCATTTCCGGTTTTGTAACGGGATTTTTCAAAAAAATTTTACCCTTGTGCCATAAGAGAAAACCTATTATCTTTTTGTGAGGGTAAATGAATAATGAAAATGAAGTTCCGTCGTAGTGCCCTCCGGGCGTAGCCTTTAGGCGCTCCGACCCTGAAGGGTCTACTACGAAAGTTATATTCAAGAAAAAACTCTACACCAAGGCTATCATGAGGCACCGCAAATCAGGATTTTGCAAAGAGGTCGTTTTAGCGGCCATCTTATTCTTTTTCTGTTCTTGCTCGCGGGAGCGTCAACCCTCCGAAACAGCTCCTGTCAACAAACCCTCCGCCGGCGTTTCGCAGCCAAGCCCAACCGCGCCGGCCGACAGCTCCCTCGCGGATCAAATCTTTGCCCACGCCGAAGAGTTTTTCAAAACCAACCAGTATGACAGTGCGATAACTTATTTCGAGAAGGCAAGCAGGTTTTTCGAAGCCGATCAGAATTGGGAAGGTTATGTGCGCGCCGCCGCGGAAATGGCAAGAACCTTGATGCGAACCGGCTCCTTTGATCAGGCAAGGCAAAAGCTCTCGCCCGCTTTGGAAATCGGCTTGCAGCGGCTCGGTGAAGATCATCCTGTTCTGGCCTCGATCTACGAGATTCTCGGGACTTTATCTCATATCAAAGATGATAACGACCAGGCGATCTTTTATTTTCAAAAAGCGCTTTCCATCTTGCAGGCCCATGCGGATGAGTCAAAGGCTGGTAAAATAGCTGATGTTTATAGCAGGATCGCAATGATGTACTCGGGCAAGGGTCATTATGACCAAGCCCTGGAATTTCTCCAAAACGCTCTAACAGTCAGGAAGAGCATCGACCCCGAGTTCAAAACCCCGGAAACTGGTTCTCTCTATTTTTATTTTGGAAGTTTGCATTTCCACCGGGGGGAGTATGATCTCGCGCTGGAATATTATTTGAAAACGATGGCGATCTGCGAAGCCTTGGGAGACGACAAATCCATGCGCCTGCCCACCACCAATCTGTATCGCAACCTTGGACTGATTTATCATGAGCAAGGCGAGTATGACCGCGCTCTGGAGTTCAGCCGGAAATCGCTGGAGATATGCCAGAAGCAATTGGGTGAGCGCGATCTTGCCGTCGCCGAAAGATATAACAACTTGGGCAATACGTATCTGGAAATGGGCGAGTATGCCAAGGCGCTGGAATATCATCGAAAGGCATTGGACATCAGATTATCGTTGCTGGGGGAAAATAGTCGCGCGGTGTCGCACTGTTACGGCAATCTGGGGCTGGTTTATGCCAGGAAAGGCGAATACGCCCGGGCCATGAGCCATTATCAAAAAGCTTTGCGGATCATGAAAGCCGTCTTGGGCCAACACCACCCGGACTTGGCGGCGTGCTACAATCTCATCGGCGATGTGCATTTTGAAAAAGGCGAGTATGGCGCGGCGCTGGCAAGCTATCAACAAGCCCTGCTGGCGAATGCGCGCGATTTTTCCAATCCGACGATCACGGCCAACCCCTCGCTGCAACACGTCCTGTCGGAGGAGAAACTGCTGGAGTCGTTGCACAAAAAGGCGAAAGCGTTGGTGAAGCGCGCGGCAGTTTCATCCCATGCCCGCGACGATTTGCAAACCGCGTTGTCCACCTGCCAACTCGCAGTGGAGTTGATTGACCAGATTCGCCGCGGCTACAAGGTCGAAGGCGCCAAGCTTTTTCTCGCGGAGAAATCCCTGCAGAGTTATGAACAGGCGATACAAATTGCGCACGCGCTTTATGGCGCTACTGGCGACCCACAATACATGGAGCAGGCCTGGCAATTCGCCGAGAAAAGTCGCGCCGGCATCTTGTTGGAGGCGCTTACCGAAGCCAAAGCGAAAAAATTTGCCGGCATTCCGGACAGCCTTTTGGAAAAGGAGCGCCGCCTGCGCGCCGATTTGGCTTTCTACGAGAAAAGCGTGCTCGAAGAAGAATCGAAAGGCAAAGCGACAGACAGCACGAAAGTGCTTTCGTGGCAAAGCAAGTTATTTGACCTGAAACGCGAATATGAAACCCTGCTGGCGCAGTACGAAAAGAATCATCCCGACTATTTCAACCTGAAATACCAAGGCAAAATCGCCACCGCCCGAGAGCTGCGAGAGCAGCTTTTGGATGAGCACACGGCGCTGGTCGAATATTTTGTCGGGCAGGATTCGCTTTACCTCTTCACATTTACGAACAATCAGTTGAATTTGAAAAGTGTACCGAGAGATTCGCTGCTGGAACGCCGCGTGACGGAGTTGCGAGCAGCCATCGTCGAGCAGAATTATGCTCGATACGTGCGCGCCGGCTACTGGCTTTATCAAACTCTTCTGGCTCCGATCGAAAATGCCCCCGACCGCCAAAATCTGATCATGGTTCCGGACGGATTGCTCAGCCATATTCCGTTTGAAACCTTGCTGACGGACACGGTGGATTCGACAGGTATCAAAGAATATCGCGCGCTGCCATTTGTGCTCAAAAAGCACGCGATCAGCTATGCCTATTCCGCCACGGTGTTATGGGAGATGCAAAAGCGCCAGCGCGGCATCGTTGATCGCGATTATCTGGCTTACGCGCCGATTTTCCCAGGCGGGCTGGCCAGCAACAGCCGCAGCGCGGAATTTGTCACGGCGCACCGTACCGTCGATTCGACGCGCTCCCTGGAAATGGGCTTTCTCCCCGCCACCAGAGATGAAGTGCAGGGCGTGCAAGGCCTGTTCGAGAAAAGAGCGGGCTTTTTCGAGCGCTGGTTCAGGAATAAAACGCAAGTGCTATGGGAGCATCGCGCCAATGAGGCCAATTTGAAATCGAGCTCACTGGACAGTTATCGCTATGTGCATTTTGCCACCCATGGCCTGGTGAATGAGTCCAAACCCCAATTGTCAGGACTGATACTGGCGCAAAGCGATTCGCCTAAGGAAGACGGCATTTTATATCTCGGGGAAATTTACAATTTGAATTTGAATGCGGATTTAGTGGTGCTGAGCGCGTGCGAGACGGGTCTGGGCAAAATGGCGAGAGGCGAGGGATTGATCGGATTGGCGCGCGGTTTTCTTTATGCCGGCGCTACCAACCTGCTGGTCTCTTTATGGCAGGTGAACGATGTGAGCACCGCGAATTTGATGGTTGCTTTTTATCAGAACATGCTGGAGGGAAAAAGCAAAGCCGCAGCGTTGCGGGAAGCCAAGCTGCGAATGATCGAACACGAGGCCAAATATGCCAGGCCTTACTATTGGGCGCCGTTTGTGTTGATTGGGAAATAGAAATGGTCTTATATATTGCCATCACGGCAGAAGCTGCAAAACTCTAAAAGTAGATCATTGCAGATAACAGAAAGATGGAAGTCAGAAAAATTCAGCCCGCAGTTTTTCTTTTCTCGCATAACACGCAAACACGATTTTTCTGCCATTTATTTTTCTGCCAAGGCTCTTATTCAGGTTGAGTTGACATTGTTGCGTTCTCGTTTGTTCCCCCAAGCGGCGTTTCTTCAGTCCGATTTGGCGAGGTCTTTCAAAGAGGCTGTCTTTCACTTTTTGAAGAAAGTGAACAAAATTCCCAAAATGACCGCGACCTGGCCGACCCAAAAAATGAACATCCATTTGATCAAGTCGGCTCTGGTTTCGGAAATTTTTGTTTCCAATTTTGAAATCTCTTCGGAAAGTCGCCGCTCAAACTTTTCCTCAACGAACTTCAAGATGCCGTTGGTTTGCTCTGCTTGGGCTTGGTTGATCAGATCGACCAAAGCGTCGGTGGCCTCGTCTCCCAGTTTTTCTCGTAATGGTCTTTTGACGGTTAAAACCGGCATAAATCAACTCCATAAAATGGTTTCATAATTTTACAATTTTTTTCTTCCATAGTCAAGCAAATAATATGGTAATTCGTAATCGCTCAGTTATCGGTGGACTACCATCCATGTCATGCTGGAAGCATCTTGTTACGACCAAGCACGGTGCTGGGTTGAAAAAAGATTCTTCCAGAATGACATTTTTCTCCCCCTGTGACTGAGGCATTACGGTAATTCGTAGCGCAGACTTCCAGTCTGCAAACGAAGGCAAGCTGGAAGCTTGCGCGACAAAATCTTCGCGGTCGTGGGTCGGGAACGTAGCGCAGACATCTGGCGTGCAGCCAGGATGACGGCGCTACGTTTTCCACTCAAGACTGAGGCATGATGGCAATTCTTTATTTCCTTCGCCTCGCCAGTTTTTGCAGCAAAGTCGTTGCCTCCTCCCGATAATCCGCCACGTTTTGCGCCAGCACCTGATTCAACCAATATTCAGCAGGGCGCGCATCACCTTTCATCAAATGAGCTTTTGCCAAAAAGAAGGCGATTTCCGCCCGTTGAAAGGGATCGTTCACGGCGTCGAAAGCGCGTTGAAAGTGTGTGATCGCCGAATCCACGTGAGCCGAATCGTAACGCGGAAACAAACCCAGCCAATTGCGGGGAGCTGCCAACAGGGCAGCAGCGCCGGCGGAAAATTCTCGACTGCTCGTCGCGCTTGCGCCTCTTACGCCTGCCGCCAACTCATCTCGATATTCGCTGATCGAAGCAAGCTGATGGGTTTCTGGCAACCTCGTTTTCCCAGCCACCCACAACGCGCCATACACGGCGAGGACAATCATTACCGCGACAGCCAGGCGGAATGCCCACGCCGGTGGCGAAAGCTCGAAGATCTCGCCGATACCACGAAGATGAAATCGAAATTCAGGTTTGTCCTTTGCTTGCGGAAAGAGCGCATGGAGGCGCCAGTCCATCGCCTTTCCCAATTCCTCTTCCAACTCCTGCCATTTCTGCTGCCAAACCGGATTGGCATCGAGATTCACCGTCACCCAGCGGCGTTCGACCTCTGTTAAAGGCAGTTCAATAGGTTCGCCTTTACAGGCGGCGAAATAGCGGCGCAGCAAAGCTTCATCCGGCGGCGCGTGCGCAAGCCGCAGATATTGATCGATGGTTGAAGCCGCAAGCTGGTCTTGGTTTTTCCAAAACATTTTTCTCCCTTCGCGCAGTTCTCGAGTAAAATGCTGTGACAACTTCCCATCCATATAGGGGAGCAGGCTTTATTCAAAGTAACGGATTTTTTCATATTTTTTACGAACCAGAGCATGGAAGCGCGTCACGCGCATGCGGATGGCCGTTTCCGATATTCCCAAACGATCGGCGATTTCTTTATGCTCCAACGGCGGCTCCTGCAAGCGGAATTGGATGATTTGTCGCGTCACTTCGTCGGCGCTGCGTAGCGCGCGCAGCACAGCCTGGTATTGCAAAAATTGCTCGTCCGTCCAATTCCGCCAGGGCGGCGCGGATTCGGCGGCCACAGCCTCCGTCTTGTTTTTGAACTCGTCGCCGCTCATCAAAATCTCGCGCAGCCGCCGCATTTTTTGGCGCCTCAAATGTCGTCGCAAATTTCTTTTCAAAACGTGGCGGGTGTAACGGGTGACGCTTTGCAAGCGCGGCAAAGCCCGTTCGAACTCCAAAAAGAAAGCCGAGGTCAAATCCTCGGCGTCCTCCGCGGCGAGGGCACTTTCCCGCGGCAGATTCCGATGAAAATATTGGTGGGCAGTGAGGTAGGCCCAGGTCAATAGTTGATCCTTGGCCTCGGAAGAGTTTGCCCGAGCGCCAGCCAGCAATCCTTCTATTTCATTATCATTACTTTCAAGTAATTTTTTTTCTGCTGGTGCGAGCGGCATAGCCGCCTTGCTGTACAGCGTGCTCATCTCTTCATCGCGGTACGAGGTTCTTTACTGCTTTGTTACGGGAAACATGTCATATTCAACTTAACGCCGTTCTCAAAAAAAGTCAAGAAGCAAAACTGCTTCGTGTCATCATTTGACAAAGACCGCCTTGCCCGTTTGTGAAAATTTGCCGGCGGTGAGCTGGTAGAAATATATTCCGCCGGCTAAATTATGCGGCGCGAACGTCACCACATGATTTCCAGCCGCGAGATCATCATCCACCAGCGTCGCCACTTTTCTTCCAAGTACATCGTACACCTTCAACGTCACATGACTGCTCACTGGCAACTGAAAACGGATCACGGTGTTGGGATTAAACGGATTGGGATAATTCTGAAACATCCGAAACCCCGCGGGATACGCAAAGAAGCCGACAGAGGTCACCGTGTTGTAAAAATCGAAAAGCTTATTCAACACCGAGGCAAAAGTGGGTGGCTCATTTGGCCCGCGATTTTCGGGCGCAACGTCGTAAGGGTAAGCGCGACCGCTGCCTCCGGCTTCATCACTGTGCAACACGGCAAAATCCCAATGCAGGTTCAGCGCGCGCGACTTGGCGGCGGTGCGGAGCACCACTTTTTCATACTCCCATTCATCAGCCGCATGGGGATGGTTGTGCTCCAGGCCCGCCTTCCAGCCGAAACTCCGGATCATGGCAAATGCTCCGGCGTCAGCCAATTCATGCCAACCCCGGGCATTTTCGAATTGAAGAGAATCCTGCCAATTTTTGTCGAACTCGAGGCG
>JAPDQK010000037.1:50928-61464 GCA_034505955.1 Candidatus Zhuqueibacter pondensis
CATTGTTCTGCAAGCTGCGCTGCCAAAGGCCGGAGAGCACACTTTGGAGTTTTATGGAGCTGACGCGATAGCCGTCATCGAAGAGACTGTCACACACGCCGTTGACGAGACGCAGCGTCCGTTGCACTAATTCCAGCCCCTTGGGGTTACGGGGATAGACGATGGTATCCTGCCCATTCGTGGTGCCGTACATTTCCCAGGGAACAAAATCGCCTTTGGAACCCACTGTGTGGATTTGCAAAGCGACGCTGTGCGCATGCAGCACCGGCAAGATCAATTTCAAATAGGCCGTGTGGAGTTCGGCGGTTGGTTTGTCACCGAAATGATCCCGCAACAGCCGCAGAAATTTTTCGCCCATGCCATTGGGAGCGCCACCGGTTTTGAACAGGTTCTCGTGCAGGGAATAAACGGCCATGTTGTCGAGGGCGCGGCTCCACGTTCCGTGATTGTACCATCGTGCCAGCATGTCCGGGACGAACTCGGGTTCGCCGTCGCCGTTGACATCCACAAAGTCGTCATGTTGAAACCAAATCTGCGTTTCGCCCGCAGCTTGTGGGACGGCTTCACCGGGCCAAAGCCACAACAGGACAAGCACGCCAACAGCCAGCATTTTTGCGGTGAAAAACATGACAAACTTCTCGCGAGGTTCAAGCGTGGTATCATCGCAAGGAGATCGCCTTGCGCGTTTGCGAAAATTTTCCCGCGGTGAGTTGGTAGAAGTAAATTCCTCCCGCCAGATCGCGCGGCGCGAACGTCACGCTGTGATTTCCCGCCTCAAGATTACCCTGCACCAGCGTCGCCACTTCGCGGCCAGTCACATTGAACACCTTCAGCGTCACGTGACTGTTCACTGATAACTGAAAACTGATCACGGTCGAGGGATTGAACGGATTCGGATAATTCTGCGACAGCGCAAAATCCATCGGCGCCGCTTCGGCCTCGGCTGCAACCGCGGTGCGCGTGCCAATCACTGCATTCAGCCTTTGCCAAATCTCATTATTAAACACGGTCGTCACCTCCAGCGCAGAATCCGGCGCGTTGCCCATGCGCACGACGACGAGCCTCATGCTCGGCACCACGTTGAGAATCTGGCCGTTCTTGCCCAGCGCCGCGATCATATCCGCCGGCGCATCGGGCGCCCACGGCGCGCGAAACACGATTTGCGTTTGCGGCAGCATGTATGAGCTTTTCCCATTCAGCCACCACAAATAGCCGTAGGACAAATTCATGCTCTGCGAAGTGTTCGTCATTTGATGGAAGTATGAGGCATCGCGCATGAGCGTGTCGGCTTGCCAAACGCCTTTGTTGAGCACGAGCAGGCCAAAGCGCGCCATGCTTCTGGCATTGCTCAAATAGAGGTTGTTGTAATCCACCTTCACCCACAAGCCCGTCATGCCGGTTCGCGCTTTCATTTTTTGCGCGAAGTAGGCGTTGAACGTTTGGCCGGTTGCCGTTTCGATGACCTTGTCGAGCAGCGTGTAGGGCGCATTGTGATAAGCCCAGCGCGTGCCCGCGTCAGCGCGATAGAGCAGGCAACTCGGCAGCGTGCAATACGGATCGGCGACGTTGTCTTGTAAACCACTCGTCATCGTCAACTGATGCCACACGGTGATTTTGTTCTCCTTGTCCGGCGGGCACGAGGTCCAGCCGGCGCCGAGATATTTCGAGGTGGTGTCGGAGATCGCCAGCTTGCCTTCTTGCTGCGCCATGCCGACCAGAAACGCGGTCACGCTCTTTCCCGCGGAGGCCCAATACCAAACGCTGTCACGCGCGAAGGTGCCGAAATATTTTTCGAGCACGATCTTGCCGTCTTGCAGCACGATAAACGCTTTCGTGTTTCGGCTTTGCAGAAAATTATAGAGCGTGTCGATTTTGTCGATGCGCCAGCCGAGCGCAGCGGGCGAGACCGTTTCCCACGCCGCGCCGCTCAGCGGCGGAAAGTAGAGATTCTGCGCAAAAGCATTCGAGAACAAACACAGGGCGGCGACAAGTAGCAATCGTTTCATCATGGTCATTCTAATTGAAAATAAATTTTGTAGTAGACCCTTCAGGGTCTGCGCCTGAAGGCGCGACTACGAACATCGTAGCGCAGGCATCCTGCCTGCAAGGTTGACGCGTGAAAAACATTTGCTAGGCTTCACGAGCTTGCAGGCTGGAAGCCTGCACTACGAGCTTTATTTCAGCAACAGCGCTTTGCGCGTTTGCACGAATCCTCCAGCAGTCAAGCGCAACATATAGACGCCGCCCGGCAGATTCACCGCATTAAAATGCGCCGAGTGTTCGCCGGCAGCAACTTCGCCCTCCACCAGCGTCGCCACTTCGCGGCCAGTCACATCAAACACCTTCAGCGTCACGTGACTGTTCACCGGCAACTGAAAACTGATCACGGTCGAGGGATTGAATGGATTCGGATAATTCTGCGCCAGCGCAAAAGCCGCCGGCAGGGCAGCTTCTTTCTCCTTCACACTCGTCAAAACGCCGCCAAGTTGTGGAGAGAGATTGCCATACTGCGTGCGATCAGCCAGCTCATAAATTGCCGCGGCCACGCCGGCATTGGTCGGCACCCCTCCTGCCCCTGCCGGTTCCAGTGCATTGCGAATGCTCAGATGATCGAAGGGTGTGAACGCCTCGTTGTCCGCAGCAGTCGCCGCTGAACGACCAAGCACGCTTTCCACATACGCGCGATCGGGATTCAAGCGTACGAAACGCGCGCCCGCCCGGCGCATGCCCTCGTATTGGATCAGCACATGCGGATGATCCGGCGCCGTTTGCAGATGATCCACGGCCGCGGCTTCGACGATGAACATGAGATTGGGAAGCTGCCTGACGGCCTCTGCAAACCAATGCCCGCCGTCACGCCAATGCCAAAACTCCCCGGTCTCCGCAACACTTGCGATATGTGCCGGCAACGGCACGGGCAGTAAATTGGCTGCACTCGCCGCTGCGATGACGCGATTGGAATAATAAACTTTCGTGACGTTGTCGGTGCGCCACTGATGTGGACGCAAAATGAAATCGCTTCCCCAATCAGGAACACCATTGCGATTGCTATCGAAATACAAACCGCCGCGCAGCGCCGGCCCCTGCACCGCGATGTTGACCGTGTCACTGTACGCCAACATCGTCAAATCAAACTCACCGGTGTCGGGATTATAGGCCGGATTCACGGCGGGATTCTGTCCACTCACGCCCGGCCGCGGCAGCGCGCCGCATTCGAGATTGGCCATGCCATCGCCCACCGGCGACTCCCAATTCACGATCCACGCCAGGCCGGCGATTTCACTGCCATGCACACCGGCAACGCCAAGCGTGCCATTGCCGCCATTCGACCAACCGACAAGGCCGACATTGGAAGCGAGCGGCACGATGGGATTCACCAGTTGGGAGAGTTTTTTGCCATTCACATCCGTAGTGGTACCCAACGCAAAGCGGATGACGTCGCGCAGGGCTTTCAGACAATTTGGCCCACGATCGTCATAAATGCCGCCACTCAACGTAGCGCCCGAGCCGCCACCGGGAAAGTTGAAACGAATCTCGATGCAATCTGGCAGCGACCACGGCGGATTGGCGACCGTCAAGCCGATGCTGCTGAAGCCGCCGGCGAGATGAATGACCACCGGTGCACCGGTGGCGCCATAACGCGCCTGCAGCGGCGGCGTGATGTGAATGAAAATTCCTTCTGCGCCGCCGGCCTCGGACCGAAGGCGCGTTTCGATAAAACTCTGCGCGCTTGCCGAGGCCAGCGGCATGGTTGACGCGATTGCAATGAGCACTGCGAAAAGTTTTTGCTTTCTCACGATGATCTCGTTGCTGTGCTTTCTCATTTTTCTGCTGCTCCGTGCGATAGCGCAGGCACCTGCCTGAGCCGGGCTGAACTTCACCAATTTTTATTTCATCAAAATCGCCTTGCGCGTTTGTGAAAATTTGCCGGCGGTGAGTTGGTAGAAATAAAGCCCGCCGGCAAAATCCTGCGGCGCAAACCTCACGCTGTGATTTCCTGCATTCATCTCGCCGTCGATCAACCTCGCCACTTCTCTCCCATTCACGTCGAACACCTTCAGCGTCACATGGCTGTTTGCCGGCAACTGAAAACGGATCACGGTCGCTGGGTTAAATGGATTCGGATAATTCTGCGCCAACACAAATTTCTGCGGCATGGCAGAGGGCGCTTCGCTCACGCCCGTGCTCAGGCTGCGGCGCTCGGTGTAATAAATCGTCGAAGGCATACCGTCGGAGTAAAATGTGTTGAAATGCGCGCGCACGCTGGCGTCCGGACCAACTTTGAAATTGTGAAAGCCATACTCGAGGCTGCCGCCGTCGGAGAGAAACTCCGGAGCGCCAATCGTTGCGCCGCGGTTGGTGATGGCCGCGCCGATGATGTCCGCGCGCCGGTCGAACGGCGACACGAAATCGCGCTCGTCCTTCCAAAAAATCCACACCACGTCGTTGACATAATCGTATGCCTCCTTCACGAGATGGCTGCGCACATTGGCCGTCGAAAGCTGCTTGAAGGTCCAGCTCAAGCCGTGATTGGTGGAATAGCCATATTTGACATTGGCCGATTGCGGCCCGCCGCCTTGCGGGTATTCGTGATGCGCCAAATGAAAGACACCGTTTTTGTCAACAATCAAACTGGGATCGGATTGAATGCCACTGCCGCCGCTCACCAGCAATGGTTGCGACCAGCTTGCGCCAGCGTCGAGCGTGTACGCCATCATGATGTCCCAATTGCTGCTGCTCACGCTGTCGCGCCAGGCGATGCCGAGCGTGTCACTCGTCGCGCCGGAAAAATCGGGCATGGGAAACGCGGAGTGCATGTTGTCGTCTTTGCTCAAACGCACCGGCGCGCTCCACGTCCGGCCGCCATCCAGCGAGCGGGCATACATCACTTCGGAGTACGATCGCGATTGCACCTCGCCGTCCATCCAGCAGGCGTGCAAACGATTCTTGCGGTCGGTGGTGAGCTGGCTGTAGGTGATGCGATAGCGCACGCTCTTGGAAATGCGCACCGTATCCGACCACGTTTGTGTGGCCGCGTCCCAGCGCGAGTAGAACAAACCGGAAGGCGTACGCGCCGACCAAATGGTATGAATGTTTCCGGCGAGATCGAGGTCCGCGCTGATGGTGCTGTTGCCGCCGGTTTTAGCACTCGGCGCGAACAACGTCGGCGCCGGCGCATTCCAGGTTGTGCCGTTGTCGCTCGAACCAACGTAGTAATTTGCGTTGTTCTCTTTGTAAAAAATGATGACCGTGCCGTTGTTGGTCACCACCATGTTGTTCGCCACCGCGCCGCTGGCGGAGGCGTTGGGGTTGGATTTTGCCACCGGCGTGGACGTTGACCAATGCGGATCGATGCCGTGCTGCGCCGAGGCGGAGAGTGCAAAGAGAAGGTTGATGATCAGAAAATTTGCTCGCTTCATGGTTGCTCCTTTCTTACTTTCGTGAAAGTAACTTTCGTAGTAGATCCTTCAGGGTCCGCGCCTGAAGGCGCGACTACAAAATTTCTTCATTGATGCATCTTCATCACCATCTTCCACGTGCCATCGGGCAGGCGCACGACGAAGGGATCGGTGACTTGCCAGCCGGCGGGCGCGGTGAAACGCACGCCGTCTTCCTGTGTCCAATTCAACCCGTCGCTCGAAACAAAGCTGCCCACGGTTTGATTGCCGCGTTGATTGAAGGCGTACAAGCGCCAGCGGCCGTCATCGAGCTTCACCGGCGCGGTCGTGCCCCAGTCGCGCAAGCCCAGCGGCCCGACGTAGGTGAAATTCAAGCCATCACGGCTGCGCGCAACAATGGTTGCGCCCTCGTTGAGGCTGAAAACATACATGAACCACTCGTCGCCCACTTGAAACACGTCGGGATCGACCAGGCCTTCGCGTGCAAAGACCTCATGCTCCTGCGTGAAAAGAACGCCGTCACTCGAAATCGCGCTGTAGATCGAATGCTTGTCAGCAGTGTTGGGATTCTGCTTGCTGGCGTAGTAGTAAAGCCGATAGCGGCCATCCGCCAGCAGCACGATGCTCGGATCCAGCGCCTTGTCGTTGGCGCGATTGGCAATGGTGCAACCGAGCACGGTGAAAGTCACGCCGCCGTCGCTGGATTCGGCGCAGTTGGTGTTCTCCGGCACCCGCGAGGCATCGACATAATAGATGCGAATTTTTCCTGCGGGTGTCACAATCGCAGCGGGCACAGAAGCATGATCGAGCAAAATGCGATTGTCGAAAGTCCAGTTCAAGCCATCGCTGCTGGAGGCGCTGTAGATTTGATGAAAGTACGGGCCGGTTTGTGGCTGCAGCGGTTGCGGCGCCGTCGGCGGGTTTTCTGCTTTTTTGCAGCCGCACAAGAGGACTTCCGAGGCACATAACGCCGGCAGGAGAAAAGAGCGGCAAAAGAAGTTGAGTGAGTACTTCATGGTATTCTTATGATAAGTTCGTAGTTTCGCCTTTAGGCGTCGGGGGTTCACGTCAAAAGTTGAGCGCCTGAAGGCCTTACGATGTACATTCATTTTCATCACTATCGGGTGTCAAACCCAACACGGGCAGTTTTCTGAAAATCAGCTGTGCAACCATAACTCGTTGCACTCCGATCTTCATGTTTGCAGGCTGGAAGCCGGCGCTACGATATGGCTCCAATGAAAGGTGCTGTGCGCCGCGGTGTTTTTTGTTTTGAGGTCTTCGCCATAATGCCAGGCGATGGACAAAATCGCCAGTAGGAAAATTCCAAAGACAGAAGTGATTTTACCAGAGAATTTTCGGGCCAAACGGCGTTGCTGAATCATGCTGATCCTCTTTGAGAATTCAATCACTCCGACAATGCCAGGTGCATCCTGCAAACGAAAAGCCGTGACGCGCTTGTGTGATTTCATGTGAGGTTTTCACCGCAAAACTCGGAGACGGACAGAATTGCAAATTTATTGCCACTCTGCGTTCCGCGCCGGAGACCGCCTTCTCGCACGCCGGGTGGACGACAGCGTACAGAAGAATTCGACAGTTTGTTCGATAGCGGACAGAGAGAAGGATTACGCAATCCTAGCCAGTATCTGCGGAGATTGTCTTGCCGTGCAGGTCTTCTGCCTATAATGCGCAAGAGAGCATTCTCGCCCTGGCACGTTTCGTCACAGCAGGCGTTGAGCGTGATGTTTAGTTCACCAACACCGCCTTGCGCGTTTGTTTGAATTTTCCTGCGGTGAGCGAGTAGAAATAACGACCGCTCGGCAATCTATGCGGTACAAATGTTACGACATGATTGCCTGCGACGAGATTGCCATCGACCAGCGTCGCTACTTCTCTGCCGTGAACGTCGAAAACTTTCAGCACAACGTGCGAACGCTGCGGCAGCGAGAAGCGAATGGTCGTTGCTGGATTGAAAGGATTGGGGTAGTTCTGCTCTAAGGGGCTGCGCAAAATTAAGTTGGCATTAATCATTCTTAATAGTACCAAAATGATCTTAAATTCGTGAGAATAATTTGGACAACACTATCAGAATTACTTGAATTTCAATATCTTTGTGCATTCAATTTTTCTTGCATTTTTCCGAAAATAATGTTACTATTAGGCTAAAGTGGAAGACGAAAGCTTAATGGTAACATTATGCGAACTGTACAATATCATTCCCAAACTCTCAAAGCGCTCTTTGACAAGGAAAAAATTTTGACTCTCGGCGCGATGAAAAAAGCGTTGGGGACAACGGCCAAAATGACGGTCTTTCGCAAGCTCAAAACCCTTTCTTACCGTGCCAGCTATTCTCATGCAGGCAAATATTATACGCTGGACGAGATTGCGGAGTACGATCAGCATGGACTTTGGAACTATCGTCAAGTTGGTTTTTCCCAATATGGCTCTTTGCTCAACACCGTCAAAGCTTTGGTCTGTGCTTCAGAAGCTGGATATTTTGCACATGAACTTGAGGAACTTGTCCAGGTTCGGGTGCACACGCCGCTGTTGAAACTAACAGCTGCCGGCCATCTACGGCGTGAAAGCCTGGCGCCGGGTTATCTTTATCTCTCTCCGCAAACTTGGAAGTTGCAGCTTAAGGCGCGGAAACAGATGCTCGAAGCCATCGCCGCTGGCGACGAGCCATCGGCAGATATCCAACAGGCCCTGCGTACTTTCCTGGCAACGTTGAATGAGAAAGAACGACGACTTTATGCCGGTTTCGAGTCGATGAAATTAGGACACGGTGGCGATGTTCTCATCTCGCGACAGACCGGAATGAACGTGAAAACCATTGCCCGTGGCCGCCGTGAACTCGCGTCCCAGCAGATCACGGTCGATCGTGTCCGCGAAGTAGGTGGCGGGGCGAAGGCCCTCGAAAAAAAGCGCCGTCCTCGACGCCTTGGAATCCTTGATGGCCAATGAGACTGCCTTCGGCATTGCGGTTACCGTTTGTCATTATCCGACGGGCGCGTCAAAATGGAATCCGATTGACCATCGCCTGTTTAGTCATATTAGTACCAATTGGGCTGATAAACCACTTCGCTCCTTGGAGATCATGCTCAAATATATTCGCACGACGAAAACCCAAACCGGCCTGAAAGTTCGGGCACGGCTTAACAAGAAGAAATATATCACTCACCTCAGAATCGATGATGACCAATTCGCAGAAATTAACATCAGAAGACATAAAGTTTTGCCTGAGTGGAACTATACAATTTACCCAACAGGTCAGGCGTGAAATTCAAAATCAACGTTGTCTAAAAAATAGGTTGTGCAAAATGCCAAGTTATTTTTGCGCAGCCCCTAAGGTAAATTTCAATTTTGTTTTCGAGCCTTGCTCCTTCACGTTAGTGCTTGCACCACCAAAGACAGCAACAAGAGCACTTAACGGCGGAAGAGTCACCTCTTGTAAGGGCGAAATCGTTCCTGAATATTCGTGAATAGCGGCAGTGTCAATTACAACCGCATGGCTGAAGGAGGGCAATGGGAAATCTATAGTAAATGACATCTGGGTTGTTTCGGTCGTGAAATTGGGAAATGAATTTACGGTTCGAAAAAAAGTTTTTCCGATTGCACAACTCTTGCAGGCTGTAAGCCTGCGCTACGGTTGCATCATGTAACGCAGGCATCTTGCCTGCAGAAATTGGCACGCGCGTAAGCGCTTCTTGCACTACTCCACGCACTGGCAGGCTGGAAGCCTGCGCTACGGCCTAAAACTTTTATGAAGGAGTTGCGCCGGCCTCTTTGTTCACGAACGCGCTGGAAAATTTCCAATCCTCCGGCTGGGCGCACAATCCTGCGCTCACCGGATTGTTGATCGTGTATTCGCAGATCAGATAAAACTCCTCATCATCGCGCACGAGGTGATCGTAAGCCTCCACCTGCCAAAACGGCCTCCCCACTCTTCCCAAAATCCGATTCGCCTGCTTGGCGGTGTAGGATTTCCAACTGTGCAGAATCGAGCTCAGCGTCCACTTGTCGCGGGGTGTCACCATCACGTGCACGTGATTCGGCATGACCACCCACGCGTGCAAATCGTAACGCTTGCCCTCGAAAAACCGAATTGCTTTGACGACCAACCCGCCGATGTCGTCGCGTTTGAGCCAGCACTTGCCCATTCCGGCATCGAGATAAGCTTGCATGCGCTTCGAATACTGTCGCTTCCACTGCTCGGCAAGTTCTTTTGGGGTGAGCTTCTTAGAAGCCTGCTGCTTTTCCCATGCTTTTCTTTCGTCTTCCAATTTTCGCAGTACTTCCTGTGGCAGGCTGTCGCACAAGCGCAGAGTAACCCAGTAAGTTCCGCCCTCGACTTTCAAATGCGGCAGATAACCGCGCGTATGATAACCGGTGAGAAGATGCGGTTGCAGAAGTTGAGAAGTAGCGGGGGTTTCCGGCGGGCGTTGTTGCTCTGCTGCGCCCTGTTGGTTATCGCTTTCCTTTGGGTTCATAATATTTCCCTCACCGTTTTGTTCGTAACTCCGGCAGGCTGGAAGCCGGCGCTATGAATGTAGCGCAGGCATCCTGCCTGCTGAATTCGCCGAGTGAAAATGAACCTTTACCGCTGCGCAGCTCTGGCAGGCTGGAAGCCGGCGCTACGATACCGGCGCTACGGGTTGCCGAATCGACCCGCGAGAAAGCCTCTCCTCCCGCCCGGGCAGTGCAGGCAGGATGCCTGCGCTACGTTTTTGCTTGCACTGCCGCGATCAGCGCTTCCTCTCGCTGCACGTTTTTCTCCAAGCCGAGTTGGCGAAAAAGCTCGCGGCTGCGGGTGAAATAGGCCAATGCTGGCGTTGTAGCGCAGGCATCCTGCCTGCCCGATCGGCTCGTAAAAAGCTTCTTCTCCAAACGGGCGAGGCAGGCTGGAAGCCTGCGCTACGAACTCTTGTAAGCAAGATACCGGCGCTACGGATTCTTGCAGGCAAGATGCCTGCGCTACGAGGCCTGCAGAATTTTGCCGCGCAAAGAAAAATTTTTACCGCTGCGCAGCTCTGGCAGGCTGGAAGCCGGCGCTACGATACCGGCGCTACGGGTTGCCGAATCGACCCGCGAGAAAGCCTCTCCTCCCGCCCGGGCAGTGCAGGCAGGATGCCTGCGCTAC
>JAPDQK010000038.1:0-7113 GCA_034505955.1 Candidatus Zhuqueibacter pondensis
GAAGGACCTGATTGGGTTCGTAATGAGGCTACGCCAGTTTTTCAGACCGGCTGAAAACTGGAGCCCTTCGGGCAGCCTTTTTTCCAACGGATAGAAAAACCCAACTGTAAGAGCTTTATCCGCTGGGTTTTTCTATCCGCTGGAAATCTAAAAACTCAGAATTTTTTTCTAACTTTTGCTCCGCAATGGAATAACTACCATGATTGATGTTCTCGTTGTCGCCATGCTGTTCGTGCTCTCGTTTCTTTCCGGCATGCTCGGTCTCGGCGTGGCGTTCATTGCCATCCCCGCGCTCGGTTTTTTCAACTATGAGCTGAAGCACGTGATCATGCCGTGGGCGCTGCTGTTGAACGGTCTCACCGCGATTGCGGCGGCGTTGACGTTCATGAAAAAGAAAATGGTGGATTACAAAACCGCGATTCCGGTTTTGCTGATCACCACGGCGGCGGCGCCGCTCGGCGTTTATCTGCTGCAATTTGCCAGCACGGAATTTGTGTGGTGGGTCTTTGTCGCGCTGCTCATCTTTCTGGCGTATCGGATGGCATTCCCACCGGTGATGAGCGACGTCGATTCAACTGAAATACCGCATCGCAAACGCGTGCACGCGGGAATTTTTGGTGTTTTCATTGGCACACTGGCCGGATTTCTCGGCGTCGGCCCCGGCTTTCTGATGATGCCGACGCTGGTCTTGCTGGGCTACACGGCGCGCATCGCTGCCGCCACCAATGCGGTCATCGTCACGCTCCCCTCGTTTTCCGCTTTGGCGGCGCATTTGTCCACCGCAAAATTGAATTGGGGGCTGGTGGGAATCAGCGCCGTGGTTTCGGTCATCGGCGCGCAATTAGGCGCGGCGTTCATGGCGAAGCGGGTGCGCTCCAGAACGCTGGCGCACATTTTCGCGCTGGCGCTGGTTGGGTTGGCGGCGTATCGGGTGATTTTGCTGGTCACCCATTGAAACAACCGTCTGAATGCGTGTTAAATGATTGGGATTTTTCCATGGCGACTGCAATCCACATCCTGGCGGCAAACTTGATTGTAAGCCTCGCCTCCCTGATCGGCGTGCTGTTCGTTTCGGTGCGCGAACAAGCTCTCGGCCGGCTTTCGCGATTGCTGGTTGCATTTGCCTCCGGCAGTCTGGTCGGCGGCGCCTTTTTCCATTTGATTCCCGAGTCGCTCGAACAGGCGCACGAGGCCACGTTCTTGCGCGTGGTCGGCGGCATTCTGGCTTTCCTCGCGCTGGAAAAATTTCTGTGCTGGCGACACTGCCACGAGGGTAAATGCGAAGTGCACAGCTTTGTCTATCTCAACCTCATCGGCGATGGCGTTCACAACTTTCTCGACGGCATGATCATCGCCGGAGGTTTTCTGGTGAGCGCCGAGCTGGGCATCGTCACCACCGCGGTCATTCTGTTCCACGAAGTGCCGCAAGAGCTCGGCGATTTCGGAGTTTTGATCTACGGCGGTTTCAGCAAAGCCCGCGCGCTGTTGTTCAACCTGCTTTCGGCGTTGACGGCGGTGCTGGGCGGCGCGTTTGCATATTTCTTCTCATTGCACGTGCAAGACCTGAGCGCCTGGCTGCTGCCCTTTGCCGCCGGCGGATTCATCTACATCGCGCTGGTGGATTTGATACCCGAGTTGCACAACCAGAAGCGACCGAACGAAGCGTGGTGGCAATTCGGCTCGATTTGCCTGGGCCTGACCATCCTGTGGCTGGCGGCGCTCTGGCATCACGAGTGATTCAATGGAAAGGAGTCAAACATGTTTCAACTTCCCGAATGGACTTTTGAATTTCACGGGCATCGCTGCCCGTTCATGCCCATCGGTTTTCGCATGGGAGATTTGATGCTCAAAACACTCGGCGCGCCGAAGGCGCCGGATCATGATTATTTCATGTACACCGAGCTGGGCATCGGGCATCCTCAGACCTGCATGATGGACGGCTTGCAGGCCTCCACCGGCTGCACGTACGGCAAGCTGATGATGGAGCGGCTCAACTACGGCAAGCTGGCGGCGATTCTCTGGACGCCGAACAACGGCGCCGTGCGCATTGCTGTGAAGCCGGATTTTGTTGACAAGCTCGGCAAATACGAATTCTTTGACTATCGCAAAAAGGGCATCGAGCCGTCGCAAATTCCGGAGCCGGTGCGTCTCGAAGTCATCAACGTCGTGCTCAACGCGAGCGACAACGAGATGTTCGCCGTGAAGAAGCTGCCGGATTTTGCTTACGACAAAATCAAAGGCTCGTTCAACAAGGCGAAATGCGAGGTGTGCGGTGAATACGTTTTCGAGCGCTATCTGCGCCGCAAAGACGGCAAGCTGGTTTGCATTCCCTGCTCCGGCTACGAGCAGCCGCTCCCGCTGAAGTGAGAGGGTGAAATGCTCTACGCAATCGCCTTCGCCGTCATCCTGCTCGCCTCGTTTCTGTTTGCGATGCTGGGCTTGGGCGGCGGCATGGTTTACGTGCCGGTGCTGAAATGGGCCGGCTTTCCGGTGAAAGAAGTCGCCATTCCGCTCGGCCTGCTGATGAACGGATTGAACACCTTGCTGGCGTTGATTCCCTTTAGCCGGCAAAAATTGGTGGACTGGAAAGGCGGCGCAGCGATGGCGGTGAGCGCTTTGGTGCTGGCGCCGGTCGGAGCGTACAGCGCGAAGTTTGTGCCGGTCACCTTGCTGCTGGGCGCATTCGCTGTCGCCGTCATCATCGCGGCGGTCCGCACGTTGATTGTCGCCAAGCAACCGGAACCCGAAACGATGATGGCGGCGACGAAGCGTTCCGTCATCGGCGCGTTCGTCGGCGGTTTTGCCGGTTTCCTCGGCGGGATGTTGGGCATTGGCGGCGGCTTCATCATCGCGCCCATTCTGATGTGGATGGGCTACAAAACCAAAGCCGCCGCTGCCACCACGGCGTTTGTCGTCACCTTTTCATCCTTCTCGGGATTCATGGGCCACGTGGCCGATGGCCGTTTCAACTGGTCGCTCACCGTGCTGATGATCGTGGCCGTGCTTATCGGATCGCAGCTCGGTGGAAATTTCATGGCAACCAAGGCCAAGCCCAAATGGGTCAAGCAACTGTATGCCGTTGTGCTTTTTGTAATCGCAGCAAAGTTGCTTGCAGATGTGTTTTGATCAGGAATATTTTATGGACGAACATTCTCACACTTCCACGCAAAAGCATTTGGGCCTCGCGATTGCGCTCAACGCCGTTATCTTCGTTGTTGAACTTGTCGGCGGTTTGCTCACCAACAGCCTGGCGCTGATTTCCGATGCCATGCATAATCTCAGCGATTTCTTCGCGCTGATTCTGAGTTTTGCCGCTTCGAAGATCGTGCTGTGGAAATCCAACGCGCAGAAATCCTATGGCTACGTGCGCGTGGAAATTTTCGTGGCCTTCATCAACGCCGTCACGCTGGTGCTCATCGGCGGATACATCATCTACGAAGGCATCATGCGTTTCAAAGCGCCGGAGCCGGTGATGGGATTGTGGGTGATGATCATCGCCATCGTCGGTTTTGCGGCGAACACGTTCTCCACTCTCATCCTGCGCAAGGATGCCGCGCATGATCTCAACGCCAAAAGCGCTTTTCTCCATTTGCTCACCGATGCCATCGAATCGCTCGGCGTGATTGTGGTTGGCGTGTTGATTTACTGGCGCGGCTGGTTCATTCTCGATCCGATCATTTCCATCGCCATCGGCATCTTCATCATCAAAAGCGCGTGGGATATTCTTTTGGAAACCGTCAACATTCTCACGGAAGGAACGCCAAAGGGCATCAACCTCGAGCGCGTTGCCGCGTTCATTCGCTCGTTTCCAGAGATTGAAAACGTCCATCATCTCCACATTTGGAGCCTGTCATCGAATTTTCGCGCGTTGAGCGCGCATCTCGTCGTCAAAGATCGCTTGATCAGCGCCGGCTGCGCGGTGACCAAAAAACTCGAGGCCGCGCTGGAAAAGGAATTCGCCATCAACCACCCGACTTTGCAATTGGAAGCGGAAGTGTGCGAGGCGCAAGACGTGGTGGTGGATATCAATCACGCACGCGATGATCATCGCCATGAGCCGGCGTTGGAATAGGAGTTTGCTGATATGAGCCAAAACTTAAACATGCAATGGTTGCAATCATGACTGCGCAAGAAATTCTCAATGAAATCAGAAAGCGAAACTTCACATTGAAAGGACAACTGCAATGCTACTCGCCAAAAAGTTGATCGCCGCGCTCATCATCATCTTTGCTTGCACAAATCTGACTGCCGCCGAAATTCCAGCTCCCGATGCGAAAGCGCTGCACGAATTTGATGCGGCGGTCACGCAAAGCCGTGTGGAGATGCGCCAATATTGCGCGCTGGTGCAGGAATTGATGAAAGCCCAGGATGCTGAAAAACAGCAAACGGCGTTGGCGCATTTGCGCCAGGCCATCGCTTTGTGGAAACAGGTGCAGCAGCAATATCAACAAAATCCACCGGCAGCGTACGCGGCGGATAAACAATTCTCGGCGCGGCTGGCCGACATGATGAGCCAACTGCAGGAGATGGAGGCGCATTTGGCCGCCGGCCGCTTCAAAGAGTCCTTTCAAACCTGCGGATTTGCCTGCGGCCTGTTCGTGCAGATGCACGAGGAGAACGGCCTGGTGTATGCGCTGGATCGCCTGTTCCACCTGCGCAAAACCTTGAAAACCGCAAGCATGGCGGCGCAAAACAACGGCCCCGCCGGCGTGCGCGAATTGCTGCCGGTGATGCAGCAGCAGCGTGACCGCGTGCTGCAAGCGCCCTGCCCCGCGCCGGTGAATGCCGAGAAGTGCCAGTCGTATCGCGCGGCGATCAAAGCGCTGTCTGCAAAACTGGATGAGCTGGCGCTCGCACTTGCCGGCGAAAATCAGTCGGAACTGGCCTCGATCTTCGCCGCGCTGACGAAGGAGGTCAACACCGCTTACGGATTGGCGTTGCAGTAAAGTAAAACTGTGGCAAAGCCATTTTGGGCAAAACGATTAAAACTTCAGAGTAATCATTTTGTCGTTAATCATTTTGCCTTGATTTTGCGTGTGAGAACACAGACTTCCAAGTAACATGTCATGCTGGAAGCATCTTTTTTGATGCAAACATTGTGCTCGACACTAAAAAGATTCCTCCGGAATGACAGGATAATGATGCTTGTCGAACGAACTGCTTCGGGGAGTTAACGCTGAATAGTTGCGAATAATTTTGACCTCAATCGTTTTGCCGTTGTGGAGAGGTAGTGCAAATATG
The DNA here is from genome assembly GCA_034505955.1 of Candidatus Zhuqueibacter pondensis. Classification (GTDB taxonomy): domain Bacteria; phylum Zhuqueibacterota; class Zhuqueibacteria; order Zhuqueibacterales; family Zhuqueibacteraceae; genus Zhuqueibacter; species Zhuqueibacter pondensis. The sequence continues at coordinate 5,242 of JAPDQK010000038.1, forward strand.
ATAATACATGAACAGAAAAGACGCCGTGTCGTGAGAATCTTTTTATCGCTTCTTTTTTCGATCAGCTGTCCGGCGCTGGCGATCGCGCAGCCAAATGCAAATGACAGCGTGAAAATCACCCTGCAGCAAGCGCTGCAGGAAGCGCTGGCGCACAACGAGCTATTGCAAGCGGCGCGCACCCGCGTCACCGGCGCCGAAGCTGCGGTGCAGGAAGCCGCCGGCAATCGGCTGCCCAATCTCGATGCCACTTTCAGTTATGCTTATCTCGACATCGTGCCAGGATTCAAAAGCGTGAAACTGGGCAACATCGAACACGACTTCCTGCCCGCCATTGCCATTCGGCAACCACTTTTTACCGGCGGAAAACTTTCCCACAACAAACAGGCTGCCGAGGCCGGACTGGCGGCGCAGCAACTGGCGCTGGGAAATGAGGAACTGAATCTCAAACTGGTGGTGGCGCTGGCGTATTATCAGTTGCAATCCACTGCCAACCAGATCGGCATTTTGCAGGAAAATCGCCGGCAGCTCGAGGTGCAGCAGCAATACGCGCGGCTGTTGGTGCAAGCAGGACGCATGTCGGAGCTGGAGCTGAACCGCCTGCAAGTGGAAATCGCCAACACCGATGGCAACTTGCTCAAGGCGCGCAACGATTACCAACTGGTCTCCAACAATCTCGCGGTGGCGATGGGACGCCGTGAGCCGCAACTCTTTCTGCCGGCGGATTCGCTTACCATGGCGCCGCTGCCAACCGACACCACGCGCTTGTTGCAGACTGCGCTGGAGCACAATCCTCTGGCGCAAAAGTTCGAGTGGGATTTGAAACAGGCAGAAGCGAGAATCGCGGTGCAAAAAGCGGCGCGACTGCCGCAGGTGGCGGCAATGGCCTGGTACGGTTATGAATTCGGTGTGGAATCTTTTTCGCCGTCGCAGAACGACCGCTATTTCGTGGGATTGACGGCGCAAATGCCGCTGTTCGACGCCGGCGTGATCTCGGCGCGGGTGGCGCAGGTGGAAGCGCAGCGCGAGCAGATTCACTGGCAAAAGCAATACTTTCTGAAAAATCTGGCGGCGCAGATCAGCAACCTGCACTTGCGTGTGCAGGAAGCAGAGGAGCGTGTCGCCATTCAGCAGCAAGCACTGACGCAGGCAGAGCAGAGCTACCGCCTCGCGTTGATTGAATATCACGCCGGCCGGCGCTCAAACACCGATTTACTCGACATTCAGAAAAGCCTGCTCAACACCCGCTTGCAGTTGAACGAAGCCATGGTCAATTACAGCCGCGCACAGGCGCAGTTGCTGTTCACGCTGGGAATTTTGTGAGAACACGATTTTGCTGCTCATGGCGTTTGCGATCGCCAAGTTTGGAGAAGCGAGGTCGTGATCTCGCGGCGATAGGCCTTGCTCGAATTTTAGTGGAAGGTATGCACATGAAAATGAAAAACTCGATTCTCTTGATAGCGTTCAGTATGCTTGCCGCCCTCATCGCGTGTGAGTCCGGACAGAACGCCGAAACCAAAGCACCGGCTAAAACGCCGCCCAAATTGGTGAAAGTCATCACCGTTGCGCAACGCACGATGACGGAGCGGCTGGAGCTGCCGGGCACGCTGCAGGCGGAGAACGTTGCCAACGTGCTCTCCACCGCCGAAGGCAAAGTTTCGCGGCTGCTGGTGCGCGAAGGCGATGCCGTCAGCAAAGACGCGGTGGTCGCCACCATCAGTCCGTTGATTCGTGAAGACATCATCAACTCCGCGCGGCTGCAAGTGGAAGCGAAAAAGGACGCGCTGGCGCGGCAGCCCGATGACCCGGCGTTACAAAAAGAATTGCAGCAGGCCGAGCAGGATTATCGCTTTGCCTTGCAGCAATACCGCGAGG
>JAPDQK010000038.1:7211-60612 GCA_034505955.1 Candidatus Zhuqueibacter pondensis
GCTCCGCGCGGCTGCAAGTGGAAGCGAAAAAGGACGCGCTGGCGCGGCAGCCCGATGACCCGGCGTTACAAAAAGAATTGCAGCAGGCCGAGCAGGATTATCGCTTTGCCTTGCAGCAATACCGCGAGGTGCCGGTGACCTCGCCCATCTCCGGCGTCATTTCGCAGCGCTGGATCGACTTGGGCGACATGGTGCCGGCGAAACAGAAACTGTTCGAAATCCAGAGCAGCGGCCGGCTGCGGGTGGAGACACCGGTTTCAGAGCTGGATCTGCGCAAATTGAAAATGGGACAAAGCGTGCAGATCGACGCAGACGCCTGCCCGGAAAAAATCTTTCACGGTCAAATCAGCCGCATTCATCCGCAAATCGACAACCAAACCCGCAACGGGCTGGTGGAGGTGCGCCTGCTCGATCCCTGCCCCAATCTCAAATCCGGCATGTTCGTGCGCGCGACGTTTGTGCTGCGGCAAGTGGAGAATGCCATTGCCATTCCCGCAGAGGCCCTCGTCGAACGGCCGCAGGCGCAGACCTGTTTTGTGGTGAATGACGAGCAGGCCCACGAGCGCACGCTGCAAACCGGACTGGTGGAAAAAGGCTGGGTCGAAATCCGCTCCGGCTTGAACGCCGGCGAGCAGGTGGTGGTTGAAGGACAGCAGCAATTGAAAGAAGGAACGCCGGTCAAGATTCAAAGTGAAGGCAAAGGCAAGAAAACGAACTAATCTCTAACAAGTAAAATGTGTGCAAAAAAAGCAAAGATTTTTAACACGAGAAAACAGAGTAAACAGAGATTAAAAAGCTAAAGAGAAATTCCCAATCATTACCTTCTCTGTTTGCTCTGTTTTCTCCTGTTAGTCTTTGGGGTTGCGGCTCGTCCGCGTTGTGGAATTAATTGGAATAATTATTCGGCAGAATGATTTCCCAAAATGATTCCAAATCAAGAGAAATAACTATACTGCCGTTCAATCATTCTGCCATATCAAATTTTTCATCGGCATTGAGTCAAAATAATTGCTTCAATCGTTTTGCCAAAGAAATGACTTTTTTATAAAACCTGCATTCTTGCAGGAGGGTTATCATGAAACTCACTCATACCGCCATCAAGCGCCCGGTGGCCACGCTGGTGCTGATGGCTACCGCGCTGTTGCTCGGCTTCTTCGGCTACAGTCGCATGCCCACCGACTTCCTGCCGGACATCACCTATCCCATGATCAAAGTGTATGTCTATTGGCGCGGCGCCACCCCGGAAGAGATCAACGACAACATCGCCGATCCCGTCGAACGGGTGATGAGCACGGTGGACAATCTCGATTACCTGGAATCATCCTCCATCGAAGGCTTGTACACCCTGCTGGTCAATTTCGAATACGGCACCGACGTGGACGTGGCGTATCAGGACGTGGTGGCGAAAATGGGCCTGGCGACGCGCAAGCTGCCGCCCGACGCCGATCCGCCGGTCATGTTCAAAGCCGATCCCTCGCAGTTGCCGGTGGTGCAGCTCATCGTCACCTCCGAGGGCCGCGATCTGGTGAAGCTGAACACCTGGGTCGAAAACGTGCTGCAGGATCAGTTTCTCGCCGTCAAAGGCGTGGCCGGCACTGAAATCGTCGGCGGGCTGCGCCGCGAAATCCGCGTGCATCTCAACGCCGAAAGGCTGGCGGCGTATGATCTCACCTTGAATCAAGTCATCAAACGCTTGCAGGAAGAAAACATCGAGCGCCTCGCCGGCCGCGTCACCGAAGGCAGCCGTGAGTTCATCGTGCGCACCACCGCCGAGTTTCAGAATCTCGACGACATCCGCAACGTCATCGTCGCCAACAACGGCAAGGCGATGGTGCGCCTGAAAGAATTGGCCGCGGTGGAAGACGGCCACCAGGACCAGCGCGTCGTCACCCGCTTCAACGGCAAGCCCGCCATCAAAGTGAACATTCTCAAACAGGCCGACGCCAACACCGTGGAAGTCGCCGAAGCCGTCAACGCCCTCATTACCAAACTTGCGGACACCGCGCCGCCGGACATTCAATTCAACACCGTGGAGAATCAGGCGGATTACATCAAAGGCGCCATCGCCGGCGTGCGCGATTCCGCCATCGTTGCGGTGCTGCTGGTGATTTTGGTGATCTACCTGTTCCTCGGCCATTGGCGGCAAGTGCTGGTGATGCTCATCGCCCTGCCCGTCACCATCCTGTTCAACTTTTTCCTGATGCAAGTGGGCGGATTTTCGATCAACATCTTCTCGCTGGGCGGTTTGGTCGTAGCGATGGGCGTGGTGCTGGATAATTCCATCGTCGTTATTGAAAACATCACCCGGCAGCAGGCGGAATCCCGAACCATCGGGAAGACTTCCGATTCGCCGCTGGCGGTGGCGGCGACCACCGAGGTGGCGCTGGCGGTGCTGGCTTCCACGCTTACTTTTCTCGCGCTGTTCCTGCCGTTTCTGCTCATCCCCGGCCTCACCTCGCTGCTGTTCAAAGAATTGATTCTCACCATCGCCGGTATCGTTCTCATCTCCCTCTTGGTGGCACTGACGGTGACGCCCATGCTCACGCATTACCTCGTCATCACGCGCGAAAAAGTCGGAAAAAAACTCGGCGTCTTCGACCGGCTCATCTTGCGCGCCAACGATTTTTACCGTGCGATCCTCGAGCGTCTGTTGCGCTGGCGCTGGCTGGTGGTGAGTGTATTCGTGTTGCTGCTGGCGGGCAGCTTCTATTTCTTCCGCTTCATCGGCAGCGAGTTTTTGCCGAAAGTGGACGACGGCCGCGTGATGATCAAAACCATTTTGCCCACCGGCACGGCCGTGGCGCGCACCGACAGTCTGCTGGCGCGTTTGGAAAGCGTGGTGAGGGGCGATCCGTATGTGGAAAAGTATTTCACTCTTTCCGGCGGCAAAGTGTGGGGACTAGTGACTTATGAAATTGCCAACGAAGGCGAAATCGACATCGAGCTGGTGCCGAAAAGCCAGCGCCCGTTTTCAACCGCGGAATATGTGGAGAAAATCCAGCCGCAGGTGATGAAATTTATGCAGCCCGGCGCCAAGCTGGTGGTGAGCGAGCAGAAGATGAAGGGCATCCGCAAGACCGGCGAATCCGACGTGGAAATCAAAGTGCGCGGCTTTGATTTGACGGAATTGAATGAGATGGCGCAGCAGGTGGCAGGCCGCATGCAAAACTTGCCCGGCCTCACCAATGTGCGCATCGGCACCCAGATCACCAAACCGGAATATCAAGTGCAAGTGAATCGGTTGCGGCTGGCGGATTTGGGGCTTTCCACGCAATCGGTATCGGCCTCGGTGAAAACCCTCATCGATGGCGCGGTGGCTTCGGAGTTCCGCGACGCCAGCGAATTGTATGACATCCGCGTGATGGTGCCGGAGCGCCGCCTCAGCTCGCGGCAGGACGTGGAAAACCTTTACATCGATGCCACCAATGGCTTGAAAATTCCGCTGCGCACCGTGGCGCAAGTGGTGCCGCGCCTCGGGCCGGTGGAAATCGTGCGCGAAAATCAGATCAAACAAATCGTCGTCTCCAGCGACGTGACGCGCGGCGCCAGCGTCGGCGACATGGCTGCGGCGGTGCAAAACGCGCTGGCAGATTTCCCGCTGCCGGAAGGCTATTCCTTTGAATTCGGCGGACAAGTTTATTTGATGCAGGAAAGCCAGCGCACCATGCTGCAGGTGATTCTCTTCGCGCTGTTCTTTGCTTATGTGATTTTGGCGATTCAATTCAACTCATTCAAACAACCGCTGCTCATTCTGCTGGGCGTGCCGTTTGCCTTCGTGGGGGTGGCGGCGGCGCTGCTGCTCACCGCGTTTCCGGCGGGCGCCACCGTGCTCATTGGTGTGATCATCATGACCGGCGGCATCGCCACCCAGGGCGTGGTGCTGATTTCGTTCATCAACGAATACCGGCAAAAAGGATTGGCGCTGCGGGAAGCCATTCTCGAAGCCGCGCCGTTGCGGGTGCGCCCGATCTTGATGACGCAGGCCACCACCATACTCGGACTGCTGCCGCTGGCGATCAACTGGGGCGAAGGCGGCGACATGTTGCAGCCGATGGCCGTGGCGGTGATCGGCGGATTGTTTTTCTCTCTGTTCGTAACATTGCTGCTGTTGCCGAACCTGTATTTTGTGTTTGAAAGGAGGTGAAAAACTGCAAAACGGAAAACTGAAATGATTTTGCTTGTTCGATGAGATGGTGAATATGGAACAGTTGTTCGATGAACGATTTGATTTGACGGAGATTGAAATGAAACGACACTCATGTTTATTAGCGCTGTTGTTTTTGCTTTTGGGCGCAACCGTGCTGCTGGCCCAAAGCAAATTCACCACCAGTTTGCATTACACCCGCGAGGGCAAGAACACCGCTTACAAAGCGGAAACCGGCGGCATGGAGCTGATCACCGGCATTCCGATGGCAAATCTGGCCTGCCAGAAATGCCATTCGACAACGGAAAAGTATCCGAACGGCGATCCCATTGATCCCGCAACCTACGCGCCGAGCTGCAATGATTGCCACAACTTTGCCACCGGCACGGCGGTCGCGGAAGTGACCTGCCTGAATTGTCACAATCGCCAAAAGTACGAACGGGACGCCTATCCCGGCATTGACGTTCATCAGACGAAGGGCTTGACCTGCACGTCCTGCCATTCGAAAGCAGAAGTGCATGGCGATGACGGCGTGGCCTACGCTGCGCTGAAAGAACCCGGCGCGATCAAAGTGAAATGTGAAGACTGCCATACACCCCTGCCAAGCAACACGTCGCATACTCTGCACGGTAGCAAGGTGGATTGCGCCGCCTGTCACGCCGTTTCGGTGTTGACGTGTGCCAGTTGCCACTTCGAATCCGTGGTGGCCTCGGGCAAGAATCGCGCAATTAATCAGATCAAGAATTACCGGCTGCTCGTGAAAAGGGACAACGAGGTTCGTCTCGGCGGTTTCATGACCCACACGTACAACGGCAAGTCGAACTTCATCATTTCTTCGTATCATTCGCACGTCATCAAGAAAGAGGGCACGACGTGCGCCGATTGTCATTACAACATGGGCGCCTCGAATGCGGCGATTGCAGAATACAACAACACCGGCGCCATCACCATGACCAAGTGGAATGAGACGACCAAGAAAATGGCCGGCCCTTCCGGCGTGGTACCGATTCCGGCAGATTGGAAGACCGCGTTGAAATTCGACTACGCCAGCTACAGCGGCGATCCGATGGTTTTTCCCGGCGATCCCAACGCCTGGTTCTATCTGAAATCGGAAACAGACAACAGCCATCTGTTTTATGCCGAGCCGCTCGATACGACGACGATGAAGAAGCTGGGCTTCACGCGTATTCCGACGACCGCGGTTGCCGAACGGCCGGAAAACCTGCCGGCGACGTTTGCGCTGGCGCAGAATTATCCGAACCCGTTTAATCCCAGCACGACGATTGAATTTCAATTGCCCAAATCTTCACTGGTCAGCTTGAAGGTTTATGATCTGCTTGGCAACGAGGTGAAGACTCTGCTGCTGAACGAGCGCCTGCCTGCCGGTGCGCACAGATTTTCGCTGCAGGCCGAAGGCCTCGCCAGCGGCATTTACTTGTACCGGTTGATCACGCCGGATGCAACGATCACGCGCAAGATGGCCATGATGAGATAGAAGTCAATTCGATGAAGCCGGACTCGCGAGTCAAGCGCCGGTCCGGCTTCACTCCTGCTCCACAACGCGGACGAGCCGCAATCAAAAAGATGAACACGGAGAAAACAGAGTCAACGGAGATGGTCATGTATGGAAAACTTCTGCTTGCTTTGTAAGCTCTGTTTACTCTGTTTCTCCATGTAGAAAATCTTTGTTTTTTTGCAACGAATGAACTTTTAATAGAATAAAGAAAAACAAATCATGACGACATTCTCAACCATCAGCTTCATCGGCGGAGGGCGCGTTACTTGGTTTCTGCTGCAAGCGCTGAAAACGAAACAGGCGTTGCCGAAAAAAATTATCGTTACGGATCCGAGTGAAGCGGCGCTCGCGAAAGTCCGGTCAATTGCGCCGCCGATGATCGAGTGCCATGCGGACAACTCGAAGGCTGTGGCGGCTGAGTTGATTTTTCTGGCCGTTCATCCGCCGGCCGTGCCCTCGGTTCTGCAAGCGCTGCGCGGAAAACTCGTTGCCTCCTCGATGCTGGTTTCTCTGGTTCCGACCGTGACAATGGCCTCGCTCTCGCAGCAGCTTGGCGGCTTCAATCGGTTGGCGCGCATGATTCCCAACGCGCCTTCATTGATTCATCAAGGCTACAATCCGGTGGCGTTTGCGCCGCAGATTGCAGCGGTGGAAAAAACGGCGTTGCTCGGCTTCTTCCGGCAGTGGGGCGAAGCGCCGGAAGTCGATGAGAAAAAGCTGGAGGCCTACGCCATTCTCACCGGCATGGGACCGACTTATTTTTGGTTCCAATGGCTCGAGCTGCAACGCCTCGGCAGAGAGTTTGGAATGAGCGAGGCGGAACTGTCATCGGCTCTTCCGGCGATGCTGCACGGCGCTGCCGAGCTGTTGTTCCATTCCGGCTTGCCGGCGGAACAGGTGATGGATCTTATCCCGGTGCATCCGCTCAAGAATGACGAAGAGACTATCCGGCAAATCATCGCTGGAAAGCTGAGCGCATTGCATCGCAAGCTCAGCGAAGCGACGAAATGATAATAGAATTTCTGCGACTTGCCAATGTGGCATTAATGGCCGAAAGTTAGAGAAAATTTCTGACTTTTTTGAACACGGATTATGCGGATGACGCGGATTTTCCCTAGTCGGCGGCTGGGCAGGCACAAATTAAAAATCCGTGAAAATCCGTGTGATCCGTGTTCAAAAAGCTTTTTTCATGAGCTGTCCGTTTCTGTGAGCCAGTTTTTAATCCCTGATTTTAACGAGGTGATTGCGTATGCCCGGTTCATGCTGTGCGAAACCCATTGCCAAAATCATCAAAGTCGGAGATATCGACGCCGGCATTGTCGGTTTGGAGAATGCTTTGCGAAACGTTTATCTCTCCGGCATTAAAGACGAGGCGCAATTGCAACAAGAGCTTCTCGCGTTGGTTAAAGAGTTCGGCAATTACATTACGCCGAGCCGTGAGGAGGCTTATACGGAAGCTTTGCTGCGCGAGTACAGGAAATTTTGTCAAGCGCTCGAAAAAGCAGCAAAAGCAGAAACGCGAACTGAAGCCTCGCCGCCAAAGCAGCGGCGGTTCAAATTGCTTTGACAGGAGGCGGACCGCGCTTGGATTTCCGCAGATTAACACTGATCAAATTTTCTTTGTCTCCTTTGTGCCTTTGTGGTTAGATTTGATTGTGGCCAAAGCTGCGCTGTGATAGCCGCGACGACATCATCAACAAAGCTCTGTCGAGGTGAAAAATGATGACCGCCCAAGACATTCTCAAAACGAAGAAGACATTTGCGTTGGTTGGCGCCACGCCGGATAAATGGAAATATGGCTACGAGGTTTTAATGACGCTGACGAATGCCGGCTATAGTGTCCTGCCGATCAACCCCAAGTACCAGGAAATTGACGGCATCAAATGCCATGCTTCTCTCAAGGAGCTTCCGCAAAAACCGGAGGTCGTGATCTGCGCCTTGGCGCCAGCGAACACCGAAAAAGTTGTGGAAGCCGTCAAGGAGATCGGCATCGAAATTTTATGGATGCCACCGGGCTGTTGGTCGGACGAGGCGGTGCGGAAATGCCAGCAGCTCAACATTGAGTTCGTGCACGATGTTTGTCCGATCGGCACGCTGCAGATCATGACAGCGACAAATTATTGAGTTTGCAAAAGTAAAAGGAAAATGTCATGCCGAAAGCATCTTTTTTCTATTGAGCCCAATGCTGGATTGAAAAAGGATTCCCTACGGGCGTAGCCTCCTGAATGACATTGAAGCAAAGATCATGTTCCGTCTCCATTTATTAATGCAGAGCTCAATAATGTTGAGATAAAAGTCATGCCCTTGCTCCTGAATCTTTTGCACGCCGGAGGGAGCGCCTTGCTCGAATACCTCTCCGCGCATGTGCTCACCTGTCTGGTGCCGGCCTTTTTCATCGCCGGCTCGATTCGGGTTTTTATTTCACAGGCCTCCATTCTGAAGTATATGGGCCCGCAGGCGAACCGAGCCACCGCCTTCGGCATTGCGTCGATTTCCGGAACCGTGCTCGCGGTCTGCTCCTGCACGGTCATTCCGATGTTTGCCGGCATGTATCTCGGCGGCGCCGGTATCGGGCCCTCGTCAACGTTTCTCTATTCCGGCCCGGCGATCAATATTATGGCGCTGGTGTATTCGGCGCGCCTGTTGGGACTGGATATTGGCTTGGGACGCAGCGTCGGCGCCATCGGTTTCGCCATCGTCATCGGACTGATCATGGCAGCGCTGTTTCATCGTGAAGAGCAACAGCGCGCGGCCAATGAAGTGCAAATCGAAATTGGCGAAAGCGACCATTCGCTCCGGCGCATGCTCTTTTTTGTGAGCTGGATCGGCGTGTTAGTGTTCGCCGCGGCCAAATGGTGGTGGCCAACTTTGGCCGCGCTGTTGGTCATCGGCGCCATGCTGCGCTTCTGGTTTGAGAAGGATGAAATTTTGAACTGGCTGCAGGCAACCTGGGGATTGGTGTGGCTCATCCTGCCGTGGCTGCTCGGCGGTGTCTTCATCGCCGGCATGTTGAGAGAATTGCTGCCGGAGCATGTTGTCCAACAATGGGTTGGTGAAAATAGTTTAACCTCGAATTTTGTTGCCAGCCTGTTTGGCGCGTTGATGTATTTTGCCACATTAACGGAAGTGCCGATTGTCAAGGCGTTTTTACAATTGGGCATGAGTAAAGGCCCGGCGCTGGCGCTTCTACTTGCCGGCCCGGCGCTCAGCTTGCCTAGCATGCTGGCCATTTATCGCATCTTTGGCTTTCATAAAACTGCCGCATACATCTTTTTGGTGGTGGTGTTTGCCACCATTGCCGGGTGGATGTTTGGCAGCTTTTTCTAAAACGCGGAAAAAAAATGGCTTACGACTTTGCATTGATGGATCAATGGATTATTGGATTGATGGATTGTTGGAAAACCCATTGATCCATCGATCCATTACTCCAATAATCGAATACTCTGGTGATTAAAAATGAGCGAAGAATTGACCCAAATCAACGTGGGCGGAACGAGCATCGGCCTGTTGGGCTTGAAAGGCGTTTTTGAAGAGGTGCAGCAACTGGGCCTCGATGATGAAACGCGATGCCGCGAGGAAATCCTGCGCCGGGTGAAAAAGCAAAATTACATTCCCTCTTCTGCCGATGAGAAATACTCGCAGGCGCTGTGGCGCGAGTATCGCCGTTGGCGCGGAGAAACGATTGCCGAAGAGACGAGCACCGGTTTGGTCATTAAAATTCTCGGCCCCGGTTGTTACGCCTGCGACAAGCTGCGGGAAGATGTCGTCGAAGTGCTGGCCGAAATGGGCCTTGCCGCCGACGTGGAGCATGTGCGCGACACCAAGCGCATTGGCCAATACGGCATGGTCGGCATCCCGGCGCTGGTGATCAACAACAAAGTCAAGCTCTCCGGCCGCGTGCTGCCGAAACGCCAGCTCAAAGAAATGATCGCGGCGGAAGTGAAGGCGAAAAGTGATTGAGAATAACGTTCATTTAAATTTGCAGGATTGAGAAATACAGAGGTTGAATTTCTCATTTTTGGGAATTCCTTTCCAAAAAATCAATCGCTTGTTTGTGCATCAAGTTTTTGCATCTATTGGGGTTATCCCGTCTTGCTCCTTTCTTTGTTGTGGTATCACTTTTGCTTTTTTATTTTTCATCATTTTGTCAGGAAAATGTAAAAAACCTTCACTGGGGGAAGGCTGTACGATATCCGATCCCAATCCCAATCACAATTTGAGGCCAATATGACAGCAAAACTGATGGTTATTCCGTGCATCATCATTTTATCAATGGGTTTATCCAACCTTCGCGCGCAAGAGGGAAAAATCAGCGGCTACATGTTTGGCGATTATTTTTATGAATTCTCCCATCCGGATTCGGCAACCGATGCCCTCAACCGCAATGGCTTCCAATTCCGCCGCATTTATTTCACCTACGATCGCGAGCTCTCGGAAAGATTCGCCGTGCGTTTCCGTCTCGAAATGAACAGTCCGGATTTTGGCAAAAGCGATCCGATGACGCCCTACATCAAACACGCTTACTTGAGCTGGAAGAAACTCATTCCGGCGAGCCAGTTATATTTTGGTGTTTCACCGACGCCAACGTGGAATGTCTCGGAAGAGGTTTGGGGCTACCGGTCGGTGGAAAAAACCATCATGGACTTGCGCAAGGTTGCCAGCTCCTCCGACTTCGGCCTGGCGCTGCAAGGGAAAATCGGCAAGGCCGGCGTGTTGAATTATCATCTCATGATCGCGAACGGCGCTGGCACGAAAGGCGAGACCGACAAAAACAAGCGCGTTTACCTCAACGTGCCGATCAAAATTCAAAAGGCGTATTATCTCGTTCCCTACTTTGATTACGAAGGCGGCAACGACGGCAAAGACAAAAATCTGCTGGCGGTTTTCGCCGGCATTCAAAAGCCGAATTTTCACGGCGGCGTGGAAGTGTTTCAGAAAACCAGCAACAAGGCTTTGGCCAACAACGCCGATAAAACCGAAACCGGCTTCTCGATTTTTGGAGCGGTCAAAGCCGCGGAGAAAGTGAAGCTGTTTGGCCGCTTCGATGTTTATGATCCCAACACCGATGTCGACAACGACGGCAATACTTTCCTCGTGGCCGGACTCGATTTCGCGCCGGAGAAAAACATCAACCTCATGCCGAACCTCAAAATTGAAAGCTATCAAGCCGAGGGCAAGGATTCCAATATCGTCGGCGCGTTGACGTTCTTCTTCCGGTTCTAAAACTATCACCACGAGGTCGCTTTTCACTTTACTGTCATTCCGTAGGAATCCTTTTTGTTTACAAGATTTTTTAGGATCGTGGGATTGATTGCCACAGGCAAAAAGATTCCTCCTGAATGACAAAAAGCAATTCAGGAGCAAGACATGGCTCAAGAACACAAACCCGAATTGTCCCGGCGGGCGTTTTTTCAAATTGCCGGCGGCGCTGCGGCGGGCTTTGCCACGGTGACGGCATTGTTGGCCGGAACGAAAAAAAAGGCATCGATGGAACTGTCTCCGCCTCTCGCCGAAATCAGCGGCGCCAGCGAAACGGTGCGCATGCACAACGACTTGCAGCGCGCGCTCGCCAAAAAGCCGGAAGAGCGACGTTGGGCAATGGTGATCGACACGCGGCGCTGCATCGGCTGCAACGCTTGCACCGCGGCCTGTATCGCCGAAAATAATTTGCCGCCCGGCGTCACCTATCGCACCGTGCCGGAAATCGAAAGCGGCGAATTTCCCAACGTGCAGCGCACCTTCATGCCCACCAACTGCATGCAGTGCGACAAGGCGCCCTGCATCGAAGCCGCCAACAAAGTCATCCCTGGCGCCATGTTCAAACGGCCCGACGGCATCGTTGAAATCGACTACACCAAAATGAAGGGCCGCGAAGTTTTCGAGGCGGCCAAGAGCGCCTGCCCCTACACCGCGCTTTATTTCGACGAGGGGAAAAATTATACCGACGGCACCCCTGCGGTGCAGCCGTATGAAAAACGCAGCGTCAGTGAATACGACAAAACTTGGACGCGCGCACAAACCGCCGGCACGACGCGCAAATGCCACTTCTGCACGCAGCGCCTTGCCGCCGGACAACTGCCGGCCTGCGTCGCCACCTGCACCGGCCTGGCGATGCACTTCGGTGATTTGAACGATCCCGAAAGCCTCGTCGCGCAAATGATGAAATCGAATCGGTTGCTGCGGCTGGAAGAAAGTCAAGGCACCGAGCCGCGCGTGTTTTATCTGGCGGATCGACCGGAAGAAACCTGTATGATGTGCCATTCGTTCTGAGCGCGGAGGGCTGAGGGCATAGAGCAGAGAGCATAGCGTCTCTATGCGAATGCCCATCCATGCAACATGTCATTCTGGAAGAATCTTTTTTGTTTTGAGGCGTGATCTTGAATTCTAAAAAGATTCCCTACGGGCGTAGCCTGCGGAATGACAATAATCCCATCGTTCGTGTGGTGTTGTCACTTTCTTTGAGGTGATAAAAATGAAACAAAAAATAGATCAACCCAACGGCACTTCCCGCCGTGAATTTTTGAAAACCTCGGCGCTGCTCGGCGGCAGTGCGGCGTTTCTGGCGCAGATGGATTGGTGTGAGAAACTTTTTGCCGCTGCCGAAACCGACGCGCTCGCGCCGGCCGAACTGTACGAATTGGCCAAGCCGGAAAACATGCTGCAAACCGTTTGTTTGCAGTGCAACACCGGCTGCGGCATTCGCGTGAAATTGGTGAACGGTGTCGCGGTGAAAATCGACGGCAATCCTTACAATCCGTGGACATTGGTGCCGCCGATCAATTTCAAAACCCCGCTTGCCGACTCCGCGAGAATCGAAGGCGCGCTTTGCCCGAAAGGGCAGTCCGGCGTGCAGACGCTTTACGATCCCTATCGCCTCGTCAAAGTTTTGAAGCGCGCCGGCAAACGCGGCGAGAATAGCTGGGTGAGCATTCCATTTGATCAAGCGATCAATGAAATCGTCAACGGCGGTTTGCTCTTCAAAAAAGTCAAAGGCGAAGAAACTCGCCGTGTCACCGGCTTGAAAGAATTGTGGGCATTGCGCGATCCGAAACTCATGGCCGACATGGGCAAGGCCATCGACGAGATCCGCCACAAAAAAACGCCGGAAGAGAAAAAAGCCGCGGTGGAAGAATTCAAAAAGAAATTCGCCGCACACCTGCATCTGCTCATCGATCCCGAGCATCCGGACTTCGGCCCGAAGAATAATCAAGTGAGTTTTGTTTGGGGCCGCTTGAAAGCCGGTCGCTCGGAATTTATCAAGCGCTTCATCAGCGAATCGTTTGGCTCCACCAACGCGCACGGCCACACCACCGTCTGTCAAGGCTCGCTCTATTTCACCGGCAAGGCGATGAGCGACCAGTTTGTCGAGGGCAAATTCGCCGGCGGCCAGAAATTCTACTGGCAGGCCGATACCAGCAACGTGGAATTTCTGCTCGCCATCGGCTCGGCGTATATCGAAGGCGGCTACGGCCCGACGCATCACGCCCGCAAGCTCATGCAGCGCCTCGTGGAAGGCAAAGTCAAGATCGCCGTCGTCGATCCACGCTTTTCGAAGATTGCGGCGAAGGCTTACAAGTGGGTGCCGGCCAAGCCCGGCTCCGAAGCGGCGCTCGCGCTCGGCATGATTCGCTGGATCATCGAGCAAAAAAGATTCGATGAAAAATTTCTCCGCGCTGCCAACAAAGCCGCGGCCAAAGCTGCTGGCGAGCAGTCCTGGACGAATGCGGCGTGGCTGGTGAAAGAAGACGGCGCGTTTCTACACGCCTCGGAAATCGGCTTGGCGCCAAAAGAAAAACGCCAAACCAAAGACGGCAAGGAATGGGAATTCGATCCGTTCGTCATCCTTGCCAAAGGCCAGCCGGTGGCGTTTGATCCGAATGATGAAAAGAACGCCGCAGTCGGTGACGTGCTCGTCAACACCACCATCGGCGACGTCAAAGTCAAAAGCAGTTTGCAAATCATCTACGAATCCGCCGCTTCCAAAACCATTGAAGAGTGGGCGGAAATCTGCGGCATTTTGCCGGATGACATTGTTGAGCTGGCGCGCGAATTCACCTCGCATGGCAAGCGCGCGGTGGCGGATCCGCATCGCGGCGTGTCGCAGCACACCAATGGCTTCTATGCCGTGCTCGCGGTTTATTGTCTCAATGCGCTCATCGGCAATTGGGATTGGCAAGGCGGACTCATCAAAGCCAGTACCTACAACATTCTCGGCGAGAAAGAAGGCCAGCCGTTTGCGCTCGGCAAAATGCATCCGGCGAAGCTGAAGCCATTCGGTCTCAGCATCATCCGCCACGAGGCGAAATACGAAGAGTCCACGATTTTCTCCGGCTATCCGGCCAAGCGCAACTGGTATCCGTTCTCCAGCGATGTGTATCAGGAAATCATTCCCTCCATCGGCGATGCGTATCCGTATCCCACGAAAGTGTTGTTCACTTACATGGCGGCGCCGACTTACTCGCTTCCCGGCGGACAGACCAACATCGAAATTCTCAGCGATCCCAACAAAATTCCGCTGGTGATTGCTTCGGACATCACCATCGGCGAGACTTCGATGTATGCCGATTACATTTTTCCGGATTTGACGTATTTGGAGCGTTGGGAATTTCACGGCAGCCATCCGAGCATTCCGCAAAAGGTGCAGCCGGTGCGCAATCCCGCGGTCGCGCCGGTGACGGAAACCGTGACCGTGTTCGGCGAGAAGCTGCCGATTTCGCTCGAAAGCATGATTCTCGCGATTGCCGAAAAGATGAACCTGCCCGGCTTTGGGCCAAACGGATTGGGCGAAGGTCAGCCGTTGGTTCGACCCGAAGATTTCTATTTGAAGATGGTGGCGAACATTGCCGCCGGCGACAAGCCCGGCGATGCGGTGCCTGATGCCGATGAAACGGAGATGAAACTCTTTCTCGAATCGCGCAGGCATCTGCCGCCGACGGTTTTTGATGCGGCGAAATGGCAGCAAGCCGTTGGCGAAGCGCATTGGAAAAAAGTCGTGTACGTGCTCAATCGCGGCGGCCGTTATCAGGATTATGAGAAGGCTTACGACGGCGAGAAGTTTGCCAACAAATACGGCCAGCTCATCAATCTGTATTTGGAAAAATATGCCAAAGCCAAATCGCCGATGACCGGCAAGAAGCTGTTCGGCCATCCGGTGTATCAGCCGGTGATGGACGTGCTGGGCCGCGAGATCACCGACGAGCAGGAAGGCTTCGACTTGAATCTCATCACCTACCGCGTCGTGACACAAACCAAATCGCGCACCGTGGCCGACTATTGGCTCAGCGCCATTCAACCGACGAATGAGATTCTCCTCAACAGTCAAGATGCCAGCCGTCTCGGGTTGAGTGAAGGCGATAAAGTGAAAGTGGTTTCAAAGACGAATCCGCAAGGCGTGTGGGATTTGAAGAATGGCACGCTGAAGCCGATGATCGGCGAGGTGAAAGTCATCGAAGGTATCCGGCCCGGCGTGATTGCGTTCTCGCTGGGCAAAGGCCACTGGGCTTATGGCTCATCGGATGTGCGCATCGACGGCAAAATCGTCAAAGGCGACAGCCGGCGAGCCACCGGCATTCACGCGAATGCGGCGATGCGGCTGGATGATTATTTGAAGAACACGTGCTTGATCGACCCGATCGGCGGGAGCGTGAGTTTTTATGATACGAAGGTGAGGTTGGTGAAGGTGTGAAGCTTTACTTGATTAGGCTTGGAATTTGCGTTTCGGACTGCAATGCGTAGCTTTCCAACCGATGCTCAAGCAGTGCGCCCCGGCTCGAAAAACTCTTCGACTGCAATCACGAAGGTCCTTGAGGTGGCAATCTCAAGGACTTTTTATTGTCGCTGGGCTACCCGGACGCGGGTTGGTAGCGAGCAAAAGATAACAACCCACCACAGCAACGAGAAGAATTAAATTTCTGAGAAGCGCGATTTCGATGGTCAACTCCCCGCCAAAAGCCCCCGAGCATCCACAAGAATCGAGGGGGACATTGCGTGCTAACATCATGGCAAGGGCAATCGAAAAAACAACCAAAATTCCGGAAAGAACGGACAACCCGATACGGACGCTTTTGCGGTGAAGTAAAGAACCGGCTAAAACGATTTCGAAAATAGACAGTCCACTAATGAAATCATCAGCCCATTTTTCCGCTACGGGATGAGAATTGGCGAGCGCGATGAGGAACTGGCTGGCCTCGCGGCCATCGAGAAGTTTTCCGGCTCCTGAAATGAAAAGCAAAACCACGATGGCCAGCCGCAAGGTCCATGCAAAAACAAGTCGATAAGTTACGTCCATGCAAAATTATTATTCCCCTCCAGAGAAAGCTCGGCGCCCGCCACTGGGAAAATCTTATCCTGTTCTGCCGGCCAATCTGGTTTTTCGAGAGCGCGGGTTTTCCCATATTCTAATAGATAAACTCGATCAGCGTGTTGAACGCTGCTTAACCGATGAGTAACCATTAAAACAACCATCTCAGATTTGAGGCCTTTTAAAAGATTGAAAATCTTGCACTCGGAGCGCCGATCTAATGCTGAGGTCGCTTCGTCAAGAAGAAGAATCTGCGGTTGACAATAGAGCGCACGCGCCAACCCGACGAGCTGTTGTTGGCCGCCTGAAATATGCACACCGCCTTCTCCTAAAAGTGTCATATACCCTTGTGGAAAGCGAAGGAAATATTCTTCCAAACCATATTTCCGGCACAGTTGAATAACTTTCTCTGCGCCGTCCCTGAGGTCTCCTAAACAAATATTTTCGATGAGCGTTGCACTAAAAATTTTGATGCTTTGAGGAACCACACCGATGCGGCTTCTCCATTTCGGAGTGGGTATGTTATCCCAATTTAATTCTCGGTTAATGATTATTTGACCATTTTCCGGATTGCAAAATCGTTGCAATAAAAGTAGCAAAGTTGTCTTTCCACAACCACTGTCGCCCAACAAGGCCACGATCTCACCACGACTCAATGTTAACGAGACATTTTCAAAGAGTAGAGGTTGGCCTGTGAAACGGAAAGAGAGATTTTCTATGTCCAGGCGTCTAATTATATCCGGCCTTGCTTGATCGGATTTGGGGTCGGATGAGTGCTTCTCTTCATATTCAGGCTTGAGCGAGGTAAACTCATACATGCGTTCAAATGCGACCCTAGCCTCCTGAAGCTGAATGTTCGTTAGACCGATCCTCCAAGCAGCGGGAATAATCAAATTCGACATCTGTATAATGGCAACCAGTACGCCAAGTTTTAAGCGTCCATCCAGCACGAGAATTGAGCTCCATGCCAAGATGCTAACAATTAGAATTGCCCCTATAATCTGGGCAATGAGGTTGAACCGGATGCCGACTTTGCTCAAGGCATACGTTTTATCCTGGAAATGGCCGTATACTTGTTTCGTTAAATTGGTAAAAAATTCCTCTCGGTTATTGGCCTTGATCACGTCTATCCCCTGAATTGTATCGACATAATGGCCTTCATTGAGCGCATGGGCAGACATAAACTCTCTTTGCCCATTTAAAATCGGTTTATGAAAGCGGAATGAAAGTGCAGCGTAAAAAGGAACGCTCAATAATGCGAGGAACCCGACCGAAAAGCTATGATACAGGAGAAAACCAGATGCCGTCACGAGCACAAGGGCGTCGATCATCACATCGCCAAGCACATAGGTCACGACGCTTTGCAAACGTTGAGTATCATTCATACGCGCCACGAGGTCGCCCACTTTTCGGCTTTGAAAAAAGTTGTGCGGCAAACGCAGCAGCGTGCTATAAAAGCGCCCAATAACTCGATTGTTGAAAGATTTTGCCTGTCGTGCCAAAAACTGTTGTCGAATATAAGCCAGGCCGTTGCGGACAATTAAAAGAATAACCAATAAAAACAAGCCCAAGAAAAGCTTGGTTCGATTTTCGGCAGGCAAAATGTTATCGATAAGTGTTTGCGAAAAAATGGCGGTGGATAAATTAAGCCCAGAGACAAAAATGCCAAGCACAAAAGCGAGGCCAAGGAGGTTTCGGTCCTCTCGGATGATTTCCCAAAACAACGTTCTTTTCGTTTGATTTCTTGTTTTATTAACACCAAACGTTTCTTTGGGATTGAAGATTAATAATGCCTTTGATTGCCATATTTTGTCGAGCTCTGGCTCGGGAATGATACTAACCCCTGAAGCAGGATCTCCTAAGATAAATCCTTCGCCAGTGTGACCATAACAAACAACAAAGTGGAGAAGACGCTCTTGTTTCACCACATGAAGTAAACTTGGTGAATTAAGTTCTCGTAGGCTCTCTAATGTTCCTTCGTATGCACTTGGTTGCAAGTCCAAAGTCTGCGCCGCTTGATAGAGGCCAAGTAGCGTGCTGCCTTGACAAGTTGTACCACTAAGCGTTCTAAGGTGATCAAGCGGTAATTCTCTTCCCTTATAATAGCTAATAATAGCGGACAAACACGCGGGGCCACAATCGGACTGATCATGCTGGCGCACAAAGGCGTGCTCTGCGGCCTTTTGGATGTTTTCAAATTCGTTCGTTAAAAGATTTCGTATTTTCAAGGCTAAACGCATCTCTAAATTTCGTATTTCACTTATTTTACTTTGGAATCCCAATTTATCTTTATCGATTGATAAAAAGCGCCTTGCGAATGGCCCTCGCGCTGGTTTCGCCTTTAAAAATTTTAACGAGCCGCCGATCTTTCCCATAAAGAAGAAGTGTGGGGACCATCGCTGTGCCGAAGGTTTTTGGAAAAAGGTCGCGTGCATCAGTAACGACCACGATATTATTCCATTCATCAAGTTTCTTCTCATGGAAAAACTGAGAGAGAATTTCAGGTTTTTGTCGAGAAATTACAAGAAAATAGACACTATCGAGTAAGGTAGAGTGCGTGAGTATATCTTCGATCTCAGCATTGCAATGGGGGCAGGTGGTATTAAAATAGACCAGCGCCGTGGGAATATCATTAGGGACATCACTACGATGGAGGGTTTTTCCATCAAGAGTTGTGAAATCGAACTCGGGTAAAACCGCAATCCGATTGGCTACTTCCCGTTTTGCCAATACACCGGCGTATATGCGATAAACCAAAAATACGATAAAGATGAGCGCCGCAGCCACCATGATGGCCGCTATTTTTCTTCCCATGGCTTTGTCTCCTCAAGACAGCAACACGTTTATGAACATGGCTATTAGCACCCAGATAAATAGGCCAACGCCATAAGCGCCAAAAACCAGACCCGCCGTGGCGTTGAAGCTACGTTGAAATCGGCTTCTCAATAGATATATCAGGAAAAAGCAGTACGCGACTTCAAAAAGATTCAGTGTACGCAGCGGATAAACAAGCCATGGCTCTAATTGAGCAGCGTCGAAAAAATTCAGTACTGACAAAGGATAAAATCCCACGACATCCGAGATAACGTCAATCTCCAAGAAAAACAGACACCAAATGAAATGGATAACAGCACCGACTAAAAAAATAAGTTCTGCAATGAGTGCGAATTTGAACATCTCGCCAAAAGAGAAATCCCAGTCGACCAGCACGGCTGCTATCGCAAGCCAGATGGCGCTATAAGTTACCTTGAGTAACAAAGACGGAAAGATCAACGCATAACCCCAGAAAGCGTATCGCCTTTGCAAATCAATAAAAGTCTCTATTTGTTGCAACGAGAGTTGTTCAGAAAATGTGTTGTAATATATATCTTCGCTCAAGATAGTCGAGTTAGTAAGCCATGAGAGGGTAGCATACGCAAATCCAAGCGCAGCAAACAAACACCATGTCTGAACGGAAGTGAGATTATACTTGGGTTCTTCTGCAGAAAGCGCCAACATATACGGTTTGGAAATTTCAGCTATGGAGTATGGCATAAGTTCTCTGGGAAAAGTAACGATAATTTCTTCGCGCGATGAGCGCTGTGATAAACAAGGCAATTAGCGAAAGCACAACAAGTACAAATAAATAGATAGAATCAAATGCTGCGGCAAACGCTGCGGCTATAGGAATCGTCAAGGCGAAGGACATTAGGGGCGAAGTGTTGCTGCGTGGATTCGTGAATGACGGAAGTGACTTTACAAAGCGCGGGTATAACAAGCTACTCCAGTATCCTATCGTGCTCAGCATTATTAGCACACCAGCATAAAAGAAAACGAAACGATCATTAAGAAGCCCAGATGAAAACGCTGCGACAAATGCAATGAGCATATCAAGCACGCAGGGAAATAAGCAAAACTGGATATAAAGCACAACGTTTTGTTTTGATCCACTTGTGTGAAGACGTACTGTGCCCCAAAACGACACACCATGGCCGAAAGCATTATTCAGGACGCTATTGAAAGGTGTGATCGGAGCGGCCACGAGATAGAAAAGAAAGTATGGATCCAACGTGAGATCGCCATTTTTAATGATTCGGCTCAAAAGAAACAAAGCAAGTACTTTAAAAAACATACCAGTGCCAAGCGCAGAGCGTACGAGCGGAGAGCGAAGGTAGACAAAAGCAAGTCGACAGCTCATCTCAAAACCCTTCTTAAGCGACCGCGTGGAATATGCTTTTGCAGAATAGTGACTAGAAGAAGGCACTCCGGCAGTGATGTAGGTAAGAATGAAGTGATGAACCAATGCTGCCAGGATAACTCCAATTGCTATAGGCAACTCATCTTCAGTACTTTCCCGAATGCCCCTCATCAAGTTACCTCCGAGCATGGCCATTATCAAAATATTGGTAATAGCATGAACCAATCGCATTGAAATAGAAAAGTCGAGTATAAGCCGAAATGATCGTTCAACCATCATGGCAGTAATTACGGTGATTGAAGATAATGCAAGATCAGAAACATTATAAACTGGGCTTATGAGAAGAATAAGATAAAAGACGCTCACGAGGACAATCCGCAGTGTGGCGATATCACACAGAGTACTAAACAATCCTCGCTTCCACTGTTGCATCGGGTGAAATGAACGCAGAGGGGCGCTTGTCGGACGATATATTGGAAAAAAATTTGATACTATAATTAGAATAGCAACGGTAAAATTGATGGATCCAATTAGCGCTGAACGTTTGAAATTGCCCTCCGTATTCATTCCCAGCAAATAAACTGCTCCTACGCCTTGTCCCAAAACAATCAACACAGCGACACAAGACCACAGCAGTGTAATAGGACTTTGTGTCAAGCGGTTTTTGAATCGTACGTTGATTACAAAAGCAAAAAGTGAAAAAAAATTCATGCGGAAAAGTCTGCCTCCAGCACTGGTCCCATCCTCGATGCTCCAAGCAAATCAAGGAGCGATTGTTCAATGGTTCCGTTATGTTTATCCTTGAGATCTTTAATCGTTCCAGTAAATTTAAGCTGTCTTTGATCAAGTACACCAACCGAGGTGGCAATTTGCTCGACGTAGTTTAGATTGTGAGAAGAAATAAAAATTGCGGCTCCGCTATTGCGCAATTCCTGGAATAATTTGACGAGTATGGACGCGGATACAGGATCAAGACCAGTAAAAGGCTCGTCAAGAAGAAGATAGACAGGGCTGTGCAAGAGCGCAGCACAAAGGGCAAGTTTCACACGCATTCCGCGCGAGTACGTTGCAATTCGACGGTATCCAACCTCTTTATTTTCTAATAAGAGATTGAAAAACTGTTCGGCTTTTGATTTCGCTTTGACGGCAGGAATGTCGTGCAGATAACTAACGAATTCAAGATATTGATAGCCGGTCAACTCTGAGATCGTTGGGTCACTTTCTGGAAGAACGCCGAGTCGGCGTTTAATCACAAGTTCATCTTGTTCAAACGAAAGGCCATCATAAGTTACTCTGCCACTGTCAGGACGAATTATATCACTCATGATGTTGATCAATGTGCTCTTCCCTGCTCCGTTTCTTCCTAGTAAACAAAAGCACTCACTTTGCTTCACAGATAACGAAATATTTTCAAGCACATGAACGCGCCCATATCGCTTGCTCACATTTTCAACACTTATGCTCATAAATTCAAAGCAAACTCAAGTTAAGTTATTTCAGAAAATTGGATAATATAAGAGAGGACCAAGCCCTGTCTTGGTCCTCTCAAATTTTAGCTCAACAACCGATGGCGTATCCAATAGCCGTGCCCACACAAGTCGGGCCAAATATTAGAGCGCCGATAGGTCCTGTTACCGAAGCAAAAGCGCATGAAACCAAACTAATTTTTAACGCAGCTTCACAGGAATCAACACCACCGTGAATTTTCGACATTTGATCCAGGTTGAGCTTTTTCATGGTCGATCTCCTGAATGGTTGGGTTTGATGATGATTTTGATTGCATCAACAGCCAATAGCATATCCAATGGCACCACCCACGCATGTCGGTCCGGCAATACGTGCTGCAATTGGGCCAAAACTAGACGCTACGCATGCAACCGCTACAAAGGCGCTGAGCACATTGCAGGAGTCCGCGCCACCATGAAGTGAAGCCATTTGATCGAGGTTTAGTTGCTTCATTTGTTCCTCCGAAACAATAGTGAGAAACTGGTCACCTTAAATTTTATAGGTTTGATACTACAGGGACAGGGTGTAGTGCTCAAACATGTCAGCTAAAATAATATTCCTTCACTCAAATGTCAATTCGCACTCGCCGCTTTTTGTCGTGTCTTTTTGTCGCAGATTTTTGTCGCATATTTTTGACTACACATCAGCGGACAAACTTTTCCCATTCGTCTGGCGCAGAACCGTCGGCGCAGGCATGCCTTGGCGCTTGAATAATTTGCCCAAAGCATCTTCGTCCTTCAAGCCCACCGCCCGCGCGATTTCATAAAAGCGCTGCCTTCGTTTTTCAAGTAACTTCATCGCTTCTCGTATGCGGATGGCATCCAGATACTCTTTGGGCCCAAGACCATACTGCGTGCGAAAGGTGCGTGTCAGCCGCGCCGGTGAAACCTCGAATTTCTCGGCAATTTCGGCAACAGATTGAATGGCCGCAAAATGTTCGTCGATAAACAGCTTTACACGTTGACACAGTCCCGCGTTTGAAGCCATAATCCCTTTCCGGATAAAATGAAAACGCCTCATGCGTTTTTAGAAAATGGACTTCCAGCGACCCTAGCCACTCAAAATATGCTTCTCTACCCCAACTCTGAGGAGAGTTGAGAGTTGAGAGTTGAGAGCTGAGAGTTGAGAGTTGAGAGTTGAGAGTTGAGAGTTGAGAGTTGAGAGTTGAGAGTTGAGAGTTGAGAGTTGAGAGTTGAGAGTTGAGAGTTGAGAGTTGTTACCCAACTCACCACTCCGCCTAATTGCAATACCTATTCGCGCTAGTAGCCCTCAGTTGTACAGCAAAAATAATCAATAAAATTTATTTTGTCAAGATTTTTTTGCAGGTAAAAGACGGCGTGTGGGATTTGAAGAACGGCACACTGAAGCCGATGATCGGTGAGGTGAAAGTCATCGAAGGCATCCGGCCCGGCGTCATTGCGTTTTCGCTCGGCAAAGGCCATTGGACCTACGGCTCCTCGGATGTGCGCATCGATGGCAAAATCGTCAAGGGCGACAGTCGCCGTGCCACCGGCATTCACGCCAATGCGGCGATGCGGTTGGATGATTATTTGAAGAACACCTGTCTTATTGACCCGATCGGCGGGAGCGTGAGTTTTTATGATACGCGGGTGAGTTTGGTGAAGATCTGAGGCTTCAGTTTTGGTTTTACTGATCCAACCGTTGCGAGCAGGTGCAGGCATTCCCCTTGCCGCCGGCGTTCAGCTTTTTGATCTCCTGGCTTTGCGCGAGATGCCAGTAGAGGCCAACGCCAGCAACGAGCAAGATAATTGTCACAAGACTGATGATCGCCCTGCGTTTGAACCAAGCGGTTGGGGATTGGGATGGTTGTTGCATTTTGTTCGCGAACCCTGAAAAATTTTATCGGAGCACAACGCTTTAGCGTTGTTGTTTGCAACCAGATAAGTCCGGAGTCAAACGCTTCAGCGTTTGTTGCTGCCTCTACGCCGTTGCGACGGTAAACCGTCGCACTCCGGTTTCTTTCTTTCCGATCAAGTGCAATGCTAAAGCATTGCACTTCGTCTAAAAATCATCAAAATTATCTTTCAGCTCCAAATCATCAGGCGGTTTGTCGCCAAACTTTCGCCGATCATCTTCCGCTTGATTCGTGCGGGTGAAACTGGACCACCAGTAATCCTGCGGCCTGGCAACCACGCCATGTTTGACCGCATTCCAGTAGACATAAGCCAGCCGAAATTCAAAATCGCGATCGCCGCGAATGCAGGTGTCCCAATAATTCCACCACACCTGCCGGCCCGGGGTGCCGTCCAGTCGATTCAGTGGAGTGGCGCTCCCGCCGTGCATGCGCGCCATGATGGTCGGCATGTCTTGGGCGTGTTTGGCTTTGGCCACCAAATGATAATGATTGCTGAGAATGATCCAGGCATCGAGGTGCCACTCAAAATGGGAAAACCATTTCTCCATTGCCTTCAGCACGATCTCTTTGTGTTCGTCATCGTGCAAAATGAACCGCTTGTCCAGAATGCCACCGGTGATGAAGTAAATGGCGTCGTCGATAAACAGATGCGGCGGGTTGTGAGGGTATTTTTTGAATTCCATAAAATCATCTCCGGAGTGCAACGCTTTAGCGTTGCACTTGTTTGTGATGAAATAATTCGTTGTCAAACGTTTTAGCGTTTGCTGTTTTAGTTGTTTGTAACAATATAATGCGGAGATGATTCGGAGTCAAATGCTTCAGCATTTGTTGTTGCTGTTGCCGCCACCACGCCGTGACGGTAAACCGTCGCACGCCGAATCGCGGAGTACAACGCTTCAGCGTTGTTGTTGGCAATCAAATAGATCCGAAGCGTTTAATGTTGTTGCCGGCACTTCGCTGCGACGGTAAACCGTCGCACTCCGGTTTTATCTTTTTCCGGCCAGTGCAATGCTAAAGCATTGCACTCCGAAAGTTTGCCCCGCTCCATTTTCAATCTCCGGAGCGGGGCAGTCGGGGGAAAGGAAGCCAATCAATCCAGCGCGGCGCTGATGACGCCGGTTTTGGTGATGGCGCCGGACATTTTGCGATCTTTGAAATCAGCCAAACGCTTGACCGGTCGCTCCGGCGGCGACAGCGATAGAATATATTCCACCATCGCCCACCGCTGCTTGGTATCGGGCAGCATCTCTCCATACGCCGGCATCGGCGTGCCGTTGAGGCCGCCGATCATGGTGCGATACACGTCCTCCTGCGCAAGGCCGTTTTTGAACGTCCACTTGTAAGTCAAATCCGTTGCCGCAATCTTCTCGCCCCATTCGTCTTTCAACTCGTCCGCGGAAGGCCCATCACCTTTGCCGGTTTGGCCATGGCACTTGGCGCACTCCAGCTCGCCAAACCATTTTTTGCCCAGCGCCAACATCTCCGCTGCCGGCGCCTCCGGTTTGGCCATCATCTCGATTTTCGCCGGCTGCGCGCCTTTGGTGATCGCCTCCGTAAAACGCTCCGAGAAAATGGTTAAATAGACCGCCAGTTGATGAATCTGCTGATCATTGAGAAATTGTCCCCACGCCGGCATCGTGGTGTTGGGCACGCCGGCGCGAATGATGCGCTCGACGTCTTCGATGGTGGGCAGCTCGCCGGTATTGGTCGAACGATTATAAATCCCCTGCCGGAAGTCGCGCGGCTTCACATCGAAGCCGGCAGCCAAAAATCCCTTGCCATCGCCTTGAATGCCATGGCAGGGTGTGCATTGCTGGTTGTAAAGTTCCTGCCCGGCTTTCATGTCCGCATACATCGGATGGTCGGAAGAAATTTCCGGCGCCGGGGGATTGGGGTTGTAACGTGTCGGCCCGGGCACGCCGGGTTTGGTGCCGGCAGCCTCCACTTCGGCATCCACATAGCCCAGCTTGCGCACCATATCGTTGGAAAGCCCTTGCTACGCCCAGTTGCCGCGCGAAGCGAAGCCCGGCCCGTAGAGATCATACATTTGGAAGAATTGATAAGCGCTGGCATCAGTGAGCACCTCGCGCACTTCGTGATAATACCGCTCGAAACTGTACGCAAAACCGGCGCCCTGTCCGCCGATCAAATAAATTTTTTGCGCGGCGGGATCAACAAACTCCTCCTGATGGAAAAGATAACGGTAGTACGGACTGTCGCTGCCGCCGCAATAGGCGAGAAACTCCACCCACGGCACCGGCGATTTCGGATCGATCTCCGTCAGCCGGTCCTTGGACGTTGACGCCATAAACGCCGCCGTACTTTTCAAAAAATTCCGGGAACTGGGTATCGCGCCAGCGGTGCTCGCCGATGATGTGGCCGATGGTGAAACCAAAGCTGGCCAGCGTGTGCGTCTCCCAATGACTGCCGGGCGCCCAATGAAAAATCACGTCGCCCTGCGGGCCTTCCCAATCGGTGCCGCCATACGCCTCGACTTGGTGCTCGGCGACTTTGTAGTTGAGCGACCAGTAGACAAAATCCAGCCAGCGCTCATCGCCCGGAACCAGCGTCAGCGTCTCGGTGTTCAGGTCGTGATCGGGATTGTAGCTGGTGCGAATGCCTTTGGTCTTTTCGGCCCATTGCTGCTTGTTCCAGGCGGAAGGGCCGAGATGGGTGGGCTTGGCCTTCTGCTCGCAACCCATGCTGAGCATGGCCATGGCTGTTAGCAGCAAGCCGAAGCCCAAGTGGCGGGAACAACGTGCGGTCTGCATGATTCTCCTCCTCGTCGGTTGGTGGTTGCCGGAGTGCGATGATTTATCATCGCAGCAAAACTGAAGTTTTGCACTCCGGATTATTTAGACAACTGCTTTTCGATCACGCGTTGCAGACTCTCCTCGCTGTAATGTCCGAATTCCTGTTGATGAAGGTTCAGCGCCTCGTCAAAGATGCTCCACGTTGGTGTGCCTTGCATCAAATTGGCGGCAAAGGTGTAACCGATGCGCTTGTAATGGCGCAAAAAATAGTCGCGCAGGTTGTTCGTCATTTCGGCGCGCGCGGCCGCGCTGGCGCCGGCAAATTGCGGAAGCCGCCGGCAGATGCGCTCGAGCAGCTCGCCGGTCAAAAAATTGGCAGGCGGTTCGATGCTGTCAAAAGCCACGGCACAGGGAATACGATCAGGAAATCGTGAAAGACCGAAATGCGCCAGTGCTTTGCGCGTTTCGCCAATGACTTCGCCGCTCGCCAAAAGCTTTTGGGTATTCTCCAGCGTATTCAGCTCAAAATCTTCGAAAGCGGTGGACAGCAAAAGAAAATTCACGCGGTCGGAGTAGGCGGCATGCAGGCGCAGCAGGGTGGGCAGGGCGTGCAGAAAACATCCCGGACAATTCACTTGGAAGGCGAGCATGACATTCACGCGCCCGGGCGCGAAGTTGCCCTGAAGAATTTGGGAGAATTTGAGGGTGAGACTCGACATACTCTGCGCCTCGGAGTGCAATGCTTCAGCAGAGCTGGCTTGCCTGCACTCGACAACGCTGAAGCGTTGAACTCCGGTTTTTATTCGACAATCGAAGTACAATGCTTTTGCATTGCCGGCTTGCCTGCGCTCCGCAACGCTGAAGCGTTGCACTCCGGTTTTATTCCACGCTCATCATCTCATGCTCCGGGCAATCCAGCCGCAATTCGGAATTCGCCAGAGGTTTATCCAGCAACCGGCAATGATGCGGCGCCTTCGTGTTTGGATGCGCCTCGGGTTGAAAAAACTTGCAGGTGATGCACATTCTGGCAATGGTGATCACGCCGGCTTGCTGCAAGGACTCGATCAGCCGCATCAAAAATTTCATCACCACGACTTTCTCGGTTGACTTAAATTCGGCGATACTTTCTTGAATGACATTGGCCCAAGTGGAAAGCTGGCGCGCGGTTTTTTTGCCTTCGGCCGTCAACGAAACAAAAGCGACGCGGCGGTCGTCTTTCCAGCGCGCGCGCGACACCAATTCTTTCTCTTCCAGCGTGGTGATGGCATCGCTCACCGTTGCCGGCGTCAAGGTGAACTCCTTGGCTAATTGGCCGACCGTACATTGCTCCGCCGCGTGATAGAGCAAATAAACCAAAAACTGAATCTGAATCGGGCTGAGATTGTAATCCTTGTTTTTTTCCCAAAGCAAAACCCGGAAGGCTTGCGACAGGCGTTCGAGAGCGGCGGCAATTTTGCTGTCGACGTCTTGGTGCTGGTGCGTAAGATCAAAAAGAGAAGGCATGGTGTGGTCCACAGAAAAGTCCAATTCGGAGTGCAAAACTTCAGTTTTGCCCACGGCAACGCTAAAGCCTCGCACTCCGGGTTGATTGTTGCCGTTGCTGCGCGGCATCATTGCTGTTGCAAAAGATGATCGGCAAGCATGCCGATTTGCGTGCTGTCCAGCCCGTCAAAGGCCGGCATCGAAATCGGATAATAGCGCCGCGAAAGTTGTTGGAGTCGCGCCTCGCTTGCACGCGCCGATGCGGGATCTTTGAGGTAACGAATGAGCGTATTGCGACGCCAGTACGCCGCCAGTCCAAGCAGGGACGGGCCTTGCGAGCTGCCGGCGCCATTTTCACCATGACACGTGCCGCAGCCCCATTCCTGATAAATTTTTTCCGCGGAAAACTTTGCATCAGATGCGGCCTTTGTTTTCAACTGTCCACCGCTGCATGCCATGACCGCCACTGAAGCGGCCGTTAAGACTGTGGTCAACGCTCGAACCAGTTTTTTGTTTATCTTGAAGCTCGCGAAAAGCATTGCGCATGTGGATGCAAATTCGGAGTGCAATGCTTCAGCTTTGCTGCAATGCTAAAGCATTGCACTCCGGAGGACGTTTACTGCCGATAGGTGGAAAAAACGTAATCCTGCGCCTTCTGGCCGGCATGGCAGGCAAAGCAGGCGCTCTTGGCGTCGGTCACCACCCGCTCTTTCGTATCGCCTTTGAAGGCCTCGAAGCCCCAGCCGCCGGTCTCGGCAAATTTTTTGGAATCCTTTTGCATGACGCCGACGACTTTGCGGCTGCCCTCGACGATGGCATTATTTTCGGACTTGGCTTCCAAGAGATCGAAAACCAACACCGCGCCGTCCGGATGCGGCTTGCCCGCCTTCATCGCCGCCAAGGCCTTGGCATTGGCGTAAACGTGGTGAATGCCGCCGAAGGACTCATACAGCGGGTGGCCTTCCTGCAGCACCATCGACTTCACGTGCGGCCAGGCACGGTAACCTTCGGGGTAATCGACTTTATTGTTCTCCGCCATGGTGTGGTAAGCGCCCAGACTCAAGCACAGCGCCGCCACCAGGCCGATCATGGTGAGTACAGCCTTTTTGCTCATGTGCATCTCCTTTCAGTTGAAATCAACCAAACTGGTTTTTAAATTAGGAATCCTAAATAAGGTAAACAAAAAAGAATGGCTTGTCAAGAAAAATTTAGGAGTCCGAATAAAAATTTCAACCGTTTGTTTGATTGAAGTCGGTCTCCC
This sequence comes from Candidatus Zhuqueibacter pondensis, assembly GCA_034505955.1. Classification (GTDB taxonomy): domain Bacteria; phylum Zhuqueibacterota; class Zhuqueibacteria; order Zhuqueibacterales; family Zhuqueibacteraceae; genus Zhuqueibacter; species Zhuqueibacter pondensis. The sequence continues at coordinate 36,227 of JAPDQK010000038.1, forward strand.
GATTGGCGCGCGGATGGAAGGCGCGGTGCATTCCCACGTGCGCAAGGCGCGGGATGCTGGCGTCACTCCGGAGGAAATTCGCCATGCCGTCGTGCTCGCCATGCCGACGCTGGGCTTGCCCACGATGATGGCGGCGATGACGTGGGTGGATGATGTGCTGGCGAGGAAATGATGCGGCCAAACCGCTGACCTCAAACTTTAACGCCGAAGATTTTATTGGCCGGTTCTAAAAACTTCAAGCGTTTTCGTTCTTTTCACCGGAAATTTGGTGTTCCTTCATCTTCGAGAATAGCAGGCGGCGGTTGATGCCCAACAATTGCGCGGCACGGGTGCGGTTCCCATTCGACTCGCGCAGCGCTTTCAAGATGAGCTGCTTTTCCACGTCGGCGATGATTTGCTTCAGCGGAATGCCTTCCCGCCATAAAACCTCGCGCGGAATCAAATCGCCCTCGGCGCGCAGCGACAGCGGCAAATGCTCGAGGGTGATGGCGTGGCCCTGCGACATGACGAGTGCGCGTTGAATCACGTTTTCCAGCTCGCGCACGTTGCCCGGCCACGAATAGTAACGCAGCTTTTGCAACGCCTCGGCGGCAATCGGCACGGCGCTGCCGCCGTATTTTTTCAAAAAATGCTCGACCAGCAGCGGCACGTCTTCCGGATGCTCACGCAGCGGCGCAACTTTGATGTGAATGACGTTCAAGCGGTAAAACAAATCGTCGCGAAAGCGACCGGCTTTCATTTCACGCTCCAAATCCTTGTTCGTTGCTGCAATGACGCGCACGTCGACGGTGATGGTTTCCTTGCCACCGACGCGCTCGAACGTTTTTTGTTGCAGCACGCGCAGCAATTTGGTTTGCAAGGCCGGGCTCGTGTCGCTGATCTCGTCGAGAAAAATGGTGCCGCCGTCGGCCAGCTCGAAGCGGCCCTTGTGCAGCGCAATCGCATCGGTGAACGCGCCTTTCTCGTGGCCGAACAACTCGCTTTCCAACAGTGTTTCCGGCAACGCCGCGCAATTCACTTTGATGAACGGCTTGTCGCTGCGCCGTGAGTGGCGCTGAATCGCGTTGGCAATCAACTCTTTTCCCGTTCCGCTCTCGCCTTGAATCAACACCGTGGCTTCGCTGGGCGCAGCGCGACCGATGAGCTTGAAAACTTCCTGCATCTTGCCGCTGGCGCCGATCAACTGCTCCGGCGCGATTTCCGCCGTCTCCTCGACCACCTGCGAGCGCAGGTGTTTGACTTCGCTCAACAAATCGCCGTATTTCAGCGCGCGCTGTACGATCAGCAAAAACTCGTCGAGATCAAAAGGCTTCTCGAGATAATCGTACGCGCCGAGCTTCATCGCCTCGATGGCGCGTTCGCTGGTGCCGTGCGCGGTGAAGACGATGACCGGCACGTCGGGCGCGATTTTTTTAATCTCGGCGAGCGCCGTCAGCCCGTCCATTTTCGGCAGCTTGATGTCGAGCAGAATCAATTGCGGCTGTTGCAAATTGGTTTTTGCTATCGCCTCCAGGCCGTCGGTGGCTTCATCAATCGCGTAACCCTCTTCCGAAAGCAATTCCGACAGATTTTTGCGCATGGGCGCTTCGTCATCAACGACCAAAATGAGTTTGGGTTCGATCATGCTGCACTCGTTTTTTTCATCGCATGTGGTGAAGATTGACCACTCACTACGGGTGAGCGGTCAGTGGTGTTCCATTTTAACGGGGAGCGTTACACGGCAAACGGTTTCGTTGTCATCAGACGGAACGAATTCGATTTTGCCGCCGTGGGCTTGCACGATTTCATACGCAATCGAGAGTCCCAAACCCACGCCCTGTTCTTTGGTGGTGAAGAACGGATCAAAAACTTTGTCGAGAATATCGAGTGGAATACCCTTGCCGCTGTCGCGCACGGTGATGCGCACGGCATTCTCCCATGGCAGAAAGTCCGTGCTCAAATACAACTTCCCGCCTTCGGGCATCGCTTCCAAAGCATTCGTGCAAATATTGAGAAACACCTGTTCCATGCCGGTGGGATCGAGCGTGATGGGCGGCACGTTGCTGTCGAAACGGGTCACAATATCGATGTGCTGCTCGTCTGCCTGCGCTTGAATGAGCGTGAGCGTTTGCTCGATCACCTGATGGAGGTTCGCCGGCTTCATATTGTTCGCCACCGGCTTGGAGAAGATGAGCAGCCGTTTGACGAGATCAGCCAGCCGGTCGATTTCCTGAATCACCATGCGCATGGATTCTTCCGAAATCACTTCGCACGGTTCGTTGGCTTCATGGTGCTGCCGCAGTTTGCGCTGCCACATCTGAATGCGCGTTTTGAGCGTGGCTAATGGGGTTTTGACTTCATGGGCCACGCCGGCCACCAATTTTCCCAGCGCCGCCAGCTTCTCGCGCTGGCGCAGCTCGCGCTCCAATTCTTCCCGCCGCTTTCGCTCCGCCGTGTGAATCAACACCATCTCGTTGATGGCGCGCGTGATCGAGCCTAATACCCCTCGTCGCGGCGGAAAACGAAAAGAGGTATCCTCGCGCAGTATCTCCAATCCCAACTTGATCTCCTCGACACGCTTCCGCAAAATCCACGAAATGACAATCGCCACAATGATTCCCAGCAACGAGGCGACAGCGGAAAAATTGAGCAATCGCGTCAAGCGGCGGGAGGGCAGCATCGCTTCGACGCGAATCATCGCCCACACGCCGGCGATGGCTTCACCGTTGATGATAAGCGGGGCTGTCGCCAGCGGAAACACGGTCGGCTCGAATTGGTGGAGGCGTACGAGGGCCTGTCGTTGCGCGAGGGATTGTTGTATTTGATTGCGAATGAGATGGAACTCGCGCGGCGGCGGGCCGTAAGCCGGTTTCGGCTCGCGCGCGGTTGGAAACGAGAAGCCGACAAATAAATCGAACTTGACGAGATAATATCCGCCTTCCACGCCGCTGAACGAGGCGAGTTGGCGGCTGGTGATCACGGTCAACAAGGAGTCAATTCTTTTCTGCTCAGCCGTGGTCAACGCGGCGGCTTGCGAGAGTTTGGCCGTCCATAAGCTGTCCAGCAGCGCTTGGCCGTTCGCAGATAATTGGCGCGTCGCGGCCAGCGCCAGTTCACTGTTGCGGCGAATGACTTCAGCTTTTGATTCCCGCAAGACGGCAATGCTGTAAAGAATCAATCCGCCGGCGATGATCGTAAATGCCGTTCCGATAAAAAGCGCTTTGGCGCGCAGGCTCAATTCTCGCATGGTATCTTTCGATAAGCTTATTGAATAAAATAAGCAAAAAATGTTTTCTTTCCAATTTTATACTCGTCAAACCGTATGCCATAGCCGGACCGTGCAACTTGGGCTTGTTTGCTTGCTGCCACCACGCCAATGGGCTGAAACAGCCCAATTCCGCGCGGGCGTTTTTCGCCCAAGAACCGGTTGCGCAAGCTGAAACGTGCGCAAAAAAGCGCCGGAGAGGTTTGGCATAAAGATTGAGAACTAAACAGTGAAATAATCGCGGCGATACTTTTTCAAATCAATTTTGCCGCCCTCTTTTAAACAATACATTCGGAGGAGTGGTTATGAAAAAAATTTTCGTACTGCTTTGTTTTATTCTCATCGCAGCTTTTACCGCCTCGCTGCTCATCAGTGGCACGATGGCTGCGCTCACCGGCCGCGAAGTTAAAATTGAAAAGCTGCACAAGACACCTTTGTCGTTGCCACCCGTGGCGATTGTCACGGGCGACTCGGTTTATGTGACCAATCTCGAGCTGAAAGGCAAATGGGAGGAAACCAAGAAGCCGGCGCATCCGTGGCCGTATGAAGCCTTCAAGTGGTTTGATGATGACCAGGACGACCATCCGCTGGCAAAATTAGATTGGACTGGCGTCACGCTTGATACGACGTGGGGCGTTGCCGATCTCGGCGGCGGCGTCGGCAAATACACGATTGACAAAAAATCAACGCAAGAATACAAGGCTGGGAAATTTTTAGCGCCCTCGCTCAAAGGTTGGCTGGCGCCGACCAATGTGTACACGGTGGAAGTGTACACGGTCAAAGGCGCAACGGCGACGTTGGCGAAAACGCTGCCGTTCAATCCGGCGGGAAAAGACACGGCGTTTAGCGGCGCGAAATGGGAAGTCGCCTACAAAGCCGAAGGCCGCGGCGTTTATCCGGCGGCCACACCGGCGCGGCCCGATACCTTGATCAACGCGAAAGCGGAAGCGAAAATTCAATTCAACCCCGGCTTGAAAACGCAATGGTTCCAGATTCCCGACGACACCGATTCGCTGCGTTTCGTCTTCAAAAATCAGAACGGTGTTTTTGCGGCTTACGCCGTGCCAGTGACGATCACGACGCAACAACAGTTGGGTGTGAATCCCTCGGTGGTGATCAAATCCGCCACGCCAGCGTCCGGATATTTCTCGGCCGGCGACACCATTGACGTCGAACTCACACTGAAGAACAACGCCGGCGAGGTGCTGCAATGGTGGACGAACCCGCAGGCGGTCGGCATCGAGAAGATGGAAATTTTGGTGAGCGGGCCGAAGCGCGATTACGAATGGGTTTTTCCGTTGCGCAACGTTATCGACAAATACGTGGTGAAATATGATTCGGTGCTGAAGCGAATCTACACCGGCAATCCGATCAAAATCGTGCTGCCGAAAACTTTGCCGAACGGCAACGGCACCTACACGGTGTTTATGAGCGCCAAGCGCGTCTTTGGCATTACGGAAGAGAAAGCGGCGTTGGCGGATTTTCAAGTCGGCACCACAACGGTGGATAATCTGCCGGTGACGAGCAAAATTGCCGGGCAATCCTGCGCGGCCTGCCACGGCGTGGATGGCCCGGCAAAGCATCACGGCAGCAAAGGCGCGGAACAATGCCTGCCGTGCCACACCGACAACTTCAAAGTTGGCTTCGATGAATGGGCGCACGTGAAGCATCAAAACAATCACAAAGTCAACCTGGCCTTGGGCGATTGCAACGCCTGCCACGTGAATGATTCACACAATCAATTTACCAGCGATGCGCCGGAAGTGTGCACGAGCTGCCACGGCGTGGTGCCGTACATGCCGGCCGATCACGCTGCCACCGCGCCGTTGTATTCGACAACCGGTCTCTCTTGCGCCACCGCAAATTGCCATGCCGGTGGAACGTTGGGCGTGTTCAAGAACATCAAAGAGACGCATGCCGGCGTGGCCGCCAAATATGCCGGCAGCACCATTTTGGCAAAAACCACGCTCGCGCCTCCCGCGATTGACGGCGTCGCCGAAAGCAGCTGGCAGCAAGCCGATTCGCTCATGACGAAAACCGGCGTCAAAGTGAAGTTCTTGTATGATAACGACAACCTCTATGTGTTGACGCAATGGAAGGACGGGCATCAAAATTATTCCGGCCCGGCGCCCTCCACCAAGAGTCTCGCCCGCAATCGTTGGACCTATGACGGCACGAAATGGGCAAAGTCGGGCAACGAAGATCGCATCGCGTTTTTGTGGAAGATCGACGACGCGTTGGGCGCCTCTTGCGCGCAAACCTGCCATGATCCCGGCGTCGGCCATAAAATGTTTACCGGCAAAGCCGACAACTGGCATTGGAAAGCGCAACGGACGAATCCGGTGGGCTATTCCGACGACCAGTATTGGGATACTTCCGGCAGGAAAAATGATGCGGTGACCTCCGGAACGTTTGGCACTGACAATGCCGACGCGGCCGGCACGTTGCCGATCAAGATGGGTGCGAACGCGGCGGACAACGCGGCGGATTTTCTGTATGAGAGCAAAGCCGTGGCGTTTGTAAACACGGGATGGAGCGCCGGCCAATCGTTGCCCGGTTGGATCGTGAACGATGCCACCACGCCGACCATTGCCGGCAGTCGCGCCGACGTGCGGGCCGTGGGCAAATACAATGACGCCACCGGCGTGTGGACGGTCGAATTTATCCGCGCGCGGAAAACCGGCAACGCGGACGACGCTTTGTTTGACGGAACCGTGCCGGTGGAATTCACCGTCACGCAGTTTGACAACACCGGCGGCGGTCACGCGAGCCAAGGTGTCGATGTCAGCGTGTACAAGTTGGAATTCTCGACTACGGGTGTGCTGGCCGATCGCGGGAAAGGCGTGCCGGCGGAATACGCGCTCGCACAAAATTACCCGAATCCCTTCAATCCCAGCACGACCATTGCGTTTGCGGTGAAGCAACGTGGCAACGTGACGCTGAAAGTGTACGATGCCACCGGCCGTCTGGTCGACACACTGGTCAACGAAGAGATGGAGGCGGGCCATTACACCGCGCTCTTCAACGCCGGCAAGCTCGTTTCCGGAATTTATTTCTATCGCCTGCAAGCGGGTTCTTTTGTGAGCACCAAGAAATCTGTGCTGGTTAAGTAAAATTTTGCCGGTTGACTTTCAAAGCCGCTGGGTGAAAAACCAGCGGCTTTTTTGTTTGAAAAATACACTGGGCCGATTTGAAAAAAATCCTTGCGTCAGGCACAATTTTTAGGTAAATTATATGCCAGAAAGCGCATATAGGCATATAGATGAACCTATGACCGAAACTGTCGAAATCTTCAAAGCCCTCGGCGACGAGACTCGCCTACGGCTGGTCAACCTGTTTCTGCAAACGGACAAAGAACTCTGCGTCTGTGAGATGGTGGATGCGCTGGAGTTGCCGCAGTATCAAATCTCCAAGCATCTCACCATTCTCAAAAATGCCGGCCTGCTGCAGGCGAACCGTGAAGGCACGTGGGTTTATTATCGCCTTGACCGCGAGGAGTCGCCGCTGCTGCGCGATTTGTTCAAGGTGCTCGGCCGTCATCTCAGCCAAGATTTCGTCGATGATGCCGGCAAGCTCCTGCAGCGGTTGGCGCTGCGCGAAGAAGGCAGATGCGTGGTCGGTTTTATTCCCGCCACCGAGTTGAAAAAACTGCTGAGGGAAAAGCAAGCGGTGATGATATGACAGTCAAAAATTTCATGCAAAAATTTGACGCGCTCTCTCCGAAGGAACAAAAACGCACGCTTGCGCTCTTTGGCCCGCCCTGCTGCACCGAGTTCATGGGAAATCACGAGCGCATGCAAAGGCTGCTGCGACGGTGTTCGAAGCGGCTGGCGCCACAACAATTGCGGGACATGCTAAACACAATCATGAATGTCAATGCAAAAGCCGGTACAATATGACGCCTGAACAATTCATTCACGAATTTGACGCGCTTTCTCCGGAAGACAAGAAGCGCGTGCTGATGGCCATTGGCCCCGCCTTCTGTCGGGAGTTCATGAGCCATCCTGATATGATGGAAGAAATGCGGCGTTGGTGCCAATCGTTTGTGGCGCCCGCTGAAATGAGAAACATGATGCAACGTATGATGGAGCACAAGTCGTGAGGAACGTATGAAAAGCAACTTGATGAGTCTAACAGCATCCCAAGTCGATGAAACTTTAACCCCGACGCGAATAGCCGAAGCTCCGTCGCGGCGCCCCTCTCTCTTTCGCCAACCCAACCGTAAAGAGATTTTCTATCTCGCGCTGGTGGCGATGTTTTATGCCGCCGGCGTGGGTTACGTTTATTACCACAACCTGTCTCTCGAAGCGCTGTTCTATTACGGCTTGCTGCAACCACAGGGTGTCAGCGGCGAGGCGGCGCGGCTCACGGAAATCGACACACCGCTGTCGTGGAATCTTCTGCAAGTCGGCTGGTTCGTGTTCATCAAAGGCGCGGCGGTGCTTGTCGAGCTGTTTCAATATTGGGTGGTGGGCATGCTCATCGCCGGCGCGCTGGTGGTTTTTGTATCGTGGGAAAGAGTGAAACAAAAAATGGGCTACGGCGGCTTCAAAGCCAATTTTCTGGCGACGACTGCGGGCGCAATTATTCCAATTTGTTCTTGCGGCATCGTGCCGGTGCTCGCGGGCATGGTCGAAGCCGGCATTCCTTTGGGAGCAACGATGGCCTTTCTCATTGCGGCACCGATGTTGAACATCCCAACGGTGTTCATGACCGCCGGCGTGCTGGGTTGGAACATGGCAATTGGCCGCATCCTCGCCACCTTTGGAATCGCGCTGGGCGTCGGACAGATTCTCTCGTATTGGCAGCGCCGGCATCGCGGGCTGAAGCGCTTTCTCAAAATCAGCGTCACGCCCAAGCTCTCGCCGGAATTGCAGCAATTCGCCTTTCAGATCGGCGCGAAGCTTGTGAACAGCCGTGAGGGCGTCAGCACGGCGGAGATCGGCATGGCGCACGAAAAAAAACTTTTGCAATTAGAAGAAGCCGGCCTGATCGAGCGCAACCAACTCGGTCGCTGGCAACTGGTCGTGACCGATGCCGAGGCGCCGCAGAACGCCTGCTTCGTGCTGCCCACCGGCGACGTGCAGCGCAGCTTCTCCGAAAAAATCCGTGAGACCATTCGCACCGCTTATAATTTCTTTTTGCAGTTGAACTACTATCTTGTGCTGGCGGTCACCATTGCTGGCGCCATCAAAGTGCTCATTCCAACTTCGGTCATCGTCAATTTTGTCGGCGGCGAAAGTTTGAACTCGGTGCTGGTCGCCTCGGCAGTGGCGGTGCTGGCTTATGTCTGCACTTATGTCGAAGTGCCAACGGCAGTGGCATTGATGGCGAAAGGCATGGGCAGCGGCGCAACGCTGGCATATCTGCTCGGCGGCCCCGGCTTGTCATTGCCCTCGATTGCGATGCTCTCCGGCGTTTTCAAGCCGCGAGTGTTGTGGCTGTATGTTGGACTGAGTTTTGTGGGCTGTGTGGTGGCGGGATATTTGTTTAACTTGTTCTAAAGGGACTGTAACTGCTAACTTAAATCACATCGTCATTCCGGAGGAATCTTTTTTGATTCGAGCACTTGGCTTGCATTCAAAAAAGATTCTTCCAGAATGACAGTTCTAATATGAGGTTCACTGAACTTTTGCAAGAGTCCAACTTTTACAAAAGAACCAAAAATATCCAACGGATTGATTAAGACCAACCGATGCTTTTATCCGCTGGTCTTAATCTATCCGTTGGGGGAAAATGTCTTATGACAAAGCCTATGATCAACATCTTCACCATGCCGCAGGAATTTCCCTGTGGCGCCGGTTCATCTTGCTGCGGTCCGATCGGCCAAACCGAGGAAGAATTGCAGGCCTTGAAACAGGGACTCGAAAATGCGCTCGATGTGCCGGTGCAAACCTTCAACGTCAAAAACGGAACGGACATGAAAGCGCATCGGCAGATTCTTGCGCTCTTGCGCTCGTTCGGCTGGGGCGTGTTGCCCATCATCGCCGTCGGCGAAGAAGTGGTGTCCATGGGCGCGCCGACGGTTGAGCAGGCAGCAGAGGCGATACGGCAAAAACTGAACGGCGTTTTCGCTTAAATGACAAAAACGATAGAGGAATGCAATTATGCCAACCTATGATTACGGCTGTATCGATTGCGGTGAACGCTTCGAGGTCACTGCAACACTCAGTGAAAAAGAAAGGGGATTGGAGCCTGTTTGCCCCAAATGCGGCGGCAAGCATGCGGTGCAACTTTTCAACAACATCTTTTTTATGAAAAGCTCCGGCCAGAGCGCCAATGCCGCGTTTCAAGCCAGCGGCTGTTGCGGGCCCAATGCCGGGTCGGGGTGCTGCGGATAGCATTTCGAACATAAGCGAGGCCATACATGCAAGAACTCAACGAAGTCTATACACAAACTGCTGAGCCGCGTGTGCTTGAAGCATCAAGGCGATTGGCGCGCGCCGTTGTCGAGTCCGTACAGTTTCAAAAATACGAGCAGGCAAATCAGCGCTTGCGCCGCGATGCGACGGCGCAGCAACTTCTCTTCGAGTATCAGCAAGCCCAGCAGAAATTCCAAATGCGACAAAGTTGGGGCGGCGTTTCGGGCCAGGCGGCAAACCGCATCGTGGAATTACAGGAGCAGGTTTTCTCGAATTCCATACTGAAGGACTACTTTCAGGCCCAGGAGGATCTCGTGCAGATGCTCATGGAATTGAATGCACTCCTCAACGAGAACCTTGGATTTGATTTCGCCAGCCTGGCGAAACCGGCAGGCGGTTGTTGTTAAAAACGGCAAGGAGACCATTATAATGGATATTCGGCTTAAACTGGCAGCGGAGGAATTCGCCCGCCATCTGAATTCTTCCCAGCCGGTGAAAGAGTTTCATTCTGCCAAGGAAATCTTTGACCATCGTCCTGAGATCATGCAACTCCGGCAGGAATTCACCACCCGTGCTCAGGAGTTTCGACGAAAGCAGGCCGACCACACGCTGACACAAGAGGATATCAACGAGATGATGGCGCTTCAGAGACGGCTCAATTCGCATCCGATTACCGCGCGCTATGCCGAGGCACAGCAAGCCATGGTGATGATGCTGCAGGACTGCAACATGGCCATGAGCGAGGTGTTGGGATTCGATTTTGCCGCCACTGCTGCGCCAGCCGCAAGTTGTTAGTGTGAACTTGGCATTGAGAAGAGCGTGATGCTTGCAGGCAAAAACATACTGCTGGGTGTCACCGGTGGCATCGCAGCGTATCAAAGCGCGGATTTGGTCGGGATGTTCAAGGCGCGGCTAGCCGAGGTTCACGTCATCATGACAAAAGCGGCAACGAAGTTCATTACGCCCTTGACGTTGGAAGCCATCTCGCTCCATCCCGTGACGGTCGAAATGTTTGATGAAACCTATCATCCCAGCATCGAGCACATCACGCTCGGCCGTATGGCCGACATCGTGGTGATCGCGCCGGCAACCGCAAATTTCATCGGCAAGATCGCGAACGGCATTGCTGATGACATGCTCACCACGACCATCATGGCCGTCAAAGCGCCGGTGGTGATTTGTCCGGCGATGAACGAAAATATGTGGCTCAACCCCATTGTGCAAGAGAATGTCGACAAATTGAAACGTCTGGGCTATCGCTTTGTTGATCCGGAATACGGCGAGATGGCCTGTGGCGGCGAAGGTTGGGGGCGCCTGGCCCGTTTGGATAAAATCGTGGCGGTTCTCTTGCAGATCGCGAAGGAACTGGATGAAAAAGCCGGAGGGAGCATGCCGGCATAGCCGCGAGGGGGAACTGAATATCAGAAAATGCGCCGATCATCAACATGCTGGTTGCTGATAGGGAATTGCCTCACCCTGTACTTCGACGCGATGTTGTTTCCCATCACTTCCATTCGTATCAAACTTCAAAAAGAAGATCTTCATGTCCAGTAAACAACGTGTCATTTTCATCTGCACGCATAACTCCGCCCGCAGCCAAATGGCCGAAGGCCTGCTGCGCCATCTCGCCGGCGACCGCTATGAAGTTTATAGCGCCGGCACGGTGGCGACCAAAGTCAATCCGCTGGCGATCAAAGCGATGGCGGAAAAAGGCATCGACATTTCCCGCCACACTTCGGATCACATTGACAAGTATATGGGGATGGAATTTGATTACGTCATCACGGTGTGCGACAATGCCAAAGAAAGCTGTCCCTACTTCCCCACCAACAAGACGCAATGGCATTGGAGCTTTGAGGATCCGGCGGCGGCAACCGGAACGGAAGAGGAACGCTTGGCCAAGTTTCGCGAGATTCGCGATCAAATTCAAAAAAGGCTGCAGATTCTCTTGTAGCCAATGAAAAATTTTTCGCCAAATGCACCGGCGTGAAATAAAAACGTTCCTGCAAAAACTGCAAGTCGTCCATCATCGAATGAACTTTATGGAGCAAAGTCCACTCGCAGCTATCGGATCGAATTCATGATGATCTGAAGTAACCAGCTCTCCGTTCATCCGATTTGCCAAAGCCATCGCGAAACAATCGGCCAGGGAAATTTTTTTGATCGTTGCTTTGTACTTTCCGGCTTCTTGCCACAACTGTGCATCCATGTCGTCTCTGGTAATAAGCCCCATGGACGCCAAATCGGCAATGGCTGCCAGCGCCGTACTTTCATCTTTCGCTCGCAAGAAGTCATAATAAACTTCACATAAATTGATCGCATGTGCCATACAAGGATTGCTTTGATCCTGCAAATACGATTCTACAAGATCTCCTCCAGGTTCATCCCGCAAGTATGCGATCATGGCGCACGCATCCAAAATCCTTGCCATAGCTGGTTATCTTTCCAGTTCTATTTCTTGTCGTTTGAGTTCTGCAAAGCGATCGCTGCTTGTCGGAACGTGAGCATATTTGCCTCTGACCGTTCCCGTGGGCGCTGCTTGTGAAGTGGATGATTGTGCTGTAATTTTTTTTTGCAAGCTGCTTGAGAGCTCGCTGAGCAGCCGCAACTGTTCTTCCACCGAAAGGGAGACAATCAATTTTCGGATCTCTTCGTATTGTTGTGTAGTGGCAAGAGTATTCATATTCGAACTCCTAAATTTTACCATGGAATGTCAAGAACTGCAAGTAACGGATAAAAGATATGAATTTTAGAACGAAAAGTCCAACTTCTTTATTTAAGATTCTCATATGGGTGTTGTCGCTTTTCGCAAAGATTTATGTAAAAAAACGCCGGTCATTTTCGACTGGTGCTCATACGCGGTATGTCCTTGATTAAAGAAAAGTTAGACAATCCAAACCTCTCTTGTTTAATCCTCACCCTCTCCTCGGCATACTTATCAAGATTTATCGGCTTCGATACGCGGCCCCTTTTGAGATTCGCCACGAATTTGTCAAGCATGCGCAGGGTGTTTTTTGACAAGATATTCGGATCTACCAGAGCTCTTGGCTTTAAAAAAATAGTGCCGTCGCTATATTCTTCAATGTGGTAGTGTGAAAAACTGGCGCCTCGTATCGTCACGCGCTTTTTGTTGTCAACAGGCGCGTCATAAGCTTTGACCAACATTTTCTTCATTGCTATTATCTCCAAATTGGATGAGACGGTTATCGTGGGAATTCCCACCATCCAGTATATTGACAACATCGGGATTTTGCAAGCAAATTGTATTGCGCTACTTCTCATCCGTATTAACCGCCATCATCTCTCCCGCCCGCCGCCATTCCTCCGGCGTATTAATATTGTAAAACAGATGTGAGGAATAGAAACTGTAACTCGCATCGAAACGGACGACACGGGCTTGCACTTTGGCGAGCAGGTCGGCAACTTTATATTGTTTTTTCGCCATCTGCCTTTCAATTGCCGGCAGGCAGGTTTTGGAATACACCGCGCACAACGGCTCCACGCCTTTGCCGGCATCGATGGCAAAAACGGCGTCGCTGCCGGCGTTCTCGCTCAAGAAGCGCAGCAGCGCCTCGGAGAGAAACGGCAGGTCGCACGCGACAATCAGGCAATGCGGCGTGCTGCACTTTTGCAGCGCCGTGTAAATGCCGCCCAGCGGCCCAATGCCCTCAATCTCATCCCGGAACATCGGCAATTTCAAAAAAGCAAATTCCTCGGGCGTGTTGGTGATGAGCATGATTTCATCCGCGACACGCTGCACCGCCGTGACGACGTGCTCGATCACTTTTTTGCCGTTCAGCTCCAGCAGCGCTTTGTTTGTTCCCATGCGCAATGATTTGCCGCCGGCGAGAATGGCGGCGCAAATCCGCGTTTTGCGCGAATCTGCGGCAGCAGTTGCCGAGGGAAACCGTAGATGAAACGTGCTGCCACGGCCGGCCTCGCTCTGCACTTCGATCGTGCCTTGATGATCGGTGACGATGCGCCGCGCGATCGAGAGTCCCAACCCCGTGCCTTTCCCGACTTCCTTGGTGGTGTAAAACGGGTCGAATATTTTTGGCAATTCCGCGGCAGGAATGCCGGCGCCGGTGTCGCTGATCGCCGCCGTCACTTCGCCGTTGCGGCTGGCAGTGCTGATGGTCAACGCACCACCGTCCGGCATGGCGTCGATCGCATTCATCAGCAAATTCACGAAAACCTGCTGCAGCGCATTTTCATTGCCCATGATCGTGGGCAGTCCGGCGGCGCGCCGGTTGTTGATGACGATGCGGTTTTTCTCGAGCCGGTATTGCACCAACTCAAGCGCGTTTTCGATCACGGTGTTCAGGCCGACGGCTTTAAGAATAAAGTCCTTCTGCATCGCAAAATTCAGCAGATTCTGCGCGGTGTTTTCGATGATACCATCGCCAGATAATATCGTGGAATAAGATTTCCTGAGTTCGGCTGAATTGACGGCGTCTTCGCAGGTTTTTCCAAGTTTCATGACGATCACTTGATTGGTTCAGTATTAAAATTAATGCTTCTCCGCCTCCAATACAAGCAAAAAAAAGCTGCTGGTATGACGGCGAAAAGTTCGCCAACCAATACGGCCGGCTCATCAATCTTTAAGGCGTGTGGGATTTGAAGAATGATGTACTCAAGTCGATGATCGGCGAGGCTACGGTTGTAGGGTGAAAGCCACAGGACTTTTTTTCCCGGTTGCACTCAAAATAATGAATAGGAAAGCGCTAATCAAGTTCATTTCTCTTTCTACCACCTGAGCCATTGCACCCCTGCAAAGACCAGCTATTCCCATTTTTGCTAAATTCTCTCCGGCAATCTTCCCACTTTTGCGAATTCTTGGCCGAATCCTGCATTAAGCACAATCTGAAGCCAGTTTGCCCACTCGTTTGAAAATTAAACATTTACTACAGTGCACTTTTTAGGCACAAGCGATGGCATTATTCTTGAGTATTTCAACCATTGGAAAAATTTCTCTCATTGGCTGTGTGCAAAAAGGCTTGTCGGTATCAGCTCAAATGAATTGTCATTGCCTGCAAATAATATGCGTCTTTCCACCAAAGTCATGATCGGGGTCACGATAGTGATCACCGTCGTCAACGTCGCCGTGTTTTATCTTATGGGGCACCAATACGAGGTGCTACTGCGGCAAAGCCTTACGGATACCGCGCGCGCATTTTACAAGCAGGTTGTTATTTTGCGCGCGTGGGTGGCGAAGCATGGCGGCGTCTTCGTGCGTTACGCCGAAGGTATGGAGGCCAATCCCTACCTCGAGATTGCCGGGACGCGAACCGTCAATGGTGACAGTTTGTTGCTGCGTAACCCGGCGGCGGTGACACGCGAGCTTTCGGATATGAGCTCGGTGATGGGGGAACGATTCCGCTTTCATCTCACCAGCTTGATGCCACTCAATCCGAATAACGCGCCGAACGATTTTGAGCGCGAGGCCCTCACCACACTCATCAACGGGGAGCGGCACAAGCTCTCGCACTATGGAGAATTCACGCGCGTGGAAGCCATCGCCGGAAAACCACACTTCCGTTACTTTGCGCCGCTCTATACCGAAGAATCCTGCCTTTCTTGTCACGGTAAACAAGGTTACAAAGTGGGGGACATTCGCGGCGGCATCAGCATCCTGATTCCGACCGACAAGGTGGAGGCCGCCAGAAAACGAAATTATATGTTCATGATCCTGGGTTGCCTATTGTCGTCGAGCACGATTTCGTTGTTGATTTATTATTTTATGCGGGGCACGGTCATCACGCCGCTCCGCCGTCTGGAGCAGGCAGCGGCGAGTATTGGCAAGGGCAATTATCAAACCGAAATTTCAGTCCACGCGCACGATGAAATCGGTGATCTGGCAAAGGCGCTGGCCAAAATGCAAAGCGAGATTCAACATTCGGTCAACCAGCAGATCGAGAGTGAGAAAATGTTCGCTCTCGGTCAGCTCTCTGCAGGCATGGCGCACGAAATCCGCAATCCGCTCTTTGCCATTCGCAACAATTTGGATTATCTCAAACGTCATGCGACAGACAATAGTGATCAGCTCGAAATTTATCAGGAGATGGAGGAAGGTCTGCAGCGCATGAGCAACATCGTTCGCGCCGTGCTCGACTATTCGCGGCCGCATCCGCCGGCGTTTGGCAACTATCACCTTCGTGACGTGATCGATCGCTGCATGGCGCTGCTCGGCAAACAGTTCCGTCAAGAGAATATCGAGATCTCCGTGTTCGTCGAAAATAATATGCCAGCCATTGAAATGGACATCCACCGCATGGAACAAGTCTTTGTCAATCTCTTGACCAATGCCAGAGATGCCATTCGCAAAAAGGCCGTTGCCTCGCTGGATGAAGCCATTTCAGTCCGTGAGATAAAAGATTCGGAAGGGATTGGTCGGTTCCAGGAATTATCTCACGAGTCTGATAAAACAGTCTTATCCAACGAGACAGGCAAAATTTGGATTACGGCTAACCGCAGTGATGGGTTCGTTAGAATCCAGATCAGCGACAACGGCTGTGGTATAAAGGCCGCCGATCTGCCGAGAATTTTCGACCCCTTCTTTACTCGTTCCACCGAGGGGACGGGGTTGGGCTTGACCATCGTTCGCCGCATTATTGAGCAACATGGCGGCTCCATCGAGGTGACAAGCGAGGAAGGAGAAGGAACGATTTTTACTCTCCATTTACCAATAGTACAATTTTCGAGATGATATGTGGAAATATCAGATCTTAATCGTCGATGATGAGCTCCTCGTCCGCAACTCTCTCAGACGCCTGCTGAGCCATCATCAGTGGAATGTGGCGACGGTAGCCAGCGGCGCCGAGGCCAGACGATTTCTTGCCGAGCATCCTGTTGATCTGGCGATCGTGGATTACAAGCTGGGCGATGTCAACGGCCTGGAAGTGATCGAGTATATTCGTGAAAGTTGTCCCGGGAGCATCACCATTATGCTCACGGCTTACGGCAATATTCCGCTGGCGGTCGAGGCCATTCGCAAGGGAGCATATGATTTTTTGCAGAAAGAAAGCGATCCGCAGCTCATCCGGCACGTCGTCGAAAAAGCGTTGGAAAAAGTACGGCTACGGAAAGAGGTGGAGTTGTTGCAACAAGAGCGTCTCCTCCGCGCGACGCAGACGGCCATTATCAAAGAAAGTCCGGCGATGAAGCAGGTGCTGGCGGCGGCGAAGGAGTATGCACGCACCGATACGACGGTTCTGCTGGAGGGCGAGACCGGTACCGGCAAGAGCCTGATTGCGGAATATATCCATTTTTCCGGCCCGCGCAAGGACGGCCCGTTTGTCACCATCAACTGCGGCGCCATTCCCAAAGAACTGATCGAGAGCGAGCTGTTCGGCTACGAGAAAGGTGCTTTCACCGGCGCCAATCATCACGGCAAGATGGGGCTGATCGAGCGTGCCGATGGTGGCACGCTGTTTTTGGACGAAATCGGCGATCTCGCCCTCGAGCTGCAATCGAAGCTTTTATGCGTGCTGGAAAAAGGCGAATTTCTGAGTGTCGGCGCGGTGGAGCCTACGAAAGTCAATGTACGTTTCATCGCCGCTACCAACGCCAATCTCGAGCAAAGGTTGGCCTCCCAACAATTCCGGCGTGATCTTTATTATCGTCTTAATGTGGCCAACATCAAAATCCCGCCGTTGCGTGATCGGAAAGAGGATATTGTTCCACTTGCCAAACATTTTGTGCACCAGCTCAACCAAAAATTGGGGAAGTCGGTTTCACACCTTTCACCGGCGGCGGAGAACAGGCTGCTCTCTTATCCCTGGCCGGGAAATATCCGCGAGCTGCACAACGCCATCGAGCGGGTCATGCTGCTGAAAAAGAATGAGATCATCGACGCGCCGGACCTGTACTTTTTGACCGGCGCCGAATGGAACGAATCGAACAAAAATCTCTGCCGCGTCGAAATCGATTTTTCCACCTGCCCCAATGCTCTCCACGAAGTCACCCGCCAAGTCGTCCTGCGTGCCTGGGAAGTCAGCGAGCACAATCAAACCAACGCGGCCAGGCTGTTGGGCGTGCCGCGCACGACGCTGCAGAGTTATTTGCAAAAGTATAACTTACTATGAAAAAAATAAGTTCGTAGGCGATTACTTTGTGATACTTTGTTTTCCTTCCGGCTCTCGCCACGGCACGAGGATCTTCACCACTTTCTCCAGTGTTTTGCCTTTGCCCTCGTGCAGGCGCATCGAGTTGCCGACCACCGAAAGGCTGCTCACCAACATCGCCGACACTGCCATCAGCGGATTGAGCCAACCGGCAATGGCGATGATAATGCCGATCGAGTTGTAGAAAAAAGCCCACGTCAAATTCTGTTTGATGGTGCGCACCGCGCGCCGCGAGAGCTGAATGGCTTCCGGGACCAAAGAGAGATCTTCGCGCATCATCGTAATCGCGCCCGAAGCTATGGCAATTTCAGTTCCGCTGCCCATCGCGATGCCGACATCGGCTTGCGCCAACGCCGGCGCATCATTCACGCCATCGCCGACCATCGCGACAAGTTGATCGCGGGATTGCAAATTGCGGATGGCGAGAATTTTATCTTGCGGCAAAGCTTGCGCGGTGTAGTCGGTAATGCCGGCTTGTTGCGCCACGGCGGCGGTGGTTAATTTCGCATCACCGGAGAGCAACCGCACTGACGCGCCGAGCTTGTGGAGTTCTGCGACAACTTGCGGCACATCCGGCTTGAGGGAATCGCCGAGCACGAGATAACCGGCGCCGGGATGACCTTCAATTCCAAAAAAGACCACTGTCCGTCCGCGCTCGGCTTCGCGTTCCACCAGCTCGCGCTGGTCGCGCGGAATCATGAAGCCTTGTTCGCTGACAAAAGTTTCGTTGCCGGCAACCACGCGTTTTAAATGTTCCGCAACCATTACGGTTCCGGAAATGCCCATACCCTCAACAAGTTGCACCCCTTTCGCCTCATACAATTCCAACTGCTTCTCTTTGCATGCTTCGACGATGGCAACCGCGAGAGGATGATTCGAGGCCTGCTCGAGTGAGCCGACGAAACGCAACGCTTCGTCTTCGTCAAATCCGCTGCTGTTGAAATGGAGCACGGTGAATTTGCCTTCGGTGAGTGTGCCGGTCTTATCGAAGACCACGGTTGAAACTTTTCCGGCGAGTTGCAACGCGGCGCCATCGCGAATCAAAATGCCACGGCGCGCGGCGTAGCCGATACCGGCGGCAATTGCCAACGGCGTGGCCATGCCCAGCGCGCACGGGCAGGCAATCACCATAACGGTGATGCCGCGCAAGAGCGCCTCTTCCAAGCTCGCGCCGGCGACAAGCAGAAATGCCGCCGTTGCCGCAGCGAGCACGAGAACCAGCGGAATGAACACGCGCGCCAGGCGATCCACCAAGCGCTCCAACGGCGATTTCGTCGCCAGCGCAGTTTCGACCATTTTAATGATGCTGGCGAGCACGGTCTGCTCGCCGATGCGCAAGACTTCGGCTTCGAGGAAGCCGTTCAGCAGCATCGTCGAGCCAGTGATCATATCACCAGATCTTTTTTCAATCGGCTTTGACTCGCCAGTGAGAAGCGACTCGTCGACAATCGCGCGACCGTCCACAATACGGCCATCCGCGGGAATTTTTTCACCGGCCTTTACAATGAAATGGTCACCGGCTTGCAGTTTCTCAATCGCTACCAATCGAGGTCCTTCCGGTGCGACGAGCCGCACTTTGTTGGGCATCATCTGGTAGAGGCGATGGATGTTCCCCGAGGCTTTTTGCCTGGCGGAGGATTCAATGAATTTTCCCACCAACACCAGCGCGACGAGACTGCAAGCGGTGTCAAAATAAAAATGATCGGAGTTGCGAACGATGGCATAAACGCTGTAGAAAAATGCGGCGAAGATGCCGAGGGAAAGCAGCAACTCCATCGTGGGCGCGCGCGCGAGGAGACTGCGCCAGGCTCTTTGGTGAATGGGGCGACCGCACCAAAATACCGAGGGCGTGGCGAGCAAGAAAAGCACAAGAGGCACCAGGCGTTGAATCTCCGGCGCCAGCTCTTGAAAATAGCCGACGTAGATGACGTAAGTAAAAAACATCACGTTCATCATGATGAACAGCGCCAGGCCCATTTTCAATAGCAGCGAATTGCGCTCAGCGGCGTGCGCCGCGGTGGCGGCTTCGTGCGGCGCGGCTTTGTAGCCGAGCTTGGCGATGACGCCGGCAATGCGCTCGGCGGAAATTTGCTCGGGGCGATAATGAATTTTGGCGGTGTCCGAGGCATAGATGACGCGCGCATGCACGACGCCAGGCTCGGCATTCACGGCTTTTTCAATGAGCCACGAGCAGGCTGAGCACCACATGCCATTGAGATGCAGAACCAGTTCGTGTGTGCCTTTGAGCTCTTCAACGGAGGGCGTTAAGGAAGCGGGCGTGTCTTCTTCGGGATTCGAGATAATGCCGAGGCGAAGGCTGGTTTGATAAATTTCGGAGCTTTTGAAATCGCCATCGATGAGGCCGCTTTCGCAGAGCAGGAGAAAAACCTGGCGGCAGCCGGCGCAGCAGAACTGGCGCGGCGTGCCGTTGTATTCGGCTTTGTAGGTACGTTTGGGCAGGCGAAGTCCGCACAGGTCGCAGACTGGCGCAGTAGTTGTGCTGGCTGCGGCATTCGCTGGCGTCGAAGTTGTTTGGCGCACGCCGTTCATTTGGTGGACTCGACGATTTCGCCGTTTTGGTATTTCACGGTTCGCACCGGATGCTGCTCGGCAATGATCATCACGACGATCAAAATGATGACAAACAACGCGATGGTGCCGTACATGAGTTTTTTCATATCGTTTCCTTCTCTCTCTCTGCGGAATCAATTCCGCAGCTAAGATATGAAAGCCGCCTGAAGGCGGCTAAGTTTGAAATTGATTAAAGCCAACGTTCCGCGAGGGGCGATTCAAAAAGAGCCCACCAATTTTCGTCCCTCAAGAGACGAATGAAAAAGGCATTCTTGATGTTTGCAAAAGCTAATTCCCGACCTAAAATTGGCCCACGTGCGCCAACCCTGGCTCCGGCATGAAGAACACCACGTCTTCTTCCCGGCGAATATCTGCATTTTTGGTATTGACCGCCACCAGCTTCAGCCGGTTCGGCCCGGGATGCAGCGATGTTGCTCTGCCAGTGGTGCTGATGGTCATTTTCAAAATCTTGACCTCGCGGGATTTGAGAAAGATGGGATTGGCATCGAGATGCAGATGACAAAAGTGCTCGTCGTTTTGCAGGCTGGCGCATTGCAGGCGAAACTCGCCGTCTTCCATGCTGCGGTTGGAAATTTTCAGCGAGTAATCGTTGTAAATGCTGCCATCCTCGACTTGGCGGTAAAGCGTGGAACGATCACCGGAAATGCTCAGGGAGAGCGGCTGGCGCAGTTGCACCAGCATCACCAGCACGATGGCGTAGGCGGCGGTGATGCCCACGACACCCCAACGCTTTGGATCAACCAGGCCCAATCTTTCAAACCAGCGCCGGCGGCCGTTTTCCTGTCCCCACGAGAAGGTGATGAGCGTCGGTTTCTTCAGGCGGGCGAGGATGGCGGTGCAGGAATCGACGCAGTCGCCGCAGTGAATGCATTCGGTTTGATACGGCGAGGTGCGGATGTCGATGCCCATCATGCAATCCCGCACGCACGCTTTGCACTCGATGCACTCGTCGCTGCGCTCGGTGTGAAAGCGCACGATTTGCGTTTTCCTGTCGGTCACCACCATCTGCATCATGCCATAAGGACAGGCTTTGGTGCAAAATTTCTCGCGCCAGAACATCACATCGACGAATGCCAGAAGCGCGATGCCCACAATAATGCCGGTGGTGACGGGGCCGAGCTGCCACGCCGCGATGTCCGCCAGCATGCGATAGGGATCGACGAAATAGGCCACCAGATTGAAACCGATGACGAGCGCGACAGTGGCAACAGCCAAGCTCAGCAGGGCGTATGCGCCGAGATGACGCCAGGTGAATCCGCCACGTTTCGGAACGCGCAGCCATTTCCGGATTTTTCTCTCGCACCAGCGCACCAGCTCATTCAACACGGTTTGCGGGCACATCCAGCCGCACCAGACGCGGCCGTAGATCATCGAGAAGATAACGATGATCCACAGCAGCAGCATGACCACCAGAAACAGCAGATAGAACTCATCAATCCACAGGACGCTGTTGAGAAAGTAGAAGCGCAACGTCGGAATGTCCAGCCGCAGAATATTCAGGAACGGCAGGATGATGATGAAAACCGTGCTCAGCAGCAGTGTCAGGTGGCGTTTGGATTTGTAGGTTGTCAATTGCAGCATGATGTCATGAATCCGCAAAATCGCACGTTGAAAAAGCACGCAAAGGCGTGAAGCGCACACGGCCTGCAAAAGATTCAACGGCGGCCAAGACATTCGCCGCGACACTTCCACGCCTTTGCGTATGCATTATGTCGCAACGCGTCGCTCTCAATTGCCAGAGGATTGGACCGAGGCGGCAATCTCTTTCTTGATCTGTTCTTGTTGCTTGTCGTAACCCGATTTCCAGCTCCAATAAGTGAACAGGTAATACACACAGAAGGCGATGATCACCACATAAGAGATTTTAAGGAACCAGCCCGGTCCACGTTCGTGATTCTGTGGAATCAACTCGTCATCGTCGTAGGTGATTGGCTCGTTCATCGTGCATTCTCCTTGTCATGGATTGTTGGTTTCAAGGTTTGAGGCCATGGCATTTTGCTGTGCCGCTTTCTCGCGGATGACAGCCAGCTTGCGCGCTTGCTCGACACCTTCTTCGCGCCATTTGATGTTGGTGCCGAGCTTTTGCAGATAGGCGACCAGGGCAATGGCGTTCTGGGTCGGCTGGCCGGCCTTGTCAAACAGCCAGGTATAAGCCGGCATGATGGAGCCGGGCGAGGTGCTGCGCGGATCGCGCAGATGGTTGAGATGCCAGGTGTTGTCATACTTGCCGCCGACGCGCGCCAAGTCCGGGCCGATGCGTCTGGTGCCCAACAAATGCGGCTTGTCATAGACATATTCGCCGGGCTGCGAGGGCGGTGCCTGAATCAACGCGCGAATGCCGAAACGCTTAAAGGTTTCCTCTTCGCCCATGCCGTAGCGTTTGGTTTCATAAAGAATGTTGCGCACCTGTTGCGTGTGGCAATACCAGCAGCCTTCGCTTTGGTAAATTTGCCTGCCTCGCAATTCCAACTCGGTATATGGCTTGGCATCGCTGGTGGGCGTATAGAGCGCCTCGTTGGACAGCGGCACGATCATCGTGAAGTGCGTGCCCAGTGCCATAAACGCCGCAACCAACAACACCAGCAAAACGGCTTTGGATTCGAATTTCATGTCTTCACTCCTTTGATATTTTCGCAACGAAAAGACTTTTCAATATTGCAACGAAAAGGTAACCGCAACGAAAAAAGCACAGAGCCTAGCTCGTAGTGTATTGAGCATAGCTAATGACAATTTGCAACAAAAAGCGAAACCGCAACGAAACAGCATGGCGCGTAGCGTATGTGTAGTTTTACGTTTTACGTTTTACGTTTTACGCTTTACGTTTTACGCTTTACGTTTCACGCTCTACGCCATCGCGGGTTGCAGTTGCGCGCCTGCTGACTTCACGGTTTTGAGAATATTGAAAGCGAAAATCAATTGTCCAGTGACCATCAGAATGCCGGAGAACATGCGCACGACGTGATATGGTTTCATGGCTTTCACCGTGTCGAGAAACGCGATGGTGTGATCCATCCACTGCAAGCCTTGCAAAAAGCCGCCAATCCACAGGCTGATGGAGAAACCGAGAAAGCCGATGAACGAGAACCAGAAGTGCCACTCGCCGAGCTTGTCCGAAAACAGGGGTCGCTTCAAAATTTTCGGCAGGGCGTAATAAATGCCGGCGATCGCATAAAACGAAAAGGCGCCGAACACGGCCATGTGCGCGTGCCCGGGAATCCAGTCGGTTTTGCTGACGATTTGATTGACGCTGCGCAGCGAATGCATCGGGCCTTGAAAACAGGTGAGCAGATAAAACACCGTGCCGGCGAGCAGGAATTTCACCACATAATCGCCCTGCGCCCACTTGCCCTTCAGGGTGCCGAAGAAATTCGCAATCACCGTCCACACCGGAATCAGCAGCGAGACGCTGAAGAGAATCGCCACGGTTTGCAGCCAAGTGGGAATGGGGCCGAAGAGAATGTGGTGCGCGCCGTTCCAAATGTACAGCACCGCAATCGTCCAGAAGCCGATAATGGAAAGCTTGTGGCTGTACAGCGGATTGCCGGTGGCCTTGGGGATGAAGTAGTATGCCATCGCCACGCCGAACGGCGTGAAGATGAGGCCGACGGCGTTGTGGCCAAACCACCAGTTGACGTTCGCATCATTCACGCCGGAGTAAACGGGCAGGTTGCCCACGATCCACAGCACCGCCGTCCACAGCCACGTGCCCATCATGTACCATAGGCTCACGTACATCTGGCTGTAGTTTCGTTTGGCAATCGTCGCAAAAATATTGATGCCAAACATCACCCAGGCAATGGTGACGAGAATGTCCAGCACGATGTTGAGCTCGAGATATTCACGCGCCTGGGTGTTGCCGGAAGCCAGCGTGACCACGGCGCCGAGGATGATGACGATCCACAGCGCGAGCGTGGCCATGCCCAGCTTCTCGCTGAAAAGCTTTGTGCCGCACAATCGGGGCACCACGTAGTACGCCAGGCCCATGTTGGCGGCGAGCAGCCAGCCGAACAGCACGCCGTTGGTGTGAATCGCGCGGATGCGGCCGAAGCTGAGCGCGCCGATGCC
>JAPDQK010000039.1:0-55914 GCA_034505955.1 Candidatus Zhuqueibacter pondensis
GCGCGTACCGTCCTTGCGGAACTCGGATTGACGCTGAGCGAAGAGAAAACCAAAATCACTTCGTTCGATGAGCACTTCGATTTCCTCGGATTTACGTTCAAATCCAATGTGACGGTCATTCGCCACAAAGCCGCGGAGAAGTTTAAGGAGAAAATCCGGAACATCACGCGGCGCACCAACGGTAAGAGCCTGCACGAGATGGTCGACGAGTTGAACGCACTCATGCGCGGCACGGTCAATTATTTTGCCAAGCCTTACACCAAAACCCGCCAATCCTTCTTCATGTGGGACAAGTGGGTACGGCATCGCGTACGCTACTGGAAGTTCAAGCGCACCCGACTCGGCTTCAAACCGCGACGACTAACCTCGCGGCACTGGTTCGAGCGTAAAGGCTTGGTCTCGATGTATGAACTGGCTTGTCAAAGAACGTAACGTTACCTGCGATGGGAATCGGACTTGGGATCGCCCGGTGCGGGAAATCCGCTCGCCGGTAAATATAGGGAATCGACCCTATCGCGATAACGGGAGCCCGGTGGTATGACCACCGGGCGACCCACTCTTTTTTCGCACAAGCCCGTGCTTGATATTAAAAAAGATTCCTCCGGAATGACAACGTGGTTTGCTGAACATTTACAGATTGATCACGATAACGTTATATCCTCAAGCCTCAATTTCCTCTCTGCTCACTTCAAAAATCACCGTCCCTCCATCTGTATACTCGAACGGATCCAGGCATTGAAAGTACAATTTCGCTTTATCATCTTTTCCTGCCGCGCCCCATTGGCTTGGCTCCGCAAAACGCAGCGCATTATAATGCGGCAGCAGGGAGGCCAGCGCGTGCATACAAAGGGGAATGTGCGTCACCAGCCGATAGCCGTTCTCAAGCTTGAAACTATCGCCGACTTTGAAGACCGGGCAATGTCCTTTGATTTCTTTGACGCGAATCATCAGATCCATTTTGATTTTACCTCAATAAAAAGGCAGAATAATGGTTCGGCCACATGATAAAAAATTATTCCTACCGACGCCGTCTGCTCTCCCAAACATTCAGGACTGACTTTAGCTGCGCCCGAAGGTTGCGGCAAATGCCGCGCTACGCTTTAGTGCAAATTTCCTGTGTTTGGTACAGGCCACTAAAGGGCCATTACAGGCGCGTCCGTGTCGGGTATTCTAAGTTGTGCTACCTTTACCAACAAGCAAATTATAAAGCCAGCCGAAAACCAATCCGACCACGGCACCGTCGAGCAGCGCGTACCATGTGCCGACGATCAAATCACCGAATGAGCGGGTGGCATGATAACCGGGATACACCGAGGCCATGGCCTGCAAAAACGTGACGCCGTAGGCCGGCCAAATCAGATTGGCAAGGCCGGTGAGAAAAACCGCCACGGCCCACAGAATTCCTGCGGTCAAGACGAGCGCTTTGAGGTTGAGTTTCATATTTCCCTCCGGTTCAATGAATGGATTGTTGGATTAATGGGGTGCTGGAGTAATGGATCGATGGATTAATGCATGCAGTATTCCATCAATTCATTACTCCATCACTCCTACTCCACTGCTCTCTTTTATCTTGCACCCAAATTCGTATCCCTTGTCAAATGCTTTCAAATTCAACTCCAAAAATCTTTCGGGTACGGAGCCAGGGATGGCCTTTTTCATCGCTTCGGCGGAAACCACTCCGGTGATGGCAGTGAAAAAGCCGAGCATGACAAGGTTGGCGATCATTTTGTTGCCCATTTGCTCGGCGAGGCGAGTTGCCGGCACGGCAAAAGTCTTTGCTTTCGCCCTCGAGTTCTGCGGCTTGACGAGATCCTCGTCGATGAGCAGGACGCCATCTTCTCGCAATTCTCCAACAAACTTGTCGAAGGCATCTTGGGACATCGCCACGAGAATGTGCGGCCTGGTGATGTAGGGATAAAACACCCGCGTATCCGACACCACGAGCTGCGAGCTGCAAGCACTGCCGCGCGCCTCCGGCCCGAAGCTCTGCGTCATGGTGGCGGATTTGTTGTCGAACAGCGCGCAGGCTTTGCCGACAATCAAGCCGCAGCGAATGATGCCCTGTCCGCCAAAGCCACTGAATCGAATTTCGGTCAACATGTTTGCGATCCTTTTTTTCTGGACGCTGATTAATGCGGATTTACGCTGATTTTTATCTGCGATGATCTGCGTGAATCTGAGTCCAAAAATCTTCGCGGTCGTGATAGTTTTTTTAGAGTAATACTATTTACCTGTTTCCCACTTCGAACGCACTTGACTAAACGACTACTCTTCCATACAGCTCATATTTATCGCCCAGCACCTGCGCCAGCCGGCCATTCATGGCATCGAGAAACGTGGGCCGCTCGCGATCGACGAATTTGCCCACGACGATCTTGTCACGAAATTTGATGTCGATGGTGCGGGTGTCGGCGCCGTGCTGGATGACGCTGTTGTCGTGATAGTATTTCAGCTCATCCAAACCGTCGCCGATGCGATTGCGCCGGCCGTACAACGTCGGGCACGGACAGATGATTTCGATGAACGAAAATCCTTTCTTCTGCAGCGCTTCGGTCATGGAGCGGATCAGGCGTCGGACATGCAAGGCCGTCCATCGCGCGACGTAAACCGCGCCGGAGGCATCGGCCAGATAGGGCAGATTGAATGGCTGCTCGTAGGCGCCATACGGTGTGGTGGTGGTCGTGGCCGGAATTGGGGTCGTCGGGCCCACTTGGCCGCCGGTCATGGCGTAGTTGAAGTTGTTGATGCAAAACACCGCCATGTCCATGTTGCGTCGCGCCGCGTGAATAAGATGATTGCCGCCAATCGCGATGAGATCGCCGTCGCCACTGAACACCACCACTTTCAATTCCGGGTTGGCGAGCTTCAAGCCGGTGGCAAAGGGAATCGCGCGGCCGTGGGTGGTATGAAACGAATCGAGTTTGACGTAACCGGCAATGCGGCCAGAGCAACCGATACCGGAAACTACGGCGACCTTCTCCAACGGGATTTCGGCTTTGTTCAGCGCTTCAGCAAAGGCAGTCAACGCCGTGCCAATGCCGCAGCCGGAGCACCAAATGTGCGGCATGCGATCCATGCGCAGGATCGATTCCATGGGGTGAGTGGGTTGGGTCATTGCAACACCTCTGTTTGGTGAAGTGGCAGGAGGCAGTAGCAGCACTTGCAGTTGGCAGTGGTTGGAAACCGGAAAGTGCCACTGCTACTGCGACTCTATTTCACTGCCTGTTCGATCACTCGCAAAATATCCCTCGGCTCATGCACCCAGCCGCCGCCGTGGGGGACGAGAAAACTTTTGGCCTTGCCGGCGGCGCAGCGTTCTACTTCAAAAACCATTTGGCCGTAGTTCATTTCCACCGTCACAAAAGATTTTATCCTTCCCGCGATCTCGCGAATTAGTTTTTCGGGGAATGGCCAGACGGTGATCAAGCGCAAATGGCCGACGCGAATCCCTTTTTGTCGCGCTTGCTCGATGGCCGGCACGGCGACGCGCGAACTGATGCCGTAGGAGACGACCACTACCTCGGCGTCGTCGATATTTTCTTTCTCAACTTTGGTGAGCTTTTCGACGTTCTTGCGAATCTTATCCACCAATCGATGCACGCATTTCTCCTGCGTCTGCCAGCTCATGTCGGGATAGCCGCGTTCGTCATGGGTGAGGCCAGTGGTGTGAAAGCGATAGCCATCGCCCGCTTTCACCATCGCGGGCACCAAATCGCCATCGACCGCGTAAGGCAGATATTTTTCCTTTGGACCCTGATACCACTTGCGCTCGACGAGGTTGATGTCCTCCGGATGCGGGATCGAAACCTTCTCGGTCATGTGGCCGACGCATTCGTCCATCATGAACAGCACCGGCACGCGATATTGCTCGGAGAGATTGAAGGCTTCGATGGTGAGATCGAAACATTCCTGCGGCGAATTGGGAGAGAGCGCGATGATTTCGTAATCGCCATGCGAGCCCCACCGCGCTTGCATCATGTCCGCTTGGCCGGGCAAGGTCGGCAATCCGGTCGAGGGGCCGCCGCGTTGCACGTTGGCAACGACGCACGGCACTTCCATCATCGCGCCGAGGCCGATGTTTTCCATCATCAACGAAAACCCGGGACCGGAGGTGACGGTCATGGCTTTCTTGCCGCCCCACGCGGCGCCGAGCACGGCGGCCATCGAGGCCATCTCGTCTTCCATCTGAATGAACACGCCACCCACTTCGGGAATGCGTTCGGCAAAACGTTCGGCCACCTCGGTTGAAGGCGTGATGGGATAACCGGCAAAAAAGCGGCAGCCGGCAGCCAACGCACCTTCGGCACAAGCTTGATCGCCATCGAGATAATGGTCACCGGTCAACACACCTTTCGGATCAGCACGCATCAACCATTTCCTCCTTTCAAACACGGATATAATAAACGAACACAGAGAAAAGGCAAAAACAATTTAGGGCAAAACCATTAAGAGCGAATGACCAGTTAAGCTTTCAAGTTAAAATAATTCAAATGACAAAAAAATGGAGGGCCGAAAAATAATGATAACAAATGCCATTTTTCTGTCTTGGCTTGAAAAAGCTTTTTTATCAGCTTTCCTCGACGATCACCTCCCTCGCTTTAGCATCGGCGGGCACTTCAATTACCGCGCCGTTTTTGAGCGTAACAAAAATCGCAAACTCCGGACACAGCAATTCACAAAGCTGGCAATGAACGCAAAGCTCGGCTTTCACGGCTACCGGCGGATGATAGCCTTTTTTGTTGAAGCTTTCCGAAAGCTTCAGTACGTCGCGGGGGCAATATTCCACACAGAACCCGCAGCCTTTGCATTGTTCTGCCAGAATATGAATTTCGCCCTGTGGGATTTTGATCGTATCCGCATCAAGGGGTCGGCGCCAAAATTGCATGAGCCACCTCCATCCATTTATCGCATTGCCGCGCTCTCAGCATGCAACGCATCCATTAAAATCTCCGTCGCTTCGACCGGATCGACCGGCTTCAAGCAATAACAAAAGATGCCTTCCATTCTGAATTCTCGTTCCAATTCCAAAGAATTTCCACGTCCAAGAATAACGATGCGCAGCTTGGGATCGCTTTCTCGGATGATTCGCAGGCCGGCCACATGCCGCATGACGACCTGGGGCTTTTGCATGTCCACACCAATAAACAGCACATGAAATCGGGAGGGATAAACAATTCGAATGGCATCCACGACATCATTGACGACCGTCACCGCGTGGCTGTCACTGGTGAAGGCTTTTTGCAGTGTGTTAATCGTTGCGACCTCGTCGTCGCAGACAAGGATATTAGCCATAAGGTTCTTGAATTACGACCGAACTGATTTTTTCCCCGTTACTCAACGAAACAAATAAAGTCAAAACTTATGCCGTCAATTTTTGGATTTAGGAGTGAATAATCGACCGTGTCCAAGATTTTGTAAATTTTAGAATTGTAGCAATGGTTGGATGATGAAGCATGGGACTGAAGGTAAGATTTCTGAAAATGGCTGGGTAATTTCTCCGCAGCGGCTGCGGCATAATTCCGCATCCTGCATACAATGAGCTCATCCTGTCTTGGATTATTCACAAATCATCTGTGTAAAGACACCAAGTTCACGATGAAATATGCAACCCAAGTGTGACAAAGAAAATGTCGGTAGGAAAATACGAAGAGTAGAGGCAAC
Organism: Candidatus Zhuqueibacter pondensis; assembly: GCA_034505955.1. GTDB lineage: Bacteria > Zhuqueibacterota > Zhuqueibacteria > Zhuqueibacterales > Zhuqueibacteraceae > Zhuqueibacter > Zhuqueibacter pondensis. The sequence goes on from JAPDQK010000039.1 coordinate 5,662, forward strand.
AGAATTTTTGTGGGAATAAAATTCGGTGATCGTTGCTGCGACCAGCTTGATTCCAGTAATGTGGTCTTGAAGCCGCTTTATCCGTCAACAATCCCGACTATCGGCAAGTCAGGCAACTTGATGATGCCGAGAGGATATCTGCAAGAGTAACCCAAAGCGACTCATCTTCAGAGAGCTGCGCACTGGACGTGAAAACCCTGCGGGCGCGGCATGCTTCAAATGATTTGCCCGGAGGTCATCCCGAGTGATGAGGCTATCAGGATTTTTGCGCGCACGCCAGCATCGGAGAGGCCCCCACGTGTTATGGCCGATCACCAAGAAGAAAACCTTGTGATTCGAACCAAAGATCTTTACCGAAAACCGGCGGTTTTTAGCAAATCAGAAGGAACAAAAAATGCTCTTTTTTACTGACGGCCTCAATTCCGAAATTCCTGATACAGTTTGAGCACAGCCGGAATGTAATCGCGAGTCTCGGCCCAAAGCATGCGATCGTTTTTGCCGTTTGCCAACCAGATCGCCGCGCGTTTCTCGCCGCCGTTATAAGCCGCCAAGCCGCCATCAAGTTCATAGAGCGAAATTAAGTTCGAGAGATAACGGCAGCCCAGACGTATATTGAGAATGGGGTTGTATAGAATTTTTTCGGGTGAAGTCCAGGGAATGCCTTCATCAGCCGCGAGCACCACACCGGTGGCCGGCATGATTTGCATCAGGCCCATCGCGCCCGCCTGCGAGCGGATGTCCGGGCGCCAGGTCATTGCACTCTCGTGGGTGATCGTAGCGCATATCAGATCGATATTGAGGTTTGGATACTTGATGCACATTTTGTAAATCTCATCGGCGATCGCATATTTCTTTTCCGAGGGCATTTCGGGATTGTAACGGCTGATCAGTGCCATGACTTTTTGTAGTTGCTGCTGGCGTACCGCATCCACAGTCATGGCGGCTTTCAAATGGTTGAGTGTGCGCGTCAGATCGGCCACTTTGTCGGTACCGTGATCGATCGTGTAAAAACGGAACGCGAAGCTGATCATTGAAATGCAAATGATAATCACCAATGTCACGATGAGGAGAATTTTACCCTGACGTGGCCGGAGCAAATTTGAAGCTGCCGTCCCGGCAGGCGGAGCCCCTGCCATGATGGCGCGAAAAAATTTTCGGCGGTTCGTTCTTTGATGGGGGAAGTTGGAGAAAGCTTTGTTATGCGCAAACGAGGCTTGATGAGAAGGTGGCGTTTCCAATGATCCCTCGAATGAGGTGGCTAATTGCTTGTGTTTCATCTTTCGTCTCCTGAGATGCAGTTCATGGATGCAGAAGTGTGCCCCGGCTTCGTTGATTATTTCAAATTCAGAAGAGTTTGCCAGCCGGTCTGGATTGTCCGCCTGGCGGTGATGGCATGTGGGTCTGAAGCGAAATTCCCCCTTTCCCAATTGAGAATGCTGAACAGGGCTTTTTCTCCGACCAGCTCGCCACACTCCGCATGCACGATCTCACCATGATTGAAATGGATCACACCGCTGTTGCTGCCGTTGAACACGCGCATGGCCGAGGTGCGCTGATTTTGACAATTATCCTCGATCATGTTGCGAATCTGGGAATTGACACGCATATTGGTCAAATCCGTTTCGGTGAGATCGAGCGCCTCGTAGATCAGTTTGCGGAGATGGCGAATATCGAAGGGCTTTTCAAGATAGTAGAATGTGCCCCGCTGGGCGATTTCCTGGCGTAGCTCGTCCGTGCTTTGGGCGGTCATGATGATAACGCGGGTCTCCGGATAATTACGCTGAATATCGAGTAACAATGACATGCCATCGCGACCCGGCATGCGCAAATCCGAAATTACCAAGTCCACGCGGCGCGTCGCCAAAATGGCGAGAGCGCTGTTACCATCATTGACGCAGAGAACCTCCAAGAACTCACTGCTTCTCTCGAGACTTTTCGAAATACTCCAGGTCAGATCCTCTTCGTCATCCACGACTAAAATGCATTTTAGATGATCCATCATCATCTTCCTGATAAAGGGCATAATTTATCTTTCAATAATTATGCAATTGATATGCCATTTCTCCAAGTTTTATGTCAAACATTATTTAACAGATGTAAAAAAATTTTATTGTTCTAACCGCAGAGAATATAAAAACTTGTCAAATACAGTATCGCTCTGCATTTTTTCTATCCAAATCGGTAAAGAAGATATCCAAGTCAATGTCGCACAGAAGGTAAAATAATGACCAGTCTAGTGGTTGATTTTCAGCCAGCGAGGAATGTGCACACTATTGGGAAAATAACCAGAAAGCCAAAGTCCCTAAATTCCCTTGCATTTTCTCTTCATGTTCTGTACATTTTCTTGTCTTCAACCAGTTTCCTTGTTTCTGCGAATTTCAACTCAATCCAGGAGCCTGACCATGCAAAGCATACTTATCTCAGCTGCCGAAAGACGGTTCGAGCTGATGCTGGCTGTGATTCTGAGCACGCTTCTTGGCTTCACGCCATTCTCTGTTGGACAGACGACATTTTACGGAGCGACGTTGAACAATCAGGGTGTGTTCATGGGAGGAATGGGGCTTGCGACAATTGACGGCGAGACATACTACACGATCAATCTGCGGCCGGAAATCGCTTTGGGCAAATTCGGTTTTGGCCTCGATATTCCTCTGCGCTACAATACGCAAACCGGCCACATTCGCAGCGAAGATTGGAACGATAATTATGATTACTTTCGGGCAATTCGTTATATGCGATATGGCCGCAAGCACGACAAGTTTTATACCCGCGTCGGCGCCATCGATGCGGCCCGGCTTGGTCATGGCTTTATCATGAATTATTACAACAATTCGCTGCTCTATGACGAGCGCAAAGTCGGCTTGGAATTGGATACCGATTTCGGTTTTGGCGGTTTTGAGCTGATGACGAGCAACTTTGGCCGGCGCGAAATCTTTGGCGGCCGCATTTATTATCGGCCTTTGCAACTCGTGACGCAAATGCCGATCATTAAAAATTTTACCATTGGCGCCACCTATGTTCTGGACGATGATCCGGACTCATATCGTGGCACCGATGATGGCATTACGGCATTCGGTTTCGATGCCGAGCTGCCGATCGTGAAAACCGAGTTGGCGCGCGTGGCGCTGTATGGTGAGCTTGCCAAGATCAACGACTATGGCTCCGGACAGGCTGCAGGTGTGGAGCTGAACCTGCGCGGCCTTGCCGGCACGTTTGATTTTGGTGCGCAACTGGAGCGCCGGTTTCTCGGTGAAAAATTTTTGCCGGCTTATTTTGGACCGTTTTATGAACTCGAGCGCCATAACGTCCAAAATGGTGTCGTGACAACCAAGGCGAGTTGGCTGGCCGCGCAGAATAAGGAAACCCACGGCACCTTTGGCCTGCTTTACGGCCAGGTGCTGAATACGCTCAGAATTGTCGGCACTTACGAGCGCCGCGATGGCATACCGAAGAGTGGCATTTTGCATATCGAGGCAGACGTGCCGGAAACCATTCCCAAAATCGCTGCCCGCGCCATGTATGACGACAAAAATATCGAGACCTTTGGTGATGCCTTCGAAATGGATGAAAATTCCGCGGCCCGGATTGGCATTGGCTACAAGCTTCATCCATTTCTGATTTTTTACATGGATTACATTTACACATTCCGGTTTGACACCAAAAAGAACGCTTACGTGGTGCAGAAACGCTTCGAGCCGCAATTGGCGTTAGCCGTAACCTTTCCAGTCGGCGGAAGGAAATGACCTGGCTCGACCGATTAGCCCGGTTGGCAAACGAGTTGGCCGGGCTGATTTACCCACCGAAATGCTTGATTTGCGATGGGCCTCAAACCTCGAGCCGCACGCCATTGCTTTGCGAAAATTGCCTGGCAGAGATGGCTGCCCGGCCTTTGCCAGGCGTTATCACCGTGGAAGCTCTCAATTCGTCTTGCGGCCAGAGTGTGGAGGTCGTATTTGCCGGCTGGCATTACGATACGGCCATGCAACATGTCATTCACGCGATGAAGTACCGCCGCAGGCCGTCTTTAAGCAAAGTGTTGGGCAGGTTGCTGGCACAACGGCTTCAGATCACTCTCGGTGACAAAATATCCGACGCGGTATTGGTGCCGGTTCCTCTCCATCGCCGCCGGGAGCGAGAACGGGGCTTCAATCAAAGTTTGCTGCTGGCAAAAGTTTTGGCGAAGAGTTGGAACATTCGTGTATGGCCGCGCTTCTTGCGGAGAACTCGCTTTACGCAATCCCAGGCCACACTCGGCGCCGAGGCACGTTGGAAGAATGTCGAAGGCGCTTTTGCACTGTCGTCACGGGTTCATCCGGGCGCGCAAAGAATCTTTCTTATTGACGATGTCTTCACCACCGGCGCTACAATGAATGCGTGCGCGTATGTTTTGAAATCCGCGGGAGTAACCAGCGTGATGGGCATCGCATTAGCAAAGGCCGGGATGGATACTTGAAAGGTATTCGTAACCAATTGTTTTCGACTCTCTAGTTGTGGCTGGAATACTTTCCCAAAGATTTTGATGGACTGATTTCCTGCTTGACACCCCATCTGTCACGATCACGCCCCTTACTGCACTGGTGGTTATCCGGCCACGCCGAGAAAAACGTGCGGAAATGATTCCTTGACTTTTATTCAGATTTTTTATATACTTTGGGATTAACCTGTGTGCTTGGACTTTAATAGTTGTCTATTTCTTGAACCGAACCAAGCATGGGTACTACGCCTCGAACGCGCGTAGATGGCACTAAATTACTCCGCATGCAATTTTGGCAGGCAAACTTTACTTGGTTGCAACGCCCATTGGCAACTTGCAGGATATTACCTTTCGCGCAGTGGAAACACTGCGCCGCGTCGACCTCATTGCCGCTGAGGACACGCGCCATGCGGCGATTTTATTGCGTCACTATGACATCCAAAAGCCGATGGTGAGTTATCACGATTTCAACGAGCGCAAAGTCGCACCGCAAATCGTGAGGCAGTTGCGGGAAGGTAAATCCGTGGCTTTGATCACCGATGCCGGGACGCCAGGAATTTCCGATCCGGCTTTTTATCTCGTGCGGGCTGCGGTGATGGAAAATCTCATGGTCGAAGTTGTTCCTGGTCCCACGGCCTTTGTTGCCGCATTGGTCGTTTCCGGATTACCGTGTGACCGTTTTGTATTCGAGGGTTTTCCGCCGGCCAAAAAGGGACGGCAGGCTTTCTTTGAGGATTTGGCACAGGAGACGCGCACGGTGGTCCTGTATGAAGCACCACAGCGCGTACCGCGAACGCTCCAAGATATTTTGAAAAATTGGGGTGACCGGCGCATGGCGTTGGCACGTGAATTGACCAAAATTCATGAAGAGGTGCGACGAGGTAAAGTAACGGAGATCATCGCAGGATTGCATGACCATCCCTTGCGCGGCGAATGTGTGTTGGTCGTGGAGGGACGACCCAAAAAGAAAACAATCGGAAATCTGACACCCGGCGAATAACTACTTTATACTTACAGTATGGAACGAATCTTGACATTAAAAACCAGCCTGCTGCCTGACTGGTTGAAAAATTGGTATCTCAACTTGATCACACCGGTGGTCAATTTTTGCATTGCGCGTGCGGTCAACCCCAATTTTTTTACCACCCTCGGCTTTATTGTCAGTGTGATCAGTGCGAGCCTTTTTGTGTTGGGATATCCGCGTTGGGCTGGCGTATTGGTGCTGTTGTCTGGTACCCTCGACATTATTGATGGCAAAGTTGCGCGTGCAACCAATCGCGTCACCAAATTTGGAGCGCTATACGATTCCACTCTGGACCGCTATGCCGAAGTGGTGGTCTTCTTCGGGTTGGCCTATTTTTTTAGCCGGCACCAGTTTGATTTTTTTGCCTCACCAGATTCCCTCTGGCGCTTGGTCGCTGTCATTGCGGTTTCCGTCGCTCTCGGCGGCTCGATGATGGTAAGCTACGTCCGTGCCCGCGCTGAAGGCCTGGGTTTGGAGTGCAAAGTTGGCATCATGCAGCGCCCGGAGCGTATTGTGCTTCTCGGTTTTGGCGCCATACTGCACGAAATCGCCCTGATCGTTGCCGTTGTTCTTATTGCCCTGCTCTCGAACTTTACCGCAGTTCAACGGTTGATACATGTTCGAAGCACGGAAAGGCGCCTGCAGGAAAATCACTAACATCGCGGCAAAATTATCAATCGCCATTGTGCAAATGGCACAAGCCAAAACAAAAGGACTTCGAAAAAAGAGGATCTATCCACTCAGGATGAATTTAGCCAACTGAACCCCGCCGCACCTGCCCTGCGGGCGGGCTCATTCCGGAATAATTGTCATGTGCGTTTTCACACCCATCACGATGAAAATGTAGCGCAGACATCTTGTCTGCATGCAGGCTGGAAGCCCGCGCTACGACATTTTCGTGGTAAACATCTTTTTAAAGAATAAAAAGCCTGCTGTGGCGCACAGGCACCAGTGCCACAGACAGGGATTCCAAGGAATGAGAGCACTGGATAAGGTAAAATTCAGATGGCTAAATTCTTACTGCACTCATAAAATTTTGACCCAGGGAGGTTAAATTGACCAAATCACCTGTTGCAATCAAGGAACCCAAGGGCAAACTCGGGGTTCTTATTCCCGGCATGGGAGCAGTCACCAGCACATTCATCGCCGGTGTTGAAGCCGTTAAACGCGGCATCGCCAGACCCTTCGGCTCACTGACACAAATGGGAACGATCCGTCTCGGCAAGCGTACCGAGAAGCGCACGCCCAGGATCAAAGATTTTGTGCCATTGGCCAGTCTCGATGATCTCGTTTTCGGCGGCTGGGATATTTTTGAGGATAACTGTTACATGGCCGCTTTAAAAGCCGGTGTGCTGGATTCGAGTTTGATCGAAAAAGTGAAAGAGCCGCTGCAGGCAATCAAGCCGTGGAAGGCCGTATTCGACCAAAATTACGTTCGCCGCCTCAACGGCCCCAATGTGAAAAGCGCAAAAAGCAAATGGGACTTGGCACAGATGCTGCGCGACGATATTCGCACTTTCAAAGAGAAGAACAACCTCTCGCGCATGGTGATGATTTGGTGTGCCAGCACCGAAGTTTTTCTCCAACCGGATCCCGTGCATGCCACGATTGAATCATTCGAGAAGGCACTCCGTGAAAATCATCCTGCCATCGCCCCGAGCATGATCTACGCGTACGCGGCTCTGCAAGAAGGCATTCCTTTTGCCAACGGTGCGCCGAATCTGACTGTGGATATTCCAGCGCTTACCGAGCTTGCCAAGATCAAAGGTTCCCCCATCGCCGGAAAGGATTACAAAACCGGCCAAACCTGGATGAAAACTGTCGTTGCGCCCGGACTGAAAGCGCGCCTGCTCGGTTTGGCTGGATGGTATTCCACCAACATACTTGGGAATCGCGACGGCGAGGTGTTGGATGATCCCGAATCTTTCCGCACCAAGGAAGAAAGCAAGCTTTCCGTGCTCGATTATATCCTGCAGCCGGAGCTTTATCCCGAACTGTACAAGGATTATTATCACAAAGTGCGGATCAACTACTATCCGCCGCGTGGTGATAACAAGGAAGGCTGGGACAATATCGATATTTTTGGCTGGCTCGGCTATCCCATGCAAATCAAGATTGACTTTCTCTGCCGCGATAGCATCTTGGCGGCGCCGATTGTTCTGGATGTCGTGCTCTTCCTCGATCTCGCGCAGCGCAGCGGCATGAAAGGCATTCAGGAATGGCTGTCGTTTTATTTCAAAAGCCCGATGACCGCACCCGAGCTTTATCCGGAACATGATCTGTTCATTCAATTGATGAAATTGAAAAACACATTGCGCTACCTGCGGGGTGAGGAGCTGATCACTCATTTGGGGCTGGAATATTACGACTAAGCTCTGCATGTCAATGTCTCTTTGGCAAAAGCTCTGCTCGGAGGATTAATCTTGTCCCATTTGGGTCCGGATATGGACTCCGCCACCCAGCGCGCGCGCGTGATAATAAGTGCACCAGAGTCTTCGCCGCTCAAAAGCCTGCTGCGGACCTCACTGCCTGCCGTTGTCGATCTCGCCTCCCAGACGATTATGTGGACGGTCGAATCGATTCTCATCGGCAAGATCAGCGCAGAAGCTTTTGGCGGCGTGGGCATGGCTCTGCAGGTGATCATTCTCTGCATCACGGTGTTGATCACCTTTGTAGTCGGCAGTTCGCTCATTATCACGCGCCACCTCGGTGCCGGCGACAAACGAGAGGCAAATCATATTCTCGGCCAGGCCATGATGCTGGGTGTCGTGATGGCCTGTCTGTTGGCGGTGTTTTGGTATTTCGGCGCCACCAATATCCTCAAGCTGATCAAGGAGGAGGGAGGGGCGGAAGCCGAACGCGCCGGTGTGATTTATCTCAAAACACTCGCGATGTTTGCGCCATTCATTATCACCAATTTCATCGCGGTGGGAATCGTTCGCGGCGCCGGCGACACGCATTTCTCCATGCTCATCAATCTCAGTGTCAACGGCCTGAATTTGATCATGGCGCCGATACTGATTTTTGGCTTGTTTGGATTACCGCGCCTGGAGGTGCGCGGCGCGGCGCTGGCTGCGGGTATTTGTCACACCCTGGGCTTTTGCGGAACGCTGTATTTGCTGCGCAGTCACAAAAGTGTGCTCTTCCTTTGTTTTCATGAAATGGCGCGGCCCAACTTTCAAACCTTCAGACGGCTATTTAATGCCGGTTTGCCGACCACGATTGAACAGTTGGTTTGGGCGTTGGGCCAATTAGTCGTCAGTGGGTATGTCGCCCGGCTGGGCGTCGAGCTTCTGGCCGCGCATCAAGTTTTCCTGCGGATTCAGGCGATTCTCTCGATGTTGTACATGGGCTTCGGCATGGGCGCGATGACGTTGATGGGCAAGAACCTCGGCGCGGCCAAACGCCGCCTGGCGCAGCATACCGCGGAAATTTCAAGCTGGGTCATGTTCGGCTGCGTCATGGTGGTGGTGGTTATTCTTGGCGGCTTTTCTCGCCAGATCATGTACATCTTCACTCGTGATCCCGAAGTCGTTCACATTGGCGCCTTTGTCATGAAAGTTTTTGCGCTAGCCCAAATCCCCAAAGCAGTGGATAGCGCACTGATCGGCAATTTGCGCGGTGCCGGTGATTTGCGCTGGCTGATGTGGACGACCATCGCCAGCGCCTTCTTGCTCGAGATCGGATTCAACTGGTTTGTTGCCTTTGTCTTTGAGTGGTCACTCGTGGGCCTATGGTTCACACAATTGTTGGACGAAACCTCCCGGTTGGCGATCAATTACTGGCGCTTCAAAGGCGGCAAGTGGAAATTTTTGCATGTATGAACCCAAAGTTTAGCGACTGTCAAAAAGACAACTTCCCCCAAAGCAGTGGGTTGGATTGCTAAGATAATTTAAACAAAAAGGTCTTTACTTCTCTGTCTTGTTGTCTTATGCTCTTAAAGTCAAAAACAAAATATTAAACAACAAGAACAAAGGGGACCTTGGCATGACAATACAACAAGCTGCTTATGAGATAATGAGGAAAATAATCCTTTACCTGCAACAGAAATTGTCAAAAGAGTACTTGAGAGGGGATGGAAATCGAGCGATGCGAAAGATCCAATTACCTCTATTGCATAAACCATCGAGAAGAATATTCGTGATGGAATTTACAACGACCCGAAGTTAATTTTTATTCACAGCACACATGGCCGGTTAGTGGGTTTGCCTTCCTGGGAAAAAAGGATAATATATCAGAAGTCAACGTGACAAGAATGCAAGAAATCACGCTGAAAGTCCCTATAGAGCTTTTTGAAAAAATTCAATTGGCAACACAAGCCAAAATCGCAAAATTTTTTGAGGAGACAGTATTTCTCTTACTCAAGAATGGTTTAACGGTGATGGCACCCAAAATTAAAGATGGCCTCTCGCATCAACTGAGAAAGTTGGATGAATTGTAAAAGAATTTGGTGATAACGAGAAACTATTGCGCCTAAAGATGTTTGCGTGAATGGACAACGGGAAAATATGCCTGGCGTTAGTCAATTCTTCGGTATTGCCATTTACATGTATTATAACGATCATCTGCCGCCTCACTTTCACGCCGAATATGGCGGAAATGAAGCTCTGTACGAAATCGATACTCTGCGCGTCTATGCAGGCAAGCTGCCGCGTCGTGCCCACAATTTGGTCATCGAATGGGCTGATCTTCATCGTAACGAACTGTGGGAAAACTGGGGAAGAGCACGACGAGGCGAAGATTTGAACGATATCGAAGAGCTTGAATAGAAAGGAGACTATCATGAAATTGGAACGACTTGTCCGTGTTAAATCAGTTGAAGTGCTGAATGATTTCAGGGTGCGCTTGGAGTTCACAGATGACACGCAAAGGGAAATTGATCTTGAGCCTTATTTGCATGGTCCGATTTTCGAGCCGATAAGAAATAATCCACTCCTGTTTCGTTCGGTTAAAGTTGATAAACGCATGGGCACGATTGTTTGGGACAATGGTGCAGATATAGACCCCGATGTTCTTTATTACGGCATAAAACCAGCATGGACGGAAATGGAGAAAGAACCAGAGCGAGAAATGTATGAACATAAGGTTGTCGTCTAATGTCCGGCATCTTCATCTCATTTGAAGGCATCGATTTCTCCGGCAAGACCGAGCAGACGCGGCGACTGGCAGAAACGTTGCAATCTGCTGGTTACGAAGTCGAGCTGGTGCGTGAACCCGGCGGCGTTGAAATTGCTGAAGCCATCCGCACCATTTTGCTCGACGCCAGACATGGCGCAATGACCGATCGCACGGAGATTTTGCTTTATTCTGCAGCGCGCGCCCAAATCACCAAGGAAAAAATTCAACCGGCTCTGGCTGCGGGAAAAGTCGTGCTTGCCGATCGGTTTGTCGATTCCACCACCGCGTATCAAGGATTTGGCCGGCAGATTGATTTGGACTTTGTACGCCGGGTCAACCGTTTCGCCACTTGGGAAATTTTGCCGGCTATTACTTTTCTTTTGCATATTCCGCTTGCCGTTGCCGAGCTGCGGCAACGCCGGAGTGGCAAGATGGTTGATCGGCTGGAAGGTGAGGACCGCGCGTTTTACGATCGTGTGCTGCAAGGCTATTTACAAATGGCTCACGCCGAGCCGGAACGTTTCATTGTGATTGATGGCACGCACAGCATCGTCGCCATCTCGCAACAAATTAACGAAACCTTGCGCCAGCGTTTTGGTTTGAAGATATAGGCTGCTTTTGATGCCTGTTGTGGAATGTGTGATCAGCTAAACACTGATAGGCCTTGCGATAATGACAGGAAATATTTCTATATGACTGATTCAAAATTGCATCGAAGTGAACTGCAGGCCGCAAGCGGGGAGAAAATACGGCTGGTCTATGATGAAGGCGAAGACATGCCGGGCATTTTTTTGGGCGAGAATGAGCCGGCAACAGGTGTCGAGCTTACCGATCACATTCTCATGCGGCTGAATCAGAATACGGGACGAGCCGTAAGCTTGACAATTCGTCATTTTTCGATACTTGCAGAGCGAACCGAATACGGGCCACGGAGTTTTCCGCTGGATAATCTCGATGAATTGCCGGAGAATTTAAAAGATTTGGTCATTCGTCTGGTGACGACAGCGCCTGTCAATCAATTCCTGAAACTATCGCATTTTCAGGAATCTCCGACAAGACGTGTCCCTCTCACTTTTGTGGAGCCATATCACTTCGCCTCTGCAGCTTGACAATACAAATTATGGCAAAAATTTAACAGGCAACCATTTTGAATTCGGAGATATCCGCATGCTGAAAAAACGCACCGCAATTTTTATGATATTATGCGCCGCCGTGCTCACCGTGGTTGGTTGGGCGTTCGATTGGGGTGTTGGCGCCGGCGCGGATTATGTTCATGAAATCCGCAAAAACATCGAGATTTTTGGTTTGGTCTATCAGGAAATCTCGCGCAAATACGTCGAGCCGGTTGATCCGGACAAATTCATGAAAGCCGGCATCAACGGCATGTTGGGCACGCTCGATCCGTACACGGTTTTGATTGAAAAAGAAGACAATGCCCAGTTGCAAATTATGACCCATGGCAAATATGGCGGCGTCGGCATGATGATCGGCGTGCGCGACGGTTGGCCTACCGTGGTCGAGCAGCCCTACGAGGGAACTCCGGCGCTGAAAGCCGGAATCCGCGAAGGTGATCGCATCATCGAAGTGGACGGCACCTCGACCAAGGGCATGGATGTGAATGAGGTTGCCAATCGTTTGCGCGGCGAAGTCGGAACCGCCGTGACCATCAAGATCGCGCGCGAGGGTGAGCCGCAGCCGCTCGAGTTTCATCTCATTCGCGCCGAGATCACCATTCACGATGTGACCTACGCCGGCATGATTCATGACGGCATTGGTTATATCAAGTTGTCCCGCTTCTCGAAAAATGCCGGTTACGAAGTCAACCAGGCCATTCGCGATCTCAAAGCCCAGGGCCTCAAAGCGTTGATCTTGGACTTGCGCTCCAATCCCGGAGGCTTGCTCGAGTCGGCAGTCGAAGTCGCAGAAAATTTCGTGAAAAAGGGCGATTTGATTGTGTCAACCAAGGGCCGCATCGAAGGCAGCGACAAGGAGTATCGCTCCGAGAAAGCCCCAATTCTGGGTGCGCTGCCATTGGTGGTTCTGGTCAACCGGATGAGCGCTTCGGCATCGGAAATTGTCGCCGGCGCAATTCAGGATCTGGATCGCGGTGTGATTGTGGGCGAGCCGACTTTTGGCAAAGGGCTCGTACAAACGGTGGTTTCGCTCACGCGGGAATCCGCTCTCAAGATCACCACTGCGAAGTATTATATTCCCAGTGGCCGTCTGATCCAGAAGGAGAGGGCGCAACCTGATGATGAAGATAACCTGTTCGCCAGTGCCGCAAGTGAGGAAAGTGTCGATCTGAGCAGAGAGCCGGAAGCAGCGAAGTCTGACAAGAATGCAGGGAAAACCTCACTCCAGGTCTTTCGTACGAAGGGCGGGCGTGCGGTTTATGGTGGCGGCGGGATTGAACCCGATGTCATGGTACCGCCCGAGAAGTTGACTCGCTTCGATGAAGCCCTGAGCCGCCAAGCCGTGCTCTTCAATTTTGCAGTGGCCTATGTCAGCAAGCATCCGACTCTCAAGCGCGACTTTGAAATTGATGATAATGTCCTCGCAGAATTTCGTCAATTCCTGCGTGACAAAAAATTCACTTATACTTCTCAGAGTGAAATGCAACTGACGGAGTTGAAGAAAGTCGCAGCAAACGAAGGCTATCTCGGTGATATTCAGAGCAGCCTTACTTCGCTGGAACAGACACTGCAACGAGAAAAGGAAAATGACTTTGTGAGAAGCCAGAATTATATTCGCCGAGCGCTCGAGCGTGAGATTGCCGCCAAAGCGTTCGGCTCCAAGGCTCAGGTGGAAGTCACTTTTGACGACGACCTGGTTATTAAAAAGGCCGTTGAAATGCTGCAGAATCCAGAGGCCTATAACGCCATATTGAGCGGCGACAAGACGAAAAAATAGATGCGCATGATCGATTCCGGATGCTTGATTTTCACGGTTTGTTGGTTCATGGCGTGACCAACAACCATCCTCGAGCCTCCCAAATCCAAGATCACGCATTCCGCATCATTTTACCATTTCAAACCACTTACGAAGCAATTTTTTGAAGGAGAATGACAGATGGCAGTTGTCAAGACGAAGAAGATGAAGACCAAAGCGAAGATGAAAATTGCAAAAAAGGCGAAAAACAAACTCGCACTCGCAAAGAACCGCCTGCCGCGCGACGGCAGACTCGCCACTAAACATGTTTATACTTTTGGTGGCGGCAAGGCCGAAGGCCGTGCAGATATGAGAAATTTGCTCGGCGGGAAAGGCGCCAACCTCCACGAGATGGCAAGTCTCGGGTTGCCGGTGCCGGCCGGTTTTACGATTACTACGGAAGTGTGCACGTATTTTTATGCGAACAACCGGACCTATCCCAAGACCTTGCGCGCCGATGTCGAAAAGGCCATGCAGCACATCGAAAAAATCATGGGCGCAAAATTCGGCGATTCGGAGAATCCATTGTTGGTCTCCGTGCGTTCCGGCGCGCGTGCTTCGATGCCCGGCATGATGGACACCGTGCTCAATCTCGGCTTGAATGACGAAACCGTACAGGGCTTGATCGCCAAAACCGGCAACGAACGTTTTGCCTATGATTGCTACCGCCGGTTTGTCGCGATGTATGGCGACGTGGTTCTCGGCCTCAAACCGCAGCACAAGGATGAGATCGATCCATTCGAGGAAATCCTCGAGCGCAAGAAACACGCCCGCGGCGTCAAGTATGACACCGAACTTACCGCACAGGATTTAAAAGAACTCGTGGCTGAGTTCAAAGAAGCGATCAAAACCCGTACCGGCCACGATTTCCCGGAAGAGCCGATGGAACAGCTTTGGGGTTCGATTGGCGCCGTGTTCGGCTCGTGGATGAACGAGCGCGCCATTGCCTACCGCAAGCTTTATGATATTCCCGAAGATTGGGGAACTGCCGTCAACGTGCAGGCCATGGTATTCGGCAACATGGGCGAGGATTGCGGCACCGGCGTTGCCTTCACACGCGACCCGGCAACCGGCGAAAACGTTTTTTATGGCGAGTATCTCATCAACGCGCAGGGCGAAGATGTGGTTGCCGGCATTCGCACGCCGGAGCCGATTGCACGCTTGGAGCAGGAAATGCCGGCTGTTTACAAACAACTGCTCGCCATCCGGCAGAAGCTCGAGCGCGTCTACAAAGACATGCAAGACATCGAGTTCACCGTGCAAAACGGCAAGCTCTGGATGCTGCAAACCCGCAACGGCAAGCGCACTGGTTTTGCGGCGTTCAAGATTGCGCATGACATGGTGAAGGAGAAACTGATCAAAAAAGAAGAAGCGCTGCGCCGTCTTGATCCCGCTGCCCTCAATCAACTTTTGCGTCCCATCTTTGATGCCAAAGAGAAGGAGGAGGCGGTAAAATCCGGACGTGTTCTCGCCAAGGGATTGAATGCCGGTCCTGGCGCCGCCAGTGGTCGCATTGTCTTCAATGCGCCCGATGCGGTGGAATGGAAAAACCGCGGTGAAAAAGTCATTCTTGTGCGCATCGAAACTTCGCCGGAAGACATCAAGGGCATGAACGCCGCCGAAGGTATTCTCACCGCACGCGGCGGCATGACCTCCCACGCGGCCTTAGTCGCGCGCCAAATGGGCAAAGTTTGCGTTGCCGGTTGCAGCGCGTTGGAAGTTGACTACCGTGCACGTACAATGACAGTGAAAGGCAAAACCCTCCGCGAAGGCGACTGGATTTCCATCGACGGCACGACCGGTGAAGTCATTGCCGGTCAGCTCAAAACCAAACCCTCCGAAATTCTCCAGGTGCTGATCGACAAAACCATGCATCCGGAAGATTCGGAAACCTATCGGATTTATGCGACGATCATGAGCTGGGCCGACAGCCTGCGCAAGCTCAACATTCGTACCAATGCCGATCAACCGGATCAAGCCGCGAATGCGATTGCTTTTGGTGCCGAAGGCATCGGCCTTTGCCGTACTGAGCACATGTTCTTCGGCGGCGACCGCATCGATGCAGTACGCGAGATGATTCTCGCGGATGATGAAGCCGGCCGGCGTCGCGCCCTGGCAAAACTGTTGCCCATGCAGCGCCAGGATTTCATCGGCATCTTTGAAGTGATGGACGGCCTGCCTGTAACCATTCGCACGCTCGATCCGCCGCTGCATGAATTCCTCCCGCACACCGAACGCGAGCAAAAGGACCTTGCCAAGAAAATCGGCGTATCGGTGGAGAAGATCAAAGCCAAAGTCGAAGCCCTGCATGAATTCAACCCCATGCTCGGCCATCGCGGTTGCCGCCTCGGTGTGGTCTATCCGGAAATCACCGAGATGCAGGCGCGCGCCATTCTCGAAGCCGCTTGTGAGGTGGCATTGCGTGGCAAAAAAGTCTTGCCGGAGATCATGATTCCGCTCGTTGCCCATCTCAATGAACTGCGGCTGCAAGCCCAAGTCGTGCGCGAAACCGCTGAAAAAGTTTTTGCAGAGAAGGGTACCAAGGTCGATTACATGATCGGTACCATGATCGAGCTGCCGCGTGCCGCCATCGTGGCCGATCAAATCGCCAAGGAAGCGGAGTTCTTCAGCTTCGGCACCAACGATCTGACCCAGACCGTGTTTGGCCTCTCCCGCGATGATGCCGGTCGCTTTCTGCCGTATTATGTCGAGCATGAAATTCTTGAAGACGATCCCTTTGACACGCTCGATCAAGAAGGTGTCGGCAAATTGATGGAATGGGCCGTCCAGCGCGGACGTGCCACCAGGCCTAAACTTAAGGTTGGGATCTGCGGCGAACACGGCGGCGATCCCGCCACGATCATGTTCTGTCACAAAATCGGACAGAACTACGTAAGTTGCTCGCCGTTCCGCGTGCCGATTGCAAGATTGGCGGCGGCGCAGGCGGTGTTGGAAGAGGCGGAGAAGGATTGAATTTAATCTCCAGGTTGCCGATAAACCAAACGCCACATGGTTCTGAATATTGAGCCAGTGGCGTTTTTGTTTTTAAAAGTTTCATTGTGCCCGGGTAAGAATGATCCAGTTCCGTTAACGTTTACGTTAATTTTACCTTGACATTAAGCGTAATTTTTCATACAATGACTTCATGAAAGTGCTGCAATTGGGGAAATACGCGGTGTATGTCTATCGAGAGATTGGTGTCGTTCATCACCTTCCCCACTGCCACGTGAGATGGCCTGATGGCTCCGTTGTGGTGGCCCTGCCAAGCTTACAGGTAATAGCAGGTGGTCAATGCCAGAAGATTAGTAGCTGACAATTTGGAGCAAATATGGGAAACTTGGAATCAGCTTAATCCCCAACAGATTCAGGGTATGTTTGATGAGCAAAAGAAATAGACCGAAAAAGTGGGATAATCCCGGTTTTCAACGCATCTCGACTGTAAAAGTAGAGCAAGACAACCTCTTGGTACACTTTGAGGATGGCGCAATCGCCAAGATCGAATCCCGCCAAATACTGCCCCGGATGTGCAGCAACCGCAATGGGATCAACTGCGTTTCAACTCCTGCGAGATTTTTTTGCCGACTGAAAAAGGTGAGCTCGAAATCTCCTGGTCTACGATACGAACGCTTTCGGATGCCGAATACAGCGCTCGCATGGCAAGCGTGGCCGAAGAGCAGGCAAAGAAAATTGGTTATCGAATCAGGGAACTGAGGCAGAGGCGGGGATTGAAAAGTAAAGAGCTTGCCGAACGTGCCGGCATCACACCGCAAAGCCTTTCTCGGATAGAGAATGGCAGACACGACGTGGTCTTTAAGACGCTGCAGAAAATATTAGGCGCCATGGGGTTTGGGCTCAAGGATTTGGTCGTTGCATCTGATGCCGCGAAAAATGGGCATCGTCATTTTGAGGACGAGATTGTCGTGGTCGAGTAATCGTAGCAGATGACCACGCACCATTGTAGGAAAATCATCTCGCCCACTCGTGCTGCGGAGTTTCAAAAGTCGGGTGGGCGATTTTATTTAGAACTTGCCGATTAAAGATTTTGTTGTTATCTTTTGTGGTAAACCGATGGAGGCATTATGGCCAAAACAGTTCGAATTAAAGCCGCGAAAGTTCCCAAATCCAAAAAGAAAGTCCAATTCAAAGTGGAAGTCAAAGGCGATCTCAATATCACCTCCTTTGTTGCTTGCCAACGAGTGGATCAGCGCTTGTTTCTGCAGGTTGGCAATTTGCTTCAATCAGGAGACCCTGATTTATTAGTTGGTGAAAATGTCCTGCTTTGGGACGTTCCCGTGGTTTACGTGCTGCCTGATCGTGGAATTTTGGGTACCGTAGGCCACGTTTTAGTTGATGCACAAACTGGTGATTTGAAACTTAAAGATTCCACTTCTTTTGAGGAAATGAAAGCGAATGCCAAACGTCTTTATCAGCAAGCCGCACCACAAGCAGCAACTTGACATGAGTTGCTTGCCAGCGTGCGCGAAAATGCTGCTGGACTTCATCGGCAATACAATAGAGGAAGCGACTCTGCGCGAATTGCTTGAGACAGACCACTTTGGTGGCACACCTGCGCTCAACATTCTTGCGCTCAATGCTTCGCTACCCGAAGTAAAAGCTGAAATACATTATTGGTCTTTCGTGGATTTGCAAGAGTATTTGGAAGCGAGAAGACACCCATGTATTGTTGCGGTGGGAACGAATAGCTTGCCTCAATGGAAAGGGAAAAATTGTCGGCATGCCGTCATAGTTCATGGGTTTGATGACAAGCACATTTTTCTTAACGACCCTTTTTTGCTGACACAGAGTTTCCGGTTACGATCAATGCGTTTATAACGGCGTGGTCAGCGCTGGGAAACATTGCGATCACAATCGAAAGGCGCTAAGAATTGCCTTGTCACCGATTGTAGAAATATCTCGCCCACTCGTGCTGCGGAGTTTTCAAAGTCGGGTGGGCGATTTTATTTTTCGCTTACCGGTGAAAGATTTTGTCATTATCCTTTAGAAACAAAAGTCATGGAAGCGTTTATGGCCACCGTACGAATCAAATTCAAAATTAAAGAAGAAAGTCACCTTCAAGATGGAAATCAAAGGAGAGCTTGATATCACTGCGTCTGAGATGGTTCGGTTTGATGGCTTTGGTAAATTGACCGCTGGTTAATCTTATTCGGTCAATAATACCTTCAATCGAAATAAACTGGGGGAAGGATGAAGGGATATATCAGTGCACGTCCGACTTCGCCCGCCTCATGGCAGGACAAAATCATTCCCCTCATTTGGCCAGCGCGAGCGCACCTTCATGGTATCCGGCCAAACCACGAAACGCTCCGCCGGAATAAAAGGAAATGCCGACCCGAAATCATAACGGCCGTTTTGATTGGCATCACGGAATGCGCTGAGTTGATAAAGCCCGGGCAAAATATACTCGAAGCGATACGGCCCCGGCGCCGGCAGAACAACTGAATATTCCCGCGCCGAACGTGGGCTTTGTTGCGGCGTCGCGCCGAATTGCATTCCGGCGCCAGGCTGCCGCAACGTGAGATAAATCGTTCCGGTCGCATCGGGTTGCGCATCGGTGATCTTTCCGCTAAGGGCGCTCAGCGTGTCCGCATTCAGCGTCCAAAAGATAATTTGCCTCGTCGTGTCGAACAGCGTATTGCCGCTCGGATCAAAAGTCGAATCAGCAAAAATTTTCACCACGTATCGCGCCCGGCTTTGCCACAACGTGTCGGGTTGAAAACGAAATTGAAAGGGATTCAGCCAGATACCCTTGCCAGAAACAGACTTACCGCTGGAATCCTGCACCGCGAGTGGCCATGATTTACTTTCGCTTTGCTTTTGAATACCATGGAGAATCGACGCATTGGCCATCATCTCGGAAAAAATCATTTCCACTGTGGCAGTGACCGCGACGTTACGCGTGCTGTCCGCCGGAATGATTTCAACTAATCGCGGCCGGGTGGTATCCGGCTTCGTGGTGCCGGCGAATTCTATTTGCCGCGACAGCGAATCCAGGGGATTGCCGGAGGCATCGACCATTTGCTCTAAAAAGATTTTATAGGTTGCGGCCTGCTGCGGATTTGTGAGCACATGAATTTGCTGCAGATCGAGCGGATGCGGAGCCGCCGCAAGAATCCGCAAAGAATCTCCTGTGGAGCTGACAATGCGCAAATATCGCTGCCACAGCGAATCCTTGACTGCCACTTTTTCATCAAAGCGCAGTTCGAGATGGATTTGATCCGGTGCCGTTACCGAAGTCAGTCTTGGTTGCAAGGTATCTTCAAACGCCAAACGAAAATTCAAATCACGTATGTTCCTTTGTGATGGTGTCAATGCCACCTCCCGAGTCGAAACACCGATTGGCTCCTCACCCCGATTGTAGAGCCGATCACCATTGCGATCTTCCAGCGCAAAGAGGCGATATCGACCATCGCTGAGATAGGGCAAAACAAAATCACCCTTCATGCCAACCTGAGTGGTATAATCGGCAAAATCACGGGCAGGATTGGGCTGCAGCCGAAGCCCACCCCTGCCGGGAGACTCAAACCCGGTTTCCAACAAATAAGCCAGGATCAGAACACCAGCCGGTTTATCATGAAAAATTCGTCCGTGAATTTCGCCGGTATCAACGCTGTCACCGGTACTAAAAGCCAGCGAGTAAGCTTGCTCGAGACGATTATTACGCAGGTCGCGCACGTCCGTGCCGACCGTAACGACGTATGTACGCCGTGGCTGAAGGGAATCCGGAAAGACCACTTCAACCCGCCGGCCATGCCAGCGAAAATGCAGCTCTTGCTCCCCAACTTTTCTTGATTCCGTTGGAGGCACCCTCAGGGCCGGCGAGACAAAAAAGGACTGCTCAAAACTGGCGTGCTCGACCTTTTCACTGAAAATGAATTCAAGATGGGTTGTCCGAGGCACACGCGTGGCATTTGGTTCCGGGGTGACCTTGATGATTTGAGGCGGAGTGCGATCTTCCGGGCCACCGGGAGGAGGGGCTTGCCGGGCGCAGGAACACAGAATCACAAGGCTGACGATCCAACGGGACATTCGCATCATATTCTTCCGTAAATTTTGGTCATTTCTCCAAGCCTTTGGGCCAGTGATGGTGTCAATTGTCCTACGCGGAGCCTCCAGCCCCAATTTCCTTTCGGTGTTCCGGGGAAATTCATTCTCGCCTTTCTCCCCAAACCCAGTACATCCTGCATTGGGATAATGACCATTTTGGCAACTGAAGACATCACCAGCCGAATTAGTTCCAGATGAACCGTTTTCTCAGTGACCTCCCGCCCAAGATATCCGATGAGCTTCTTTTTTTCTTCTGCGCTGGCTTCGCGCGTAAACCATCCCTTCACCGTGTTGTTGTCATGTGTTCCCGTATAGACCACACAGTTTTCCGGGTAATTGTGCGGTGCATGAATACTGGTGGCCAGGTCCTCGCCAAAAGCGAACATGAGTATTCGCATCCCCGGCAGGCCAAAGCGATGGATTATTTCTCGGACATCCGGCGTGATTTCCCCGAGGTCTTCCGCGATGATGGGCAGGCTGGGAAAATGTCTGAATAAAGTGCTGAAAAAATCTTCCACCGGCGCTTTGATCCATCTGCCGTTTTCCGCGGTCTCTTCGCTCGCCGGAACTTCCCAATATGCCACAAAACCACGGAAGTGATCGAGCCGGATGATATCGAACAGCTTGAGATTATGTTCAAGACGTTTTGCCCACCAGGCATATCGTGTGGCCTGCAGCGTGTCCCACCGATAAACCGGATTGCCCCAAAGCTGGCCGGTTTCACTGAAATAATCCGGCGGCACGCCTGCTACTCCAATGGGCCTTTTTTGGTCATCGAGCTTGAAGAGCTCCGGATTGGCCCAAACGTCGGCGCTGTCATAACTCACATAGATCGGCAGGTCGCCGATAAATTGAAGATTTTTGCTCTTGCAATAATTCTTGAGGGCAAACCATTGCTGGAAAAACAGATATTGAGTAAATTTTTCCTGCCTTATTCTGTCTGCAAACTTTTTTTTGTACTCCCCCAAGGCTCTCTTTTCCCGATCTCTCAACTCCTTTGGCCAACTGCTCCAATCGAATTCGTTGAAATGTTCCTTCAACGCCATGAAGAGCGCATAATCTTCCAGCCAGTTTGAGTTTTCGTGGCAAAACCATTGGAACTTGTGATCTTTCTCCAGCCGCCTCTTGTTTTTTCCATAAGCAACAGCCAGAAGCTTTTTTTTATGTTCGATCACAGCCTCATAATCGACGCGGTCGTCCCGACGCGGTGCATACCTCGGAATATTCGAGCGCCTGAGAAAGCCATCCCGCACCAAAAAATCCGGGCTGATCAGCAGGGGATTTCCTGCAAAAGCAGAATAGCTGCTGTATGGCGAATTACCCATGGCAGTGCAGGTCGGATTCAATGGTAAAATTTGCCAAAAACACTGCCTGGCGGAAATGAGAAAATCCGCAAACTGATAGGCGCACGGCCCGAGATCGCCGATTCCGTAAGATGATGGAAGGGAGGTGATGTGGAGAAGAATGCCGCTCCCTCGATTCTTCATTTGTGCTCTCCTCAAAATCTGCCTGGTTCAAGAGTTGTTGTGAATATCGAAGGCAAATTATAGTAAAACCGCGGCAAAAGAGCAAGAGATTTTTGGGAGAGCAAACAAGATCAAAACTGTGATGATCACCGGCGCAACGATCGTGAACAGCAGCGTTTTGTGAGCCAGATCACGGCGCACTCGGTTTTCATTGGAATAAAATTCAACATTGCGCAGAAACAAAAACAGTACCGCCGAACTTTGCTTAGCCCCGATAATTCACGCGGTGCGTAAATCGACAGCGCTCTGCGGTTGGCTCAAGCCTGAAAATGTTGCTCATGAATTATCGGGGTTAGGCCTCTCTTCTCATTATTGGTCTCGTCGCTGACCGTCTGAGTACTTCCTCAAATCCCGCCTTGCGAAACGCTGAAACCAAACCTGTCCATGCAAAGGCATCAGGCATGTGGCCTTTTTTCGGTTCAACCGGATAGCCTTCGACAATTTGGGCGCCATGCTTTTTGGCGTGTTCCACCGCCGCTTTCAACAAGCCCACCGAGATTCCGTGACCGCGAAATTCCCTGGCAACAAAAAAACATGTCACCGACCAAACCGGCTGGTTGTCAACCGGCCGCAAGATTCGCGACTTATTAAGAACCGGATACGTATCTCGCGGCGCAATCGCGCACCAACCCACTGGTTGATCGCCGGCATAGACGAGAATTCCGGGGATCTCACCGGCAGACACGATGCTTTTGAAAGCTTTCTTGTTTCCCGGGCCTTTTTGCCGGTTGAATTGGGAACGCCTCAGACGCCACCACATGCACCAGCAGCCACCGCAGGCCCCGCGCTCTCCAAATAACGTTTCAAGATCGTGCCAGCGCTCGGGAGTGAGAGGATGAAAAGAAAACGCTGGTTGTCCCGACATGCCGGTACATACATTACGCTTCGATTGAGTACTCGATGCCTGCTGCTTTTTCATGATGATTTGCCGCCTCGCAGTTTCAACAACAATTCCGACAGAATCCTTGCGATATTCCACACATCGTCGCCGGCGCGATGATGCACGCCTTCGAGGGGGAGATGCATGAGTTCCAGCGCCTTTGCCATGCCGACCTCCTCGCGCAATCCATGCGCAAGGGCAAACAGATTTTTCACATTGATATGAGTCGGGCCAAAGGGATATTCGAGGTTGTGAGATTGGCATTGTTGCGCAAATTGCCGCCGGTCGTAATCGCCGTAGCTTGCCCAGACACGATTTTTTGACAGATATTGTTTTTGCAGAATGGCGCAAGCTTCTGCGAAAGCGATTCCCCTGTCGATCTCTGCCTGGCTCAATGTCGTAAGCCGGGTGCAGTAAGCGCTTACCGTGGAGCGCTCGGGTTTCACGAGAATGTCCTGTTTTTCCAAGCGTTGACAGGAGGCGACATCAAGCGTGCACACGCCGATCTCGATGATTTCACTTTCCTGGCCTGGAGGGGGTTCGCCGTCCCAGCAAGTTGCCTCGACATCAACGACGATGATTTGATCGAGTTTTTTGGCCAAATGATCTCCGAGTTTGAAAACCAAGCACAATGATCAAACTTGACTGTTTCATGAGTTTTGCCGGACTTTGCGGAAGGTCATTCAGCAGGAATCATTTTCGTTCCCGGCAACCGGCCGGGATTTCAAAAAGACTCCGCGCGAATGAAAAAACAGCGGGCTTGCAAATTCCGATTGCCATCGCAAACCTCAATAATTCTCGGGAGTATTTTTCTTGATCACCTCGGTAATCGTCGTCGCCACTTCCAACGCGCGGCGGCCGTCCTCACCGGTGACGGGTGGTGGTGTGCCAGTGCGGATGGCATTGATGAAACTTGCCAATTCCATTTTCAACGCGTTGCCCTCCGGGGCCTGCAATTTTTCGTAAACGATGTGCCGCTGGCGCGCGCCTTGATCCAATTTTCCCAAAACAACAGGAAAGCTTCCCGGCTTCATCGTTTCTTCGGGAGCAACCAGGCGAAACACCTCGGTGAGACCCTGGAGAAAATCAATGGAAATGTAAGCATCACGCTGGAAGATGCGCATCTTGCGCATTTTCTTTTGGGAAATGCGACTGGCGGTCACGTTGGCAACGCAACCGTTGGCGAATTGCAGCCGTACGTTGGCAATGTCCGGCTCCTCGGAAACGATGGCGACGCCGCTGGCATCGATGCGCGCCAACGGGCTTTTGACGAGTGACAAGATGATGTCAATATCATGAATCATCAAATCCAGCACAACCGCCACGTCGGTGCCGCGCGGGTCAAATGAGGCCAGGCGGTGGGATTCGATGAAGCGCGGTGTCAGCGAAAAATTCTCCAACGCGCGCAATGCCGCGTTGAAACGCTCGATATGGCCCACTTGCAAAATGCGCTGGTGCAGTGTCGCCAATGCAATGAGCTGGTTTGCCTCTTGCACGGTTGCGGTAATGGGCTTCTCGATAAAGATGTGTTTATTCGCTTCCAGCGCTTTCTTTGCCAGCTCAAAATGACTGCTGGTGGGTGCAACGATATTCACAGCCTCGGTACCGTCCAGCAGATCCTCGTAGGAAGTAAAGCAACGGACGCCAATTTCACCGGCCAGCGCTTGGGCACGCGCCGTGTCCGTATCATATACGCCCACCAATTTGGCGCCTTCGACTTCGCGATACAGGCGCGCATGCAACTGGCCGAGGCGACCGACTCCGGCAACGCCGACAGGGATGAAATGCACAAAAGCTCCTTCATGGTTTTGCGGCACGAATACGCCTCTTTACTTTGGTTGTTTTTATCATCCATCTCCAGACAAGATTGAGACATTTCGTCTTCAGGCATAGTCAATATACAAAATTCGATTTATGAAAGCAATGGTTGTTCTCAACGAAAGATTGACAAACTCATTGTCTGTCTGCGCTACGAACGGACAATCCATCAGATTTGATGATTCAGATACTCCGGTCTGTCAAACTTGTCCCGGGCGGTGAACATCTTCGCCAACACGAACACTGTTTCATATCCTTTCAAAGCCTCCTCGGACCCAGCCTTTACAGAATGACATACGTGAGAATTATCCATTCCATCAGTAGGAGTTGCACGAGCCGCGTTATTATGCTTGACTTCTCGCTGTGCAGTTGCTATATTGACCTGTGTTTACGAAATGGTCCGGAGAAATATGATGCGCCGTCGGCTATTTTTGTGTTTATTTTTATTGTTCATGGGTTGTACCAGCCATGAGCAGGCGTTTGAAGAAATCCTGCGATTGGAAGATCGCCGTGCGCCCGCTGCCAATTTTGTGAAATTTCTTACGCATTCCAGCGCGGCGGTTCGGCGGCGTGCTGTCATTGCTTTGGGGCGATTGCAGGAACCCGAAGCTGTGCCATTGCTTACCCCGATGTTGAAATCATCGGATGCTGCAACTCGCGTTGAAGCAGCCTTTGCGCTCGGCCAGCTCGTGCCCAGTTCGAACACCAGTCTTTTCATGCGTCATGTGGTCAGGGAAAAAGATCTCGAAGTGCGGCTGGCGCTGATCGAGGCGATCAGCAAGGCGGCGCAGGATTCGACATTCGCCGAGGTGAGTGATCAACTTGTGATTTGGCTCAAGAATCCGATTCCAATTGTGCGCGCCGAGGCTGCGTTGGCTGCAGCCCGGTTGGCGCAGCGCGGATTGAAAAAAATCGAGTGGAGTGCGCCATTGGCAAATCTGCTTGGCGATAAAGCTGAAGAAGTCCGGTGGCGCGCGGCCTACGCGTTGATGCGACTCTACTCGGGTGGTCAAGTCCTGGCAGATTCAGCCGCAACAAACCAACTGATCACGGCGCTCCATGATCGCAGCGCACGAGTTCGCATGCAAGCCGCCCACGCGCTCGGAGCAATAAAAACCCCGGCGGCGCTGGAACCACTCGCACAAACGGCACGGCAGGACGCCGATTGGCGCGTGCGTGTGAATGCGGCCGCTGCAATTGGCAACTTCGATGAACCCGGCTTGCTGATGCGCCTGGCGAAAACCGACACCAGCGAGCATGTGCGCTTGACAGCCTTGCGTGCGCTCGGAACTGCAGCAGCCCGTATGTTACCCAACGGTGCGCTGGACGACGAGCAAGCAATTGGGAAATTTTTACAGGAACGATTGTCCGGAGATGAAGCAACCTGGCGGGAGCAAGCGGCAGCAGCTCTGGTCCTGGCGCAGATTTTTCATGAAGACGCGCTTCCGATTCTCTCAAAATACGTGGATCACCCGAATCCGCTGTTTCGCAGCCGTCTGGCCGAAGCGTTTGGCGCAACCGCAACAGCCGGGGCTTTCCCCCATTTGGCGAAAATGGCACGCGATTCGGCGACGATAGTACAAATTGCCGTGTTGGAAGCATTACCGAAATTACCGGCAACGGTTCAAAACAAAGTCACACCTTTTTATCTCGAAGCTCTGCAGCGTGGTGACGCCGTGCTCACCGCCGTGGCAGCGCAAAATCTCGCGGCAGACAGCTTGCATCGCAAAAGTTATGCTGCGGCAATCGTGGCCTCGTATCAGAACCTTCAGCAACCGGTTGATGTCGAGCCGGCGCAAATGATTTTTGCGGCGCTGGCAAGATGCGGTGATCTCAACGCGCGAGCTTTGCTGGAGAGGGCGGTGCAATTCCCCGACAAACCTTTTGCGCGCGCGGCTGCGGAAGCACTCAAAAAACTCACGGGCGAAGACTGCAGTAACAGAATTCCGCAGGAAACAAAAACTCAGTTGGATTTTACATATCAAGATATTCGGAAGCTCCGGCAGTTGCACGCGAGAATAAAAACCAATCGAGGCGATGTTGAGCTGCAATTCTTTACGGAGGCCGCGCCGCTAACCGTACTGAATTTTGTGCATCTCGCACAAAGGGGCTTCTTTGATGGCCTGCTCATTCACCGCGTGGTGCCCAACTTCGTAATTCAAACCGGCGATCCGCGCGGCGACATGTGGGGCTCGCCCGGATATTCCATACGCTCAGAATTCAGCCGGTTGCGTTACACCCGCGGCATGGTCGGAATGGCGAGTGTCGGGCCGGACACCGAGGGCTGCCAGTTTTTTATCACCCATTCCGATCAGCCGCATCTTGACGGGCGTTATACCATTTTTGCACGCGTGAAAAGCGGGATGGAAATTGTCGACGCGCTGCAAGTCGGTGATCGCATGGAACAGGTTACGATTCTTTCGAGGGCCAAATGAAAAATTCGACATTGCTCGCCAGCGTACTGGCTGCGGTGCTGCTGGTCGGATGCAGAAATACCTCGCAGCAGTCAACCTCGGATGCCTCTGCAAAACGCTTCGACCCGGCGCAATCGGATCCCAAAGCCCTCCGCATTGCCGATGAAGTGATGGTGGCGCTCGGCGGGCGCGAAAACTACGAGGCTATCAAATATCTCTCCTTTCGTTATGTGATGGAGGTCGACGAGCAAAAGGTCACCGATTGGCGGCACGACTGGGACCGTCGCAACAACAACTACCGGCTCGAGGGCTACGCCCAAGAAGCGCAATCCCTGCAGGGCGATCACCTCCTTGTTGTCTTCAATCTTGACACGAAGAAGGGCCTGGTTTTCAAAAATGGGCAACTACTGGAGAGCGAAAACAAAATCGAGTGGCTGAATCGCGCTTATGCGCGCTACACTAATGACACTTATTGGCTGTTGATGCCGTTCAAACTCAAAGATCCCGGTGCCGTCCTCAAATATGAGCGCTCGCAAGAAATCGATGGCATCAAATATGACGTCTTGCGACTCAGTTATGCCGACAGTGTCGATTTGAGACCGTGGAATATCCAGCACATTTTTGTGGATCCAGCGACGCGGCTGGTTCATCGTTGGGAGTATGGCGGGAAGGAGGGGGCAGACTTCTCTGCGGTGTGGTGGGAAAATTGGCGTGTTTATGATGGAATCACATTGGCGGAACTGAGAACATTTGAGAATTCCAACCGAAAAATCCGATTCCTGAACATTGTCGCGTCTCGCAAAGTGGATGAGCAGATTTTTGAAGTTTCTGGAATCTCGATGGCGAAGATGCCGTGACATGAATCTTGGTTGTTTCAGCAAACTCCCCGCATCCAGGCAACGCCCGAGGATTACCCCCATGGAAATCAAGCATCAAGGATCCAGCCTCACGCGACACGCCGGTTGATTTCTTCGATATTTCTTTCCAGCCAATCATGATCGCGGTACACATCGTGCGCGTCGGTGTCAATTACCATTAGCGCGTGTTTTTCCGCGACGCGTTTGGCCCAGCGCTCGTAATTCAGGTTGAGCTGGGCCAGATACTCTTTGTCGATATTTTGCTCATACTCCCGGCCGCGCTTGCGAATGCGGCTGATCAGTGTCCAGGTCGAAGCCCGCAGATAGACAAACAGATCCGGCGGCCGCAACGATGACGAAATTGCTGCGTATAAATCGGCATAACAGGCGTAGTCCCGGGCGTGCATCAAACCGCGCTCAAAAAGGTTGTAGGCAAAAATCTCGGCGTCTTCATAAATGGTGCGATCTTGCACGCACCGCCCGTTGGTGGCCTGAATCTGCAAATGATCCTTCAACCGCTCTTTCAAAAAGAAAATTTGCGATTGAAACGCCCAGGTTGGCATGTCTTGATAGAAATCCGCAAGATACGGATTGGCGACTTCTTTTTCAAAAAAACCGATCCATCCGTAACGCTCGACCAGTAAATGCGTGAGCGTGGTCTTGCCAACACCGATATTTCCCGCAATCGCGACAAAACGAGATTGAGACATGCTTGTAGTCCCGTGTTCTGGTGTCTCGATCCTTCATCCTGGAGTATTACGCAGCCTTCGAGATCCGGCATTCAGGCTGCGCTCGTAGAAATCAAGCATCCAGATTGTAACAGAAAAAATTTGAAAATGCAAGCAGTTTCGTGCCAACCTTTTTAAATCCAAATTGTCTATAACAGTGACCATGGACGAGAGGGAAAAACGGCTGATTCGGCGCGCGCAGGAAGGTGACGGTGCCGCCTTCGAGGCGCTCGTGCACCAGCACGACCGGCAAGTGTTGAAGCTCGCGAGACACATGTTGAACAATCTGGAGGACGCCCAGGACGTGTACCAGGAAATTTTCATCAAAGTCTTCCACAGCTTGCCTTCATTTCGTTTCGAGAGCGCGTTTTCAACCTGGCTGTATCGCCTCGCCATCAACCAATGCATCAATTTTCGCCAGAGGCGCAGTCGCCGGCGCTTGCTGTCATTCGACGTGCACGGGAATGACGAGGAGAAATATCCGGCTTGCCTGCCGCAAGATAAAAATCCGGATCCCGAGGCCGAGACCCTGAATCAGGAGTTGGGGCGCGAGATTGCCCTGGCGCTGGAAACACTTTCCGATAAGCAGCGCGCAGTGTTTGTCTTGCGTCATTTTCACGGTCGAAAATTGCAGGACATTGCAAAAACGCTGGGTTGCGCCGAGGGAACCGTGAAGAATTATCTCTTTCGCGCCACCCAGCGCATGCAGGAGAAACTGCGTGAATACCGTCAGGCGTGAGAACCCATAACAAGGGAACCGTGAAAGTAGAGTTATGAAAAAATGTGCTTACATTCAAACCTTGCTGCCGCTCTTTGATAGTGAGGAGTTGACACCAATCGAGAAACGTCAGGTCGAGGATCATCTGGCGGTCTGCCAGCGCTGCGGTGAGGAGTTGGCAGCCATTCGTGCCTTGCACGCGGATTTGCAGCGCGTGCCCGCTTTCGAGCCGAGCGAGGCCATGCTCGAAGAGCTGCGGCGGGGCTTGCGGCGTCGACTGCGGCAGGAATCATTGCAGCCCAATTGGCAGGAGCGGTTGGGAAGTTGGTTATTTGGCAATCTCCGGCCGGTCTGGCAGCTTGGCTTCGTGACCGCTTTGATGCTCATCGGCATCACCATCGGGCGCCAGTTTTTTGCACCCTATTCCCGCATGGACGAGAAAGCCTGGCTGAGCAATTTAACGGCCGGCAAGCCGGTGGCCGTCGCGAATGGCTATGTTATGCCAGCGCTGGCGAACGTGCAGATGATTCGCATCGATCCCGCCACCAGGCAGATAGAAATTCACTTCAGCATGGTCAATGAGGTGCAGTTACGCGGCGGGGTAAATGAGCCGGCCATCCGCCAGGCCCTCTCGTATGCGCTGCGCGAGAAAGATCAGCTCAACTTGCGCTTGCGGGCAGTGAAAGCAATTGGCGAAACCTACGTTGCCTCGGCGAAACCGCTGGACGGTGATGAGCTCACCGAGGCGCTGCTCGATGTTCTCGAAAATGACCCCAACGCCGGCGTGCGCCTTAAAGCCGCGCAAGTAGTGAAGCAACTGCCGTTGAACAGCCTCGTCAAAAACTCGCTGATTCGCGTGCTGATACGCGATGAAAACTCGGCCGTGCGCATTCAGGCAATCGAGGCGCTCAATCGCGGAACTCTTACCGAGGAGGAAATGGCGACCTTGCACGCTGCGGCGGCAGATACCAACGCTTACATTCGTTTGCAAGCCAGGCGCTTGCTCAGTGGGCAACTGGAGGAAGCGTTGAAAAATTCCCAACTCAATCAAATTCAGTAAGAAGCATTTGCTAAATAAAAGCTGAGAATGCTCTTTCACTCAAAACCTGGAAATGGAACGATGATGAATCACACCATCCTGTCCCGCCAGGCGTCCGAAAAGATTTTTGCGACACCACCACGGATGCCTTCATTCCGGCACGCTTGGAGTCTGACCGTTGTGCTTTTAATGCTCGGCGTTGCCGGCGCGTTTTCCCAGGAGTTGCGCAAGGAGGGCCGATACTATATTGCCGATCTCAAACGCAACTTCAGCGTGCCAGCCACCGGCACCCTGGAGATGGCCGACATCCAGGGCGATGTGGAGATTGCCGCCTGGAGCAAAAATGAAGTACAGATTATCGAGCGTTTGCGCATGGACGTGTACACCGAGGAGGAGGCCAGGCGCGCCGTTGAAGCGACCAAGGCCTCGTACAGCCAAAGCGGCGACCGGATCATCGTCGGCGGCATGGAACGATCGCGCAACTGGATTCAATCGGATTTTCAAGTTTCCGTGCCAGCGACCTTCAACCTCGACATCAGCACCAGCGGCGGCAACATTTCGGTGCGGCAGATCAAGGGCACCAGCCGGCTGCGCACCGCGGGCGGTGATGTCACATTGGTGGAAACCGGAGGCAACGTTCGTGCGATCACTTCCGGCGGCAACATGACGGTGCGTGATGCCGAAGGCGACATCGATGTCAAAACCTCCGGTGGCAATCTCGAGCTCGAACGCATCAGGGGCATGCTCTATGGCATGACTTCCGGCGGCAACATCATATTGCGCGGCGCGAGCAAAGATGCGCGATTGCGCACCTCCGGCGGTGATGTCGAAATTTTTGACACCGATGGCTCGGTCTATGCGAGCACTTCGGGCGGGAACGTTCGGGTCGAGAATGTTCGCGGTCGGGTCGAGGTGAGCACTTCCGGCGGCGACATCGAGCTGCGCAATATCAAACAGGAGGTCGAGGCCTCCACTTCCGGCGGCGATGTCGAGGCCGTGGGATTGATGGCGGCTACACGGTTGCGGACCTCCGGTGGTGACGTGCAAGCACGCGATGTGCAAGCCAGCATCCATGCCTCCACCTCCGGCGGCGATGTCGAAGTCGAATTCACACAGAAGGATTTCACGAAACCGCATGTCATCACGTTGAAAAGCAGCGGCGGCAGCATCGAGCTCGCCATTCCGGAAAAGCTGCCGGCCACGATTACCGCAGAGATTCGACTCGGCAATGGTCGTTGGTTCAGCCGCGAGCGCTACGATATTTCCTCGGATTTTCCGCTCAAAATTCAGCGTGAGGAAGATCGGCGCGAAGGTCGTTACATCCGTGGCGAAGGCCAAATCAACGGCGGCGGTGATCTCATCACGCTGACCACCAGCGCCGGAAACATCACAATTCGGAAATTGGCAAGATAATTGAATGTTGAATTTCACACGGCTCCTGAATTCACTCGGATAACGGTTCACTGATCCGTGGGGTCGGTTTGATCATTGTGAAAAAAATGGTAGCGGTTCAGGCTCCCTTATAATAATGTCATTCCGTAGGGAATCTTTTTGCGCATTGAGTAACATTTCAGTTCTGAGATTCTCACTCAGTATAAACAAGATTCTTCCAGAATGACATCTTCGAGGAGGGGGGTGAGCTGATACAAAAAATGTATAATGTATACGGAGGAAACTGCTCATGTATCGAAAGAATTGGTGGATTCTCTTTCTCGTCTTGTTGATCCCAATTCTCGTCGGCGCCCAGGAGGAGCGCAGCGAGAAATCCTTCTCGGTGAAGCCGGGCGGATGGCTGGAACTGCGCGCCGACTTTGGCTCGGTGGCAGTGCGCTCGTGGCTGCAAAATGAGATCAAAGTCGAGGTGCGCAAATGGGTCACTGGCCGGCATCGCCGCAGCGCCAAAGAGTTGTTTGAAGATTATGAAATCCGCTATGACCAAACTGCCCGCGGTGTGTCGATCGTGGCTCAGATGCGCGGGCAGGGTTTCTTTCGCAACAACGATGGCCTGCAAGTGGAATTTCGCTTGACCGTACCCAAACAATACAATCTCGATCTCAACACCGCTGGCGGCAGCATCGAAGTGGAGGACTTGTTTGGGGAAGCACGCGTCAAAACCAGTGGCGGTTCGCTCACGCTCGGCCGCATCGAAGGCCCGGTGGACGCCAACACCAGCGGCGGCAGTATCGAAATTCGGCAGGCTAAAGGCAAAGTTTTGGGCCGCACCAGCGGCGGCAGCATCACTCTCGGTGCGGTGGATGGCGATGTGGATATAAAAACTTCCGGCGGCTCGATTGAAGTGGATGGTGCTGCCGGCAATCTGCGCGCGCATACCTCCGGCGGCGGCGTGTCGCTGCGCGGCTTGCGAGGAACCGTAGACGCGAGCACTTCGGGCGGCTCCATCGAAGCCGAAATACTCGAACAGATGGATGCGCCGTGCGAGCTTTCGACGTCCGGCGGCGGGATCACGGTTTATCTCGCAAATGACATCAAAGCCGATATCGATGCGTATACTTCCGGCGGGGAGGTGGAGAGTGATTTGCCAATTACCGTACAGGGCCGGGTTGGCGAAGGCAAGCTGCGCGGCAAGCTCAACGGCGGCGGCCCGCTGCTGACCTTGCGCACGAGCGGCGGCGATATCGAACTGCGCAGCCGCTGAGGCCCAAAGCTTGGCTTGAAATGAAAGGCCGGTGATATTTTTGCCCACCGGCTTTTTTTATTTAGCCGAAAGCTGCCGGAAAGATCGATGCCGCGTTGTCACAGTTTCGACACCTGCCTGGTAAGCGGATTGATATGCACCACGCGCTTTTTCTGATCGAGCGCATACCTCACCGCATCGGCGGTGCCGCCGAGTCCCTTGGCCGGCCGGCCGTTCCATACGGCGATGACGAGATCGGAAAGATCGACGACGCGCTTGCCGGCTTCCATGTATGCCGTCTCTGCCGGTTCGATGAAATTCAACGTTTCCACCCCGGCAGCGGTTCGCAACAAGCGGCGATAGTTTTCCAAATGCGCCGGCGTTTGAAAAGTTCTTTCGATTTCTCGGCACGGCAGCACCGCGGTGTAGGGAATGCCGTTATCATGCAGAATTTCGGCAAAGAGCTGATCCGCGCCGATGGCGAGCGAGGTGAAACCGTGCCGGATGAGGTTTTGGGCAATGACTTCCTGCAATGTTTTCTCCACCCACGCCACGGTTTCCGGTGCGCCCAAATTTTGATGTCCAGTGATGCCGGCTTTCATATTTTCCCTTCGTGGGCAAGCTTCCAATAGAATTGGCCGAGCGGGGTCAACTTGCATGCCTTGGAATGCATGGCCGCATAATACAAATGCTTTTCCTGCACCGGCACCAAGAGCCGGGCGTCGCGGTATTTTTGCAAATGGGCAAAAATGTCCGTATGGTGCTTGTCGGCTTCGGGCGCGGTCGGTTCAAACGAGGGATCGAGCGGATATTCAAAATCTGCCATCGGGAAATATTCCGGCAGCCGCCGCAGAATTGGCAGCTCGACCACCGGATGGCATTTGCGCAGAGGCAACAACCGCGACACATGGGATTTGAACAACGGCCGCTGCTCCCACGCGCCGAGTGCCTGGTCCACAAACGCATAGAGACCGGCAACCGTGACCGCGCCAGTAACATCGGCGGCACCGCCGTCCAATGCGCCACAAATCAAAGTCGTGAAAATGCCGCCACCGTCTTTTTCTACTGCCGGCTGGGTGGCACGACTGGCGCATAGAATGGAGACGCCCTCCCGCAGATGCACTTGAGCACTTTGGAGCGCGGGAATGAGACCCAATGCGCCGCTGTGGCAGCAATCCAGGATGATCACGACTTCGTCGATGTTCGATTGATTGGCCAGGCTCAGCACATCGAGCATGGCCACGCCTTCGTCGTTTTCCCGATAATCCTGCGTCACCAGATAGCCACCAAATTTGGTGAGAGTGCCATGTCCGGCAAAATAGAAAAGCACCACCTCAGCTTGATGTCCGAATAACTCCTGCAGGTTCTCACGCAACAGGGCGCGGGTGATTTTTGACTCGGAAGAAAGCAGATTTTTGCAGCTAAAATTGGGTGAGCCATCCTGGTTTTTTGAGAGCAGGGCAGCCATCTGTTTGGCATCATTGACACAACCCATTAGTGGATTGGGTTGGTAATGATCGATACCGACCACGAGTGCTCTGCGCATAAGGCTTTCTCCTTCTCGAGCGAGGGCTTTGATTCGAGCATTTACCATCAAAAGTCGCTCCCGCCCCGGGTCACGCAGCATCTCTAAGAAGCAGCAAAAAGATAGGGAGATTTTGGGGAAAAGTCAAGGATTTCGGCTCTGACCAACAGCAAACCGAGGAGCTCATCCTCATTCGGATTTGGTGTGGTGCAATTAGCAATTCGACAAGTCAGAAGACTGGATCAAGTTTTTGGTAGGTGCTGCGAAAATATAACAACGGTGTCTGCTCTTGTGTTTGGCCCAATGCCACCACCTCGCCGACGAAAATGCTGTGATCTCCGCCCGGATAGGTAGCGAAGAGTTGGCAATCGAGCCAGCCCAGAGACTCATCAAAAATGGGCGCGCCGGTGACTTCGGTGCGAAATTGAACTCCGGCAAAACGTTTGCTGGCAGGAAGATTGTTGGTGGCAAAGCGTCGCGCGATTTCTTCCTGCGTGGCAGTCAAAAAATTCACGGCGAAGTTGCCGCCCTGGACAATGAGATCGTGACTGTGTGCTCGTTTGTCCACACAAATAAGTACCAGCGGTGGATCGAGCGAGACCGAGCAAAATGAATTTACGGTCAAGCCGTGAATAGTCTCGCCGGCGCGTGTCGTCACAATCGTGATGCCGGTGGCGAATCGGCTCATTACTTGGCGGAAAAGGTTGGAATCGATGGGCATGATCAAATAAAATAAGTTATGGAAAGTCTTGGCCGGTTCGCTGGTTATCCCGTTGATCCATAAACGGGGCAAGCGGCAAACTGTTACAACCGCAACGCCAATCCGGCACGCTGCGGCAGCGCACGATAGATGGCCTTGGCGTCTTCACGCGACAGCTCGATCTCGATCAAAAATCGATGCTGCGGCAGTTGCAGATGAGCGAGCGCAACCACGGCTTCGATTGCCGTGCCCAAAATGCGGCGCACCTGATACCACATTTTGCGCAGCCGTCCGGGAAACGAGGACTTTTGGGCTTGTTCAACCGCGAGCGTCAGGTTGCGGTTGAAGTGCAGTGTGAATTGGACATCGCGGTGCTCGATGGGAAGTACTTCGCCTTTGGCTTCATTGGCCTCGATGGTATCCTTGGGTGCTTCTTTGATGCGGATCGGCGCTTTCGGCAACGTCGCGAGCTCTTTTTGCAGAATGAAAGGCGTGGAGAGCCATTCGTGCAGACGACCCTGGGCGCGCAAACGCTGCGCCAAACCGCTGGTTCGATGGCGGAGAATTTTGCAGCGTCGCATCGTCACGCCTTTGACCTCCAGACTGGCGATGCTATCCACCAGGTCGACGGACAGGCAAATCGAATCTTTTTTAGCCAATTGCAGGCGAGCCAGCCAAAACGCCTCGTCGATTTCCAGTGAGGCGATTTTTTCGGCCACTTCGCGCCGCCCGGCCAAAATCTCCAATGAGGTCGAATCAGTTGTGGCCTCGAAATTTTCTTTGAGGTTTTCCTCCGTCGATTCCTCGAATGGATTGTTTAACACCGGCAGAACGACCGTCAGCAACAAGATCCCTGACAGCGGCAGAAGAAGGCAAATAAAAAAAACGAGCTTTGCCTTGAAATTTCTTTGCAAAAACCGAAAAGGTGATGAGAGCCGTCCACCGTCTGCAACGTCTGCTTTCCGAAAAGATCGACGGGACGAAAAGGAGATACGCAGCGCCATGTCAATAGATGAAAACTTTCGAGCCGATCTGTAAATTGCGATAAACGACGCGCAAATCATCGTCATCCAAACGCACACACCCGTGGGTGACCGGCATGCCGAGCATGCGTTTATACAAGGTGCCATGAATCAGATAGCCGTCGCCGATTTCGAGGGCATATTCTCCGAGTACGCCGGCTTCAAAGCGCTCAGGTGCGCCTTGCGGCGGCACGGGCAAGCCTTCTTCGATAAAAGCCCAGTCCGGCTTTGCCCAGACCGGCCTTTCCCGCTTGCCGAGCACACGAAACATGCCGCGCGGCGTCACGAAAATCCATTGCCTTTCGTCACCGGCTTTCAGTAGAACGTAGCTTCCAGTTGAGCAAATCCCCCGGTGAATTTCTTTGTTTCTGACCATGACCTGGATGCGATTCTCGGAGGTATCCACGATTAGATACGGTTCACGCGGTGTGAACCAATCGAACCTCTGCCGCAAGCTGGTCACACGCTTTCGCAGGCGCTGTGCTTCACTCTGAAGCTTCTTGAGGTCCATCGTGCGAAGCTGCAAGGAGAATTTCGTTTCCGGCAGGATTGCAAAAGTCCACTCACGTAAAACCGGTGCAAACAAGAGTGTCAGGAGCGCAAACGTCATGCCCCAACCGAGGCCCACCAACAAAGCCTTGCGAATGGGGTGGGGCGTGGGAAGAGGGGAAGCGACAGCTTTGTCGCCTGCCTGTTTGCTTGTGAATGCTCCATTGGCATTGCGTCCCTTTGCCTCGGGAGGGGTTTTTGAAAAAGATGGCGGGCGCGGAGCGTGGTTCTGCATAGGGTGGTTCATTATCTCCCCCTCACTCAATGTGAGGAAGCTGGTGATGACTTGGCATGATTGGAATTCTTTTTCACGAGATGATTTGAAGTGTGATTGGCGGAGGACAACCCTTTGAGGGCACCCACGATGGTCACACGGGTGCCGACTTTGGCAAGCTCGAAAACCTTGTCCAGATCCTGATTGCGCAGCG
The DNA here is from genome assembly GCA_034505955.1 of Candidatus Zhuqueibacter pondensis. GTDB lineage: Bacteria > Zhuqueibacterota > Zhuqueibacteria > Zhuqueibacterales > Zhuqueibacteraceae > Zhuqueibacter > Zhuqueibacter pondensis. Next base: position 43,110 of record JAPDQK010000039.1, read on the forward strand.
CGACACATCCGGAAGTCCAGTTCAGCCCTTTTCCGCCATCTCCATGAATTTCGATCAGCCCGCCGATTTGGGCGGATGGCGGCAGGTCACCGTTCTGCTTGGCAGTGAGGAATTGCTGCTGATCATCATTGTTCGGGTAATCGATCTCGAGGGCTTTATAGTATTTGCTTTGCTTGGTTCCCTTCTTTTTGATCACACGATAAAAGCCTTCGGGCGTGGCACCATCTCCCCTTTGCTTTTTGTGACCGAGCCAACGCGGGCCGAGCTCAATCGGATACTCCGCCACCAAGCGACCGGAGACATAAACTTGACAACGGTGCGCGAGCTTGTCCACGATGAGAGCAGTTGCATTCTCTGCCGCTGACCACGCAATCGTCTCCCTGGCCCAACTTTGCCACTCCGGAAGACGAACAAGATAATCCCGCAGAATCTTGGTCGCATTGGTGCCGGCGCTCCCGACCAAGAGCGCGGCCTTCCTGGCTTTATTCGCCGCCTGGCCAAAATCTCCTCGGTTGAAGGCTGATTCGCCCTCCAACATCAATAACTCGCCGCTGACAAACTTCTGCCGCAGTGTCGTGGCAACCGGCAGATGCGCAAATTGAATTTTGAACTCATCGATTTTTTGTTTGACCACAACCAGTTCGGCGGCGGCAGCGAATTGCAAAGAATCGCGCATTGCTTTTGCAGCCGCTTCGGCACGTTGCGCCTGTCGCATCGCCACTCTTGCCAGATCCAGTGTCGATCGGAAATCACGACGGGAGGACCACTTTTTATTTTCTCGACGCCACGCCGACATGGTTCGTTCCCAGCTATTTTCTGCGGTCTCGAGAAGTTTGGGCACGTAGCGATGGGCCTCCGCGTGGCGCGCCCGACTCAGCGCCAGCCGTGCTTGCGTCAACGTCGAAATCGGCGGGGAAGCCGACCAACTTAGCATCGCGATCTGCAGCAGCAAAAGAAACACCAAACCGAAAAACAGCAACAGCCTCCTTCCATCCCACAGCTTCCTTTTGAGCGATTGCCAAATATCCCGTGTTTCCATAGGTCTGAATGATCAAACGCGCTCTGTTTCGTTAGCAAATAGAAAGCCTCGACCCGCGACGAAGATCGAGTTGAAACTTGCACAGGAATTCATCGCAGCCCGAGGCTTACATGCGCCAATCGCAAAAGCAATGATTATCTTGTCAGTCTGGTCTTTTTGCTAATGGCGTCCTTCAGTTCCTGGCTCAGTGAATTGGCCTTATCCAATGCGGCTTTGATCTTGTCCCGCGCGGTAAGGAAATCACCTGAAGTCATTGCATTCGTGGCTTCAGTCAAGGAGGCCTCCACTCCGGACAACTCGGTTTTCATTTGCTCCAAAACTTCCTTTCCTTCCTTTCCTCTCGGCGCTTTGGCCATAAGTTTTTTCACTTCCGCCACTGCGGCGGTCGCCTGGGTCATCAGGGTATCAGCTTCAGCCTTGACTTGCTCTTTCTTCGCAGCAACGCCATCTTTTGCGGTGTTGAATGCAGCCAACGCCGCATCGAGCAGGGCCTTGGCGCGATCATAATTGCGCGTCAACGCGAACTTGGAATTTTGTGCCTCGATCTCAGCCAGGGCGGCGTCCAAAGAATCTTTCGCAGCGTTGAATTGATCCGCCAGGTAGCGATCCGCTTCCGCAGCCTTGGCGGCTTCCATGGCTGCCTTTGCCGCATCCACGGTTTCTTGTGGCGCTTTCGCGCATCCGGCTATCAATGCGAGTGCGAAAATCAAGCCCACAATTGCTACAAATGTCTTACCTCTCATAAAATATGCCTCCTTAAAGAGTTAGATTTTGTGCACCAACGCCAAACCATGTGCACCAACAATAGGATTTGAAAATCCACATCAAAAAAAAAGCACAGCCGAATTTCGACCATGCCTTGCTGTCCACATTCGTTAGATTTTGTCCATTCGAAATCAGCCTCTTGCAGGTCTATCGTGCCCAATATCTAAGACCTTTTAAAAATATAAAAACAGAAGGACTTTGTCAAGTAAAATTTGTATCAATATTAATATTGAAATACCTTGACATTCTGAACGGTTTTTTATTAATTGCATGTGTATTCTACTTTGGTACTTTGAAGAATTCGTAGATTACAGAAAAACTAGGAGAAACGATGAGCAATCAGCGCAGCGCAATCTGGTCGGGCGGTCTACTGATCGTCATCGGTGCCCTGTTTCTGGCAATCAATCTGCTGGAAATCGACTGGCGGAAACTATGGCCGCTTTTGGTTTTTGCCGGCGCCGCTGTGAATTTCGCGATCTTTATTGCTGATCGTCGAAACTATGGCGTGCTCATGCCGGCAACGATTTTGCTTATTTACGGCGCCTTGTTTCAATATTGCGTGTTGGAGGGATGGTGGCACATGTCGGAGCTATGGCCGACTTTCATCCTCGGGCCCGGCGCGGGCTTGCTGATGATGTATCTTTTCGGCAAGCGTGACACCGGCCTGCTCATCCCGTCGCTTGTTCTTATCGGCCTCTCGGCGATTTTCTTTGTGACACTCGGCCCTTTACGCGACTACGGCCAGTACTGGCCGGTACTGTTGATCATTGTGGGCCTCCTGCTGTTACTGAAGCGGCAAAAATAACCTGGCAAAGTATCGGAGTGATGGATTTGCTGAACCTGTGTGCTTGAGTACCAAGCTTTCAAAACTTCAGTACACCGCAAAATATTCCATTACTCCTCCGAAGTGAGTCACATGTTTCCCCTCCGCATTCGCACGCAACTCATCATCTTTGTCATCTTGCAAGTTGGTTTGTTGCTCGCACTGGCCGGCTTTTATCTGCAATGGCAATTGCAGCGCCTGGTGGAAAGGGAACTGGGCGGGCGCCTGGTCACGCTGGCCAAGCTGGCAGCGCAAACCACGGAGAAAATGGCGGAAATCTGGCCGGTCACCAGTCTGCTGCCGGGTGATGAACAATCGCGCCGAATGAATGAGTTGCGAAATGAATTGTTGCCCATCGTCCGGCAGGCAGGACTTTCGCGATTGGTGATATTCGATCCGGCGCGTACGATTTTCTTCGACAGCCGCAATGAATTGACCATTGGTCAGGAATATGTCCGCCTGCGTTTTGATGCGCCGGAGATTGCGAAAGCGTTTGCCGGCGAGCCAACCAGTGCAAAATTATTCACGGATGTCCACGGCCAACCCTTCAAAGCGGCGTATGCGCCGCTGCGTGAGAGCGGCCGGATTCGCGCGATCGTTGGGGTCGAAGGCAGTGCCGAAAGCCTGCAGGCCGTGGCCGAAACCCGGCGCGTGTTGTGGACGATTGGTGTGATTGGATTGTTCATTACCTCCATCACCGGTGTTTATTTCGCCCGCCGAATTACACAACCTCTGGAGCGTCTGCGGCAGATGGCTGCCGCCATCGGAGCCGGACAGTCGCCGTCGTTTTTGAATGTTACCGGCAACGAAGAAGTCACGTTTCTTGCGAAAACACTGGAGGAGATGCGCTGGGCGATTACACGCCGCGAGCAAAATTTGCGCATGATGCTTTCCGGCGTGGCGCATGAAATCCGCAACCCGCTCGGCGGCATCGAGCTTTTTGCCGGGTTGTTGGAGAAAGATGTTCCGGAATCGCTTCAGCCACAAGTCCAAAAAATTCTGCAAGAAGTCCGGCATCTCAAATCCATCGTACAAGATTTTCTCGAATATGCCAGACCGGAAGAGAGCCGGCGCCAGCGCATTGAATTGTCGGCGCTGATCAACGACGTGCGCGAGGCCCTCGGCGAACTCGCCAACGGCATTGACTGGAAAGGGGAAATTCCTCGCGCGCTGGCCGTCGAGGCGGATTACAGTCAAACCAGGCGCATACTGCTCAATTTGCTGCGCAATGCCATCGAAGCGATGAATGGCCAAGGCAACATTCACATCGTGGCGCAGGAACAAAAGCAACACGTGGCCATTTCAATTTATGACAGTGGTCCCGGTGTGCCGGCGGAATTGACCGGGAAAATATTCGAGCCGTTTTTCACGACCAAAGCCCAAGGCAGCGGTCTTGGCCTCGCTCTCGTGCAACGTCTCGCCGAGCAAAACAATGGCCGCATCGAGCTGGTGCCGAGCGAAAAAGGCGCGCATTTCCGGCTGTTCCTGCCGGTAGCCGGTTAGCCCGTTAATTCGTTGATTCGGAAACGGGTCAACTTGCAAACGCGCCAATCATCAAAACGACGATCATGAACGACAAACTCCACATCTTCATCATCGAAGACAACGCCACCATGCGCGAGGGCCTGGAGCAGGTGGTGCGCCGGCTCGGTCATCAAGTTGAAACCTTTGCGCAAGCCGAACCGGCGTTGACCGCGCTGGGCTCCCGGCGCGTTGATCTCATGATTTCCGACTACCGCCTGCCGGGAATGGACGGTTTGGCGCTGCTGGAAAAAGTGAAATCCACGCGGCCGCAATGCGAAGTCATCGTCATCACCGCGTATGGCTCCATCGATCTCGCGGTGCAGGCCATGCAAAAAGGCGCGGCGGATTTCATCACCAAACCGTTTTCGCCGGATGAACTCACCGTCAAATTGGAACGCCTTGCCGAGCGTTTGCGCCAACGCCGCGAGCTGGAAAATTTGCAGGCTGAAAATTTATATCTGCGACAGCAGGAAGAGAGCCAATTCAATTTCGGCGAGATCATCGGCCAGTCCGCGCCCATGCAGGAAGTGTTTCGTATTTTAAAAAAGGTTGCCCCCACGGATTCCAGCCTCATCGTTTACGGCGAGAGCGGCACTGGCAAGGAGCTGGTCGCTCGGGCCATTCATAAAAACAGCAACCGCGCCCATGGTCCCTTTATTCGCGTCAATTGCGGCGCGCTCACGGAAACTTTGCTGGAATCCGAACTCTTCGGTCATGAAAAAGGCGCTTTCACCGGCGCGCTGAAACGCAAACTCGGCCGCTTCGAGTTGGCGCATCGCGGCACCATTTTTCTTGACGAAGTCGGCGACATCTCCCCGGCGCTGCAAATCAAACTGCTGCGCGTTCTGCAGGAAAAGGAATTCGAGCGGGTCGGCGGCGAAGAAACCGTGAGTGTCGATGTGCGCGTCATTGCCGCCACGCATCGCAATCTGAAAGAAGAGGTCGCGGCCGGACGATTCCGTGAAGATTTATACTATCGTCTTCACATCGTGCCGATCAATCTTCCGCCGCTGCGTCAGCGCCTCGAAGATTTGCCCGTGCTGGTCAATCATTTTCTGCAACGCCTCGGCCGCGAGCTCCGCAAACCGCATTTGCAAATTGATCCGGCGGTGCTGGAAATGATGTCCAATTATCATTGGCCGGGTAACGTCCGCGAATTGGAAAATGTGTTGGAGCGCGCTGCCGTGCTTTGCGAGGGCGAACGTATCACTGTGGCCGACTTGCCGCCGCTGGTGAAAGATCGTTCCGCCGTGTTCCAGTTGCCCGGCGAGAATTTGGATTTGAACCGAACCTTGGAAGAAGTCGAACGCGCGCTCATCGAACGCGCCCTGGCCCGCGCCCACGGCGTCAAAGCCGAAGCGGCGCGGATTTTGGGGATCAAGGCGACGACGTTGTTGTATAAGCTGGGGAAGTATGGAATGGGGGAGGTGGAGTAAAATCTTTTTCAACTTTATTGTGTTGCATCTTTACTATTTGTAATCCCTCTGATTGGTGGATCATATACCCCAATCAGAGAGATTACAAATAAGGTTTCAATAATAATACGACCCGCCGCTGAACACGCTCGTCCGTCCACCCCGGCGTTCGAGCTTGATGTCACGCAACAATGGCGCTTTGACATTGAGACGAAAGTAAAAGCCGCGCCGAAATCCGGTGGGGTACCATTCGACCTGCATCTCCCAACAATGCAAGTCGCGATAAATCGAATAGCGCTGATCGAAGAAAGTTTTTTCGCGCAGATCGAATTGGCCGGAGACGTTGACCCGCCAATTCTTGGTCAAACGCAGATCGAGACTACCCAAAGTCAATTGTGCCGTTTTGGTCGGATGCAGAGGATTGCTGCGATTCAAATTGATGCTGAGCGAAAAATCGGCCTGCCAGGGAATCGCCGTGTCCATGAAATACTCTTCACGGCCGAACCGATCCCGGCCGGCAAACGGCAGCTCCTCCTCCCGGCTTTCTGTTGCTCTCTCCGAGCCAATTGGACCGGCTTGTCCACTGCTGCCCTGAAAGCGGAAATAGGCGCCAATATTGAAATTCGTCAGCCGCACATATTGGCCACTGAATATGCCGTTCCTCTTGTAGAGCAGACGGTTGATAGGCAGCCCGGTGCTGCGATCATAATCATAAAAGCTGTGCAAAGCGCTCATGCTGAGTGAAATATTCTGAGAGGGGTTGGCATAAAGATTCGAGCTCAGATCTGCCTGCTTGAATTGTTTGGCGGCAAAATTATGGCTGGAGGAAAAATTGAGCGTGAACAGGTCGATCTTCTTCGGTTTGTCCTCGGGTCCGGTTTTCATCTGAAACAGATTGCCCACGGACATGGTCATGCTGGCCTGCTTGCCCAAACCGGTTGTGCCGCCGAAACGATCGCGTCTTGCAATTTGACCGTTCGGAAGTCGCACTTGCTCAAAATAGCCCCAGAGCGGATCGGAAAAATCCGGGCGATAAGAAAAGCCGATGCTCGGCGTGACCACATGCCGCAAGGCTTGCACCGGTCCAAGATGCGGCTGGAAAGTGCCGTAAATTTTGGTGATCGCGGAAGCGGAATAACTGAACAGGTGGCGTGCCGCAAAACCCTTTTTTTCGCTGCTGCCGATCGTGCTGTCCGGCTTGACAAAGTAATCCGTGGTACGATCGAACCAATCTTCCTGGATCGGCAAACTCTGATTCAGCGTCAACCATCCGAAGTAACGCTTGGGGCTGCTGAGTGAAAGGTACAAGCTGTGATTGGCGGTCGCACGGTGTTCGGTTTTTGTGCCATTCGTGGATTTCGAATAAATGTTTTGCGCGGAACTGGATAACGAATAATAGAAATTTTCGTACCAGGCGCGCTCTTCTGATTTGCTGCTGCCAACCGGCATTTTCTTTGACGATTCTTTACTGCCGAATATCTGCCGCTGGCCGAAGTTAATGCTCAATTGTGGCAAAGTACGCTGAAACGAGCCGTTTTCAAGATCCTTCATCTCACTGAAATTGAGACTCAGGCTGTTACGGCCATCGCTGAAACTTTTGCTGAATGTGGCTTGCGAGAGCAATGTGCGCTGCAGGTAATCCCGCCGATTGGCGCCGAAAAAGCGATTGTAGTCATTACTGCTCTGAAATGAGCCGGAGGCGACGAGCGAGGCGGTTGAGCCGAGGCGCTGGTTATGATCGAAGGCGATGCGCCAGTTCCGCTCTTTGCGATCGTACAGCACAAAATTTTTTCTGGTCAGCGAACCGCGGATGCCACCGGAAAATGCATAACGTTTGGCATATCGAAACTCTCCGTCCGCCAGCCAGCCGGAACGTTCATAAAAATCAACGGTGGCGCGCGCATCGAAGTAATCACTCATCGCCCAGTAATAACCCAGTTCCTTGATATAACGCCCTTCGAGCTGGCTTGCGCCATAACGCGGCACAATCAGGCCGGAACGCCGGCCGGTGCGCGTGGGAAAAAAACCGAAGGGCAAAGCTGCCAGCGGAATCTTGCCGATAAAAAGCACGATCGGCTTGGCAACAACATTTTGCTGGAGCACGATTTTCATCCGCCGGCTCCAGAAATGAAAATGCGGATGTTCCTCGCGATTGCACGTGCTATACGTGCCGTTCGAGACAAACAAGGTGTTGCTGTCCATGCGCTTGATTTGTGCGCCGAAGTATTTACCGTCCTGAAACTCCGTACGGCCCCGGACCACACGCCCTTTTCCCGTGGCGAAGTTGTATTCCATGCGCTCACCGACTATGCGGTCACCGCCATCCGAGAAGACCGGGAAACCACGCTCGACTTTGGCGAGACTGTCATTAACACCATTGCTTCCCTCGCCATTGGCAAAAAGTGAATCCGGCAGCGGTTCTGCGATCAACGAGCGCGCGTTCCAATCCACCATGATCCTGCCGGCCTCGAGCGTCATGGTTTTGTATTTGACCACGGCTTTGCCAATCAGGTAAGTGATGCGTTCTTGCACGAGATTGTCGATCAATTGCGCTTGATAGTCAATGGGCGCATCCAGCTCGGATCTGGGGCGGAGCGTGTCCGCACGGGCAGGATCGGGCGAAAGAGAATCCAATTTTGATACCGCAAGCGAATCGGTCTTGAAAGGAATTTGTGCCGAAACGATTGCGATTGGCAAAAATAATAAAAGAGACCACCAAACAGCGAGTAATATCCCAGCCAGGGATGGAGCAAAATAAATGTCATTCCGGAAGAATCTTGTTATGCGCGAAGGCAATCGTCCTTTCAATAAAAGATTCCTCCGGAATGACAATAACACAAAAGAAAATCCGACTTGCAACTGAGGGATTACAATCGTGACTAAATTGTTTTTATATATTTGATGTAACATTTGATTCGATCTGATCATACCCGTTTCGGGTTGATTTGTATTGTCATTGCGAGTGGTAGATGGCTGATGTGCCATTCTTTCGGTCAGAAACACACCACCTGAATGTCATTCCGCAAGGAATCTTCCAGCGTACTGACACTGTACTCATGCGGGGGAAGATGCTTACAGCATGACAAAGGAGAGCATTTCTTGGGAGCGTTTCTCAGCCTACGGCCGCAGGCGAAGCAATCCTTTAAAACCAAGAGATTGCAATTTTAACCCGAAACAAATATATTTCGGAAATCGACCTCAGCCGGCTTCAGCGCTAAGCCCTGAAAACTTATTTCGAGGCAGCATTCATTTATCTTCCTCCCGCCGATATTTTTCCCACCATTGCCGTAATCGTTCCACGATCGCTGCTTCCGCGCCATTCGTTGTTGGTCGATAATACAGCGCATCAATGAGATTCTCGGGCAAATAATTCTGCTCGACAAAGTGGCCGGGATAATCGTGCGGATAATGGTAATCAATGGCATAACCTTGCTGCGCCATCAATGGTGTCGGCGCATTGCGCAGATGCAATGGAATGGGCGCCAGCGGTTTTTCTTCGACATCTTTTTGCGCCGCCAGCAAAGCTTTGTAGGAGGCATTGCTTTTCGGTGCGGAGGCGAGATAAGTTGTCGCCTGCGCCAGCACCAATGCACCCTCCGGCAAGCCGATGTATGTAACAGCGGTGAAAGCCGAAGTTGCCAAAACCAACGCCATCGGATCCGCGTTGCCAACATCTTCGCTGGCAAGAATAATCAACCGGCGTGCGATGAATTTGGGATCTTCGCCGGATTCCAACATGCGCGCGAGATAATGCAATGCGGCGTTGGGATCGCTGCCGCGGACGCTCTTGATGAAGGCAGAAATGGTGTCATAATGATAATCACCGGCACGATCGTAGAGCAACGGCTTCTTTTGCACTGCCTCACGAATATGTTCGACCGTGAGTGAGCGTTTGCCTTCCTGATCGACCGGTGCCAATTTTGCCGCCAATTCCAGAGCACTCAATGCCGCGCGCGCATCGCCGGCGGCAAGCTGGATCAGTGCCTGGCGCGAGTCTCCATCCAGCTCGATATTGGCTTTGCGCAGTTGTGCATCTGTGGCGAGCGCACGGTCAATCACATGCGCCAAAGCTTCTTCATGGAGCGGCTTGAGCGTATAAACCTGGCAGCGCGAGAGTAGCGGAGCGATGACTTCAAACGAAGGATTTTCGGTGGTGGCGCCGATCAGTATGATGGTGCCATCTTCCACGCGATGCAACAGCGCATCTTGTTGGGCTTTATTGAAACGGTGAATTTCATCAATGAACAGCACGGTGCGCTTGCCAAGGCGGCGGTTGTTGGCGGCTTTTTCCAAAATCTTGCGCACCTCCGCAACACCGCTGGAAACGGCGCTCAAGGTATAAAAATCCGCGTGCATGGCTTGAGCCAGCAGATATGCCAGTGTAGTTTTGCCGCAACCCGGCGGTCCCCATAAAATCATGGAGCTGAGATCGGCTTTGCGCAGCGCCTCGAACAGGGCTTTACCAGGCGCCAGCAGATGCTCCTGTCCGACGAAGTCCTCCAAACGCTGCGGTCGCATGCGATCCGCGAGAGGAGTGGATTGTTGAATCATCTCGCGCGAGGATTTTTCGAATAGATCCATAGGGAAATCTCATGAACGGAAAAGCCCCCATTGATTCCAAGACCCAATCTGTTTAATCCACGCAATCTGTTGTTCGTTTTACGCGCATGAAGCGGCTCGGCCGGCTCGAGGGCGGTTCGGAATCGTTGGTCAATCAATTCGATGCGGATCATTCCAGTGAAATGCCGTCAAGCCGCTCGGCGTGCCAAACCAAATCCAATCACCTTTGACGGCAATGGCATTGACGCGATTGTCGATCAAGCCATCTTCCACGGTAAATTGGCGCCAATCTTTGCGTAGGCGATCATATTTGAAAACGCCGGCATCGGTTCCTGCCCAAACCGCTTCCGGACGTGCCAGCAAATAGTTGATGTTGACGTTGGGCCAACGCTGTCGTGCCGGTGCCGGAAGCCACACCTTGTTTTTCGTGTCGAAAACTTCAACGCCATAACTCGTGCCAAACCAGATCAGCGAATCACAATGGGAAATTGCCCGAATTGGTTCATCGCGCGGACCAAGGTTGTCGGACAGAAAGCCGCCGCTGCCCCTGGCCAGGTCGTAAATAAACGGACCGTGCCTGGTTGCGATCCACAGCAAATTTTCCGTTCGCTCCAAATCATAAACAGCAATGTGAAGCAATTGATCAGGAAGTATATTCGCGACTTCGAGCGAATCCTTGCCGACCGTGCTGAGCTTGATGCGATTTAAACCCAGGTCGGTGGCCGCCCACAAGAAATCATCATAAACCAAAACGTCGTTGATCCGCTCTGACAGAAGGTGATCGGTGGAAACGATGTGCCGCCATCGATCTTTTGGGGGATCATAAATGTTGATGCCATACTCCGTCGCGCAGTAGATTTTGCCGTCGGCAATCGTGAAGCGATTTACTTCGTCGCTGCTCATGTCCATGTTGAACCGCGCCTCGTAGTATCTCCAATCACCGGCACTCGCGGATCCGGTTGAGGGATTTCGCCAGTATGTGATTCCCCGCATATCTGCTTCCGTTAAATCAAATTGGTCATTTTTGCCGCCAATCCACAGACCGCGCTCATCAAAAGCAAGGGCATCGACCCGGCGTTGCGCCAGGCCAAAAGCGAGAAGTTCGGCTCGTTCCACATACACGTTGGCACGCCACGCACCCAACCCCCAGGTTCCCAACCAAAAGCTGTCCCAGGGGTCACGCACCATACCGGTCACTTCGGCGCGGCGCAAGCGATAATCCTGAATGACGCCGTTCGGATCAAACACATATCCGGCCGGCACAAAAAAATGCGGGTACCAATTCGGCCGCTGCACGCGCGCACCGGACCAGGTAATTTGAGCTTCGAGCTCCGCGCCGCTGGCAGGGACAATCACGCTACCGAGTTTATCCTGCTTGAAAGTTTGCCGCGATCGTGTCTCAAACCAAACTGAGCGTCGGCCCACGCCGATTGATACCACCTCGTCATTCACGGCAATTCCGATCTCGGCTTTGCTGAAATTGGTCCAACGCAGGGAAGACGGATGCTGACTGCTGATGCCTGCCGGTGTGGAACAAAACAATACCCCGGTGGTACCATCATACGCCACTGCCAGGATTTGATTGTCTGCGAGGCCGTCGCTGGTCGTGTACGGTGCCTCCCAGCGGTTGCGAAAGATATCGTATCGCAAAATCCCCTCCGTACTGCCAAAGTAGGCATACTGCGTTCCCACTGCCACCGAGCCAATGTACCGTGCGACGCCATAACTCACCCAATCGCCGGGCCGATATTTGTCATTCCGCGAAGCAGAGTTCGGCGTATAAGTTTGACCCAGACTTGCTGCAATGAATAAAAAGGTGGTGAGAAAAAAGAGAAATAAGCGCTTCACGATTTTGTTCTCCGCGGGGTGTAACTCCGGATTCATCATTCCAACCGGATGGAACTTCGATCGAACTTCACAATTTTCCTTCTTGTTACCCGGCGCACGATACGCGTTACAATGAAATTATCGAGTCCATCCAGCCCTGGCGTCACTGCCGGGAAAAGTCCGGCAATTTCAAGTTATCAGAATCATTACCCAAAATCAACTGCTAAATTATGGCTGACGTAATGCCGCACTTACTGGTGACATGGATAATTCCCAAGAAGGTCATCCTGCAAACAATTTTCCAAAGCATTTAGAACCGTGCTCGTGCTGTTGAAGATGCCTGCAGCCCGGTGCAGGGATGACTGGACAGGTGCACGATCCACCACTCACTCAGGGAATACGAACTGACAAACAACAGGCCAGCAGGCGACCGCAGGCTATCCTTATGGCTTGATGTTGTAGCGTTGCAATTTTCGATGCAGATTCGCGCGGTCGGTGCGCAACCGCCGCGCCATTTCACTGACATTGCCTTTCACTTCCTGAAAAACTCTTTGCAGCAACTGGCGCTCGAAATTTTCAATCCGATCACGCAAGGCAAGTCTGTCATCGGTATCGGCAACCGGCAAAGTCGTTTGCTGAGCAACAGCAGGTTCTGCAGTTTTCTCCCCGATGACGGGTAAACTAAAAACCGGTAAAGCCTGGCGCACATGTTCCGGCGTGATGGTTTCCGCGTCACTCATGATCATCAATCGCTCGATGATATTTCGCAGCTCGCGCACATTCCCCGGCCAATGGTAATTCTCCAAAATTGTGACGGCTTCAGGAGACAGATGCTTGAGCCGGCGGCCGTAG
>JAPDQK010000040.1:0-3784 GCA_034505955.1 Candidatus Zhuqueibacter pondensis
GCAGTGAAGAACTCGCCTGCTGCTCCGGGCTCCTATGCGTTGGCGCAGAATTATCCCAACCCACTGCAGATTTCTTCGCTCAATCCCGTCACCACGATCGAATTTGAATTAACCAAACCAGGCCACGTGCTCGTGACGTTGTACGACATCAACGGTCACGAAGTGAGCAAACTTATTGATCGCGAAATGGCGGATTCCATTCGATGGCCGGTCGCTGCCAGCCGGCACTTATTTCTATCAACTCAGAACCGGCGATTTCAGCGCCACAAAAAAGATGATCCTGGTTAGATAGTCTCTTATGAATGGAATCTTTGCTTTTTGGGCAAAGACTGCGTCCATAGGCTACGCCCACAGGGATTTCAAGAGACAAAATAATTGACTGCGTCCGTAGGATGACAAAATGATTTTAAAATTATTTTTTTGTCGATCATTTTGTCTCTTTTGGCTGCGCCTGATGAGTTTTGACAATCAAAATCGGTAATATCATGACCACCCTGAACAGATGTCATTCTGGAAGACTGCGTCCGTAGGAATCTTTTTTCAATCCAGTTCAGTGCTCCTTTTGAAAAAGATTCCCTACGGGCGTAGCCTACGGAATGACAGAACAAAGTGAATGAGACATTACCGAACTTGAACGTCAAAACTCATTAGGGTTCCGGCTCGTCCGGGTTGGGCCAAATGTGGCAGGGTCCAGTCGGACTTGCTCCTGTGCAAGTCCGACTGGGCCGACTTTGGGGTGCTCGGTTTCACCATTTCGACGAGGTTCACCATGAGAATCACGATCATGAAGACAATAGCAATCTTATTCTGTTTTTTTCTACCGGCACTTGCTTTTTCCCAAAGCAGTGATCGGGAATTGGTCGACCTTACTGAGATCATCCCTGACATTGTTCTGGACTTGAAATATGCCACACCGGACAATTTCCTGCATGAGAAACTTTACACCGTCGGCAGGGCGTATCTTGCGCTTGGCGCGGCAAAATCACTCAAGATTGTGCAGGATTCACTGCGGGCGAGAGGCTTGGGGTTGAAAATTTGGGACGCCTACCGTCCCCTTTCGGTGCAATGGTTGATGTGGGAGAAATTGCCGGACTCGCGCTACGTCGCCGATCCGCGCAGCGGCTCACGGCACAATCGCGGCGCCGCTGTGGATGTGACCCTGGTTGATCTCGCCACCGGCAAAGAGCTCGAGATGCCGACCGGTTTCGATGATTTCACGGGAAAAGCCTCTCATGACTACATGAATTTGCCGGACCAGGTCATCAAGAATCGGCAGCTCTTGAAGGATCTGATGGTGCGGGTGGGCGGTTTTTCCGCCTATAGTGAGGAATGGTGGCACTATACACACATCCGCTCGCAAAACTATCCCCTGCTGGATTTTCAAATGAAGTGAATTTCTCTCGGAGATTCCATGCGCCTGCTTTTGCTTTTCCTCAGCTTGATCAGCCTGAGTGGCAGCAGCCAGGGCCAGGTCAACGATGAATTTCGTGTCAACACCTGTATCGATTCGCTGCAACGCGAACCGGCCATTGCAATGAATGCCAGCGGCAATTATGTGGTGGTGTGGACTTCGTTCTTGCAAGACGGCAGCGCTGAAGGAATTTATGGCCAAAGGTTCAACGCGCGGGATGATAAAATCGGCGCCGAGTTTCAAGTCAACCAGGTCACCCCGAATGCCCAAAGCCGGCCAGCCGTTGCCATGAATGATGCCGGTCAGTTTGTGGTCGCCTGGTCATCGACGGATTCCTCGAGTCAGGATATTCGGGCGCAGCTCTTTGATGCGAATGGCAACAGAGTCGGGGGCGAGATTCTCGTCAACACCACAACCGCCGACAACCAAAACACGCCAAGTGTGGCCATCGATCGTCACGGCAATTTTTGTGTGGTCTGGCATTCCTGGGGGCAGGATGGCGGTGACCGGGGCGTCTACGGTCAACGTTTTCGGCCGGACGGCGCCAGGTTGGGCGAGGAATTTTTGGTAAACACCACCACCAAGTTCAGCCAGGCCAATCCCTGCATTGCCATGGCACCGGATGGACAATTTGTCGTCATATGGGAAAGCTGGATGCAGGATGGCACGATTACCTACAGTTATGATGTTTTTGGCCAACTCTTCAACGCCGATGGCACAAAGAACGGCAGCGAGTTTCGCGTCAACACCTACACGACCAATTATCAATGGTTGGCGAAGGCAAGCATGGCGCGCAATGGTAATTTTGTGGTTGTCTGGACCTCGTGGAAGCAAGATGGCGATAATGGCGGCATTTATGGGCAACGCTTTCTTGCCAATGGTGACAAGATCGGCGAAGAGTTTCTCATCAACACCACGACCAAAGAGTATCAGTGGCTGCCGAATGTGGCGATTGATCAATTCGGAAACTTCGTTGTGGTCTGGTCATCCTGGAAACAGGATGGCAGTCGCGAAGGTGTTTGCGGCCAGTTTTTTGACAAGCATGGCAACAAGCTCGGCATCGAATTTCAGGTAAATCGCTACACAGATAATTATCAATGGGAACCGGTTGTCGCCATGAGTGACAGTGGCGAAGCCGTTGTCGCGTGGTCATCTTGGGGACAGGATAAAAATGATTACGAAGTTTATGCGCGACGCATACTTTTGGCGCAAACCAGTGTCCAGGAGAAGACCGGCGCAATACCGGAACGATATGAGCTGCATCAAAATTACCCCAATCCGTTCAATCCCCGCAGTACGATTCGATATGAGATTCCGGATTATGCGGGGAAAGCTCAGGCAGTGCCTGTGCAATTGAAACTTTATGACCCCACCGGCAGAGAGGTAAAATCTTTAGTGAACGAGTTCAAAAATCCGGGACGCCATCAAGTTGAATTGGATGGCCATGATTTGCCGGCGGGCATCTATTTCTATCAGCTCCTTGTTGCCGGAAAACAGCCCTTCCTGGCCACGAGGAAATTGGTGGTGATAAAGTAAGAACTGCTTGTCTGTAACAGTTCAGTAAACCCCGTACTTGGGATTGTCATTCTGGAAGACTGCGTCCGTAGGAATCTTTTTTATGCCTTGTAGATGTCAAGCTAAAAAAGTAAAAAGATTCCCTACGGAATGACATAAAAAGTAAGTGAGATTTCAAACGACTAAACTTTTACGATTCAAAAAAGATTCCCTCCTAGCGTAGCCTACAGGCGTAGCCCACGGCCGCAGGCTTACAGCCGCAGGCCTCCTGAATAACAAGGTGGCTTACTGAACATTTTCTGATAGGTACAATCACGGACAGTTTAAATGCCCTGCGGCCGTACAGGACGACCGATCCTAAATCACCCTCACCTCACTCTCCTCCGCCGCCATCTCCACCTGCAACACCACCGGCAAATTCTCTTTGATGCTCTCGACGTGAGTGATCAAAAAAACTTGGCGGAAATAATTGCTCAACTGCTGCAGAGTCGCAAGCACGGATATTTTGCGCTCTTCATCTTGCGAGCCGAAAATTTCATCAAGTGCGATAATTTGCAGCGGCGGCTTGCCGGTGCGTTGCGCCACCACCTGGCTGATCGCCACCCGCAAACAGAGGTTGGCAATATCCTGCTCGCCACCGGAAAAACGCGCCAGGTTGTAACGGGCATTACGGTCGTAAATAAAAATATTGTAGGACTCGTCCAACTCCAGCAGGCTATAGCGCCCCGCGGTAATCATGCGCAGAAGCTCCGAGGCGCGATCGGCAATCAGCGGCCGCAAACGGCCGGCAAGCTCCGTGCGAAAAGTTTTAAAATGCTCATGCAGAGAGTCGAGCAAAACCAGTTCATGCCTGGCTTG
>JAPDQK010000040.1:3880-49843 GCA_034505955.1 Candidatus Zhuqueibacter pondensis
GCGGTAATCATGCGCAGAAGCTCCGAGGCGCGATCGGCAATCAGCGGCCGCAAACGGCCGGCAAGCTCCGTGCGAAAAGTTTTAAAATGCTCATGCAGAGAGTCGAGCAAAACCAGTTCATGCCTGGCTTGCGCGATCGAAGCCTGCAGCTCCCGCGCTTTATTGAGCGCCTGTTCCAAATTGCGCACTTCAGCTTCAGCCGCAGCCGCTTGCGCTTTGGCTTCGCCAAGCTCCTGCTCACTGCGCAGGTATTTGGCGTTCGCCTCATCATGGTCGCGCCTGGTGTTCAGATATGCCTGCTCCTCGAATCTCAGGTTCTGAAGTTGAGCTTGCAGCTCGTGTTCGCGCTGCTTTGCCTCCGCATCTTGTTTTGCAATTTCCGCCAGGCGCCGGTTGATTTCCGGCAAACGACCGGCACGTGTTTCCAGCTGCGTCAATTCCTGCAATTGTGCCTCGGCCTGGCGCAATTCGATATTCACTTGTGCCAGACGAGTTTGATCAAACACCACCGGCCCGATTGCTTGTATTTCACTTTGTACTTCCTGCAAGCGTTGCTGCAGTTCTCCGGATTGTTTTTGATATTGAAGCAAACGATCTTGAATCTGATGTAAACGTGCGCGCTCTGCACTGAGATTCTCTCTTTCGCGACGACTGGCCTCCTCGCCGGCTTCGGCGCGACGCAAGGCCTCCTCCGCGCGTTTTTTCTCTTCGCTGAGCTTCACATACCCGCTGCGCAATGTGGTGAGCTCCTCCTCAAAATGCTTCACCACGCTCGGATAATGTTCAGCCAACGGCCGTGTGCAAATCGGGCAAGGACTTTGTGCGCCAAGCTCCTGCACTTTGAGCAACTTGGCTTTGAAATCCTTGCCCCGTGTTTCGATGCTTGCCAGCTCATTGCTCAGGCGTCTCTCTTCGGCACGCCATTTGAGCACTTCCGCCTGGGCTTGCTGGAGACGACTTTCGACCGCCGGTTCGCGTGCGGCCAATTTTTCCAAATCACCAAGTTGCCGCTGCCATTCAACTGCTTCCGTCTGCCGTGCGGTAATCTGTTCCAAAAGATTTTTGGCGAATTGCTGTTTTTCTTGCAGGCGAATCAGTTGCTGTTGTTGCGTCTGCAGCCGCTCGCGCTCGTGGCGCAATGTTTCGTACTGCTCGCGGATCGGACGCAGCGTCGCCAGCCTGGGCTGTTCCGCCTTAATTTCGTCTTGATCGTGCCGGGTCAGCTCGCGTTGCCGCGCCAGTTCCTTTTGCTGGCTGCGCAATGCCATGATCTCCGTCAGCAACTGATTATGTTTGTCACGACGCGCGCTTTCTTCCTCCATTCGTTTTCTTGCCAGCGCAAGCTCTGCAGCCAGCTGAACAGCACTTTCCTCCCTGCGCTGCAAAACCTCCCGAATAGCATTCAGGCGGGCTTGCTGCTGAAGCAATTGCTGCTCCAGGCCTGGAATGTCCACCTGCATCGTTTGCGCGCCCTCGAGAAATCTGCGTTTTTCGTTGGCGTCGTTCGACACTTGCTGGCGTGCGCGATCCACGGCATCCAGATTGATCAGCCGGCTGATGATTTTACGCCGCTGCTCATCCTGCAAATCGCTCAACGCCGCCAGTTCCCTCTGCCTGGCAAAAATCGAAACTTCAAAGGCCCGATAATCCAGGCCGAGCAACTTTTCCACCATCTCATTGACACCGCTGTCTCGTTCTGCCTCCGGCAGGGGACTGTCGCCACGATAAAGTGCGGCTTCCACCACCGCATTTTTGCCGGCCAGCGAACGCCAAACACGATAGGTTTCGCCACCCAATCTGAACATCAATTCCACCTCACAACTTTCACGCTCATTGGCGAATTGGGAGCGAATCTGCTGCTTATCGGTGCGGGCCGCGCGACTGCCATAAAGCGCCCACGCGATGGCCTCGAGCAAGGTCGATTTGCCAGCGCCATTGCGGCCCAATAAGCCAATGACATTTTCCGGGAACTCGATTTCGGCGTGGCGAAAACGCCGAAAGTTGCGAAGACGAAGGGAATGCAGAATCATATTGTTTTCATTCCTAGTGCGGCGGAAGATCAGCATCCTTGCTTTCGGCTTCCATCAGATAACGCAGCCCCAATGCTTCCAGCTCCGCGCGCGGCAAAGTGCCATCGATATTGGCGGCTAAATAGCGCGAGAACTCATCGCGCAGCGAGCCAATATGCCCAAGAGCTTGAGGCTCGTCCCGGCGCTCGCGCGAAACCGTTGTGACCACATTCAAATGGCGCTCGAAATGAAAAGCTGCCGAAAAGAGTTGATCGATCGCAGCCAAATCCAACTGCAGGTATGTGTCGCGAGAGAGATTTTGCAGTTCGATCGACACCAACGCCTCGCGAATTTCCATGGCGGCACGCTGCTCGAGTTCACGCATGATCTCGGCCGGCGACTTGCCGGTGCAATCGACCGGTTTCAAACGACACATCGGGCGTGAAGGAATCATGACATACTCCCATGTACGCCGCTCCAAATCGCCCCGAATATAACCGGAAGTATAACCGGCCTCATTGAAGCTCGTACGCTCGGTGGAACCGGAATAGAAAGTGTGATCATTCATGGCGAGATAGCGATGATAATGACCAAGGGCGATGTAATCAAAAGTGCGACCGAGACGGGCCTCGGGGTCTTCCAAAAACTGTTCATTGAATTCACCCATCCTTGTATCGACGCCGTCTTCGCCCGATACTTTACGCCAGCCGCCATGGGCGACCAACATATTCCAGGAAGCTGTCTCGTCGATATGCAGCTCGGTGTAAGCTTTCTCGAGCTCCGTGGTCAAAGAGCAGTGCGGCAGGCAGTGAATGGCGCAGGATTTTCCAGAGGTCGGATGCCGCAAAATGAATTTCTCGTACCGCCCTTGATAGCAGGCGTGAACGTTGGGCATTACCGTGAGCGCCTCGAAGATGTTGCCCAAGGCGCGAACGCGCGGAGTGGAATGATTGCCGGCAATCATGACCAGGGGAATGTTGGCATCCGCCAATCGTGCCAGCCCTTCGAGCGCAACGGCGATGGCGCGATTGTTCGGTCGCGGCGATTGAAACAGGTCGCCGGCATGCACGACGAAATCCGGTTGCTCTGCGAGGACGGCATTGATCACATGCCACCAGGCCTGGTAAAAATCCTGCTCGCGCCGGTTCACGCCCGTGACAGGATCGACTTTGGAATAGTCCGAATAGCCGAGATGCGTATCGGCGAAATGAATGAAGCGCATGACAATCAGAAAAGCAATTAGCTCACAGATAACATGGATATAATTAACAACAACGGTAAGTCCCAAGATTCACATCCAACTCTAGGGCTGTCATCCAGGAGGCTGCGCCCGTAGGGGATCTTTTTGATGCCGAAGAGAATAGTCATTTCAATGCAAAACATGACTCCTGAGCGACAACCAGGCGTGTTTTACCGAGGCTGTCGCCCCAATTGAGTCTAGTGCTGAAAAAGATTCCCTACGGGCGCAGCCTCCTGAATGACATCTTTGGGGAGGAGCGCGGACTTAACGATTCAATAATTTACGCGGACAAAAAAATAATATTCCCAGTGCCTCATCTCATTGTTTGTTTTCGACGGGCTTTCCGTTCGATTGCAGTTTCGTCTTGGTCACCGTATGAGCAAACTCAACCTCCCCGTTTTTGTTGATGAACTGGACATGAAACTCACTCGTGGAAACGCGGCACCATACAAAACCAAGATCGCTGCCGGCAAAAATCGTGTTGTCCGCCCATGCCGTGTCACGGGACTCGGACCCGGTTCCGGAAACGATGTAGTGAACGCCATTGACCGGTTGCAGCAGCTGGCGGTCATGATCATGACCGCAAAGATAGAAATCGACTTTGTATTTTTCCAGCAACGGCCGCAACTGCTCCTGCAGGGCCTGTGTGTTGCCATGCTTGCCGTTCGAGAAAATCGGGTGGTGGCCGTAAACCACTTTCCAGGTGGCGGTCGATTTCTTCAGTTCGTCCTCCAACCAATCGAGTTGATTGTCGATAAAGTGATACCACTTGCGGGTGATCATTGCTTCAGTGTCGAGCGCAAAAAACTGTAGCACGGCCGCTGCCTCCAGCGCTCGCGCAAACGTGTAATATCGCGCCGGCATCCGCCACTTCGTATTGCGCTTGGAGTATTCGACCTGCGCGGCAGGACTGGCGGCCTGTTTATAGTCATGATTTCCCAGCACGGCAAAAAACGGTACGTTCAGGAACGGCAAATTGTACATCGTTTCAAATTTGCTCTGCCACTGCGGATCGTTTACTGAACCGACACCTGTATCGTAAAAGTTGTCTCCCAACAACAGAACAAAATGCAAAGAGTCACGACCGGCTTTTGCGTTCATCAGTTGTGCCACTTGTTGCTGCCCTTTGTTGCCATTGCCCCAGTCTCCCATGGCCGTGAAGTAAACATAACGTTTTCCCGGAATCGCGGCCGGTATTTCGAATGGCGGTACCGGGCGTGCACCTCTGACCCGCGTCCCGTCACTCTTATCGTCAGATTTGTACTTTTTCTTCTTTTTTCGACTTTTCTGATCGTCGGCACTGGCAATTGATTTCGCTTGGACTGGCTGCGCAGAGATCCCAATTGGGAAATTGCCGGTGCGCTCCGGCAATCTGGCCGCAGAAATCTCAAAAGCAAATAAAAGCCAGCCCGCCAATACGACAACAGCAAATCCGGTCAACACACATGGGACAAAATGACGAACAACTCGAATCCTTCGATTCCTCATGGCTGCAGTTCTCCGATGAATGATTGGAAACGACTTGTAGTTTTAAAAACATGATAGTTTACGAATTCCTGCATCCAAAGTCAAGCCTGGTTTACGGTAAAAAAAACCTTTGAAAAAAATCCCTTGCTTTTTGATCATTCTTTTCTATATTATCGCAACACAGGTGTCCCGCATGTCGGTTGTCAACTTGCGGGAAGAATAGGGAATGCCGTGCAAATCGGCAACTGCCCCGCAACTGTGAGCAGCATTGGATGTTTCTTTTGAGGTTGCCAAGCCACTCTCGAACGAGGGGAAGGTTTGGCAAGTAAGATCGCTGCAAGTCAGGAGACCTGCCTGTGCGTTAATTCTCTCTTCGGATGATTCCGAAGACAACCTTCGAGGGTAAGGTGGAAACCTTTGACTTGATCCGAGCGGCACTGACAAGCCCCACTCCTCGAAGTGGGGCTTTTTGTTTTGCCTGCTTCGTCGAGATCGAGCCAGCGAGCTTCGATGATCAGAAAAAACCCATTTTCGGGCGTAGCCTTATCCTCGGTGTCCCGATTTTTATCTCAACCAAAGGAGAGTTCATGCTTAAACGAATCATTATGGGCACCGTGGGAATCTGGTTGCTGACCACGAGTTTGAGCGCACAAAGTGAGCAGCTCATCAGCGGCCGCGTGATGGATTCACAAACGAATATGCCCCTTCCCGGCGCCAATGTCTATGTTTTGCCCAAAGGCCCCGGCATCATCAGTGATGCGCATGGCAGGTTCAAAATCAAACTGACCGCTGCCCAGGAAGACTCGCTGCGCATCAGTTTCATGGGTTATCGTC
The DNA here is from genome assembly GCA_034505955.1 of Candidatus Zhuqueibacter pondensis. Lineage (GTDB taxonomy): Bacteria > Zhuqueibacterota > Zhuqueibacteria > Zhuqueibacterales > Zhuqueibacteraceae > Zhuqueibacter > Zhuqueibacter pondensis. Next base: position 9,431 of record JAPDQK010000040.1, read on the forward strand.
CCGCCACCATTGCCCTGGCAAAAATCAGCGGCGAATTAAGAATAAAACTTGTGGCCACGACTTTTCTTTTTAGCGAAACCGTGGTTACCGCCACCCGGCAGCCGGCCGTGCGCGCTGCAGTTCCGGCTGCAACGGAATTGGTGGAAATCCGCTCGCCTTCAAATATTGGAAGGCAGAATGCCGGCGAAGTGTTGGCGCAAGCGCAATCGATTTTCGTGAAGGAATATGGTGGTGTCAGTGGTCTCAAAACGATCAATCTGCGCGGTGCGGGCGATGGACAAATCCTGGTGCTTGCCGATGGTGTGCGGCTGAACAACCCGCAAAATGGCGGCGTCGATGCCGGATTACTGTCACTTGTGAGTATCGACAAAATCGAAATCGTGCGTGGCAACGCTTCGGCACAGTACGGCAGTGACGCGCTGGGCGGTGTGATTCATCTGCGCAGTCTTCAGCCTCCTGCCGGATTCTCCGGCAGGCTTCAAACCAGCGCCGGCAGCTTTGGTACTTTTGACAGTCGTGTGCAAGTTGGTTACGGCAATACAAAGTGGCGCGGCATCATCGCCATGGATCGTTTGGTCAGTGATGGTAATTTCCCGATCGACCACAGTGGAAAGATCAAACGGCGCAACAATGCCTCGCAACGCCGCGAGCTGTTTGTGCGCTGGTCGGCCAGTCTGCGCGAAGATCTTCGCCTGAATCTTTTGCACCGTGCGAGTGAAACCGCACAAAGCGTGCCCGGATCGCTACAATATCCAAGTCTTGCGGCGCAGCAAAAAGATTTGAATCAACTCACCAGTGCAATGTTGGATTGGAATTTGAATTCACTGGTGCAGCTTTCGGCACAATTTTCCGGCGAGCGTCGCGATCAGCGTTACCAAGACCCATCCTTTTCCCTTGCCAGCCATCACAAAATCGCGTCACGCCTCGGTACCCTGCAGAATCGTGCACAGTTGCATCAGACTCTCGACATTCTTGCCGGTTGTGAAATTGGCAACTATCGTTTCAACAGCACCGATCTCGGCAAGCCGGAACGCACACAGCGCAGTGGGTTTTTCCAAATCGAGTGGAAACCATTTATTGACCAACGCCACAGCTTTTGGCAATTGAAAATTATCCCTTCATTGCGTTATGACGATTATTCCGATGTTGGCCATCGCACCAGTCCGAAGCTGGCATTGGGATTGAGTCGGCAAAGTACGTCGCGACTCAGTCTGCACGCAAGCCATGGCCAGTCTTTTCGTGTGCCGAGCATGAACGACTTGTTTTGGCCGGCCGGGCCGTTTGTTGCCGGCAATCCTGCTTTGAAGCCGGAAACCGGGCGGGAGTTGGAGGGCGGCATGTTGTATGAGTTTTCACGGGCAGGGAACTGGCAGATCGAGCTCGCCGGCTTCGATTCTCAAATGAAGGATTTGATTGTCTGGACCAGCGATGCCAATTTCCGCTACTCGCCGGTGAATCTGGCCAACGCGAACATCCGAGGCCTCGAACTGGCAGCGGCTTGGCGAGGCCGGGGCGACCGGGTCAATGGCCGCATAACCTACACTCGGCTTTCTGCCAAAAATGCAGCAAGCGGAGTGGAGACGAACGGCAAAGATTTGACTTATCGTCCACGCGACAAGGTCGATGTGCAGGCCAATTGCGATTTGCGGTATTTCACGCTAAGCGGGAACTTTCAATTCGTCGGCAGGCGCTTCATCGATGCGGCTAACCGCACCTCACTGCCTGCCTATCGTGTAACAAATTTCTCCCTCAGCCGCCAGATTCACATTGGCGATTTTGCCATGCTGTTTCATGCGGAAGTGAAAAATGTATTCGACAAACATTTCAGCATCATCGAGGGTTATCCGCTGCCGGGCCGGGAGTTGCGCGCGAGTCTGCGTTTGGAGATATAGGAAGTTTTCCGTGCCGCGACTAAAAATTTCTTGACAGCATCATGACGAGTGCGTATTTTGCCTTACAAAGCACAGAAACTCATGACGGAGGCAATATGTTTTGTCAATTACATGCGCACCGTCTTGTTTCACAAACAGGACTGATTTTCATCATTTCATTTTCCCTCATGGTGTTTGCGCAAGAACCCGACCGGGCCTTGCTTGCGCCTTTCGCCAGAACCGACTATCGGGTTTTACACCACAGCGCGTTGGTTGCGGATGGTCACAATGACACCGTCGGCCGTATTCTCGATGAAGGTGTCGACATTTCCAAACGACTGGCCGACGGCAACCTCGATATTCCGCGCATGAAAGAAGGCGGATTGGATTTGTCATTCTTTGCCGCGTGGGTCGATCCGCGATACATGACTGCCGCCACGGATCAGTCCGCCGAACGCGTGCATGCCATGATCGATGCGCTCGAAAAGTTGGTGGCTGCTCATCCCGGGGAAGTCGGTTTTGCAAAGAATACCAGGGAAGCCGGGCGCCTGGTTTCCGAAAACAAAATTGCCATTGCCATGGGTATCGAGGGCGGGCATGCCATCGAAAACAGCCTCGACGAGCTCGAGCGTTTTGCGAAACGCGGCATTCGCTACATGACCCTCACCTGGAACAACTCGCTGACCTGGGCGACTTCGGGCAAAGACGAGGCCGAGAGGAAAGACCTTAAATTTCGCGGCTTGACACCATTTGGCAGGCAAGTCGTCAGGAAAATGAATGAACTGGGCGTGATGGTGGATGTTTCGCACGTGGGCGTGCAGACGTTTTGGGATGTCATGGTCACCACCCGCAAGCCGGTGATCGCCAGTCACTCCTCTGTATATGCACTCTGTCCGCATTTCCGCAATCTGCGTGACGAGCAGATCAAAGCAGTGGCGAAAAACGGCGGTGTGATTTTGATCAACTTTTACGCCGGTTTTCTCGACAGCACCTATGAAAAACGAGTCGAAGAATTTCGACACAGCCATCAAGACTTGTTTGCGAATCTTCGCCGGCAGGCGATGGATGACCACGGTGTCATCAATGAAAGGAAATATGGGCAACTCATCCAGGAAAAGGCAGGAGATGAATTGAATGCCTTGCGGCCCCCCTTGTCGGTGTTAATCGATCACCTCGAATATATTGCCAAACTCGTGGGTCCGGAATACGTCGGATTGGGCTCGGATTTTGACGGGCTCTCCGCGTTGCCGAAAGATTTGGATGATGTCAGCAAGTTGCCGCTGATCACCAAAGCCCTGCAAGAGCGCGGCTGGGGGGATGAGGCAATCAAAAAAATCCTCGGAGGGAATCTGCTCCGGGTGTGGAAAGCAAATGAGAAGTAGTTTCCGGATCCTGGATGCTTGATCCATTTTGCATTATCTCACAACCAGCATCCTCTTCGTTTCGCTGAAACCGGCATAACCGAACCGGTAAAAATAGATTCCGGAAGGTTGATCGTGAGTTTTCCATACCGCCAGGTGTGCACCTTTCTCGCAATGTTTGTCTACCAGCATCGCGACGCGCTCGCCGGTGATATTGAAAATTTCCAACCGCACGTGGCCGTCATGCGGAATGGTGAATTCAATGGCTGTGGAGGAATTGAATGGCAGACGCCCGAAGGGATTCGGGTAATTCTGCCTGAGAATGAATGATTCAGGCTTGGGAGAAATCCGGGAGGGCTCAATATCGGTGGTGTAATCGTATGGCTCATCGACCAGATGCCAGTAGGGCTCATTCTGACCGGCGTAGTTTCTCTGGAGATAAAATGTCTTGAGCGGGGTGCGCGCAAAGTCGGTGAGTGGAGTCAGTATTGCCGTGCCCTCGGGTTTCCATTCATAAACCGGAATGCGCCCGGGATCGAGCAATGAGATGAACCCGCGCTCCCGCGCCAGATGAAACAGGCCAAAGTTGCCCGGCTCATGACCACCGAGCCAATGGCCGATAATATCCACATAAAAGGGATTTTTCCCGAAAATAATCATGTTAATCATGTAATCCGTCGCCAGCCCTTCGGGACTGGGCCCGGCGATGAAGTGCCCGTCGCGACCATATATGCCCTCGATGATGTGAAGCGCCGGATGCGTCACTGAATTATTGTCCAGGCAGCGTGTGGCCCAGGTTTCCTGCCAAAGCCCACCATCATCGCCCGGTTTGTCCCAACGCGGAATGCGATCGGCCACATGGCGATTATAATTGGCAAAAATTTCAGCCTTGGCATTGGGGTTGATATGATCCGGCGCCACGTCCATGTTGGCATGATATGCCACACAATGCTCCTGATAATTGTGGGCAATCGTGCCCTGCAGATTCTTGGCGCAGAGCGTCATTCCCATCGCGTGCGTCTTGAGCTTGGCGATATTCAGAAAAAAAGTATTGGGCGCATTGACCGGCCAAAGATGTGGAATCTTCTTGAACCAGACACCATCGGGAACCTCGGTCCACTGGAGGTCGCTTTCGCTGATGACGCCGACTTTCGCGCTCAAATCCCGCAAGTCCGCGCCGGTACGACGGGCCATGTCCCAGTAGCCGCCCTCCTCGAAATCCTGCGGACAATTTGTTTCACGGATATAAAACTGACTTCCGGAGAGACCCAGCTCTTTGAGGCTCTCGATGATTCCTTCGACAAAGTATGCATCCGTGACAATGCCCATGGCTCCCTCAATCGTATAGCGGTTGTCCCATTTACCGCGGCAAGTGAGATTGGGCTTGATCACAACCTGGTGGGTCAGCGGAATGCCACCTTCTCCCTCACCCAGGCGCACGAACACCGACCGGCCGAAGTCGAGTCCCACCTGCTTCTTGGCAGCGGCATCGGTTTTGACCTCCACGTTGGTACGCACAATGAACACCGCCTCCGGATGGTGCTCGACAAAAGGATGAACTCCGAAAAACTCCGGAGGGTCACGAAAGTAAGAGCTGAGCGCTCGTACCGGCGTGAAGATCAACGCGCCTCCTGCAGCAGCGGCTTTCAAAAATGCTCTGCGATTAATCATTGTATTCCTGGTTTAGTTTCTTTCAAACACGACGTTCACACGCACGGTAGCAGTGACTGCCGAGCCTCTTCGTTGCGCGGGTTTCCAGCTCACCCGCGCCACCGCCAGCATGGCTTCGGAATCCATTCCTGGGTATCCCGAGCTTTGCACAATTTTCGTGGCGATCACGCGGCCGTTGCTGTTGATTGTCGCTTCGACGATGACCTCACCTTCTTTGTTTTCTTTCAAAACTTCTTCCGGCTCACGCAGTGCCGCTTGAATCGCCGCCATCCCGCCAACAGGTTCCGGAGGTGTGTCGATATTGGTTGAGACCACCTCGATATCATCACTTGTTTTTCCTTGTAACCGGTTCGTCCTGGGCATGGCGGCACAGCCAAACAAAATGAAGGCGAGCAATAATGCAACGCTGATTTTCATGGCCCCTTCGTCAAGATTGGACACAAAATGGCTTGCAAATGCAAACTGCATTTGTTAAATTGAACTCAATTCAAAATAAACAAATTTTGCATAAAAGCAAGCATCAAAAATTTGCCTTCGAAAATTTGCATGCTGCGTTTTTTGATTATCACGATTGCGGCGCTGGCTGCGGTTTTTCTGCTGATGCGTCTGCTCGAGCGGCAGATGGTTTTCTTTCCGAGCAAATACCCAACCGGATTTTGGCAGGCACGACACTCCTCCCTCGAAATCACCGATATCTGGTTCTTAACGACCGATGGCCTGAAACTGCATGGTTGGCTCGTGCCGCATTCGCAACCCATCGCAACTCTGCTGATGTGCCATGGCAACGCCGGCAATGTTAGTGACCGCCATGAATGGGTGGAGATGCTGCACAAACAAGTTCCTGCGAATATTTTTATTTTTGATTATCGGGGTTATGGACGCAGCGAAGGAACGCCCACAGAGGAAGGTTGCTATCTTGACGCGGTCGCGGCTTTCAACTGGTTGGCAGCGCAAAAGCCGGCTTTGCCGATCATCGTGCATGGCCATTCCCTGGGCAGCGCCGTAGCGGTGGAGTTGGTCAGGCGTTTACCGGAAGGCACGGTGGCCGGCCTCATTCTCGAATCCAGCTTTACCAATGCTGCGGATATGGCGCGGCTGATGTTCGGGCCGATTCCATTGCATTGGCTGACGAGCATGAAATGGGCCAGCACGGAAAAGATCGGTGACCTCAAGATTCCCAAACTGTTCATCCACGGCCAATTCGATTCTGTCATTCCAATTCGACTCGGACAAAAACTCTTCGCCGTCGCCGCACCGCCCAAAGAGTTTGTGGTGCTTGCTCGCGCCGACCATAATGATACCTTCATGGCCGGTGGCGATGAGTATTATCGCGCCATTCGCGATTTCGTGGCACGCAGCATCTCCAGTGTGACCAGCGATGAGGGGCAATCTGCACAATGAATGCGCGGCGACAACACTTTTTTTCCTCCCGGTTCACATGGGATCTGCAGCCCAATCGTTTGAGCCAGCGCCTCGAAGAGAAACGCCAGCGGGGCGAAAATATTTTCGATCTCACCGAATCCAATCCCACCGTTGCCGGATTCGATTATCCGGTTGAGGAAATCTTGCATGCGCTCGCGCAGCCACAAGCATTGTGTTATGAGCCAACTCCGCGCGGCCTGCTCATGGCGCGCCAGGCTATCGCAGAATACTATCACCAGCGTGGGGTGCATATTGATCCGGATCGCGTCCATCTCACGGTCAGCACCAGCGAAGCTTACATGTTTCTCTTCAAACTGCTTACGGACAGCGGTCAAAATGTGCTGGTGCCGCAGCCCAGTTATCCGCTGTTTGAATTCTTGGCCGGATTCGAGGGCGTGGAGCTGGTGCCCTATCAGTTGGTTTATCACAAAGCCAGGAGCGAATGGCGAATCGATTTTGAGTCAATTGCGGAAGCGATCAATTCTCTCACCCGTGCAATCATTCTGGTCAATCCCAACAATCCGACCGGCGCTTTTGTCAAACGTGATGAGCTTGCGGAACTGAACCGACTTTGCGCTGAACACGGGTTGGCCCTGATTGTCGACGAAGTTTTTTTCGATTATGTTTTCGAGACTGAGGCAAACCGCATGTCCACTCTGGCGGGAAACTCCGAGGTGATGACGTTTGTATTGAGCGGATTGTCGAAAATACTTGGCCTGCCGCAAATGAAGCTCGGTTGGATTGTAATCAATGGCCCGGAAGATTGGCGCCTTCGAGCGCAGGAATATCTCGACCTCATCGCCGATACTTATCTTTCCGTGAGCACGCCGATCCAGCACGCAACACCGTACTGGCTGAAATTGCTGCCGCTTTTACAGAGCCAAATTAGTGATCGGGTCAAAGCAAATCTGGCATTTTTGCAAACACAGCTTACAAATTACCCGAATTGCCACCTGCTTCGCCCTGAAGGCGGCTGGTATGTCGTGATTGAAATACCGTCTTGCGATTCGGAAGAAGAATTCGTCCTGGCTGCTCTCGAGCATGACAATGTATTGGTGCACCCCGGCTACTTTTTTGATTTTCCCGGGGAAGGCTTTCTTGTTCTGAGCCTGCTGCCAAAGCCGGAGTTTTTTCAGGAGGGGATTCGTCGTTTGCTGGCACGAATTGAGTTGAGGCAAAAATAAAAAACCGGCGTCGCCTGCAATCCATCGATGCCGGTTTTTTATTTGAATTTCAGCCTGTAATCCGAAGTGACTGAAGGAGTTGTTGGCGATTTACGACACTTCGCAGCGAAAAGGGAATCGCTGTGGTTACTTCACCTGAATGTCGATCTGCTTGGGCTGTGCCTCTTTGGTCTTCGGCAACGTGATGGTGAGCACGCCGTCCTTGTAATCCGCCGTGATGTTGCTGCGATCGATGTTGTCGGTCAAGCGGAAGCTGCGCTCGAACTTGCCGTAACGGGACTCGCGCAGATGATAATTTGCTTCATCGCGCTGCTCTTCATGGCGCTTCTCGCCGCTCAAGGTCAGGATATTATTTTCCAACGTGAGCTTCACCTCTTCTTTCTTCACGCCCGGCAACTCGGCGCGGACGACGAAATTCTCCTTGTTTTCGGTGACATCGACACGCGGACAATATGTGACAACCTGCTCTTCACCATCAAACCAATCGCGGAGCGAAGGACGCTCAAACGCGGAGAAAATTGATGGCATTGGGGCGAATTTCACTAACATGGTATGCAACCTCCTTCGATAGTTTATGGGTTCAGTTTTTTGTTTGCTGTTTCTTGATCTCACTTTTTATTCATCGCAACTGTTGTGCCAATGAGTTTTTCAGTCATTGTGTCGTGGAGTTTGGTATTGCTGTTGTCATTTCTGCATGTATGTCTGCCATGTTTCGACAGAACGACTGGTGTCTCTGCAAGATTTGCAAAGCCAACTGACGGCATGGCAGAAGAAGAACTAATCCTGTAATGCCTCACTTACTGGTGGAATAAATCATTCCCACAAATGTCATTCTGTAAAGACTGCGTCCGAAGGAATCTTCTTAAGTATTAGGACAGTGCTCATGTTGGTGAAGATGCTTACGAGCATGACAGGGTTGGTTGTCCAAAGACAACTGAAGCATTGCCTAATCCTGCAAATTTCCCTTGACAACCACGCAAATTTTAATTAGAATAGCTCACGGTTTGACATCATTACAGCATTGCGCCATTCAACCAAGGGCGATTGCCGCACTTAACCTTCTGAACTAATCAATGAGATTGTCCGATGATCTCACTCTTCCATTCTCATCCATCCCGCAATCCTTTCACATATCTTCTCAAGTTTTCTTGTATTGGCATCATGATTTTGTTCTCGTTGTCGGCGCTGTACGCTCAGAAAAAGCCGGTGGTGATGACCGGGCTGGATGCAGTTGTCGCCAACGGTTTCAGCGATTTTCACGGCAAGCGCGTTGGTATCATTACCAACCACACCGGCATCGACCGGCAGCGCCGGCACATTGCCGATTTATTTCATGAAGCCGGGTCCGTCGATCTGGTGGCATTATTTGGACCGGAACATGGTATACGCGGTGATGTCGAAGGCGGCGCAAAAATCGCTACCCGCGTCGATCCGAAGACCGGCGTCACGGTTTACAGTCTTTACGGAGAAACCCGCAAGCCGACGCCGGAGATGCTGAAGAACATCGACGTGCTCATCTTCGATATTCAAGATGTCGGCGCGCGGTTTTATACGTACATCAGCACCATGGCGCTCGCCATGGAAGCCGCGGCGGAGGCGGGAATCACATTTTATGTGCTCGATCGTCCGAATCCGATAGGTGGCATCGTCGAAGGTCCGGTGCTCGATCCGGCGCACCGTTCGTTTGTCGGCATTTATCCGATTGCATTGCGTCACGGCATGACGATAGGTGAGCTGGCACAAATGTTCAATGGCGAAGGTTGGCTCAAAAGCGGGCCGCCGAATAAGCAGGAAAGTATCGAGGCGGATTTGCACGTCATTCCAATGCAAGGCTGGCGGCACGATATGCTTTTTGATGACACCGGTTTGCCATGGATATCGCCTTCGCCAAATATGACTTCACCGGCTACGGCATTGCTTTATCCCGGCATCGGCCTGCTCGAAGCGACCAATTTCTCCGAAGGCCGCGGCACGACTTCGCCGTTTGAAAAAGTCGGCGCGCCGTGGATCGACTCGCGGCAGGTGATTGACAAACTGCAAAATCGCGTCCCCGGCATTTATTTGCGTCCCATCGACTTTATTCCGGTGGATTTGCCCGGCAAGGTCATGAACCCCAAATTCGAGGGAATCGGTTGTCAGGGCATACAATTGGATGTGACCGAGCCGCATACTTTTCAGTCGGTGGCGTTTGGTATTCATTTGCTCTGTGCATTGCAGGAATTGTATCCAAAACTTTTTGTCATCAATGAAAACGGCATGGCCCGCATGAGCGGCCAGAGATGGGTGCGCAAAATGATCCTGGCAGGAGAAAAACCCGAGGCCATTTTGCAACGCCTGGAAAAAGAGGTCGAAGCGTTTAGAAAGGTACGGCAGAAGTATTTGATGTATCGATGAAGTTGTTCGTAGAAAAGGCGACCACAAACACAACACAGACGGAGAGAGATGTGGTTATGAAGCGAGAACGGGCCGTGACCTGGCGAACAGGTTTTAAACCGCTGTTCTGGATAGCAAATGTTCTGGAATTATTCGAGCGTTTTGCTTTTTATGGCTCAAAAGCGATTCTGGCCGTTTATCTGGCCAACAAAATTGGCCTCGGTGCGCAAGCGGCAGGCTCACTGGCCGGGCTTTATTCCGGCCTGATTTTTTCCTTGCCGATCATCGCTGGAACATTTGTGGACCGTTACGGATTTCGCCGTACTTTGATGGCGTGCTTTGCCATGTTTGGCGTTGGGTATTTCCTGATCGGACTGGCCGGACTGCCGTTCGGCCAACCTCTCGTTGGCGCCATGGGAAAAACCACGTATGTGACTGCGGTCTTGATCCTGACGGCCATCGGCGGTTCGCTGATCAAGCCGTGCATCGTTGGCACCGTGGCAAAAACTTCGCATCCGGATGTCAAGGCGCTCGGTTATTCGATTTACTACACCCTCGTGAACATCGGCGGAGCAGTCGGGCCCATACTGGCGCTTCAAGTACGGGAGAATCTCGGCATCGAATATGTACTGGTGATGTCATCGGTGACGTCGTTTTTACTATTGCTGGCCGCGACGCTTTTCTTCAAGGAACCGAAGGCTGAGGATGATGATGCCAACAAGCGAACGCTGGCGCAAGTGTTTCGCGACATGCTGCTGGTATTTGGCAACATTCGTTTTATCAGTTTTCTCGTCATCTTTTCCGGCTTCTGGATCATGTTTTGGCAAATTTTCTATTCCTTCCCGTTTTACATCCTGGAAGTCCTGAAATACCCTCGTTTTGAATTGTTGGAAACCGTTGATGCCTGGACCATTATTCTTGTGAGTGTTCCGATGACCGCACTCGTGAAGAAGTGGAAGCCAATCACCGCCATGACGCTGGGGTTTGCGCTGGCCAGTATTTCCTGGCTGCTGGTCGGTGCGCTTGGGACAATTACGGCGGCCATCATCGGCGTGGCCTTGTTCGCTTTCGGCGAGGCGACGCAAGCGCCGCGATTCTATGAATACGTGTCCGGTCTTGCACCCAAAGAGCAGGTCGGAACCTTCATGGGATTTGCCTTTCTACCGGTTGCCATCGGCTCCTTCGTCGCTGGGCCGCTGGGAGGCTGGCTGGTCCAAACCTATTTAAGAAAGACTTTTAATCCGGCGATGATGTGGTATATCGTTGCCGCCATTGGCATCGTCGCCACGGTATTGATGTTGCTGTATAATTCGCTCGTGGTCAGAAGCAAAGCAAACGATTGAGAAATTTCGCAACCAGAGCAGTCAGCGGTTTATATCGCACAGTTGAAAACGCAATCATGTTTCATGTCTGGATCGTTGTCAGCTATTTGACGCTGCTTTTTGTAGTTGGTATTTCCAAAATGCGCACCGTGAAAACCCAGGAGGACTTCATGGTCGCCGGCCGGAAGACGCCGACATTGTTGCTGGTTGGAACGCTGGTTTGCACGTGGATCGGCTCCGGCAGCTTGTTCGGCGGCGCGGGACTGGGATTTCGCCAGGGTTTTTCGGTATTGTGGTTCAGCGCCGGTGCGTGGGCTGGAATTGTCATTGTCTATTTTCTGGCGCATCGTGTGCGCCGCATCGCCGAGTACACGGTTTCCGACCTTCTGGAGAAACGCTACAATCACTGGGCGCGCATTCTCGGCACGTCCACAATCATTCTTGCTTACCTCACCATTGCGGGCTATCAATTTCGCGGCGGCGGCCGGCTGCTGAGCATTCTCACCGGCATCGATCCTGCTTTCGGCAGCGCGATAAGCTGCGCCGTGGCCATTCTTTTTACTGTAATTGCCGGCCTCGTCTCGATTATTGCCATTGATGTTTTTAACGGCATGGTAATGACACTCGGAGTGGTGATTGGTGTGCCCCTGGCACTGGCAGCGGTCGGCGGTTGGCCGCAGGTACAGACATTACCTGCGAACCATTTTGCCGTCTTTGGCGACAAGAACTGGCTGTGGGGCATGGGAATTTTCCTTCCGAGTTTTTTCCTTTTGCTCGGTGAGAGCAGCATGTACCAGAAATTTTTTGCCGCCAAAGATGAGCGGGCAGCGTGTCGCGCCGTGATCGGCATGATCCTCGGCGTCGTCGCAATCGAGAGCTTGCTTTGTACTCTCGCGGTGATTGGCAGCTCCAAATATTTCGCCCAGGCGCCTTTCGCCAACCCCGACGGTACTTTCAACAAAGCCGAAACCGAGACGATTATCATGCAAGTGGCACGCCATGATTTACCAATGCTTGCCGGCGGGCTGATGATGGCAGCCGCGGTGGCCATTATCCTATCGACTGCAAACACCTATCTGATGATTCCGTCTACGAACATCACTCGCGACCTTTACCAGCGGTTCATCAATCCGCGGGCATCGCAGAAAAAAATCGTGCGGATTCAGCGCCTGCTCATCGTCATTCTTGGGATTATTGCTTATGTCGTGGCGACATTTTTTCAAAGCATTCTGGATATGGCTTTCACTGCCTACACGATGGTCGGTGCCGGTGTAACACCGGCCCTGCTCGCGGCATTTTTGTGGAAAAGAACAAGCGTTGCTGGTGGCATCGCTTCGATTGCCGCCGGCATGCTGGTCACCATCGCCATCACCATAACAAATCTGATTTTGCCCAAACCGCTGATGGAGACGGATTATGTCATCATTCCGGCTGCAGGCGTATCCATTCTCGCACTTATTTTGGTCAGTTTAATGACACCGCCTCCACCGCAAGAGAAATGGAAGCCTTTTTTTGTGGAGGTTGATAGATGATTTTTGATCGGCATCATGATCATGACAGATTCGTCGTGTTTGGGTAAAAGTCAATGAGTCATGCGCATATCCCCGATAACAAAGTTTAACAGAAAACGGAGAGAGGTCATGAGGCCAATTGTACCCGTATTATCGCACTGCTTGCGATTCGTGCTCCTCGCCATGCTCGGATTGGGGTCTTGCAAGCGTATCGAAAAAGGTACGCCGGCAGCAGTCACCGAAACGATTGAGCGCATGTGTGCACAATATTGCCCTGATCCTCGTCTTGGCGTGTTTGATATCGACGTTCTCACACGCGGGGCCAATCTCAAGCTTTTGGGTGAAATGAATGATCCCAACCTTAAAGTCAGTTTGGTCGAGGCGGTCAAAAAAGCTGTGCCGGATTTCAAAGTTGAGGAGGAAATTCGGGTTCTGCCGGATCCCCGTTTGGGGGAGGAGCGCTTTGGCGTGGTGCGCGTGAGTGTCGCGAACATTCGCGAGCGGCCGAATCATAAATCGGCCCTCGTCAATCAGGTGCTGGCTGGAAGTGTCGTCGCCATTCTGAAAGCGAAAGACGGCTGGTATTATGTTCAAAGCGAGGATGATTATCTTGGCTGGGTGACGGGCGGGTCGCTTCAGCGTTGCTCAACCAGTGCAGTTGACGAGTGGCTCGCGGCCGATCTCGTCGCATTCAACAAACTCCACGGCGTGATCCGTGCAGAGGCCAGCGAGACTTCGCTGCCGATTTCAGAGATGGTGTTGGGCAATTTAATACGACGCCTTCAAACGATCCGCGTAGGATCGCCGCGCGCCGGTCAGATGTGGCTAAAAGTGGCTTTGCCTGATGGCCGAGAAGGCTTCCTTCCGCAAACCGACGTGGCCGCACCGACCGAGGTCTTTCCACGGACCCCGACCAGCCCGCAGCGTGTGGTGACCACCGCGCAGCGTTTTCTGGGAGTGCCATTTTTGTGGGGTGGAAATTCGGTGCACGGCTTTAATGCGGCCGGTTTTGTCCAGACGGTATTGCGTCTGAATGGCCTTCGGCTGCTGCGCGATGCCGATCAGCAGGCGCGCGAAGGCCGGCCGATTGAGGTGAGCAGCGATTTCAGCGAGTTGCATCCGGCCGACCTGTTGTTCTTCGGAAAAACCATCAAACAAATTGACCACGTCGGCATATCTTTGGGAGGAGCACGTTTCATTCATGTCGCTGACTTTGTAAAAATCAGCAGCCTCGATCCCAATGACCCAAACTACGAACGCGAATTGCATGATGGCTACCAATTCGCCAGGCGTTATCTCGAGGAAGTGATGCCCGTTCCTGGTGACGGTAAGTGATCAAGGACAGCTCGGACGCTTTGCCCATGAGCCAGGGTCTTGTCGTAGGCATTCAGTACATCCTGTATGCATCTCCAGCCTTGTTCAGCGCAAAATACTGTTGCGTAAATCCAACGGGTTTATTATATTAAAACGTTCATCGTTGCTGCTGAAATTGATCGTCTGAGAAGCAGCGCACGGGAATAGCTGTTTTATTGGCATTCTTATCAGGGCTTTTTTACACAACCTCAAGCGACGGGAGATTAGCTATGGCTTACATTATTGCAGAACCTTGTGTTGACGTTCGCGATCGCGCCTGCGTTGACGTCTGTCCGGTAGATTGCATTTACGAGGTCGAAGCGACTCAATTAAAGGAGGGCGACCCGGCATATAAAATGATGCTTTACATTCATCCGCAGGAATGCATTGATTGTGGGGCGTGCGAGCCGGAATGCCCGGTGGAGGCCATCTTTCCGGAGAGCGAAGTGCCTGAGAAGTGGAAGGAGTATATTGATTATAACTACGTCGCGTTTGGCATTCCACGCTGATTGTTCAATCAAGTGAGTAACCATGTCAGTTCAGCCGACCGAAATCACGAAAGAACAAGTGCTCGATGCCCTGCGGAATTGCTACGATCCCGAGATTCCGGTAAATGTCGTGGATCTTGGGCTGGTGTATGAGGTCAATATTCAGGATCATCGAGTTCATCTCAAGATGACGCTGACCTCGCCGGCATGCCCGGTTGCGCCCATGGTTGGCGAGCAGGCGCGCAAATTGATCGAGGCGGTTCCGGGCGTCTCCGAGGCCACCGTGGAATTCGTTTGGGAACCGCCCTGGAATCCGGAAATGATGAGTTGGGAAGCCCGCGATCAGTTGGGCATGCTTTAGAATCGGCGCACGGAAAGACACTGCTCTATGCTGAAGTGCAAAAGTATTTACGATAAACCCGAGCTGGATGACGGTTACCGCGTGTTCGTCGACCGCTTATGGCCGGAAGGACTTTCAACACGCCGTGCCGCCGTGGCCTGGTGGGCAAAAGAACTGGCACCATCATATGAACTATGGCGCTACGGTTATGCTCCGGACAAGTGGACGACATACCGCGATGGGTACCTCAAGGAATTGGTCGCGCGTGACAAGCAGCCGTTCTTGGAGAAACTGCGCCAACATGCTGGTGAAGGCACAGTAACATTGTTATATGGCACCAGCGATCCGGCGCGCAACAATGCGGTGATCATCAAAGAATTTCTTGAGAATGGCGCCCGGTTGGGCAAAAAACAGAAATGAAGTCGACAAATGTCTTGGAAACGCGCTAAAACCGTTTTGATCGCGCCGCTTGCCGGTCTGTGCGCCGGACGGGCGGCGCACAAAGCTTGTGAAAATTTCTGCGGCCTGATCATTGTCGCTCCGTAGGCAAAATATTTGATCAGGCCTTTTTGTTTTTGAAAACTCCTGCGGCCAGCATGAAAGGAAAGCTCCGCATACTTTTGGGCTGCGAGGCTGCGCTTGGAAGAGGTATTCATCTCATTTACAAGGAGAAAACAGTGGACTGGCACGCTTATCTCGTGGACAGCGATGAATCTATCCGGGAGATTTTGAAAACCAGCCGCACCATCGCTGTGGTCGGAATCAAGGACGAAACTCATGCGCATGAAGCGGCCCACAGCGTTCCGGCGTTTTTGTATTCCCATGGTTACAAAATCATTCCGGTGAACCCATACTACAAATCCGTTTTTGGCATACCCACGCTGGCGTCATTGAACGAGATTCGAGAGCCCGTCGATATTGTCATGGTCTTTCGGGCGCCCGCGAATGTAATCCCGCACGCCGAAGAAGCGCTCAAATTGAAACCCAAGGTCTTCTGGATGCAGACCGGCATTCGCAATCAAGAAGCAGCATTCAGGCTTGCCAGGGCTTGCATCAAAGTCGTGCAAGACCATTGCATATACATGGATCATCTGCGGCTTATTCGCACTGCCGCTTGACGCGGCGCAATTATTGGTGTATAATTTATCAGCAGCAAAGAATGTATCATGACCCGCAAAGAACTACCCATTCCACCCCACTTCAATCCGGATAAAGTCGGTGAAGTGTGGAAAGTTCCTTATCAGGAACGAGCAGAAGCCGCCGAAAAATGGGCAAAGCAGCACTCCATCCGGCCGGCAGCGCATGATCGATTCAAAATTTGTCTGCTGCTGGTGGATGTTCAAAACACGTTTTGCATTCCCGGCTTTGAATTGTTCGTGGGCGGTCGTTCCGGCACCGGTGCAGTGGATGACAATCGCAGACTGTGCGAATTCGTTTATCGCAATCTGGATGTCATCACCGAGATTTGTCCGACGATGGACACGCATCTGGCAATGCAAATTTTTCACGCCATCTTCCTCATTGACGATCACGGTGAGCATCCGGCACCGTACACCCTCATCTCCGAAGACGACATCAACCAAGGCCGATGGAAGTTCAATCCAGTGCTGGCGCACAGCCTTGGCGTCGAGGCAGCGTACGGCCAACAGCATCTTGTCCACTATGTACACCAGTTGAAAGCCGGTGGCAAATACGACCTCACCATTTGGCCTTATCATGCCATGCTCGGCAGCATCGGCCATGCGCTCGTTTCCGCGGTTGAAGAGGCCATTTTCTTCCACAGCCTCGCCCGCGCCAGCCAGCCGGATTTTCAGGTCAAAGGCAATAACCCGTGGACCGAGAACTATTCCGTGCTTCGTCCCGAAGTTCTGGAGGGTGCTGACGGCCGGACGATCGCAGAAAGAAACAGACGATTGATCAAAAAGCTGATGGATTATGATGCGGTGATTATTGCCGGAGAAGCCAAGAGTCATTGCGTGTCCTGGACGATTGATGACCTGCTCAACGAAATGGTGCCACACGGCAAGGAATTGGCTCGCAAAGTCTATCTTCTTGAAGACTGCACTTCGCCGGTGGTGGTGCCGGGCGTAATTGATTATACCGATCAGGCCAATGCCTCCTTTCGCAGATTTGCCGAGGCCGGTATGCATGTCGTTCGCTCAACCGATCCAATTATGAACTGGCTCGACATAAAATTCTAAAATTGTCAGCGTTGCAGAGCATGTCATCGCAGGGCAAAGGCGGAAGACAAGTGAACAGGAAAATGGGAGAATCGCTTCAGCTAATCTCCCCTTTCTCCCGGACCTTTTCCTCTTACTCAAGACCTGCTGAGGAGCAATGACTTGAAAATCTACATCACCCAACCCATACCGCAATCCGGCTTGGAGGTGCTGCGCCGCGCTTTTAGCGATTTTCAGATCAATCCCGAGGACCGCATATTGACGAAACAGGAGCTTCTAAAAAAAGCGAAAGGCGCTGATGCGCTCCTGACGTTGTTGACTGACAAAATTGATGCCGAGATCATGGACGAGGCCGGCCCACAGCTAAAGATCGTCGCCAATATGGCCGTCGGTTTTGATAACATCGATGTAGCCGCGGCCACGCAGCGGGGAATTCTGGTCTCCAACACCCCGGGGGTTTTGACCGACGCCACGGCTGACCACGCCTGGGCATTGCTTTTTGCCATTGCGCGTCGTATTCCGGAATCAGAACGATTCCTTCGTTCCGGAAAATTTAAGGGCTGGGGACCATTGCTGTTTCTGGGTGCAGACCTGACCGGTCGCACGCTTGGGATCATCGGTGCCGGCCGTATCGGTTATGCGATGGCAATCAAATCCCGTGGCTTCAACATGCGCGTGCTTTATACCAATGACTCGCCCAACCTGCGCCTCGAGCAGGAAATTGGTGCGCATCGCGTGAGCCTCGAAAAATTGCTGCGCGAGTCGGACTTCATCTCCATCCATGTTCCGCTACTGCCGGGCACAAGGCATTTAATCAACGCTTCCTCGCTGCGATTGATGAAAAAGACCGCCTATCTGATCAATACCAGCCGCGGTCCGGTGGTGGATGAAGCGGCTCTTGCCGAGGCATTGAAAAATGGTGTTATCGCCGGCGCCGGTCTTGATGTTTTTGAAAATGAGCCTGCGGTGCATCCGGAATTACTCAAGCTCGACAATGTCGTGCTCACGCCCCATACCGCGAGCGCGACCATCGAGACCCGAACGAAGATGGCAACGATGGCTGCCGAGAATCTGATCGCCGGCCTCACCGGCCAGCAACCACCGAACCTGGTCAATCTCGAAGTATGGGGCAAACATCGTATTTAGTTCTGCATTGGTTATCAGTTTGAACAAATTTCGGAGTGCCATGTGTCAATATTGCAAAACCTGATTGTGCTCCGAACTTACAAGGTAAGGAGGAAACGTGGAATTATTGAATCGGTCAGTCGTGACAGCACTGCCCCTGGTGCCCAAGCCTTTGGTGCGCAAATTTGCCAATCGCTACATTGCAGGAGACACGATTGAAGATGCGGTACGCGTGATCCGGCAACTAAATCAAAAAGGCATGATGGCAACGCTGGATGTGCTTGGCGAGCATATTACCCAAAAAACCGAAGCCGAAGCAATGACGGCCAATTATCTCGAAGCCCTCGAGGTCGTTGACCGGGAGAAAATCGATAGCAATGTTTCGATTAAACTCACGGCTTTTGGACTCAAGCTCGATTTTGATTTTTGCTTGAACAACGTTCGCCGCGTGATGCAGCGTGCCCTCGAACTCAAGAATTTCATACGCATTGACATGGAGGATTCCACCTGCACCACCGATACTCTTCGCATCTATGATCTTCTGCGCAGAGAGTATCGTAACGTCGGCGTCGCGATTCAAGCCTATCTGCGACGTTCGCTTGCCGATGTCCGGACTCTGATGCAGAACAGCATGCCAACCAATATCCGGCTGTGCAAAGGCATTTATATCGAACCGCGAGCCATTGCCTACAAAAATCGGGAACTGATCAACAAAAACTTCACGTATCTGCTGGCCGAATTGCTGCGTCAAGGCGCGTATGTCGGCATTGCCACGCATGACGAGCGCCTGGTGTGGGACGCCATGCGGCTGATTGATGAGCTGAAGTTGCCGCGCGAAAAATACGAGTTTCAGATGTTGCTCGGCGTGGACGAGGAATTACGCGACACGATCGTTCAAGCCGGCCATCGCTTGCGGGTTTACGTGCCTTTTGGCAAATTCTGGTATGCTTATTCGGTGCGACGGCTAAAAGAGAATCCGCAGGTTGCGGGTTACGTAATCCAGAACATTTTGGGCTTGCGCAGCACGTGAGAAATAATTGACCTCTCTAACGTGAATTATTCTTAACCACAAAGGCACGAAGACACAAAGTTTTGATTTTAGAGAATGACTGGCAGAGTGGCTATGAAAATTCATTTTTTTCCCCTTGAAGCTTGACAAGTCTTTTCTCTTCGTGTCTTTGTGTCTTGGTGGTTTAAGTTTTATGAATAATCCAGGCTAAATAAAAAAGCAATCCACCTGGAACTTTGGGCGGAGGACCATGAAAAGTAGAAACACTATAAGATTGCACACTGCCTTGCCGGAAGATATTCTGGCAGGCAAAGTGACAGACGTTTACTTTGAGCGTACTCGACAAATCCTTGAAAAAAAGGGGCGACACGCTCAGGTCGCGGCGGAATTTATTTTGAAAAAATTCCCGTCCGAATATAAATGGGGAATTTTTGCCGGACTCGAGGAGGCGCTCACCATTTTGGAAAAATTGCCGGTCACTGTACGCGCCTTGCCTGAAGGCACTTTGTTTTATGAAGATGAACCGGTGCTGGAGATTACAGGAGATTATCTGGATTTTGGCTCATTTGAGACGGCGTTATTGGGCTTTTTTTGCCAGGCCTCTGGTGTCGCCACGCGTGCCGCCCGCTGCAAGAAGGCTGCAGGCGAGCGCACGGTGCTCAGCTTTGGGGCCAGACGCATGCACCCGGCCCTCGCGCCGATGATTGAGCGCAATGCCTACATCGGCGGCTGTGACGGTGTGGCTTCCATTGCCGCCGCCGAGTTGATTGGCATTACCCCCTCGGGAACCATGCCCCATGCGCTGATTTTAATTCTTGGCGATACCATCGAAGCGGCCCGTGCTTTCGATGAAATCATCGACCCGAAAATTCCGCGCGTGGCATTGGTCGACACGTTCAACGATGAGAAATTTGAAACCCTCCGGGTTGCTGAGGCCTTAAAGGAAAAACTCGTGGCCATTCGTCTCGACACACCAAGCAACCGCCGTGGCAACTTTGTCAGCCTCGCCAAGGAAATCCGTTGGGAGCTGGACTTGCGGGGCTTTCAGCACGTGAAAATCTTTCTCTCCGGCGGCATCGACGAAGAAAAGATTTTGGAATATAATCCGGTTGCCAGTGCTTATGGCGTGGGCACCGCCATCTCCAATGCCCCGGTATTGGATTTCGCCATGGATTTGGTGGAAGTCAACGGCGAGCCTCTTGCCAAGCGCGGCAAAAAATCCGGTCGCAAAAATCTCCTCGCCTGTGCAAATTGCGGTGCGCGGCGTGTATTGCCCGCCGTGATAAAAGTGGAAAAATGCGGCTGCGGCGGCCGATTGGAATCTTTGCTGGTACCGATTGTCGAAAATGGCAAGCTCGTTTACGAACCTCCGAAGCCGCAACAATTACGAGAACGCGTGCTCGAGCAAATCCAGACCGTTGAGCTATAGCGGAGAGCTGAAGTTTGCCGATGAAATTCGTGTCGTCATTCGAACCGATCGACCATACCGCCGATGTCGGTTACCGTCTTTTTGCGCCGACGTTGGCGGAACTCTTTGCTGTTGCCGGACGTGCTTTATTTGATGCCATCACCGAGCTGGACTCCATCCAGCCGAAATTCGAGCGGCAAGTCGAAGCCGAGGCTGGAGATATCGAGGCCTTGTTGGTTGCCTGGCTATCCGAGCTCAATTTTCGCTGCGTTACGGAATTGGAGCTGTACGGTGAGTTTTTCATCGACTCGATTTCGCCATCTGCCGTTCGTGCCACGGTTCGTGGCGAAAAGATTGATCCGGCACGACACGTGATTCATACGGAAATCAAAGCCGTGACTTATCACGAGCTTTTCGTGCGCGAAGTGGAAGGCGGCTGGGAAGCGCAGGTGATTTTTGATGTTTAGCGGGTGGAATAAAATAACATTTACAAGTTGTCGCTTTTTCAGCATTGTAAATTGGGTGTATCTGGAAATCACTTGGATAGTTTATTCTATTCCACCCCCCTTAGCAAAAGGACTTCGGATAGATTAATACAAAATTGAGGTGGACTATGGCCGTCAAAATTGAAAATATTGCCAAACAGCTTGCCGATTTAACACCCACAACTCAGGCGCAAATATTCGTACACTTGGCGGCGCTCACTGGGCACGCCAACCTGGAAGCCTTGGCGCAGAGTTATCAAACCCTGATTGATCAATCCACCTCTGCTTCGATAGACACCACCGAAGCCAGCGAGAAAAAGGTAACCACATATCGAGCAGCGGCTGAAAATCCCCAGTCCCGAGGTGATCGTGTGAGTGAAAGCATAGCAGAATATGAAACCGTGCAGGAAAAGGATTCGGCAATAGCGATGCGCTATGAAGAGCTTTACGCCATCTTTGATGGTGAAGTGCTGAAACCCGAGGGCAAGATCGATCTCGATCCCAATACGCGGTATAAAGTACTCGTCGAGAAGCCGATATCAGGGTTTCCAGAAATTAAAATTCGTGCTTTCCGGCGCATCGTTGAACGAGCCATACCTACAGGCATTCGTGATTTTGCAGAACAACATGATCACTATTTGTATGGGGTACCCAAAAAATGAAAGCGCCGACATTTATTGACACAGGCCATATTCTTGCTCTTGTATTCAAAGATGATGAGTATCATGATGTAGCAAAATCCGCTGCTACGTCTGTTACTAACGCATTAACCACTGAAGCCGTGCTTGCAGAGATTGGCAACGCGCTCTCGCAAATAGCTTGGAGGCAGGTTGCGGTGGATACAATCAAAGATTTGCGCAGCGATCCCGACGTTGAGATTTTATCAGTCGATACTTCGCTTTTTGACCGGGCGTTTCAGCTCTACAGTTCACGACCTGACAAAGAGTGGAGTCTGACCGACTGCATTTCTTTCGTTGTCATGCAGGAACGTGGCATGACAGAAGCTTTGACAACCGATCATCATTTTCAGCAAGCCGGATTTCGCGCCGTGCTGCGAGAACTCAAAAGCAGCGTTTCGCGATAGCCATCACTTCATCGTCGAAATGCAGAAAAGCCCGATTGCGTATATCAAAGATGGAAAGGCAAAATGGAAGTCGCGCAAGCGCTGCTTCAGGAGGGAAGTGATCCGGCTTTTGTTGCGAAAGTGACCGGCTTGTCATTGGATCAAATCCGGCAATTGCAAACGCCAACCGCAACGATCCGAAAACTTTATCCAACACAAGAATGATGGTGTACCGCCATGTCCGAAATCAAACTCAATAAAGTTACCGACTACCTCTGGGAAATTCCTCGAGAGGGCAATATGTTGGTGCCGGCGCGGATTTATGCGACCGAGAAAATGCTCAAAGACATTCTCGCCGACAACGCGCCGCAGCAAGCCGCCAATGTCGCACATTTGCCCGGCATTGTTGGTTACTCTCTCGCCATGCCGGATATTCATTGGGGCTATGGTTTTCCCATCGGCGGCGTGGCTGCGTTTGATGTGAATTCCGGTGTGATTTCGCCCGGCGGAGTTGGGTATGACATCAATTGCCTTGCCGGCGACACGCGCGTATTGTCCGCTCACGGTTACAGCCGCACGATTGCCGAAATGGAAATCGACTGGCAATCGGCAAATTTGCATTGCCAAGATTTCAACGCCAACCACGATGCCGAAACGAAAGTCTTGGGTTATCTCAAACGCTGGCCGAACACGCCGGTGTATCGTGTGACCACTGACACCGGCGATGAGATTGTCGCGACTGCCGATCACCCGTTCTGGACGCCGGACGGCATGGTCGAATTGCGCCGCTTGCAAGCCGGCGATCGTGTCGCGCGTTATCCCTTTGAAGGCGTGCCTTACGAATCGCCGGATGACAAAATTTTGGTAGACGAGGCGGATATTGCCAGAGTGCTCGCGGTTCATGACAAAGGTGCTTCTGGCAATGCGCTGGCGCAAATTCTGAATCAACTCAAAGTACGCCAACTTTTGCCATTGCGTGCGAACTCTCCGCAATTGCCTTATTTGCTTAAATTGTTGGGCTATGTTTTCGGCGATGGCACGATTTATTTCAGCGGCGACGTTGGCAAAGGCACAACGTGGTTCTATGGCGAGCCGGAAGATCTGGAAACGATGCGCCGCGATGTCGCCGCAGCCGGATTTACACCATCACGGATTTATTCTCGCGAGCGTCAACATCGCATCACGACGACTTACGATGAATATGAATTTGCAAATCGTGAGCACGTCTTTAAAGTTGTCAGCAGCAGTTTCGCGGCTTTGCTCGCGGCCATTGGTGCGCCGGTTGGAAATAAAGCTTCGCAAAACTATGGCGTACCCACTTGGCTCTTTGATGCTCCACTTTGGCAGCAGCGCCTTTTTCTTGCCGCCCTTTTTGGCGCAGAGCTTTCATCGCCACGCGCTTTTGATGAGCGCAATTACAATTTCATGCCGCCGGTGCTGTCGCTCAACAAACGCGCCGAGTACCTCGAAAGTGGCCAACGTTTCCTCGAAAGCATCAGCCGGTTATTGGATGGTTTTGGCATCCACGCCAACACCATTAGTCAACGCCAGGAACAGACCAACAAAGATGGCAGCGTTTCAAATCGGCTGCGATTGATTCTCTCCTCGCAAACTGAAAGTTTGCTCAACCTGTGGGGTCGCATTGGTTTTGAGTACAATCGCAAGCGCCGCGTGTTGGCCAATGTGGCTGTCGCTTATTTGAAGCAGAAGGCAAATATCGTACAAATACGCGAAGAAGCTGCGGAAGCTGCCACGGCTTTGCAAGCCGAAGGCATGGCGCCACAAGAAATCTATGACACCCTTGTCGGATCGCATGTCAATCGTCGGTTCCTGGAACGCTCGTTGTATGAAGGCAGGGCAACTTCAGCACGCGTTGGCGAATCGTTCATGACTTTTGACGAATACCGTGCCGAAGCCACGCTTGGACTTGGTGAAAGCGGCATGGTCTGGAGCCGCATCATCCGGCTCGAAGCAATTCCTTTCAGCGAAGAGGTGTATGATTTCACCGTTGCGCACCCTGACCACAATTTCGTTGCCAACGGCTTCGTTGTTTCCAACTGCGGGGTGCGACTGATGGCCTCCAGCCTCACTCGTGACGAAGTCGAGCCGAAAATTCAAGAACTCGTCAAGGCGCTGTTCCATCACGTGCCCACCGGTGTCGGCTCCGAGGGCAAAGTCAAACTTTCGCAAAAAGAACTGGAAGAGGTGATGACCAAAGGCGCCCAATGGTCGGTCAAAAACGGTTATGGTGACAAGGACGATCTCGAGTTCATCGAAGAAAATGGCCAGATCGACGGCGCCGATCCCAGCAAAGTCTCCAAGAAAGCCAGCGAGCGCGGCCGGCCACAGCTCGGCACCCTCGGCAGCGGCAATCACTTCCTCGAAGTCGGTTACGTCGCGCAGATTTTCAATGCGCGTGCCGCCGAGGCGCTCGGTCTCTTTCCGAATCAAATCACCGTCATCATTCACTGCGGCTCGCGCGGCTTTGGACATCAGGTCTGCGAAGATTACATCGGTGTGATGAATACGGCCGTACACAAATACGGCATCACGCTACCGGATCGCCAGCTCTGCTGCGCGCCGGTGAATTCGCCGGAAGGACAAAACTATCTCGGCGCCATGCGCTGCGCCATCAACTTCGCCTTTGCCAATCGCCAGATGATTGCCCATTGGACGCGCGAGGCGTTTGCGAGAGCCATCAACAAAGCGCCCAAATACATCGGCCTGCGCACGGTTTACGAAGTCGCGCACAACATCGCCAAAATGGAAGACCACGTTTTTGAAGGAAAACAGATGACGGTCTGTGTCCATCGCAAAGGCGCGACCCGCGCGTTTCCACCCGGGCATTCACAGATTCCCGAAGCCTATCAGGAAATCGGCCAGCCCGTGCTCATCCCCGGCGACATGGGCCGCTACTCTTACGTGCTCATCGGCGCGCAAGAAGCGATGGAGCAAACTTTTGGCTCCACCTGCCATGGTGCCGGCCGCGCCATGAGCCGTCATAAAGCGAAGAAGACGGCGCATGGCCGCAACATCACCCGCGAGCTGGCCGAAAAAGGCATCTACGTCATGGGCGCCAGTCGCGGCACTATCGACGAGGAAATTTCTGAAGCTTACAAAGATGTGGCGGATGTGGTGGATACCTGCCATCTCGCCGGCATTTCGCGGAAGGTGGCACAACTCAGGCCGTTGGGGTGTATCAAAGGGTAGCCATAGCATCAGTAGTATTTTATCAACTTGCTTATATTTGGAGGCTATGATGTTTGCACAAACGGTTACAATTGACCAGGCTGGGCGTATTACCTTGCCCAGGCAAATTCTTGAGGCTTTAGGTATTCACTCCGAGTCCGAAGTTGTCATTGAATTGAAAGATACGGGAGCGGTGATAAAACCCAAATACTCTGCCACTCCAATCACCCAACGGATTGCCGCAATGAACTTGCCCGTAGCCGACTGGGCTCAGATGGAACAAGAAATTGAAGCGGGGAGATTAGAGTAATGGCAGATACCACCTTTCTTGATGCCAACATTTTCATGTATGCAGCAGGAACACCACACCCTTACAAGGATCCTTGCGTACATATTTTAGCCGATGTAGAAACTGGTATTTTGTCTGCCGTCGTCAATACGGAAATTCTCCAAGAGTTACTTTATCGCTATAGCCATATCAAACTGGCTAGTAAAGGCATACAGCCTTGCCGTGATATTTTGAAATATCCTGTTGCCATTCTGTCAGTAACAGATGCTGACATTCGTTTGGCAATTGACTTATTCGAATCCCATCATCCGACGGGACTAAAACCACGGGATGCCATCCATGCTGCAACGATGAAAAATAACGGCATCATTCGGATAATGAGTGCAGATACAGATTTCGACAACTTGGATTTTGTTACTCGTATAGATCCATTGGCTTATCAATCTCTATCTAAACCGTGAAAACCGCGCATGGCTGCAACATCACCCGCGAGTTGGCGGAAAAAGGCTACGCCTGTAAGGCATCTACGTGATGGGAGCCAGTCGCGGCACCATCGATGAGGAAATTTCCGAAGCCTACAAAGATGTATCTGATGTGGTGGATGCGTGCCACCTAGCTGGCATCTCGCGTAAGGTGGCGCAGCTCAGGCCGTTGGGTTGTATAAAAGGGTAGCAGTGGCAGAGGCAGTAATCTAGCTTGCCCCGCTTCCTTCAGAGAAACGAAAACGGAGTGGAGTCGGCTCGACTGGCAGAGCCAATAAACCGGAGTTAAGAATTCATGGATCGCTGGATCATTGGATTGATGGAGTGATGGGGGGAACGGCTCTATTCAGGCTTCCCTCACGCCATTAATCCAACGATACTGCTATCCAGCAATCCATTACTCCAATAATCCAATTTCAAAGATTGACAAGGTATTCAAATGAAAAACCGGCTTTTGGAACGCATTTCGATTGATCGAAATATTTGTCATGGCAAGCCTCACATCCGAGGCACTAGAATCATGGTTCAGCAAGTCTTGGATTTGCTTTCCGACGGTGCAACACCGGAGGAAATCATTACTGAGGATTTCCCCGACCTGACGCTGGAAGATATTCGTGCCTCCATCGCCTTCGCCAATCAATTGCTTGTGAATGAAGAGATTCACTTATATGAAACGAAGCGGATGGAGACAGTATGAAACTCCTTGCTGACCATTGTGTATCCAAGCGAACCATTGAATTTCTCGTTGGCATTGGGCATGAAGTTACCACGCTGAAAGAGCTTGGATTGGCAACTTTGGAAGATCCCGAGGTTCTTCAGTTGGCGATCACGCGCGATGAAGTCTTGCTGTCAGAAGACAAGGGCTTTGCCAACATTGTTGACTATCCGCCTCAATCGCATCAAGGCGTTATTGTCTTGAACATTCGAACGCGGAATCGAAAGGGTTTGCATGGTGTACTGCAGCAATTTCTTGCTGGTGTAAATCGAGACCAACTGCGCCAGAAGCTGGTCATTGTTGACGAGATCATGGCGCGAATTCGAAGATAGAAAGGTCGGATTCCATTGGCCGGCGCTCGATGAAGATTTGTCGGTAAATGGAATATTGAAAGATTTGGGAATTGAGCTTCACCCTGTAAAGGTTGCGATAGAGGAGCAGGCTGAGTTGGTTTAGCTCTTCTCTATAAAAGAGAGTTGCTGTCTTGGTTCCTCAATATCATTTATTTTGTCAACAGAAGTTTTCCGATGAATGAGAGAATTGTAATTGATCCTGAAATCCAACATGGTAAGCCAGTTATTCGAGGAACGCGTGTTCCGGTTGCGCGCATAGTCGGTGGCTTGGCCGGTGGCATGACCATGGAAGAAATTATTCGCGAATATGATGTTTGTGTCGATGATGTATTAGCGGCTTTAAATTATGCGGCTGAAATTATTGATGCCGAGCAATTTCATCCCTGAACAAGAGCACCTGCTTTGGCAATTGCCCGGCAAATTGGCTATTGTTGAGCCAGGGCGCATTAGGCTGCGTGGAACACGATAGAAAGAGGTAATCATGGGGCTGACCGTTTTAGAGCTTGAAGTCGGCAACCCTGCCAATCCCAAGATCACAGAAAAGCTCGAATTTCTCATTGATTCGGGCGCGATTTACTCGGTGGTTCCGAAACGCATTTTGAAGCGGCTGAAGATCAAGCCGATTGGCGAACAAACCTTTCGGCTGGCGGATGGCAGCAAGATCGTGCGCAAAAAAGGTGTCGCCCTTTTTAAATATGGTGATCTAGCAGGCGGCGCCGATGTCATCTTTGGCGAAGAAGGGGATTACAATTTGGTCGGTGCTTTCACTCTTGAAGCACTTGGCTTGGCTCTTGACCCCCTGCGGCGAGAGTTGAAACCGCTGCCGATGGTTTTGGCTTTACTACTTTAGCCAAGAAGACGGTGCACGGCCGCAACATCACGCGCGAGCTGGCGGAAAAAGGCATTTACGTCATGGGCGCCAGTCGCGGCACTATCGACGAGGAAATTGCCGAAGCTTGCAAAGATGTGGCAGATGTGGTGGATACCTGCCATCTTGCAGGTATTTCGCGAAAGGTGGCACAATAGAATTGAATCTTTGCAGAAAAAGCAAAGAAATTAACCACAGATTACACGGATTTTCACAGATTGATAATAGACCAATCCGTGTCAATCTGTGAAATCCGTGGTTGATGTTTTTCCTTTTGGTTCCGGCTCGTCCGGGTTGGGGTGTATCAAGGGGTAACAGCGGCAGTGGTGGTAACAGCAAAACCAAGCAGTGAATACTACTTGGTCAAATTCAATCCAGTAATCTTTTCATTCCCAGCGACCAAGCTCGATGCTCCCACTTCTGGCGGAGTGGGATTCGATGAGTATATTGGAAAATCTGTAATCGGTAGCACTCTATTCACCCCCAGCCTGCGGCCGCAGGCTGGGGGTAAGTGACCGGGACAGCTATCGAGCAAATTGAGCAAATCACCATGGCAGCCCACATTGTCAGATGTGGGCTGCGCCCGCAGGGTGCATCAAACAGCGTGCGCCAGTAATTATTTTTGATATACCCACTCCTCGCGGAGTGGGTTTTCAGCCGGTGTCCGTTTAGCTTGCGTCTTCAAGAACCCACAGCCTACCAGACTGTGTGAAAATGTACTTTTTACACACTTTTTCGAACGTAAGTTCAATATTTTGTGACCAAATTTTGCATTTTCACACAAACTGTACGGCCGCAGGCTTGCGTTGTGGGATTCAGGCATAGGCATCAGCGGTCGGCAAAACGAACTTAATGTTGTAGTACTATCAATCTCAAGATCGGTTGTGTACCTTACTGAGGAGGAACTTGACCATGTCATCTCCTGTAATCGAATTTCTTCATCTTTTGGCAACGGTGACGTGGATCGGCGGCATGATCTATACCATTTTGGTGCTCATGCCCTCGCTCACGGCCATGGACCCACCGCTGCGCGGAAGACTTATGGGAACCGCATCCAGACGGTTTAGCATCATTGCCTGGAGCAGTATCGTGGTGCTTTTGGTCACCGGTTACTTGAAAACACCCAGCGGCATGTTGTTCGACACTTCCTCGACCTACGGCATAACTTTGCTGCTGAAACACTTTGTGTTTTTGATTATGCTGATTATCGGGATTTTGATTACCTTTCTCATCGTTCCCAAGATCGGGAAGCTGGCACCAAAACCCGGGGAGCAACCCTCTGCCGAGTTTCTTCAGGCGCAAAAGCAGCTGCCGGTTTTTGCCGTCACCAACATGGTGCTTGGGATTGTGATTCTGTTTATTATTTCGATACTGAGGCCACAATGATGAAACAGACTATTTTTTTTATATCCTGCTTTTGGTTGCTTCTGGCCGATGCAACCTCCAGCCGTGCCCAGGACCAGTTTTCTCTCCCCCTCGAACTGGGGCAAGGGATTGTCTTCATCTCGGGAGTGGATCCTTATACGTTTTCCGCGCAACTGCATCCCAGCCTCGGCTTCGGCGGCGATCCGAAAAAAATCATCCTGGGCGCAAGTGCGGCCGGCGTTTACACCAATCCGGACTGGGCGTTCATGTGGGGCGGGCGTTTGAGTTTGCACCTGGCGAAGCTGAGAAAACAGCCAATCACTATCGGCCCGCGCATATCTTATGGATCGCTGCAATTTGTCGGGACTGTTCTGATGGAACACGCAGACCTGCGACGTGTTGCCGGCGGGGTGGTGATTGATATCTGGGATGGTTCGCTGCTGATAAGTCCGAAAATCGGTTATGATAAAAAACAAGAGAGGCCGTTTTGGGAAGTGGCTTTGGGCATGAATCTCATTTCAAAATAAATTCCCCGACCTCGACGAACCAGACTTCTCAAAAAAGCGCATGCAAAGGTACAGACCGCATCCAGCAAGCATACCCCGTTGTTTTGAATCATATCACCTGAATTTTGCACGGTAGGCGATACATTTCCCGCTGACAGTCACCTGAAGGCGACTCGTCACCCAATGGGTGGCAGTCGCCTTCAGGCGGCTTCCGTCTCTGAACCTGAGAAGTCATACTCAGGCGCAGGTGGATCAAAAAAGTCGCATCCATTCTTGAGATGTCGCTTTTTGCATCTGGATTCATCCATAAGATGGCAAGCAAAAAATCTTTTGCACCCTCGTCGCGCCCGACATTCCCATGCAACGGTTGATTGCCATTTCACAAAAACTCCAAAAGCGCATCGTCGGCCTGATCTCCGGTACCTCGGCGGATGGCATCGACGCCGCGCTTGTGCGCATTCGCGGCTGCGCCCGTGATACATTCCCACTGCACGAGCGCCTGGAGCTCGAAGCCTTTGCCACTTTTCCCCATCCCAATGAACTGCGCGAGCAACTGCTGGCCGCGTCAATCCCCGGCGCTGGAACCGTCGACTTGATCTGCCGCCTCAATGTTGCCGTCGGTGAATGTTTTGCGCAAGCCGCACTGAAGATCATCGCGCAAGCCGGCGCTAAACCGGAAGACATCGATCTCATTGGCTCTCACGGACAAACCATACATCATTTGCCGAATGCAGAACCGCTTGCCGGAATTCCAACACGCGGCACGTTACAAATCGGCGAGCCGTGCGTGATCGCCAAACGCACCGGCATCGTCACGGTTGCCGATTTTCGGCCGGCAGACATGGCGCTCGGCGGCCAGGGCGCGCCGCTGGTGCCGTTTCTCGATTACATGGTTTTTCATTCCACCGAACAGACGCGTGGCGTGTTGAATATCGGCGGCATTGCCAATCTCACGATTTTGAAAAAAGGCGGCACACTGGAGGAAGTGATTGCTTTCGACACCGGCCCGGGCAACATGGTGATGGACGCCCTCGCGCAAAAATTTTTTGGCAAGCCATTCGATAAAAATGGCGCGCTCGCGGCACAGGGAAAAGTTTCCGAAAAATTATTGGCGGAATTGCTGCAACATCCGTATTTCGCCAAGCCAGTTCCCAAGTCCACAGGCCGGGAAGAATTTGGCGCCATGTATGTTGAAAAATTAATTTACCACGCCTCGGACTTGCCACTTGCCACTTGCGACTTGCTAGCGACAGCCACGGCGCTGACCGCCGAGACCATTGCCCGCGAAGCGCGACTTCTGGAAAAACGCTTTGGCAAAATGGATGAGCTGATCGTCAGCGGCGGCGGCATGCACAACCGCACGCTGATGAGAATGCTGCAAGAACGTGTTACGCCGGCCAAAGTGATGACAACAGATGATTACGGCTTGCCCGGTGATGCGAAGGAAGCCATTCTCTTCGCCGTGCTGGCGAACGAAACTATCGGTGGTTTTGCTGGAAATGTCCCATCAGTGACTGGAGCAAGGGTTGCAACGGTTTTGGGGAAGATTTGTTTGTGAAAACTTTGCATTGATTTTGAGATTGATTGTGGTTATTTTATGAAAATGGCACTTTCATAAAATGACACTTTATGAAAATAAAATTTTCATACTATGAGCATCGAAATTCTCAGACGACAGAACCCGTGGTGGGCGGACACGGCGGCGATCAATGAAGATCCACATCTTGCTGAATATGACCAAGCGATGGTTAAATGGGAGCCGCCGCTCTTACAAACGTTGAAGCTCGATCGGGATTTGATTTACATCCTGCTGGGGCCAAGACAAGTCGGCAAAACCACTTTCTTCAAGCTGCTGGTTCGCCAGCTTCTTCTCGAACGCAACGTTCATCCCAGGACCATCCTTTATTTGAACTGTGAAGCCCTGGGGCCGCAAACGCCGCAAGCATTGGCGGAGCTGCTGCGGGATTACATTCTCTGGGCCAAAACTTTTTCCAAAGAGCGTCTTTACATTTTGCTGGATGAGGCGACATATTTGAAGGACTGGGAACGAGGCCTCAAGATTGTCGCAGACGAAGGAAAATTAAAAAAAGCCACGCTGATTGCGGCCGGTTCGCATGCCGCTGGAATCAGGAAAGGAGGGGAAAGACTGCCCGGCCGGCGAGGCCGCGATGAGCATTTGGATCTCATGCTGCTGCCGCTGAGTTTTCGCCGTTTTCTGATGGCCAGAAACACGGCATTGGAAAACAAACTTCCTATTTTTGAAAATTGGAATCAGAAGACGCTCTTTGCCACCGCCCAAGAAATTGCGCTTTGGGCGGATCAGATTTCTTCTTACTTCTCGATTTATTTGCGCAGCGGCGGATTCCCGCGCTCGATTCGAGATGAAGCCGAGCACGGCCGCGTTATGCAGGACGTTTACAAGCTGTACCGCGATGCCTTTGTCGGCGATCTGGCCCGCCTCGGCCGGCGGGAGAGCCTCTTGCGCGAATTGGCGCAATGGCTGATCAACCGCCGCGAAAATCCGTTCGATTGGAGCGATGCCGCCCGTGAAACCCAGCTCGGCACGCATCCGACGGTGCGCGAATATGTGGAAGATGCGGAAGCGGCATTTCTATGGGAAGTGCTTTACAAATCGAAAAGTCTGGGTGAATCCTTGCGTGCCCCGCGCTCATCCAAACGAGTTTATTTTGCGGACCCCTTTTCGTTCCACTGTTTTCGAAGCTGGGTTTTCGGGTATGACAATGCCTGGCGCGCGACCGAGGAGTTCCTTGCCGATCCCAACAATCAGGGCTATTTGGTTGAGAGTGTCATCGCCTCGCATTTGCGTCGCACATTCGGCGATCGCATCTTTTACTGGCGCAATGGCCAGGAAATTGATTTCGTGATCTTTCAGCAAGAAAAGCGCTCTGCTCTCATTGAAGTCAAATATCAGGCGCAAATCAATCCGGACAACGCCAAAGCGCTGGTTCAGCAAGGTGGGGGAATACTGTTGACCAAGAATCAGCTTGCTTTTTCGCCGAAGAAAAAAGTTCTGGCTATACCCGTGCATTATTTCTTGGCGATGTTGGAAGCGTGAAGCGGCCATGTCGGAAATGTATCGTCGGTATCCATGGCGAAAGCGGCAACCGTGTTGGGAAAAATTTGTTTGTAGAAATTGATTCTCAGCGCAAGATTTGCTATATTTTGACGAATCTGGAGAATAAACATGAAAATCGTCAAAACACCAAAACGCCATCACAAAGGTTCGAAGATTGTTCGCGATCCGTAAATTTTGGGCGGCAAACCGGTCATTGCCGGAACGCGCATTCCTGTGGGTCTGATTCTCGCTCATCTTGCCGAAGGCTATATGCCGGAAGAGATCATTTTCGAGCATCCCACGCTCACCCGTGCCGACATTCAAGCCGCGATGCGTTTTGCCTCGCGCGCAGTCGAAAAAATCGAAAATGGCAAATGAAAATTCCGGCATTGACGGACAGCGACATTGCACGTTCTACCCGGCGCCTTTTGGAACATTGCAAAATTCAGGTATTTGATTATTTTATTTGGACAGCAAACCGATTTGACCATTTGAGATTGCAACCACAATGAAAGGGATTGCTTGTCGCTTGTTGCTCGTTGCTGGATTATGAAATTTAGGCTTGAAAATCTGCTGTTGTTTTTGTACTTTGATCAGAGCAATTAGCCACAAAATAAGGAAATAAAACATGACCGAACTCGTTCTAAAAGTCGATGATAGTCTCGCCGCACGTTTTAAAGAAATTTCTTTGCAGAAATTTCGGGGGGACGACGTTTTGGCTTTCGAATGCGCTCTCAAATCCCTTCTTTCCGAAGAAGAGCGGGATCTATTCCACCTCGAACAAATTATCGAGCAAATTCAAGACGATATTGAGAGGGCTGGTGGTATGACGGACAAAGAGATTGATGCTTACATCTCCACCTTCCGGCAGAAGAAACGTGCGGGGAAAAGGACTTGAAAGCAGTCATTGACACAAATGTTGTCCTTGCTGGCTTGGCTAACCGCAAAGGTGCCTCTTTCAAAATTCTCGAGCACTATTTGCATCGGCAGTTTGAATGGGTCAACTCCCAACCAGTTCTTGACGAATATCAGGGCGTATTGTCAGTATCACAGAAAGTTGCCCCTGTGCATCTACAAATCTTCCTTCATTTGCTTCGCAAGCGCACACGTCTTGTTCAAATCACAGGTAGCCTGCGAGTCTGTAAAGATCCCGATGACGATAAATTTCTTGAAACTGCAATTATCGGTGGTGCCAATTTTCTTGTCACTAAAAATCTCAAACATTTTCCCAGAAAATCTTATCAAAAGGTGCGCATCGTCACTGTTGCTGCGTTCTTGAAAGAAATTGAAAAGCTATTTCCTTGACTTGAATGCCCGAACCCAAAATCCAAACCACGTTTTCTCTTCCTGGCTGATCCGTGAGCAATTTTATCCCGCAAAGGATTTTTTCTATTCCGTTGAACCAAGGAGGAACCATCATGCCCTTGCCCCTCTGTATTTTTGAAGACGAACACTTTACTCGTCTCTATCCGTTGACCTTAACTCACCCGACTTTTGATCTTCGCTGCGGCATTTTGCTCCTGCGCGAAAAAATCGCACGACGTTTTCCTGATAGTCGCCTGCATCTTTTTTGCCGCGGCTATCTCGCCGAAGTGGTGCGCGAAGCCACGCCCGGCGTGCCGGTCAATCAACTGCCCACCGAACCCTGTCTTTTCATCAACGGCCGGTTCATTCTGGGAAAAAAACTTCCAGATGCCGGCTCTCACGACGTCGTGTGGAAAAATAATAGCGAAGTCGCGGCGGCATGGCTCAGCGGCAATCGTCTTTCCGCTCTCGCCAAAATCAAAGACGGCCTCATCCCCACCGCGTGGTTCGAGGGCCTGCCGGTCGAAGAGATCGACGGCACCTTCATTCGCTACTCGTGGGATTTGGTGCATCACAATCCCGAACAGATTAAAAAAGATTTTGCTCATTTCAACCGCGGCGGCCAGATTTTGGGGAAAATTTATCCCAATGTCACACTGTTGGAAGAGAAAAACATCTACATCGCCCCCGGCGCGAAAATCAAGCCCGGCGTCGTGCTCGATGCCGAAGACGGCCCGATTTACATCGATGAAGGCGCGACCATCATGGCCAATGCTTCGCTGCAAGGCCCGCTCTTCATCGGCGCCAAATCCGCCATCAAAATGGGCGCCAAAATTTACGAAGGCACCTCCATCGGCGAAGTCTGCAAAGTCGGCGGCGAGGTGGAAGAGTCCATTATTCACAGCTACAGCAACAAGCAACACGAGGGGTTCATCGGCCATTCCTATCTCGGCCAATGGGTCAACATCGGCGCCGATTCCAACAACAGCGATCTCAAGAACAATTACGGCACGGTGAAAGTCTACGTCAACGGCGAGATGGTGGATAGCGGCTCGTTGTTCGTTGGCCTGACGATGGGCGATCATTCGAAATGCGGCATCAACACCATGTTCAACACCGGCACGGTCGTCGGCGTGATGAGCAACGTTTTCGGCGCCGGTTATCCGGACAAATTCATCCCGTCTTTCACCTGGGGCGGGATCGACAAAATGGAAACTTACGAAATCGACAAAGCGTTGGAAGTCGCCCGCCGGGTCATGGCGCGGCGCAAGCTGGCGCTCTCGGCAGCGCAGGAGAAGATGTTGAAGCACGTGTTTGAAATCACCGCTTCTGAACGGAAGTGGCAGGCTTTATAGGCACCTGTTACATCAATTTTGCACCGGCCTTGACCAAAACCGCAACTGGAGCGGTCTTGAGAGATTTTTCGCTCTACTCATTTGGTGGTGCAAAAAATTTTTTGCACAGCCAAATTGGATTCAAACTCCGCTAGGAGTGAAATGTTTATAGTCAAGAACGTTCTTGGCTTTAAAAACTCCGTAGGAGTGACATGTGGTTTTCTCTAGTTGATTTGTGCTTAATTGCAACGCCGTGAAACATATCACTTCTACGGAGTTTAAAAAATTGTGCAAGGCGGCTTTTCTATAAATATCTCACTCCTAGCGGAGTTACTCACAGGTGCATAATCATTTTGTCAAAAATTATTTTGTCTTTTGAATGCTTTGCCCAAAAAGCGATTTAACTGATAAAAGATTAACATGAATTGAGGAGGATTCACTTATGCTGGTCCACATCAAAGAGAATTACGAAGAAATGTCGAAAGCAGGCGCGCGCATCGTGGCGGAATTGGTGCGCAAGAAACCGAATTGTGTGCTGGGCTTCGCCACCGGCAGCACGCCCCTCGGCATGTACAAGGAATTGATTCGGATGCACAAGAACGAGGGGCTGGATTTTTCCAAAGTCACCACGTTCAATTTGGATGAATATGTCGGCCTGCCGCCGGAGCACGATCAGAGCTATCATTATTTCATGTGGGAAAATCTCTTCAAGCACATCAACGTCGATCGGCGCTTCGTGCACATTCCCATGGGCATGGCGGATGACATCGAGGCGCATTGCGAGTGGTACGAAGAACAGATTCAAAAAGCCGGGGGCATCGATTTGCAGATTCTCGGCATCGGTGCCAACGGCCACATTGCGTTCAATGAGCCGGGCTCCTCGCTGGGTTCGCGCACACGCATCAAAACCCTCACCGGCACCACGCGCGAGGCCAACGCGCGGTTCTTCAAAAATCCGGACGAAGTGCCGAAATACGCGATTACCATGGGCGTCGGCACCATCATGGATGCAAAGAAGCTGCTCCTGCTCGCCAGCGGCGAGGCCAAAGCCAACGCCATTGCCGCCACCTGCGAAGGTCCGATCTCGGCCATGTGCCCGGCCTCGATCGTGCAATTGCACCGCTATGCTTTTGTGATTGTGGACAAGGCCGCGGCCGCGAAATTGAAAATGAAATACACGGATTGATTCTGCAAGCTTTCGCTAGAAAATTTTGTAGAAGAGAAATACTGACGGCCGGCGGTGCAAAGCAGACCACTCAATGCACAGTCACAAAGGGGAAACGAACTGGGATATGGGAAGGGGACGCAATAACAGCATCAGGCAAGAAGCGAGGTCGGACTGGCGTTTCAAAATTTTTCAATGCGTGCAAATTCTCGCCAGCGCCAGTCCGACTGGCCTTTTCAATTGGCAGTATTCTTGGAACCGCCCCCGTTTTGCGAAAAAAGACGAGCGACTTCGTTGGCATTGGCCAGCGGGTCGCTTTTTGTTATCCAGCGCCGCCGCCGAATCGGGGTGGCGAGCTCGCCGACGGGCACGTCTTCGGAAACAATCGGAATGAGCGTCTTTTCCCCTCCCAGCGCGGCTCCCAACTCAATCAAGGCCCATTTGGAATGGACAGCTTCCGGTGTGACGATGTAAACGACGGCATTGCTGTTGCGGATTCCTTCCTCGAGCTTTTCCACAAAAGATTCTCCAGGTAGAATGGCCTTTTCGTCAAACCAGACCTTGAGATGGTGTTTCTCGAGGGCCTCGACAAAGCTTCGCACCCAGTCACGGTGCTTGTGATTATAGGAAACAAAAATATCGTAGGTCGTTTGCATGTTATGCTCCGCAATTGAGCCGTTGGTCGAAATATAATCGCCCTTGGACTGCGATGCAAGTCATTTTACGCTTTAATTTCATTGACAACCTCAGCAAAGTTTTGTAATTTGCAAGACGCCACCGGTCTGCAATTGAGGAGAGATGAAGAAGATTCTCTCACCGCAGCAGGTGGCGAAATACGACACGCTGCGGGGATAGGGGAAAGGCGCAGTGCAGCATTAACAGGAGAAGCATTAAAATTTATTTTGTTTGCGGTTCATCGCCGTTGTGCTTATATTGGGAGTAAATGTTCACTAAACACGGTGTCATTCCGGAGGAATCTTTTTACTTTTTAAGCAGATGCTTGCAGATACCAAAAAAGATTCCCTGGCCTGCGCCAGGGCAGGCTTTCAGAATGACATCCTATTCAGTTGGCTAAATTCTTACTTCCGTAGCAATCCGCTCGATCTGTGTGATCCGTGTTCCGTAAAATCACAAAGGAGTTTCCATGCCCGCACCCGCCCGGTTGGCCCTACTTTACTCTGCACCGCTGGTTTGGCAGGATGAAAGCGGCGCGTTGCAACCCATCGACCGGCTGGATTTCAAAACCGAGCGCGACTGGCTTTTCGAAAGCTTCAACGACGCCGGCCGCGCCGTTGAAGTGCGCCTCGAAGCCGCCACCGCCGAGAATTTGCAAAAGCTGGTTTTGCTCGGCTGCCGCGCCTTGCATTACAGCGGCCATGGTCATCCCGAGGCGTTGGCC
Source organism: Candidatus Zhuqueibacter pondensis (assembly GCA_034505955.1). Classification (GTDB taxonomy): domain Bacteria; phylum Zhuqueibacterota; class Zhuqueibacteria; order Zhuqueibacterales; family Zhuqueibacteraceae; genus Zhuqueibacter; species Zhuqueibacter pondensis. Next base: position 47,643 of record JAPDQK010000040.1, read on the forward strand.
TTTGATTCGGTGCCTAAAGGCGCATGGCCAAATCGTGACCCTCTCACCGGATAAGCTGTGAATCAATGGCCGAGCAAACTAAGATGCCAACCCTCCATTCTCAAAAGGCCGTTTATCAGGTTGATATTCCCACGTTGTACTCCAATTTGCAGGATTTTCGCATTCTCGCATCGTTGTGCCGGCAGATTTTGGCGACTAAGGCGACAGAGATTGTCGTTCGATTTGATCAGTGTACCTTCTTCAAAGCCAACGCAGTTGCCTGTATCAGTGCGGCATTGGCGTATGCACGGCAGCAGGGCAAGGTCGTTACCGTGGATATTTCGAGCATGGCCCCACCGGTCTACCGCGCTTGTTGCAATTATAAATTCGTGCAGCATTTTGGCGGCCCTTCTGGCTTCGGCTCACAAAACACCATTGAACTGCGCCAGTTTCGACTTGCAAATGAAGATTTGGTTGATTATCTTTTTACGCAGGTGCCGGGCCATCAATTTTTTCCTCATCTCAGCCCGGCACTTCGCCGTGCGCTTTGCAAACGTTTCATTGAAATCTACGTAAATGCTTTTACCCACAGCCGTTCGCCGGTTGGAGCGTATTCATGCGGGCAGGGTTATCCCTTTGGAATTTTCCCATTTCAGCTCACCGTCGTCGATCTCGGTGTCGGCATACCGGCGAAGGTGAGAGAATTTTTGGGGCAACCGCAAATGTCGGGACGGCAAGCGCTCCATTGGGCCTTGCAAGAGGGTCACAGCACCAAGTTTTTGCCGGGAGTTTCCGGTGCTTATGGTTTGGGCTTGAAGCTGTTGAGCGATTTGGCGACACTCAATCGCGGCCGGTTGGAAATTTACAGCCATGACAGTTACGCGTGCATCCAGCAGTCAGGTGTTCTTGTTGATAATTTCGCTGAGGATTTTCCAGGCACGGTTCTCAATTTGGAGTTGCGCCAGGACGATAATTTCTATTATCTCACCACTGAGGGCGTGGTATCTCCAAAAGACAGTTTTTAATGGAGATTGTTATGATCAAAATCGCCGAGGTCATTGGCACCATCTGCATCACCGAAGATGATGGTCGAAAACTGTATGACCTTATCCATCCTTTGCTGAAACAGAATCAGCAAGTGGATTTGGATGTTTCAGGGGGAGTGATCTTTGCTTCCCCATTTTTAAATGCCGCCATCGGTAATTTACTGGCCGATATTCCCGCGGAACGTCTACGCCAGCTCTTGGTGTTTCATAACTTGGAGCCTACAGATCATGCTCTGCTGAAGCGGGTGATCGACAATGCCAAACGGATTTTTGCCGATCCGCAATACCGCGAGAATATAAAACGGGTAATCTTGGAGGAAGTGGGGTAAAGCAATTATGGCTTACACGTATGACGTTCAGGCCAGCGTCGTTCATGCCTCGAAGTATAGCCCCACCGGCAGGGAGCATATTCTGCTCGACACACAAGTTCTCCTGTGGATGTTTTATCCCAAGTTCTCCAGCCCGATGCTGGACATCGCTCCACCCACCCGTGACCAACTCAAAGTTTATCCCACTCTTTTGAAATCTCTCATCAGTGCCAGGAGCATGCTGTACTATACCGGCTTCAATTTGCCGGAATTGTTTCATCGTTACCGAGAATCAAAGTGTTTTGGCGGATGCTTATGGCAAGGGACTCGTGATGCCCTGAGAAAAAATTCCAGTCGGATCAATAGTGGGGGAATAAATATGCAGCTATCGGATGGAAAGATAAAACATGAAAGCACTTTGTTGCTCTTTCAGACTTTTTCTTTTCTTCGCTTCAATTTCCTTCGCCCAACCCTCTTCCTTCCGCTTCGCCTGGCTGAGCGACACGCATGTCGGCAGCGCCACCGGCGCCGCGGATTTGAGCCGCGCCATGCACGACCTCAATGGGATGAACGACCTCGAGTTTGTCCTCCTCTCCGGCGACCTCTCCGAAATGGGCAGCAATGCCGAGCTGGAGTTGGCCAAAGCCATTCTCGACAGCTTGAACAAACCGTATTATATCATCCCCGGCAACCACGACACCAAATGGTCGGAATCTGGCGCCACGAAATTTCCCGAATTGTGGGGGAGTGACAAGTTCGTGTTCGAGCATGGCGGCTATCGCTTCATCGGCCTGCATCAGGGGCCGATCATGCGCATGGCCGACGGTCATTTCGCGCCCGAAGATTTAGCCTGGCTGGATTCGGTGCT
>JAPDQK010000040.1:49937-55533 GCA_034505955.1 Candidatus Zhuqueibacter pondensis
GGTAGCCACGCCGTATATTGAAAAGGGCATCGTGTACATCGGTAGCAGCGATGGAAAGTTTCGCGCCATTGATCTCGACACCGGCAAGCTCAAATGGGAATTCGCTGGCGTCAATGGTTTCGTGGAAACCAGGCCACTCATTCACGACGGCAAAGTGATCTTCGGCGCCTGGGACACCTTTCTGTATGCACTCAATGTGAAAGATGGCACACTGGCGTGGAAGTGGACGACCGGCAATCCCGGCAAGCTGTATTCGCCGGCAGCCTGCTGGCCGGTGGCGGCGCACGGCAAAATTTTCATCGTCGCGCCGGACCGGTTCATGACTGCCATTGATGCGGCCACCGGCAAAACCCTCTGGCGTTCCAACCGTCATCAAGTGCGCGAGGCCATCGGAATTTCTGAAGACAGGCGCACGGTTTATGCGCGCTGCATGACCGATACCCTGCTCGCGTTTTCCTCTTCAACTTCGAAACCGGAGTTGCGTTGGTTCACGCCGTGCGGCTACGGTTACGACATCGATCCCTCGATGCCGCAGGAGAAAGACGGTGTAATCTTTTTCGGCACGAAGAATGGTTATGTGTTTGCGGTGGACGCCAAAACCGGTGCGGTGAAATGGCAGCATCGTGTGGGTGTAACGGCGGTGCATACGGTAGTGCCGATTACCGCCCATCGCGTGGTGGTGACGGATATGGATGGGAGGGTAATGATGGTTGAAGAACGCCATTAAGAGCGCTTCGCCTGCGGCCGCAGGCTGAGAAACGTTTACGATGGCAAGTCTGAATTTTAAAATTTTGTAGTAGCGCCTTCAGGCGAAAGAAGTAAATAATAAAACCACGCTCGCGCTTAACTCATGAGCTTGGTGCCCCACGGGCGTAGCCTGAAGGCACTACTACGAAACGTTAATCACAAAAACGCGTACGGCACGGGCAGCTCCAGCATCGTGCGCAGCCCGGGCTGTGCCTGGATGATTTTGGGAATCGTATTCACCAGCGCGCCGATGGTCGCGGTGTCACCAAAAATCCCACCTTCGATGCGCATGGAAATGGGCGGGTCTCCGACGATCTCGACGCTATCGTGCGGTTTCTTTGCGCCAACGTACATTTGCAATTCCAGTACGAGTCTTTCATGGCCGCCGCTTTTCACCCGCATGAGTTGATTGATGCCGGTGACCTGTCCCGGCTCGACTGTAAGATATGGGGTCTTGACTCTTTTGTCTGCGATCATCGGCTTGAGGCTCTCTTTGATTTCGTCCACCGGCCAGCCCATCGCATTCATCACCGCCAGCGCCGACTCCCGCAGACCGATGTGACCGAACATACCAGTGGCGGCGCGCTCGCGAAATTCCTTGCGGGTGATGCCGGCGCCGATTTTCTTTTGCAACGGCAGCCGGCGCTTGCTCGCATCGACGACGCGAGTGGCAGTAATTTTCTTGACCTCGGTGCACACGCCGGTGAGACACAGCGGCAAAACGTCCATCGCAAATCCCGGGTTGACACCGGTGCCAACCACGGCGACACCGTGCTGCTTTGCCAGGGCATCAATTCGGTTGCAGAACTCCGGATTGCGCTCATAAGGATAAAAAAGTTCTTCCGTGGAAGAGACCACGTGCGCACCGCTGCGGATGATGGTCACAAGCTGATCTTCAATGCGATCCAAAAACGACAGCGTCGTGTGCAATACCACTTGTGGTTTCCACTCCGCGAGCGCGGCTTCGGCATCGCCGCGAACGATGATGCCAAGATTATTCTTCAAACCACATACTTCGCCGATTTCCTTGCCAATCATCTGTGGATCGACATCAATGCCACCAACAAGCTCGACACCGAATTTCTGCGTGAGCACTTTCACGCAGGCTTGGCCAATCGGGCCGAGACCAAACTGGACCACACGAATCCGATTCACATGCACCTCCTCAAATAGGTCAGAATTGATTTATGGAATGGGCCAGGTAAAATTGTGAATGGTTTGAAAAAGCTGTGTATCTTGCGGCACAAATGCAAATCGAAAACTCCGCACGCTTTGCCGAATTTGCCCCTCTCGGAAGAAGATGTAAACTTTTCCGCTTGCCGTGGGCAAACCGGTGCGCGGCCGCGCGACGCGCACGCTAAATGAACCACCGGTAATACGAACGCTTCGCCACTCATAAACCTCCGGGCCGTAACCGTCTGTATCGCTCACCTGCAAACGACCGCCACCACCGACGCTGTCTCCGGGCGCAGCCGCGGAAATGACCTGCTGCAGTGGATTCACCACTTCCAAATCAAGATCCACCGGCTGATCCCACACCAGTGCCACCAAAACCTCGGCCTTGGTTCCGGTATAAGTCACCTGGCGAGAGGCACTCCCGACAAAATTATTACCGCTGAAGGCGTTGATGGTTATGAGAGATTTATCACCAAAAAGCATGACCGGATTGGAAAAGAACGAACCCTTGGCCGGAGGGAAATTCACGGTGACGCTGTCCGCCATGATGATCTGAATTCTGGTGATCGTCGTGTCGCGCACTTGCCCGGTTAACGTGACGATCCGTGAACTGGTCGGAGGAATGTTCACCGGCAGATCCACGCGAAACGCCACCGGCTCGAGTATAATATTGGCCGCAACCCGTTTATTCTGTTCATCGAAACAGGGATAGTCTTCCCCCGTGTACAGCAATTTGACACCTTCAAAGGCCTGGACCCGCACGATAAAGCAATTCAGTTGCGCGCGCTGCAACGGCACTTGAATCGTCGCCTGCAATTTGCGATCACTGCCAATGCGAAACTCGCGGCGAATCAACTCGGATTGCGAAAACTCACCCAATTGTTCATGAGGATGTCCGAGAATGATAATGACCACGCGATCAACCGCCTGCGGCACAGTCTCCTTCGCCAACACCTCGGCGTATCGTTCGCCGATTTCATTCGACAAACTGGAATTGGTGACATTTTCCGTTCCGGCTCCGGCAAAGCGAAGGTTGATTTGCAATTCGCCGAAATCTTCAGCTTCTTCAGGATTCGTGAAAAAGCTGCAGCCTTGTGCGATCAGCCAAAGGGCAACGGCGGTCAGCAACGGGTGTCGATAAAAACGATTCATGGGAAGTCCTCTTATCCGGCTAATCCTTTTCTAAACTGCCTCTGTCGTTCAAATGAGGTGAATAGTACTATAACATTAAGTCATAAGCCCACGCCTTTCGTGTCACCCTGGAAGGCTACGCCCGTAGGGGTCTTTTAAAGTAGTGGAGCGGATCTCATGCTGAAAAAGATTCCCTGGCCTGCGGCAGGGCAGGCTTACAGAATGACATGCAATGGGGATGTAATGAGCTTAGCGTTGTAATAATAGGACATGTGACAGAAATCAAAATTGAAAAATAAATCCCAGTTCCGCTTCACCGCCACGGATCGGGTTGCCATCGATCTCACCGGCGGCAAGGCGAGCCACTGCTTCCAACTGCACCTGGGGCATAATCGTACCGCGCCAGCCCGGACCGAAACTCACCACAGTGGCAGCACTGTTGCCATTCGCATTCTTGCCGAGGGCACGCACGTTCGCGACCGCCAGCAGCGCAGAATTGGGATTGATCTGGCGCGCCAATTCAGTGGCAAGCTCGAATTCATTGCCGTAGCTCACCGAGAAACTGTTGTCGAGTGCGAATGGACTTTTCCGTTTCAGCGTGTTTTGCAGGAGTACTGAGCTTTGCCATTTCTCGGAGGCAAAAATTCCCGCCAGGGTAAAGTTGGCCTTTCCATCCGATTGAAAAATGTCCTTACCCCCATATTGATCCCTGCCATACCACGTGTAACCGGCATCGCCAAAGATGCGACTGCGCTCACCGAGGGTGCGATCGAATCCGATGGCAATGCTGATCTCCGGACCGGGACGGTATTTCAAAAATCCGGCAATCGGCACATAGCTGGCTTTATAGGCGCCACCCACCGAACCGCCGAGAATCCACTTGCCCAATTCGGTAGCGACTGCAATGCTTGCGCTTACTTCGCCGCCGCCGCCAAAATAACTCATCGGCATGGCCAGTGCGTGCGAAGTGATTTCCTGCGCGACGGATAATTCACGGAATTTGAGTGCCGTTGGTCCCGAAGGAATACCAACCCCCAAGTTGAGCACCGCACGTTCCTCGCCGAGGATGAAGGCGGTTGAGATTCTCGTGTCGGTGAATGCCGTCAGGCTCGAGGAGCTATCGGCGCGGCGAAGCTTTGCGCTTGTCGGCATATTGAGCACACTCACGCTGAAGCGCTCGCTCACCGGGTAATGCATCACCAAAGGCACGACCAACTCATCGATTTGTTGCCTGCCCTCGCCGGTCCAGCGCTGGAAAATCGCGCCGGTCCGGAAGGATGGCCGGGTGATGAAATGGGAGGTTTTTACCTGGCTGTAAAGCGTGGTTGCCGAGCAGAACAAAATCAAGAGGTAGTATCGCATGATAGGACTCGATTATTCTTTTATCAGTTGAATATTTGCCTTTGGGCAAAGAATTCAAAAGACAAAATAATTTTCGACAAAATGATTGCGCCCGCAGGGTTGTGGCTTGTCAACGTTAGGGCAATTCAATGTTGATAATAAGATCTCCTTTCAAGCCGAAGCTGGTGTTGCCCTCGAGCAACGGCTGGCGTATGTCTTTGGGACTGACACTCACCGGGAGATTGGCTCGAGAGGAGGTGCTGATTCTGGCCTGATTGACGAAACTATAAGCCGGATTGGTATTGAGCGCTGATTGTGCCAGTCGCAACTGGCGTTGTGTTGCCGGCAGAGCCACCGGACGCGCGAAACGACCGGTGGCAAGTCGCATGGCGCGAGCATCGGTACGCAGCGCGGTGGCGCGTCCAAGCTGCGTTCTCGCGGCATTGAATTGGGGATCGATTTTCACGGCTTGCTGGAATTCTTCCTGCGCTTTCGCAAAATCGCCCCGATCACGGGCATCCAAGCCTCGAGAATAGGCAAGAAATGCCAGCAGATTCTCGGTGGGAATGGTCAGGATCGCCTGCTCCTCAGCCTCGGTGAGCGTGATGCCAAGCTCGTCGATCACTTTGAACACCAAACTTTTTTCCAATCGAAAGAAGCGCGCGAGTTCGCCGGAAGTCTCCTCCACAGGCTTGGAGGTTTGTGCGACCACATCGGCAAGATTGGCATCCAGGCGCAAGCGACCACCGGCAAGATCAAGAAAGCTGCCCTGCAGCATTTTTTTGACGCCGAGCAACTGGCCAACGCGCGGCGCGGTTTGTTCATCCACCAGGCCGGTTTGGCCAAGACCCATTTCCTCCAGCAGCGCCTGCATGCGGCTGCGCTCGATCACAGTGAGCGCCTTCACCTGGCTGAGATCGGTGATCACCATGTCGGCGAGTCCTTTGGCGAGCGGGTCGAATCCGGTATTGCCTCCGAGATTACGGAAGTTGAGCACGGCGATGGAGTTCTCCGGGAAATTTTGCGGCTCGATACTCCCTTCTCTTGCCAAAGCCTGCCGCGCCTCGAGCCGGAGTTTGGCGTGAATGGCCAAATCCAGACGCGCTTCGATTTGCTGGCGATCTTCCGGATTGCTGACCATGGCATAGCCACGATAAAGGTTGATCGCATCATCGAGTCGCCCGGCCTTTTCGTATGCCAT
>JAPDQK010000041.1:0-55005 GCA_034505955.1 Candidatus Zhuqueibacter pondensis
TAAAATATCTTGACGAAATCAATGAAACGCCAGTAGTGTTCAGATGGAAATACAAACTTGATGAAATTTCTATCGTCTAAAAATAAGGCTAAATTATTGTAATGTTAATTAGGAATCAGGCTACTAGGCAACAATATCTTGTTGATTTGAGCAGTGAATGCCAAATTTTTGCCAAATTTTTGCCAAATTCTTTCTAACTTTTTGTTAAACTATTTTGTCCTTCGAAATACTGTCGCTTTCCTTTTTCCTTCTCTTTTCAGCAGTCCCCTTTTTTGCATTTGGCGCAGATCGCTCAAAGCGGTTCTAACAGCACATTTGCACAACTCAGCGTAAATCGAGCTTGTAATTGTTTCCTTGTCACGCAGATACTCCCACGCCTTCTTCTGTCTTTCATTCAAACTCTCAAGAAACGCCTCAGCTTTTCTAAACACAATTTCAAAGCCACCGGATGACTGCTTGAATTCTGGCTCGGGCAAGCCATGAGCGATGGTATCTCTGACAATTCGTTCCGTACCAGTGCCCCAGCGTTCGATGTATTTGATGAGAAACAATGCGTTGGCAATCAACGGGTTGCGCGGAATGGATTTGTGAGGTTTTTTCAGATCATCAATGGTCAACTCCGGCGGGAGTGTACCAGGGTTCCAAACTTCGAGGCGGTCATCGAAAATGCTGATGTGCACATTGGCGGTGGAGAAATAATCCCGATGGCAGATGGCATTGGTGATGGCTTCTCGAACAGCGGAAAGAGGATACTCCCATTTTTCTTCCCGCAAGAAATCCACCACCTCGGCCTCGAGCCGGATGTGATTCATCACGAATTTTTCGGCGTTGTCGATGAGATCGATCACGTTACCCCGCAGAACTTTCATGTCGATGAAACGCAAGGAATCCGTGCCTTTGAATCTGGCGCAACGGACTTCCGACTGCAGCGAAAGTTTTTGTGGTTCTTTTCCAAAGAGTAAAATAGCTGCATAAGTGAGATTGTTGCCCTGTTTCAATTCGAGCTTTTCGAGAATTTCTGCGATGGGTAAATCGGGGGCAATATCCAGCCGGCGTTGAGCTATGGCAGATCGGACAAACTTTCTGATTGCCGCTTCGTCGATGTCGGCGAGATTTGCTTCACAAAACTGATTGTCAAATCGAATCATCCTTGTCTGTCTGGCGAAGGCAATGACCTCCTCAGGTGAAAGTGGCATATCATTGGTGCCGACACGTTTGTAGGCGATATTTTTATACGAATGCAAAATGCCTCTCGAATGGGGCACCGCGACGATGAGCACTAACTTACCCTCACAGATCACTTTGCTGATTTCGGGATAAATGGCAGGCTTGCAGGAATGAGCAACTTGAGCAACTTTTTCCTCAACATCATCCAAAACGCCTTTGATTCGGCCATCGTCGGATACGCCCACAAAGACAGTTCCGGCATTCGTATTTGCAAAGGCACAGAGGCTCTTCCCTAATTCCGGAGAAAAATCGGCTTTGAATTCCACCGACTGGCTTTCGCCCGAGTTGATGGTTTCAAGGATGGCTTCGGGTTTCATTAAAATAGCTTCCTTGCGCTTTTACTTTTTTCCAATCCCACGCTAAAATTATTTCAAAAATTCGAGGGCCAAAGTGGGTGTTTCATGCTTGCATTTGAGGTTGCTGTTTTGTATAATGAACTTGTGGCAGGCACGCGTGCTTAAAGCAAAGGGTTGGTATCACAAATTTTAATGCCTCGCATTGCTCAACAGAATCATGCCAATAATTTTCAGGAATATTGAAAATGGAACAGCTCACCATTACGCTGCCGGATAAAATTGCAACGCAACTTAAAACTGTGGCGCGGAATTCCGGCGTCAAACCGGAAGACCTCATGCTCGTCAGTCTTCAAGAGAAGCTGGCAAGTCTGGATTTCGAATTCATCCAGGCGATGAAATACGTGCTCAAAAAGAACGCCGAACTTTACAAACGCCTCGGTTGATGAACAAGAAAAACTATTTCGCGATTTAGACAGTGGTCACATCAGCAGGGTAAAATTAGTTGAATGGTTTGATAAAAAAGTTGTACCGATATCAACGGCTGAGTAGTAATGAGCCAATTTGAAAATTACCGGGATGCAGCATCCTTCCATAAACGCAAACAAGTCTCAGTGAGGAGCAGCAGCTTTCCCCCCACCAAGTAGATCAAGTACAAAACGTCCATCCTTCCTCAGCCAGGCGTTGCAAATTCTCATCGAGTATCCTCTTGTACTCGGGCAAACCTTCAACCCTTGCGATCCAAATACAGGAGTCAATGTATGCGAGTTTCATTTCGTCTCTCTAAAAGTCCTGAGATCGTCCAGAATTTGATTGAGATCACGTTGAGGAACATTGAGGCGATCTGCTTCGGTGAGAATATCGGCTATCGCATTCCAACTTGTTAGTGACTTGTTGTTATCTCTTATAACGATCTGAATCTTCCTGCCAGTCAGATATTCGGGGACCCTTGCAATAAGTGTCCCATCTTCTTTGATTTCGGCATCGAGTATCATAGTCTGACCTCCTGAGGTCAACTGCGATACACGCTGTTGTTGATCATTTATCCCACCACTATAATTCGGTTTTCGATCACAACATAATTTAGTCACAAAGTTTAAACAAAGCAACTTTTTTGATATCACGACACCGTCTCCATCTGGAGTGGCACAGAGCGCTCGCGGGTAAGTTCAGCAGCGCTGCGTCGATGTCTTCATTGGTGAAGAGATGGATAGCTGTGTAAGCTTTTCCTGATGCGATGACACTTTCGTTTTAATAAAAATATGAAGAAAGCCGTAGCTCATCGGTCGTCATTATTCTGTTTCCAAATATAAAAAAAATTTTGAAGAATACAACACGCGTTTTTAATGAATGTCAAATCCAACATTTTGAGAAAAACGTTTTACGGTGGAGACGTTCGGCTTTACCGGAAGAAGGCCGGAGGAATATGAAAAGTTTTCTGAGTCTCACGGGTTTTCAGGGTGATCAAGGGGTTTTGGGGAGCAATATCCGGCTGGCCCTGCGTTACTTGCGCCCCCAGGTGTTCGATTCCACTGATGGTAACAAGGTGAGAAAAATTCAAGAATCAAGAATTCTGTAAAAAAGAACTCAAACGAATCCCCAGTTTTACTTCCGCCCGTCGGCTGCAAACCTCTGCTCGCAATGAGTTCGCGAGAGCGAATAAATTTTGCCCATCAGCTCATCCAGATCCGAAGACTTCAACACAAATGCATCCGCGTTCAATTGTTTGATGCGGTTTTTGCTGCAAGGATAGGCGGTGTTAATGATAATCGGCAGGCTACGCCCGTCTGGGCTGCGCCCGCCTGGGCTGCGCCCGTCTGGGCTGCGCCCCCCGCTCTTGTATCCGTTGGTACTGCGTCCGTCGGAGTTCCGGCAAGTGATCGAAAGTTTTTTCACCAGTTCAACCCCATTGATGTCCGGAAGCATTACGTCAACAACGGCAACGTCAAAACGACTCTGTTGAATTTGCTGCAGGGCTTCGTGCCCATTGTGGGCACAAACCACTTCATAGCCCCGGGCTTCCATTTCCATTTGATAAAGCAAACAATGCCGAGCGTTGGCATCCACGACCAATACTCTCGGCGCCGGCAACTCCGTCGCGCTGAACATCTCCGTCGTCCTTTTGTAAAAGGCAATTCAGGTGGGTGTAAAACAATTCGCGCTTCAACAGAATATATAAAAAGATAAATGAACGAAGGAAAAAAGCAAGTGACAAAATTGTCACATTTGGCAACCGCATTGTCTCATAAGAATGTATCCGGCTATTTATGGTCGGGAAACGCAACATTCATGGCATGCCGTAGCGTTGCCAACGGTCACTTCGAGGTCACGGCTGATCGGGACGCTTTTCAGCGGTCGGGGTAACCGGCATGCCACCGCGCAGCGGCAGCAGCAAGCGATTGTCTTGGGTGTACCAAGTCGGCTGCATCGGTGCATACATGTCGAATACGACCCAGGTGCTGCGCTCGTCCGGATGGTATGCCATGCGCGCCTGCAGGAAGTTCCCGACATTGAGCGGAAACGTCCGTGGATCCGGAGTATAGACTTTGGGGAATTTCAAGATCAGGCGCGGCGGATTATCGACAAAGCTGGTGAGATAGTTGAGACGGCCGTTTCCGATCACGGTGATGGTGGAATCGCCAAGCGCCCGCACTTCGGTAATCTCCGAGCCTTCCGGGACCATTGGCTGATTGGTGCCGGTATATAAATAAAACTCGACGCGGCGGTTGCGGAAACGTTCCTGTTCGGTGCGATTATCGGTCAACGGTTTCCATTCGCCATAAGCCACAGGCATGAAATAGCGGCTCCGGTCAATGCCATGCCGGGTGAGGAAATCCATGACGCTGTTCATGCGCGCAGCGGAAAGTTTCATGTTATATTCATCCGTGCCGATGTTGTCGGTATGGCCGGAGATTTGAACTTTGGCCTCGGGATAGGTTTGCAGGATGTCTGCGACTTTGAACATGGTTTGATACTCGCTGGGGCGAATGACCGCCTTGTCAAAGTCGAAATTGATGCGCAAGGTCATCAGCAGGTTGCCTTTGGCTTCCGGCTGTATTTCGATTTTGCCTCCGCTGGTTTCGGCAATCTGCTTGACTTTTTCGAGGCGGGCAGCCATCTCCGCCTCGAGATCTTTCAGGCGTCTTTCGGTTTCTTCGGCAGAAAGACGGGCTTCTTCAGCAGCTTTGCGGGCTTCGGCTGCAGCTTCCAATTCGCGCGATACCTGCTGCTGCATCTCGACCAGTTGCATCTGATCCATCCCGGCAATGGGCATCACCGGTTGAATGGCGCCGAAGCTGAAGGAAAGGGAAAACCGGTGGGCTTGCGTGTCAAAGGCTTCCATGGGGCTGTAGGCATAATCAAGCTCGGCGCTGGAACGTCCGAGCCATGCCATCGGTATGATCACGCCGAAACCGGCACCCCAGCGCGAGAGCTCGGTATCATGGAATTTGTAACCACCGCGCAAAGCAAAAACATCGGAAACGCGGACCTCACCGCCGGAGTAGACACGCAGTTTTTTCTCGGAACTGCCAAGCACTTTGGCGACATCGGTGCCGAGATTTACTTTGAATTTGGAGCCGATGGGCAGGCGTGCGGCCAAGCCGCCGCGCAGGGTTTCCGGCAGAAGATATTCTTCATCAATGAATTTGATCTTGCTGACCGTCAGGTTTTGCACGGTGGCACCGAAGGAAAAGTGTTTCATCGCATAGAGAAGGCCGACATCGATGCCGGTTCCGGTGGCGGACTCCCCAGCGAGATCCTGGCGAATAAATTTGACACCGGCACCGAAGGAAAGCGTGTTTTTGAATAAACCAAGATAGCCGCCGTAACCAAAAGAAAGCACGAGATCATTGCTGCCGATGATACTGCCGGTTTGCTGGAATTTTTCATTCAGCTCGGTGATCTCGCCTTCGTTGAAGTAGGTCAGGTTGAATCCGGCAACGCCAAAACGCCACGGCAGCGCCACCTCCAGCGCGCCTTGTTGCGTGTCGTCAATCCATTTGTGAAAATGCGTGGAAAACATGATGTGGCGCAGATTGCCCAAACCGCCGATGTTGTAGCGCATGACATTGATGTCGTTGGCGAGGGCGGTGAATGCTTCTCCCATCGCGACTTGCCGGGCGTATGGACTTATGGACAAAAATGGCGCACCGTACTTTCCAAATCCCTGTGCATGTACGGAGGCAGAGAGCAGCCAAGTCAAAAAAATGGCTGTGCCGAAGCGGAAAAGATTTTGCCGAATGTTTTTCATAATTTTCATCCTTAAGACTTAGCCTTCTCCTATCATGCAAGGCCAATCGTTACGGTTCGAGTTCAGGCTTATCGTACGATGACAAATTTTCGCAGTGCTGTAGTTTCATAACTGCGCCCATCCGGATCAGTGACGCGCACGTAAAATTTCGCCCAATAGGTGCCGGCAGCCGCGGTTGAGCCATCCTGCGTGCGGAAATCCCACCAAAAACCATCCTCTTTGGACAGCGCTTGCTGGCCACGCGGGATCTGTGTAGTTAAAGGTAAATCCTGGTCAGGAATCGAACGGACGCGCTCACCCGCGAGGTTGTAAATTTCCAAACGCTGGACCTGAATGTCCACCGTGCGGGCCACCGCAGCGAGTCGAAAACTATTATGGCGTTTGGCATGGAATGGATTGGGCGCCACATAAAAATCGAATGCCTTGTTGCCAGCCAATTGCAGAACATCAGGCACGATCGGACGCGGCCGAACACGCACCGTGTCCTGGGACTTACTGTCATCAATATCAATATAATCCGCTCGAACTTGATCGCCTCCGGTTACCAACAATTTTCCGTCGTTATCGAGACTGCTGCTGGTGACCAGAGGAATCCCGATGCGGCTTCTAAATTCGCCGGTGTCGAATACCAGCGGCGCGGTGGGGTTGGGCATTTCGTACAAGGTCACCGTCTCGAGATCGTTGGTTTGGATTCCGAAGAGCTTGGCGGTCACCGAATCCTGTGCCGGTGAAAAATCCCGATCGGTTTCGCCGGTGATGTGAACAAACAGCGTGTCGCCGATCGCCACGGTATCCATTCGGGCGCCGCGAGGATCCTCGATTTGAATTTTTCCCTTGACGGTCTGAATGATCAAGGCGCGTGCCGTGCTGACGTCGCTTGGATCCGTCGGATCGGAATAGCGCACGGTTAAAGTATCGCGGTCGCGCGCTTCCAGCACACCGATGCGGCTGGGAATGGCATTCGTTACCACCGCCGGATAACCGGGTGTCAACAAATACTGTCCCGTAGGTTGGGAGGTCAAAAGCACGGATTGCACGTCACCGCTGCGCACTGCCCGGATGTCCAGTCTCACGGCGTTCTCAATCGGTAACAGGTTGAGATCTTCAAGGGAAAGAAAGACGGTGCCAATGTTCAAAGGCGGGTCTTCAATGACCGAGGGCACACGGTAATAAGTCACGGGCTGATTTGTTGGATCGGTGAAGCGAAGACGAGAGGCCGTGGATTTGGTATTTTGCCATTCCAACTGCCAGTCATTCAGCTTCGGGGTAACCGCGGAATTATTGGTTTTGAGTGTGGCTTGCAACCGCAGCCCTTGCTGGCGCCGCAACGCTTCAATTTGTGACAGATCGAATTGATTGTTGGCAGTTGTGGTGCTCAGCGTGAACCCTTGCAGAATATTTTTGCCTTGCTCGTCAAGCAGGCGCACATCGATTTGAATTTTATTACGCTGCAATGGATCCGCCGGTAAAACGCTGTTGACAATGAGTTTTTGCCAGCTGGTGATAATCAGTTGCAGGGAGTCGCGAATGGCTTGCGAAGTGATGACGCCCGTGGCATTGGTGTCGAAATAATGTCCTTTGATCATTACATTGCGAAGTACCGGCGTCAACAATGGGCTGTTGGTATTCAGATAAACGCGAAATTGCAGGAAGCGGTGGCCATCGTGAATCGGATTGATCGCCGTGATCGGCCCGGTGTAAAAGTCGGCTGTATCTTGAGGGCCATACCAACGCGCAGTAAATACGTCGGCCAGCACATCCGCTGAACGCAACTGAACCCGAATGCGGGTTCCGACGGGCAGATCCTTCAGAAGTGTCGGGAAGCTCAGGCTGTCGTAATTCACCGGACGAGAGAAATCCTGCACCGCCGAGTCAAAAGTTTCGTTGAAATAAGCCAAGCGAAAGGGCAGAACGTTTTGGCTGATCGGCTGATTGTTGGCGATGACAAGAGTTTTATCGAGATCGGGGCCTTCGAGTATGCGATAGGCGTCGCGCAAATCCGTCAATGGATGGGCAAAGGTATAAACCATTGCCATTTGCCGATTGACTTCGATCAGGCGTTTGTTGCCGGTATCGCAGATGAGCACATTCCCATTCGGCAACACCTGGGCGGCGGTTGGGCTGTCCAGTGCAGTCGCGGAGTTGCCACGCTGTCCGGTGCCGAATTGCCATTTCTTTTCTCTCGTGGCGCGCTCCACCAGAAGCACGCGATGATTGTTCTTGTCGGTAATTAAAAACAATCCGGTTGAAGTTTCCACTTTGACGTCAACCGGCGCGTTCAGCGCCAGATTGTCATTGGTGGCCTTCTCGAATTCCCACACCACGGTCTTGGTGGAGGTGTCAACCACGACAACACGGTTGTTACCCGTGTCCGCGATCAGTACTTCTTTGCCGAGACTAATCGCATTCGAGGGCAACGAGAGTTTCCTGGTATCATTTAGCGTGAGGCTGTTCAATCGCCAATCCACCGTTTTAAACAGCCAATCCACCTGTATCACGCTATTGTTGCCCTGGTCGGTAATGAGAACCTTGAATTTCCCTGCGCTATCCCTATAAGGAAAGGCATCGACAGGCTTATCAAGAACGCCCAGTCCGCCGTAGGAATTCTCGGGGCCAGCCGGTGTGTTGATATTGAGAAGATAGACCTTGCGGGCGAGGGCATCCGTGATCAGATAAAAATCCTGGCCTGCGGTTTCGAGCTCTTCGGGAATTTTGATGATGCTCTCCGGGGAGAGTAAAGCCGGCGCCGTGCCAGGATAGCGCCAATCGACCCCGGAAAGAATGAAAGTATCGGGGTCGGTGAACGAGGTAGCCACCGGCAGCAAACTCACCACCGTGTCCGTGAGCACAACTTGCTGAGTCAGAGTCGGATCGTAGCGCAGAAATGTGGGAAAGCCGTCACGATAGGTACCTTTGCCAAGAATTTGTGCTTCGGCAGGGGCAAAAATCAAACTCAAGGCAACGAGCAAAAGACATGCGGATAGGCGGATTGGCCGGAGCTGCGTAGGGGTAAATCCTTTACGCATAAGAGATTCATCCCGTTAGTCAAATCAATAGCACGCCTGTGGCAATTTTTCCAGTCGCGCCAGCAGGCCGGTTGAATAATTGTACAGCTACACTTATTATATTAAATTTTTTTTAAAAGTCAATGATTTTATTTTTCAATACTGAAAATGCAACCAGATTCAGGCAGGGGCATGGGAAGTCCCCGTCGTCTCACAGTCGGCCAACAAATCCCTTGACTTTGTGGCAAGTATTCCGTATCGTTTCTACAAGTCATACGAAATCCTGCCTCATTCAAGCTGAGCGAAAACCGTTGATGAATCATGGCGATGTCGTTTCTCGATAAACTTCATTCCGGCGTGATCCTGCTCTCTGACGGTGCGATGGGCACAGAGTTGCAAAGGCGCGGCATGCCCACCGGCGTTTGTCCGGAAGAGTACAATCTGACCCATCCGGAAGTTGTCCAGGGAATTTATCAAGATTACTACGCTGCCGGGTCCGATCTGGTGGAGACGAACACCTTCGGTGCTAATCGGTCGAGACTGGCGGTGCATGGTTTTGAGGCGCGGGTTGCCGAGTTTTGCCTCAAATCAGCGCATTTGGCACGTGCAGTCTGTCCGGAGGGCAAATTTGTTGCTGGTTCAATGGGACCGACGGGCGATCTCATCGCACCGCTCGGGCCGCGCACGCTGCAGGAGATTTACGACATCTTTGCCGAACAGGCCGTGGCACTCGCCGAAGGCGGGGTCGATGTCATTTTCGTCGAAACCATGATGGCTGCCGAAGAGGCCGAAACTGCCGTGAGAGCGGTGAAGGAGAAAACCCATTTGCCGGTGGTGGCAACGATGACCTTTGAGCCCGGCAAAGCCGGACTGCGTACGATGTGGGGTGTGGATGTCCCAACCGCCGTCCGCCGGCTCACTGCTGTTGGTGCCGAGGTGATTGGCGCCAACTGCGGCCGCGGCTTCGATGACATGATTGCCATCATTCAGCAACTGCGGCCGCTCACCGACAAGCCCATCATCGCCCAACCCAATGCCGGAATTCCCGAATGGGTCGACGGTGTTTCAGTTTATAAGGAAACTCCGGAAATTATTCTGCCCAAAGCAGAAAAGTTGTTACAGCTCGGCGTGAATATACTCGGCGGTTGTTGTGGCACCGGGCCGGCGCATATCAAGAAGATGAGAGAATTATTGGATGCATTCGTCGCAAAGCGTGCATAGCGCATCTTCCTGCTGATTATGCTCGTACGGGGTTATTTTTTATTGTCATTGCGAGTGGGACATGGCTGATGTGCCATTCTTTCAGACAGAAACCCGCCATCTGAATGGCATTCCGCCAGTAATTTTCCAACGTACTGGCACTGTACTCCTGTGGGGGAAGATGCATATACCATATCAAAATCAAAGGAAAGCGTTTTTTGGCAACGAAGTAAAGCAATCTCCAAATTTAGAAGGGATTCCTTGACTTCGTTCGCGATGACCAGTAATAATACTTGAGGTCTCACCTCTGTTAACAAAAAGGCTCAATATTTCGGATAAATTTCTCTATTATTTGTCATCATTTTATTCATGGTTTGCCTTTGCCATCCACTGAAACGACTTCGATAAATCCTGAAAGTGGATTCACCATTCTTTGCAGGCGGAAGGCAGAAACCCAACCCATCATTATTTTGACAATTGTTGCGTTTCGGGAGTGCCATCCTGTTTTTGATGATGTTGGAGTGGGCAGAGCCTGGGTTATAAAAAAGCCCAAAATTTCATGTAAGAAAATCATCCTTTCGGACACTTATTAATTAAGAAACCGAGTCGGCTTGATCGCCACAACCAACTCGGCAGTTAAAGAGGGTTCTCACGTATCAACCTGCATGGGAAAGGAGATTTCATGTCTTTCAAACTCAACCGATCATCAGTATTGGGGCAAGTGTGCCTGCTCTTGACCCTGGGCACACTCAGTTGGCATCAGGCTTACGGCCAGGAGGCACAAGTCCAGACATTGAGCTGGACAAAAAAAATTGTGTTGGAAACGCCGGCAACGGCTTTGCAAAAAATGCCGGCCAATCTCCGGTTGTTGCCTGGCGCCCCCAAAGAGTTCCTGCGGATGAAGGCGCAGGGCATGGAGATCAAAGCGTTGGAAACCGACGACCCGATTGTCGGACTCTTGGTGAAAGCCACCGGAGGCCGGGAAGAATTGGAGGCGATTGGCGGCCAAGTCGGTGCACAGATTGGTGACATTTTTT
Source organism: Candidatus Zhuqueibacter pondensis (assembly GCA_034505955.1). Classification (GTDB taxonomy): domain Bacteria; phylum Zhuqueibacterota; class Zhuqueibacteria; order Zhuqueibacterales; family Zhuqueibacteraceae; genus Zhuqueibacter; species Zhuqueibacter pondensis. The sequence goes on from JAPDQK010000041.1 coordinate 11,015, forward strand.
CCGTGCGACTTCCACTCAGCCGTCTGAGCGCTCTCGCCAATCTTTCCAGCGTCGTGAAAATCGAGCCGTCCATGCTTCGCAAACCCACTTTGGACAAGAGCATTCGTGATGCCAAAGCCGATGCCGTGCACCAGGGCAACTACAGTACGGCACCGCCGTCCTATGCAGGGTACACAGGCCAAAACGTGCTTGTCGGCATTTGTGATAGCGGCATCGATTGGAAGCATGCCGATTTTATCAAAGACAACGACGGCACCTCGCGTATCGCCTATATCTGGGACCAAAATCTGGTGCCGCAGGGCATGGAAAATTTGCCTGAGGGGTTTTCATATGGGGTGGAGTATTCGCGGCAACAAATCAATGACGAGATCGATGGCACCCCCCGCAATTTTGTCCGCACCCGTGATAATGATGGCCACGGCACCCATGTTGCCGGCACCGCGGCTGGTGACGGCTCGGCCACAGGCGGCATTCCGGCATATACCTATGTTGGTATGGCTCCCCGTGCTGATATTGTCGCCATTGCCACTAATTTCTATGATACCGGCATCATTGATGCCGTTGATTACATGATGAGAAAGAGCGATGAGCTTGGCAAGCCGGCCGTTCTCAATATCAGTCTTGGCAGCCAGTATGGCCCTCATGACGGAACCGAGCTTATATGCCAGGCGATTGACGTGGCGGCCAACAGTGGCAGGATCAACATTGTCATTTCTGCCGGAAATGAAGGCACTGATGCCGCGCACGGCGAATACATTCATGCCGAAGGCACAGTTACCGCGGGTAAAAGCGATACGACTGTATTTGTCGTTCCAACCTATACATCCAATTCAGGCGGCGGCAATGATTTCATACTTTTCAACATGTGGTACCAGGGAAATGACCGGCTGACTGTCAAGGTGCTGACGCCACGGGGTTATAGCTGGACAGCAATCAGCGGCTCTGACAACAGTAACACGTTCACCAGCACCTCCGATGGTGCCATTTATATCGACAATGCTTCAACGGGTGTCGATCCAAACAACGGCGACCGGATGTGCTACATTCAAATTTGGGACTACTATTCTACCAGTCCACCCTATGCCGGCACCTGGAGGATTATTGTCACCGGTGCGACCGTGGCCGAGAGCGGGCATTATGACAACTGGCTCGACGCAAGTCAAGTGGGGAGCAAGTGGGTTTATTTTAATGCTGCTTCCGCCAGTCTGGATGAGCTGGTGGGAATTCCTGGGGTCGCGGCGCAGGCGATTACTGTTGCCGCACATTCGACGAAAACTTCATGGACGGATTATCTTGGCAGGTCCCAGACCGTGCCCGGCGCCGTACTCAATGATCTTGCCTATTTTAGCAGCCCCGGTCCGACGCGGGATGACCCCGGCTTTATCACCGGACGCCAGAAACCGGATATCAGTGCGCCGGGCTTTGGCGTGGTTGCAGCGCTCTCTTCCAACGCGACTTATTATGCATCTTCCATTTATAGAAACCAAGATCAGGTTCATCTCATGATTTGGGGCACCAGCATGTCCGCGCCGCATGTTACCGGCGCCGTGGCGTTGCTGTTGGAGAAAAACCCGAAGCTCACACCAGCTCAGATTAAAACGGCACTAACGACGAATGCCCGCAGTGATGCTTTTACCGGTACTGTTCCCAACATGAAATGGGGTGCCGGCAAGTTGGATATTCAGGCGGCCATCGGCACGGTGACGCAACCGGACCGCGCTGTGGATCTCTTTCCCACCTCTTTTTCCAAGTACGCACTGGCTGCCACCACTGCAGAGTACCAAGCAGTCGTGAAAAATCTGGGCACGCTGGCGGATAGTTACAATCTTGCTGTCACTGGTAATGCCTGGGCTACGACTTTTTGGAATGCAGCCGGCACCTCCCAAATCACCAATACAGGCACCATCCAGCCCGGGGCGCAGGTGCAGATTCATATTCGTGTGGCGGTTCCGGCAGGCACGGCCGCCAGTCAAAAAGACGAAGCGACGATACGAGTCAGCTCGGTGGGTAACTCCGGCATCGCAGAAACCGGTAAAGTCGTGACGCGCACACCAGGGCAGGTCCCGTGGTCGGACAATTTTGCCTCGACCACCCTCGACCCGGTGAAATGGCCGGTCAACATCGGACCGGCAGAGGTCAACACCCAGGGTATGGCAGTACCCAGTACGCCGTATTCGCTCAATCTGGATGGAGATACGCGCGGTGCTGACGAGGTTCAAACCCAGGCACTTAATCTGGGGGGCATGAATGGCGTCACACTCGAATACTATTATCAACGCACCGGCTCCGGCGATTCTCCGGAGAGTGGTGATGATTTGTGGGTGGATTATCTGAACTCCGCCGGAGAGTGGAAAAATCTCAAACAGTATTCCGGGGCTGACGCAGACATGACCACCTTCACGAAAGAGACAATCATTCTGCCGGCGGATGCGCATCACACGTTTTTCCAGTTGCGGTTCCGCAACAAAGCCGCCCCTGGTCCGAATGACGACTGGTTCATTGATGACGTAAGTCTCACCCCGCCGCCGGATATTGCCGTAGCGCCCGACAGTCTCGGTAAGACACTCAAATGGCCGAACAGTTCCGCTCAGACGCTGACAATTCGGAATGAAGGGCAAGGCAGTTTGAGTTTTCAGATCAGTAGCAGTCCCAGATCCGGTTCATTGGCAGCGCTTACCGATTTTGCCATGCCACATAATGCCGATCCAGTTTTTGTTCCGAGGCAAAAGACAGCTGACGGCGACTCGGCAGGCGACTATTACACAAGTTCCAGGGAAGTTCTCAACACAAAGTTCTCAGAAACCGTTGTCGCCGGGTTGAATGTGGCGCTGGTCGCTGCTGACCATGCCGCTTCCAACTCCGATGTTCAAGCCAAGTTGATGGCGACAGGACTTTTTAGCAGCGTGACCATCATTGACGCCGCCACCACAATTCCAACACTGGCTCAATTACGAAATTATGACGCCGTTTTAGTGTGGCGAAATTTGCGTTTTCTGAACGACACTCAAATCGGCGATGTCTTGGCGGATTATGTTGATAGCGGTGGAGGAGTGGTTCTGGGGATGTGGGCAATGGTAACTCCCAATACCATTGCAGGCAGATTCAACAGCCAAAACTATTGGGTGATCACACCCAGTGACCTGAGTGCAAGCGGTTTTGCCTCTCTGGGTACGGTCTTTGATTCAAGCCATCCCATCATGGCCAATGTTAGAAGTTTTAACGGAGGTTCCTCGAGCTATCGGCCTGGCACCACGACACTCGTGAGCGGCGCAACGTTGATAGCTAACTGGAGTGATGGGAAACCCCTGGTGGCAACAAGAATCATCAATGGCACCAGAAGGGTGGATTTGGGCTTTCGACCACCATCAACGGATGCAACAGTATACGGCTGGGATTCCAGCACAGACGGAGCGCGCTTGCTGGCTAATGCACTGGCCTGGGCAGCAGGAAAACAACAAAATCTCTGCTGGCTGAGTTTTACCCCTACTGCCGGTACCGTCAGCCCGGGTTCAAGCTTGAATATCACGGTTACTTTTAACAGCGCGTGCGTCATGCCTGGCCGCACTTATCAGGCACACCTCAACATCTCCAGCAATGACCCAGATGAATCCATGGTCAGGGTGCCGGCAACCATGATTGTTAGTCCCGAAGATTATTTCGTCGATGTTGATCCGGCCTCTTCGCAAGCTGAAGGGTACACCAGGGATGTCGTGACTTACCCGCTGCGCATTCGCAACTACGGTATAAAAAATGACAGTTACACCTTGCGCACCAATGGCAACAAGTGGCGCACACAAATTTTCGATTCCACTGGCACGACACAAATCACCACAACGCCCACTGTTGTTGCCAACGGCAATTACAAAATCCTCGTCAAAGTGACGATTGACTCGCTGGCAGCGAATGGAAGCCAAGATACCGTGCGCGTGCTTGCCACTTCCGCAGGCGATCCAACCAAATCGAGCTCGGCAAAGTTGACGACCACTTCGCTTGGCCCGCGCGGCACCATACCGTGGTCTGATGCTTTTCCAACCACGACGCTCGATCCGATCAAATGGACCTACAATGCTGGGCCGGCAGAGGTCAACGATTTGGCTTCGAATGAGCCGAGCCCACCCTACTCTCTCAACTTGGACGGCATTTCCGGAAACAAAGGCGATGAAGTGCGAACGCAAGCCATTAACCTCGCCGGAAAGTCAGGTATTCTTCTGCGATATTATTATCAGGCCGGTGGCGGCGCTGAACCGCCGGATGCGGGTGACAGTCTGAAAGTGGATTATCAGAACGCGGCCGGAAGCTGGGTCAATTTAGTGGGTTATACCGGCACCGGGACTTCGGCGAGCACATTTACTTTTCAGGAAATTACACTTCCGGCCGGAGCTTATCATGCTAATTTCCGTCTGCGTTTCCGCGTGCCGACCTCCAGCGGCGCCGGGATGGATGATTGGTTTGTGGATGATGTCAGCCTGGCCTTGCCACCGGTCATCGCCGTCTCGCCAACGAGCTTCAGTGTGACACTTGATCAAGGCGACAGCACGATACAAACGTTGGTGATCGAAAATCGCGGCACCATTAATGCAGCCACTGATCTTAGATACTCCATCTCAATACAGCCGCGCAGCGCAACGCAGCAGGTGGAAACGGTTGAGCAGGTGCAGCCGAGCCAGACGGGAAATATTAGTCCGCTCTCGCAGAGCCAGAGTGGAGACTATTCCACAACAATGGCGGTGACTCCACCGCAAGCTGCTCCGGCCTCCACAACCGCCAGTCTACGCATCCTCTCTTGGACCGGTTATGTCGATTTCTTGCGAGAATATCCAAACACGTTGGCAGCGCTGCGGCAATTTTTTACCGACTTCACGCTGACAGAGACGTCAACCCAAACGCCTTCTGCTTTGCAAGCTCTGTTGAGCGCTGCTGACGTGTTTCTGATTCCGGAGCAAGAAACGAGCACAAACCTGACCTCGCTGGGGGCCTCATGGGCTTCGATATTGAATACCTTTGTTGCAAACGGCGGCTCAGTGATTGTGCTCGAGCATGGCGCCGGTTCGGTTACAGGGAGCTCGACATTATTGAATGGCACGGGGTTGATGAACATCACCATCCAATCGACCTCCATCAGCAGCGTGAGTGTCCGCGCCGTTGATGCCTCGCACCCAATCGCTGCGGGCTTGCCGAATATTTTCAGCGCCATGAATGGAAACAATACTCACATCTCCAATGGCGTGAAGATTATTGAAAGCGTGTCCACTGGCGGCGCCGTGGTTTCGGCAAATGTTATCGGTCGTGGGCATGTCGTCTACATCGGTATGGATTATTATGAGTATAATTCCGAAATGGCTCGCCTCCTGGCGAACACGGTGCAATGGCAAGGTGCCAGGATCGATTGGCTCACCCTCCTGAGCCCAAGCTCGGGTACGGTTGTTCCTGGAGCCAGGCAGAATGTCAATTTCAAATTTAGCGCGAAAAAATTGCCGGTAGACACCACGGTTTACGCCAACATTGTAGTGAGCAACAATGACCCGCGCAATCCGACCGTCACCATACCGGCAACACTCAAGACAAAACCGCGCTGCACCTCACCGGTCCATTTTACCTTCACTGCCAACACCGGCACGAGCTATGCGCTGCTCATTGATAACGCCACGCTCGACGGCAACCGTCTGCAGCGTTGTGATGAAATCGGCGTGTTTACGCCGGCGGGATTATGCGTCGGGGCAGTGGTCTGGAACGACACGTTGCCGTTGGCCTTCAGCGCCTGGCAGGATGATCCGCAAACGCCGGTCATCGATGGTTATCGCGTCGGCGAGAAAATGACCTTCCGTATCTGGGATTCCGGATCAAACGCTGAGTATCCGGCCACTGCGATATATACGATTGGCAACGGCGAATTCGGCTTCGGAGCTCTCGCCAGGCTGTCTTTGGGTGCAGTCACCACGGTCACCCAGAGCGTGAATTTGCGCCAGGGCTGGAATTGGATTTCTTTCAATGTTGAACCCAGCCAGCCAAGAGTTGACAGTGTTTTTGCCAACGTTGCAGGTCTGGAAATTCTCCAGAACTGCGCCGGCAAAATTTACGTTCCGGGTGTGATCAATCAAATTGGCAACTTGAATGTGTTGGAAAGCTATGTGGCATACATGAATCGCAGCAATACGGTCACGGTTCGCGGACGCCCAATTCAGGCGAATACGCCGATTATCCTGCCCCCTGGCTGGAATTGCATCCCTTATTTGCCCAATGCCCCCATGGCAACTCAGATGGCGCTGCAGTCCATCGTTGCCAACCTGAACATTGTCAAGGATGATTCCGGGCACTTCTACACGCCCAGACCGATCGTGGTGGACAACATAAAACAGATGCGAGCGGGCAGGGGTTATAAGGCGCATCTGGCTGCACGAGATACGTTGATCTACCCGATTACCGGCAGTTCTACAGCCAAGAGCTTCACGCCAGTGCTCACCGGGCCTTCCACCACAAGCAAGCATTTCCACTATACCTCGATGACCGGCGAGAGCTACAGTATCGTCGTCGCCTCCGTGAAGATCGACGACCATGAAGCGAAACCCGGTGATGAAATTGCCGTGTTTACCGCCAGTGGTCGCTGCGTCGGAGCCGGCGTGTGGAATGAGAGCGGCATATTGGCACTCACGGCCTGGCAGGATGACGCGCGCACCCAGGAGGTCGAAGGCTATCAACCCGGTGACATAATGAGCTTCCGTTTGTGGGATCAAAACACGAAAACGGAGATTCCGTTGACTGCTGCGTTCAAGCGCGGTAACGGGACATTCGGAGATGAGCCTTATGCCCTGGCAGAACTCACGGCGCAAACCTTGCCCAAAGTCTTTGCGCTGCGCGATGCTTATCCGAATCCTTTTAATCCGGAAACCAATATCGAATATGATTTGCCGCGCGATACTCATGTCACCATCAAAATCTACGATGTGATGGGCCGGGAAGTTCGAACTCTTGTTGATGAGCCGAAACTGGCGGGATATCACCGAGTCGTTTGGGATAGCCGCACTCAGGATGGCAACTTCGTCACTTCGGGCATCTATCTGTGTCGAATGAAAGCCGCAGATTTCACACAAACCAAGCGGGTGTTGTTGCTTAAATAGCAATGCGCAAAGAGCATAGCGCAGAGCGTTACTTTGCCTGCGGCCGCAGGCTCTCTGCGCTATGCGCCATGCGCAACAGCGAGTGAGAGTATGGAAAAGAGCACGACTGAGCAAGAGCATAACATTGAAAGGGAATTCTCGTGAAACCGTTCGTTATAAATCTAACGCTGATTGTATATTGGGGAATTGGGTTCTCTCCAATTTGGGCGCAGGATCATTTTCAATCCCTCGGCCCGACATCAGAGAGTTACAGCATCATCGTAACTTCGGCCGTGATTGATGGCAACACCATCGAGGTTGGTGATGAAATCGGCGTTTTTACGCCGGCTGGTTTGTGTGTAGGTGCGGCAAAATTGCCCCCGCTCACAAACATCCAATTGGCGGCGTGGAAAGACGACCCGCAAACCCCTCTAGTCGTCGATGGTTATACCCCTGGCGATACCATGCGCTTCAAAATCTGGGACAGCAGCGCGCAACTCGAGCTTTCCGCAAAAGCAATCTATCAACTCGGCAACGGTACTTTCGAAAATGGTTTGTATGCGATTGTGTCGCTGGCTGCCATCTCGAATCGACCGCCGGTGATTACCTTGACCGGGCCATTTCAATTTCCGGAGGATGATTCTCTCAAAGTCTCACTTCTCAATGCGGCAACCGACCCGAATGATCCGCTGAATTCGCTGACCTGGCAAGCAGAATCTGGCATGAATATTCGGGCGGTGACAAATCAGGCAACGAAAATACTCACCCTGACTACCCGGCAACAGGACTGGAATGGCCGCGACACCCTGAAATTGACTGTTGAAGATCCCCATGGCGCAAAAGATACGGGCACTTTTGTCGTGACCGTGACTGCCGTTAATGATGCTCCACGTTTGCAATTGCCAACCTCTGTTACATTCAATGAAGATAATACGCAGATTTTGTTTCTGGACAATTACGTGGCGGATGTCGATAATGCCGATGCTGAGATGAAGTGGACAGTAATTTCTGCGGATACGACAAAGCTCAAAGTGCATCATGATGCCGCAAAGCGGGAAGCGCGATTGACACCCGCGTTAAATTGGAACGGCCGTCTGAGTTTGAGTATGAAAGTCGAAGATCCGGGTCAAGCCTCGGCCTCGGGCACACTGCCGGTGATTGTTGCCGCAGTCAACGATCCGCCTTCGATTCCACAACTTTTGGCGCCTACCGAAGACCAGATTGCAACGTCTTTAAAGTGGAGCAAGTCTGTTGATCCGGATAGTGGTGCGGTTGTGCGCTATTCCGTCCAGATGGCTCCGGATTCCAATTTTGCCACAGGCCGTATTGAAAAAGAAACTGCGGTGGAAGAGCTTGCGATAAGCACGGTTGGCAGCCAGTTGACTGCCGGAAAGATTTATTACTGGCGTGTACAGGCTTTGGATCAACAAAACGCCAGCTCAGGGTTCTCCCGCAAGTGGTCTTTCAAGTATGAAGGCGGCAATACCATTACCGAAGTGGAAAATGGTTTAACAAACAACCTGCCGTTTGTTTTTGCACTGCCGCAGAACTATCCGAATCCCGTCAGTCAGAGTCAAAATGCCATGACCGTGATTCGCATTGATTTGCCCGAAGCCAGGCATGTTTCCCTGCAAATTTTCAATCTGCTCGGTCAAAGCGTTCGCCATCTGATCAATGCCGAAATGCCGGCCGGGTACCACCGGATTGTATGGGACCTTGGAGATGATATGAGAAATCGAGTTCCCGTCGGTGTTTATTTTTGTCAATTAAAGGCGGGTAACGTGAATTTAGTGAGAAAACTGGCTGTGGTCAAATAAGGAAAATGCAAAACAGCGGGGAAAAGGATGAGGGGGGCATCCTTTTCCCCTTACTCATGAATGAACCATGGCCCTACTGTTGCGCCAGCCGGGCTTGGTCAACTGCCGGATTACAAAATCAATCCGCCAATCAACCCCGCGAGGGTAGTTTGTAAAATACCGATCACCGCCCCGCCGATCACCATCGTTGCCGGATAGGGGAATCTGGCAAATTGATTGAGCATCTGTGGAATGTAAATCGCCAACCCTGCCATCAAACCGAAGACAATCCCGCTTGTGACCGGGACTTCCGCCGGCCACGCCATCCGCAGCAAATAGGCAAACACCAGAGCAAAAACCAGGCTGCCGAGATAAGGCAATGGCTGGCGGCCTTTTCGGATTTTTTCGTCAGCCAAACCGGGTATACTTTCATAAATTTTGCCAAGCACGATATTGTGGGCAATACCCGAAAGGAACGAAATCGCAAACCAGATCGCAATGACCGCAAGAAGATAATTGCCCATTACTCTTCCTCCTTTTATGTGGACATAAATTCAGCCAATCGAATCGTACCACAAAATATAGATAACGCCTTTGCTCAAATGCAAGAGAAAACTGAAAAGGAATGTAATGCCTCAGTCTTTGTTGTTAAAACGTAGCGCAGTCATCCTGACTGCAGACGAGATGTCTGCGCTACCCACCCGTAACTGAGGTAATACAAAGGAATGCCAACTTGCTGCAGGAATGGATAATCCCCATGAATATCATTATTCTGCGAAGGATTTTCTAACCTGAATTATTCAGAACCGCGAAGAACGCGAAGTTTGAAAAAACGTATGAATTTAGCCAACTGAAGAAGATGTCATTCTGGAAGAATCTTTTTTGGTACTAGCAAGTATTTCTTTAAAAAGTAAAAAGATTCCTACGGAATGACAGCCTTAGTTAAGGTAAGGTTCAGATGGCTAAATTCTTACCCTGGTTTGGATTGAGATCAGCCTTCAAACTGAGTTGACTGAGAACTTTTATTGCAAGGTATTATTCTTTGTAGACTTGACGTCTTCGCGGTGAAAATTTGTGAATAATCCAGGCTAAAAAGAAAATCGACGAGTGTTTAAAATAGTGAAGATGCTTAGAGCCCTGGTCAGGCATGCCAGGATGCGGTATGTGATCCACCAATCCGAGGAATTGCAAAAGAAAAAATAGCAAAATCTATATTTCCACTTGCTTTTCTCCCCGAAGAAATTAAATTGTTTGTATGAATTTAGCCAATTGAACGAGATGTCATTCTGGATTCCTATGGAATGACCGCCTTGGTTAAGGTAAGGTTCAGATGGCTAAATTCTACATGTTGATATGAATCAAATGTGCCAACAAGAGGTTGATTAAAATATCTCGCGGCTGGGAAATTTCGGATTATGAAGCCAGACCGGAAGAAATCTATTTCAATCGCTGACACTTCATCAGAAGATTGGGAGTTTTCAGTATCGGTATGGCAGTGATGTGACCTGGCTGTATCATGAAAATAGAGCTGTGCAGTGGAGACACAGCATCCGGTCATTCTTTGAGGAGGTGAAAGTGGAAACAGTCAAACAACAGGCCTTGAAATTGATTTCGCAACTCCCCGACGACAGCACCTGGGATGATATTCTGGCGGAGTTGAAAATCAAGAAGAAAAGTGTAGCCGACGAGCAAGTTGAAAATCTGGAAGAAAAACTGCCACTCCTGAATGAGTTTATCGGCAAGCTCGAGAATGTATTGCACGCCGAGTTCCCTTCGGCGCAGGAGATTCATATCGAGCCTGCTCCTGATGCTGAGCGCGTGAAAGGCGTGATCATTTCCGAGGACTTTGCGGGTGTGGACGATGCCGACCGGCAGGATCACATTTGGGATCTGCTGGAAGCCAACTTGAGCCAAACCGAGCAACGCCGCGTGCTCAGCCTCATTGCGTACACTCCGGAGGAGTATCGCGCATTCAAAGAAGAGTAGCAGCAAGAGGTCTCAATATGTCCTTGTGAAAGATTGAAGGTGAATCGGGACAAGTGGCTGGTCAACATGATGGGAATAGAAAATGAGGCACAATCTCTGGTTATTGCCACGCAGCTCAGCGGTCTCGAGGCGAAATGGCTGCAAGCCTTCGATGTTGAAGACCCCTTCAATGACAATTTGCGCCTGCGCGGGTTTCTTTCGCAAAAACCCGATCATCGATATGGCGCTTTGGTGATCACGCATGTCGGCGAGGCGGAGGTGCCGCAGCTCATTCTGGCGACACCGAAATTACATTATCCTTTTGGCAAAGACGGCAAGTTTCATTTTCCGCCGATCAGAAAGATTTATTTATATGAAAAGCTGGACGGCACCAACGTGCTTGCCTATCGCTATCGCGACGGTGACGGGCGCTGGCATCTCACATACAAGCTGCGTTTGGCAGCGACGTTGCGCAACAGCCGCTGGGGTTCATTTCTCGATATGTGGCACGAGCTGCTACAAAAGCATCCCACCATCCCCCAATTGGTCGAAGCCAACGACTGTCATCTCAGCTTTGAAATATATGGCACGCGCAATACGCATTTGATGGTTTACGATGTCGATTTGGCGGTGGCCGCTTTGTTCGGCGTTCGCCGCGACGCGAGCATCGTGCCTTTGTTCAAGCTCAATCTGCTCGGCGTGCCTGGTGCGCCGTTGGTTGGCGAGCTGGTTGCCGGTGAAGACCCGGTCGCGAAATATGCCGAGATTCGCGCGGAGATGGAGAAACGCAATCGCCGCACCGAGGATGAGAAGTTGATCGGCATTGAAGGAACGGTTTGGTACGTCGAAGAGCCGGATGGCCGCGTTTCCATGTGGAAATGCAAGCCCGAATCCGTGGAGGAGATTCACTGGGCCGTCGGTATTAACAAAAAAGCTGTAATCGCCACCTGTTGGAATTTCCTGGAGACCAGCGACGCTTTGACCTACGACACGCTCCTGCCGCTGTTGCTGGAGGATTATCAAATGCGCGAGATTGAGCAGTTCCGGCCACACATTGAAGGATGCATCAAAGAAGTCTTGCGCGAATTTGAATTGAAGGAGCGGGCATTGGCACTTTATGACAATCTTGGGATGTCGATTCATACCGAAAAAGCCGCAGTCATGCGCGCACTCTCGTCACATTTCCGCCGCGAGGAGATGAAAAAGGTTTATACGATTATTGTGAGGAATCGGTAACGCTACACAGCATAGACGCCCCGTCTGTTATGAAGACTGATTTCAAAAAACAAGCCCAAATCGACCTGCAGCGCTTGCTCGACAAGCTCATTGCGGGCTACAAGCCGGAAAAGGTCATCTTGTTCGGCTCGTATGCGTATGGCAATCCGACGCGAGATAGCGACTTGGATTTGCTGATTGTAAAAGAAACTTCCCAGATTCCCTTTCTCCGCCGTGTTGAAGTTCGACGTATCTGCTACGATCTCCAACGTCGTACACCAATACAACCTTTGGTCATTACACCGGAAGAATTGCGCGAGCGAATCGAGATGGGAGATCCGTTTCTCTTGGAAATAGTTAGAAAGGGCAAAACAGTTTATGAAGCGGGAAGAGTCAAAGTTGCCGAAGGACTGGTTTGACAAAGCAGCGAAAGATATACGACGAATTGATGCTTTGTTAGCCATCGACGATCTTGAAGGTGCCGGTTTTCATTTACAGCAAGCTGCCGAAAAGTATCTGAAAGGCTACCTTTTGGGCAAGGGATGGGAACTGGAACGTATACATGATTTAGATAGGCTTTTGAATGATGCTGTATCATTTGATGACCATTTTGATGACTTTCGTGATGCATGTAACTTTATAGAGGAATTTTACACAGAAGAACGATATCCATTTTTGCCTGTGCTAGCGCCACCCAAAGACGAATTCGATAAGGCCCGCCGAAAGATCGAAGAGATGATCGCTTATATCTTGCAGCCTCAAGAGCCTTCATCCGAATCGTCGAAACCCGCAGACCCTCAGTAGCTTCGATTTTTACACATGTTTTTCAGGCCGTTGCCATCGAATAAACGCGACATAAACTTTTTAAAATGGGGTCAAAGTCATGGACGAGAACGAATATTTCCAAAAAGCCAAAAGCCTGATTCGTGCCGGAAAAGTGAAAGAAGCGTTGGATACGCTGAAAGAAGGTTCAAAACGTTTTCCGAACTCGTGGCAAATCCTGCTGATGGCGGGAAGAATCCTCATCGAAATCGGTCGCTCGGAAATCGCCGTCTCTCCGCTGAAAAAGGCCAAACAACTGAATCCGAACAATTTTGAGGTGCGCTATAATTTGGGATATGCTCTGGGTCGCGCGTTCGCTTTGCGGGAAGGCGTTGCCGAGCTTGAGGTGGCTGAGGCGATGAATCCAAACGATGATGAAGTGCTGCGGAATCTGGGCTGGATGCGCTGCATGAGTGGGGAAGTGGAAAAAGGCCGCGAGACACTGCACCGCGCGCTCAAAATCGACCCGCAAAATCCGTTCATCTACAATGATCTCGCCGCCAGTTATCTTTACACCGACGACCCGGACCTTGACAAAGCGCAGGATTTCTGCCTGCGGGCGTTGGAAATTTCTCCCGGCCATCCGTTCTTTTTGGAGACCTGGCGCCATATTCAGGAGCGACTGGAGGAGGAAGAAGGCTGAAGCAAAAATTTTCAAAAATTCAAGGGCCGCATACCGCGCATGCGGCCCTTTGCGTTCCGAATCATTGGGTTTGGTTAACGAACCGCATTTCTCACGAGGCGCTCTCCATTTTCATCTGATCAATCTGCTGTGACACGCGTTTTTCCCTCTTGCGCTCGATAATGGCGGAAATGATCAGCGCCACACCCACGAAAATGGGCACCAACGCCAGTGCAATTTCTCCGCCGATCAGAATGTTGTAGGTCTCGAATATTTGCGCCAAATAGATGGCCAAACCCAACGCGATCAAAATCAGGCCGTATTTCAAAGAAGTATCCGCCTGTGACCGCACCTGTGAGATTTCCAACCGGCTGATGCCCTTCTCGATCATTTTCGTGCGCTGACGGTAAACAAGAACGGCATTGACGATGAATGCGATTGTCGCGAAAAACCCCAAGCCCAAAAACATCGGCGCGATAACTTCCAAATCACGCATATCGGATTCTCCTGACTGGTTTCGGTGACTATTGTTGTTTTCATAAAGTTCTGACCGGCGGTTTTGCTTTTATGTTTCACATATTCCAAAAAATTTTTGAAAAACCGATGAAACAAACTGCCTCCAAAGCTTGTCATAAATACTAAAAACAGAGGACAGGATTGCCGGGTACTGCATGCAAACCGATAATGAATTAATTGCGCGCATTCGTGCCGGAGACCAACGCGCCTTTGCCGAGTTGATTGATCGCTACAAAGCGCGTATTTTTCACACCACCCTGCGGATCCTCGGCAATCGCGAAGACGCCGAAGAAGCCGCCCAGGATACTTTCCTCCGTGCCTATCGCGGCTTGGAAAATTTTCGCGAAGAAGCCGCTTTTTCAACCTGGATTTATCGCATTTGCGTGAATACCTGTCTCAATCTATTGGAAAGCCGCAAGCGCTTCAAAGCGCAGGAGATCGAGAGCACTCCGGTAGATGAGCTGCCCCACATCGAGTCCCCAGAATTTGATTTTGTAGAGGAAGATTTGCAAACACGGGTGTTGTCCGTACTTCAAAAGCTGCCGGTGAAATATCGCACCGTGCTCGTTCTCTATCACATTCAGCATCTCGCTTATCAGGAAATCGCGGAGATCACGCAGATGCCGATCGGCAGCGTCAAAACGCACCTGTTCCGCGCCCGCGCCATGCTGCGCGAGCGTCTTCTCCGCGCCATTCCGCACGAGGAGTTGGTGTCATGAACTGCAAGACATTTTGTCAACAACTCGACAGTTTTGAGGGAGGGCACGGCATGCTCGAATTATCAACGGACATGCAGGCACACCTCACTTCCTGCAACGCCTGCCGTGCGCATTTCCAGATGCATCAAAGCATGCTGGCAGTGCTCGACCATGATCCTGCGCCGGCACTGCCATCGAATTTTACCGAAAAAATACTTGGCCGCCTGGAACCTGTGGTTGTCCCCAGTCGAACCAAACTTTATCTCAATTGGAAGCGGGTAGCGGTTTACGCCGGTTATGCTTTAGTAATCGCGCTGGCGCTGTGGTTTGGCTATAAAAATGTTGATTTTGACAAATTGAGAAATTCCTCCCTTGCGCAGCAGGGGTTGACGGCTGTGGGTGCAACAGAAGTTGTGCTGTCACTTGGCCGTTTGTTCTCAAAGATTCTTTCCTTCATCCCGACCGCCGGCAATGTACTCGAGAAGTCTCTTGGAAAGGAAGTTATGCCGCAATCTTTCAAATTGATCGCCATCCTCATGTTCACTTGCGTGGTGGCCAAAGTTTCAGTGTTGATCGAAAGCTGGTTGCGGCAGATTTCCCGCCGAAGTTCTTGATTCCAAAACTGTTGACTTGTTTCGAGCGAGGTTTTGATGCGAAAACTCCTGGGCAATTTTGCATTGAGCATGGCCACGATCGCTTGCTGCTTTGTTCTTGGAGAAGTGGCATTTCGTGTGTTTGATTTCGACAAACAACTCGAATTTGAGCTGGATGAAGAGTTGTATTGGCGATTCCGTCCGAATCAAAGCGGCTTCCTGTGGATGGGGAATGGGAGTTTTCGTTCTCCCGTGATGCACATCAATAATCTCTGCTTGCGTGGCGCGCCGGTGGCACCGCCGGCACGCAAAAAAACAAAAATTCTGGCGCTCGGAGATTCTTACACCTTCGGCTCCGGGATGCGTGATGAAGAGACCTTTTGCAGCGTTTTAGAACGAGCTTTCGAGGATAAAGTTGAAGTGTTTAACGCCGGAGTGCCGGGATACGGCATTTTTCAGATGCAGCGACTTATGCGCCGCCTCGATCCACTCCTTCACCCCCAGATTGTCCTTCTCACATTTTCCATCGGGGATATTTTCCGCCAGCCATTTGCAAACGCAGCGGCGGAGCGTGCCTACTTACAGGCCGGGCAAAAAAGAAAGCAATGGCGACACTTGAGTCGATTTGCCACGTTTCTATATCGAAAATTTTATTACGCCAGAGTCAGGTTGACAGGCAGGGTACGAGGAGTGCCGAATGAGATACCTTCGAATGATACGGCGCAATTCGTGAATTTGTGGCAAAAGGATCGGACGCGTCTAATTGAGATGGCTAATCTGTGTCGGCAGTCGAAAACGTTGTTCGTCATTATGCTGTGGCCGCAACAAACTCAAGCTGCGTGGGACAGTTTGGTTACGGCGGATATTCGTACCCTGGCCACGCGCGATAGCCTTATCGGATTGGTCGATCTCAATCAGGCGCTCGCACAATATCCGGCTGATCAACTTGTCATTCCCCGAGACGGCCATCCTTCGACTACCGCACACCAAGCGGCCGGACTTTACTTGGCCGATGTCATTAAAAAGTTTGTTGTGGCGACGGAACAATAGAATCCAAGTCGATTGGTTTCGCCGAGTGCGAAATACAATTTTTGACAATGGCTAAATATCGAACTCCTCCCCTGCCTGCGGAATGTGCACATTCCGAAATCCCAAACTGCGAATCGCCTCGGCCAGAGGCTCGGCTTGTTCCGGCTCGCCATGCACCAGAAAAATGTGCCGTAGTTTTTTCGGATTTTGCCGGCGCACAAAATCCAGCAAATCGCTGCGATCGGCATGGGCGCTAAAACCATCCAACTGGCGTACTTCACACCGCCGGGTATAAATCTCGCCAAAAATTTTCACCTCGGTGGCGCCTTCGGCCAAACGGCGCCCCAATGTGTTCTCGGCCATGTAACCAATGATCAACACGCAGTGGCGAGGGTCGCCAATATTATTCTTGAGATGATGCAGGATGCGCCCGCCTTCAGCCATCCCTGACGCGGAGATGATCATGCACGGGGTGTCGAGATCATTGAGCTTTTTTGAGTCCTCCACGTCGCGCACATAAATCAACCGCTTGAAACCGAAAGGATCCTGGCCGTCGTCCAGAAACAGGCGCTGGGTTTCGCGATCGAAACATTCCGGATGCAAACGATGGACGCTCGTGGTATCGACAGAGAGCGGACTGTCCACATAAATCGGCAGGTCGGGGATGCGATTCTGGTTCCACAGCTTATGCAGATAGTAGACGAGGGCTTGCGTTCGTCCGATGGAAAAGGCCGGAACGATGATTTTGCCGCCACGGCGATGAACAGCGCGCACGGCCTTGGCAAGCTCTTCGGCCATGTTTTCGATATCCGGATGCTCGCGATTGCCGTACGTGCTTTCCATGATCAAGATATCGAGATCATCCAAATAATCCGGATCTTTCAGAATGGGCATGTTGCGCCGGCCAAGGTCGCCGGAGAAACCGAGCCGTCTTTTCCCACCGCGCTCTTCGATTTCCAGCAAAACACCGGCAGAGCCGAGGATATGCCCGGCATCCTGAAACGTGACTTGCACGCCCGGGGCGACAGGGAAGGGCCGCAAATACTGCAGCCCGACAAAATGCTGCATGGCGCGTTCAACATCTTCAAGATCATAGAGCGGCTCGATGTGTTCATGACGCTTTTTATCAAGCCATTCAGCGTCCTTCTCCTGCAAATGCGCCGAATCGCGCAGCATAATATTGCAGAGATCCACAGTCGCTCGGGTCGAAAAAACATGACCGGTGAACCCTTTCTTGACTAATGCGGGTATGTTACCGGAGTGATCGATGTGTGCATGAGAAAGGATGAGTTGGTCAACGCGGGCAGGATCGAATTTGAAGTTTTCGTTTTTTCGGCGGCTTTCCTCGCGCCGTCCCTGGAACGTACCACAGTCCAACAAAAGATTTTTGCCGTTGACGGAGACAAGGTGTTGTGATCCGGTTACTTCTTGCGCCGCACCACAGAAGCGAATTCTCATGGCGGTTTCTCATGGTTTCTACAATGCTGCTCAACAGACTGTTATGAATTGGGAGTGAACGCGCTTTCCAGATTTACACCACGCAGCCCGGCTAATCGGCTTATCGCTTCGCCAATTTTATTGTTTGGTGTCGAGGCGCCGGCGGTCAGACCGATCTTGATCGGCCCGGCAGGCAGCCAGCCATGAGTTTCGATCTCCTCGTTTTGGCCGAACGGTTTGTGGCGAATTGTCTCTGCACTGACCAAACAGCGGGGATCGTCGAGATGATAAGTTTTGACGTATTTGCTCGCCAGGGCGGCGAGATGATTGGTATTGCTGCTGTTGTAACCGCCGATGACCAGCATCATATCGAGATTCTGCGAGTTCACCAGTTTTATTACGGCATCTTGACGATCTTGCGTGGCGCTGCAAATCGTGTCAAACGTCCGGAAATGCTCGTCGATAGCAACAGCGCCGAACCTGGCTATCATGGCTTGTTTCAATCGCTCCGCAATCGCCAACGATTCGCTGCTGAGCATGGTGGTCTGATTGGCCACGCCGATTTTTCGCAAATGCAGATCCGGATCGAAGCCTGCAGAAATGGCATGGGAAAAAAGAGCCAGAAATTCTTCGCGGTGCAATTTGCCCATGATGAAATCACAAACGCGCTCGGTTTCCTCCATGTTGCGCACCACGAGATAATGGCCTTCCGGATATTTCGTCGCCTGGCTCGCAGTGGCCTTGGTTTCTTCATGGTAATATTTGCCGTGAATCACTGCAGTGAAACCGTCGCGGGCGTATTGCTCGACGCGCTTCCAGACATTGAGCACGGAGCCGCAGGTGGTGTCCACCAGAATACAGCCGATGGCTGAGAGGTGCTTGAACTCGTTCATGGTGACGCCGAAGGCCGGCAGAATCACTACATCTTCCGAGGTGAGGTTTTCCATGCCAACGCCGTTGCTGTATTGGCCGCTGAGAAAGTTGATCCCCATTTCCAGCAGGCGGCGATTGACATGCGGATTGTGGATGATTTCGCCAGTCAGGAAAATGCGGCGGTCTGGGAATTTCTCTCTTGTTTGGTAGGCATATTCCACGGCGCGATCGACGCCATAGCAAAATCCGAATTCCTGCGCGAGATGAATTTCCATGTCGGCAATGCGCAGGGTAAAATCATGGGCGCGCAGATACTCGACAATGTGGCTGTGATAATCCCGCGCGAGAAGCCCCTGGGCCACAGCTTTCAAGCCAAAGCCTTTTTTGAAATATTGTGTGGGTGGAGGCTGCTGTGCAAGAGGTGTTGTGCTCAAAGTTGGGTGTCCTTTATATTGCGATCGTCATCTTTCAATGGCGGCATACTCAGTATACTTTCTAAATTTGGGATAACGGAACCCCAAGACGATATCTTCTTTGGGAATTCCAGCTGCAACTAGTTCGTCAGCAATGCCATCGCTAGTGCCATCGTGCTGAATCCAGATTTTGTCATCTTTGATATCAACATGAATGATGCTGCCATGAATCCGTTTCTTATTATGCCAGCCGACATGAACCAGCTCATAATGATCTCTTTCGGTATCGAAAATAGTTTCTGTCTCAACCTCACCGTAGGAGGGTTTATATTGGGCGTACGCGTTGAGGACGCGCTTGATAATGCTGCGATATTTTTCTAATTTAACCATTTCAGGATCACCTCCTTTGACTCTTCAAAAATTATGATATGAACATCAAAATCTTCTAAAACGATATCGCCGATGTCCTCGCTGAAAATCCCATCGTATATATTCTTTTCTATGGCAAGATACAAGGTGCGGTCTGGTTCTATTCTCCGGAGAATACTTTGATACACGATGTAAGCCCCCATCGCGTTTTTGAAATCGTTCAAATCGGATTTCCCCATGAAACTCTTGACCTCAACTGCTATCTTACGACCATCTTTCTCTGCGCCAATCGGCAGCTCAGCACCGAAATCAACGTACAAGTCTCTACGGCCAAAGGTCAAGATCAACGGATCATGGGTGATCTTCCAGCCGTCTTTGACCAAAGCATTTTTCACAATGTCATGAAAAGAATCTTTCGCTGGCATTTGATCTCTCCCATCCGGTCTATAACTAAAATACGAAAGTCTCCCTGTAATTTCAATCGAAATCTTTTATTCCGTTACCTCCATCACCCAGATGGCGCCGCTGTTGCGATCATCAAAGGCTATGCGCTTGCCATCGGGTGACCATGTGCAATTCATTTCGATTCGATCCGAAGAATTGGTGAGATTGATCTTGCCGCTGCCATCACTGCGGATTACATAAATATCGGCATTGAGAATGCGATGCCCATCATCAACAGAGATCATGAAGGCGATCTTGCTGCCATCCGGCGACCATTGCGGCCGTTCGCCGCGTTCCAAATCAACCAAAGCGCTGCCGTCGATTTTGCAAACATAGAGATTGCCGTTCGCCATCTCGAAAGCAATCCTGGTGGCATCCGGGGAAAGCTCAGTGTTGACCACCCGCCCTTTGACCGGCTGCATTCGACGCTCGGTTGCACGCTGCGTTGATCCCACAATCAAACCCTGCTGGTCGGCAAAAACCAGGGGACGAATTGCGGCAGTCTGCGTTTCTTTACCTGCCGTACCTGGCACTTCAAAGAATTCCATGCCGCGATTGGCATAGAGCGCCACCTTTTGATTGCTTCCGGCCCATTGTGGCAGCCCGGGCATGAGCGTGCGAAAATCCGAGAGCAAACGCGCTCTCTTGGTCGTCGTGTCATAAACTTTCACGGCATTATAACGCCGGCGATTCTCGTACTTTGCCACCCGCCCCAGCAACATTTTTCCATTCGGCGACCATTTCATCTTGTAGCCGACCGCGGGATCGGCCGTGAGCTGTTGCAGACCGGAGCCATCGGGCTTGACGAGCCAAATGCCATCGTAGCGAGGGCCGGTGATGGCAATCCATTCGCCGGTGGGTGACCAAACCGGCTGCATGAATTCGCGACCCTGTGGTGTCAAGCGCTGTGGTTTGCCGATTGCGCGAATCTGCGCCACGCCAAGCTGAATCTGGCAGAGCAGCAGGCCGGACAAGATATAATGGAGTTTTATTCTCATTGTTGATTCACCTTTGCATAAAATTTTTTCATCTCAATTATCGCATGAGCACGAGCTTGCGTACCGCCGAAAAGCTCTCGCTGGTCATTTTCATAAAATAGATTCCTGAAGTCACGGCCACGGCATTGCCATCGCGGCCATCCCAACGCACGCGATATTCCCCTGCTGCCAGCACGTCATCGACCAGAACCCGCACCAGCCGACCCAATTGATCAAAAATGGCGATTTTGACATGCGCACGCTGCGGCACCGCATAACTGATTTCGGTTTCTGGATTGAAGGGATTGGGGAAATTTTGCGCCAACATAAAACTTTTTGTGCCGGAAGATACCGGCTCCGCAACTGCCGTGCGTTGCGGGTGGATATGCAATAAATCGTCAAAATAGATTTCACCGGACAAACTTTGGTTGTTTTCCAAAGCCAACCCTTCCCAACGCAGTGGGGCAAGAGACGCGGCAGCAAGCTTGTTTCCAGTCACCAACAAGCTGTCGCGACGAACCTCCAGGCGCAAATTACGCCAATTGGTAAAATCGAGGGATTTTTCATAAAGGGCCAAAGCTCCGTCGCGAGTTCGTAAATGCCATTGCAGCTTGTTGCCGCTGCCATCGCCAAAAACAAATAGGGCAATGGTATCGGTGCTGTCCAATTGCCGCGGTGTGCGCAGCTCAAAAAATACCGCGCCAGCTTTTTTATTTAACGAGGTAAACTGGTAACGCAAATGCCCGGCCGTCGAATCACTGATGGTCATCGCACGTGTCAAGGAGTATTGTGTTGAATCTCGGACAATGCCGGACGTGCGCGGATTCTGCAACGGATCGCTGAAGGGTTGATCAATTTCGGAAAATGTGCTGATGGTTTCCCAGACTTCGGAACTGGCGCTGGTTTTGAATTGCCAGATAAAATCATTTGGCATGGGCGTGCCATTGACATCTTTAATGCTCTTGAATAATGTCGCGGTATAAATGGCGCTGGTCACTAAATTCTGAACCGGCACCAGACTGAATTTCTGCAAGCCGTTCTCGGTCGAGGCGAAGATGCGCAAATTGGCGCGGCGATTTCCTGGAGCAATCACCGAAACGCTTTGCTGTCCCACCGTTGCCAGATCAATCGGGCGATTCAACCACAGCTCAATTACCTCGCGCAGGAATACGCCGGTTTGTTTTTTCCTCGGCGTGTAATTCACCACCACCGGTACAGCGATATTGAGCGGAATGGTGGTGAAGTGCGAAGAGAAGGCGTCGCCGCCGCGACCGTCGCGATTGCCATCGATGGTATGGCCGAAGATATCTTGAGCCGAACTATCGATCGTGATGGTGTAAGTTGTGCCAAACTCAAAGCGAAAATCAGGCTCGAAAACGAAGGTCTTGTTGTTGCTTTCCGATCGCAATGTGCCGGCAATCTTCGGCTCGATACGAAAAGCGGTTTGCACCGAGGTTGGATTCATTGCCCGTGAAAAAGAAATACGAATCGGATCGTAAACATAAACCCCGATGGAATCGGCGCGAGGGGCGACGCTGGCAACAGTTGGTGGCGAAGAGGGAATCAGGCGCGCATCGCCGTAGCTGAAAGCATGCGCGGTGATTTTCGCCGTCTGTGAAAAGCTTCCGAATCCGGCAACCTCTGTTGATACCGTGTAATCGCCCGGCGCCAGTCCGTCAAAAATATACAGGCCATTTTTCCAATTGTCGGTCGTGTAAGTGAGATTGCCGGGATTGAGTGTGACTTTGATGCCATTCAAAGGGGTTCCGGTTTCCGCATCACTGACAATTCCGATGAGCGCGCCGGTCGGCATGGTGCCGGCTTTGAAATAGTCGAAAAAGCTCATGGCCAAAGCGCGGGCCTCCATGCGCAGAAAATCGTTGTTGCGCATCTTTGCCTCTTCGCCGGGATGATCGTGGAAAGTTGCCTCGGAAAGCTCACCGGGCATTTGCAGATCGTTCAATACTCCCAGACTGAAACCACCGTTACACCCGCCATAGAAAGTCCAATCCAAGTAGCTATAGTAGGTTGACGTTCGATAACCTTCCCACAGTCGTCGTGCCATAATATTGCTCATTACATCAGACTGACCCGGCCACTCCGCCTGCCCGGTGCCACGTCGACTGCCATCCGGACAGAGTTGTGCTGAAGTGCGTTTTTCTTCCAATAACAGCAGGGTGTACCGCGACGTGCCGTTGTAAGCATTATGATGAACCGAATGAAACCAGGTGACACCAAAATTGTTGGCAATCTGCTCGCGGGCACTCAAGCTGATGTCAGTGGCATTGTTGTAATGGGTAAGCAGAACAGTATCCACCTGCGCCGCTTTGAGATAATTTTTGAGAGAGAGTGCTACACGAAAGTTAATGTCGGCTTCGCGCAAGCCGGTTGGCCCGGCATTGACGTTGCCGGGACCGTGGCCGGGATCAATGCAAATGCTGATGCCGGAGAGATTTTGTGAAACAGCAAAAATCGGTAAAAATAAAATGGCAAGGATAACAACAAAACTCAGGCAGTTTATCGGCATGATGGTATCTCAAAATGAAATTCAGATTGATCAACTAAATATTCTGATGAATAATTCCGCCTTCGCGCAAGCGCTTGAATTCACGGAAGAAGTAGCTGCTGTAGTCTTCCGGAGGAACGATTTTATATTTCCGTTTTTTTGAGTTATGAATAGGTCGCTTCAAGCCTGCCAGTAACTCTGCAGCACGGTACGGCATAAAAGGATAGCCGACGCCTGAAGTCATGTGCCAATTATCAATGGGAATCAAGCGCGTGGCGATAAGGTCTCCCTCGAGTATCGATTGGGAGAGGCCAATGTCGAACAATTTGAACGGTCCGGTATGATGAATCAAATCGTCCAAGTGAACACTGCCTTCCCGTGGATCAATAGCATTCACCTGGAAGAGTGAGAACCAAGCTTTGGACATGCCCTCCAATAAACGCCGTTCTTTTTTTGAAAAATTTTCCGGAGGAGTTGAATCAATAAAATCAGTTAGTACATTCTTATTGCCACGACGGACATCAAAGATGGCGCGATCCATGAGCGTACCGGTCTCATCTTCGTTTTCGAAAACAAAAATATCGTTGACAAGCATGTCCAGGCTTTTGCCGGCCAGATTGAGTTCGTGCGACTTGATCGTTTTGACAATCCGATTATTCAACTCCATGGCAATTCTGCGATATTCAATGTATTCTGATCGCATTTTCCTTCCTCCGATGTATGAAGTAACGTTACACTGGCAGCTCGAACTATGATGATGTTGCTGAGCTCCACTCCTTCAGTACTCCATTACTCCGCTTTATTTATGATACGGCTCGCCGCGTAAGATCGTGAATGCGCGATAGAGTTGTTCGAGCAGCATGATTCGCGCCAGCTCGTGCGGCAACGTCATCGCCGAAAGCGAGAGCCGCAGATTGGCTTTTGCAATAATTTCGGAAGCCAATCCGACCGGGCCGCCGATGATGAAATCCATTCTGCGAATGCCGGCATCCATCTGCCTTTGTAAGAACTGCGCGAACAGCTCACTGCCAAACGATTTTCCCTCGCGATCAAGGACGATGAGATAATTTCCGGATTCAAGCAGTGCGGCAATGGCTTTTCCTTCTTCCGCGCGTGCCGCAGCATCCGGCAAACCCTTGCCGACCGCATCGCGGACTTCAACGAGGTCGAAGTTGATATAACGCTGCAGGCGGTGACCGTATTCCGTCGCCGCCGGCAGCCAAATTGATCCGCGCAATTTGCCGATGGCGATCAAGCGAACGCGCAGAGGGAATATTGCCATATTTCAAATTAGCAAATCAATGCCCAAATATCAAGTCTAAAAATTCGTCAGCAATACTTGCATTTTTAGAGGAAATGGTTTATTTTTTAAAATAAGTGTGAGCGGCTGTAAGATACTCAGTTGCTGCGAAAATGTCTTTATCTGTATGGTGAATTTCAAAAAGCAAGCCTTTAATTTCGACCCAAGGAGGAATGCGATGTCCACTCAGACTCAAGAACTGGATCAAAAAATTTCGGCGGTTCTGGACGAGGCCGATCGCATGTTCATTGCTACTTCGGTGGATGGCAACAGCTCCGGCGCCTCGGTCTTCTTTGCCCGCGATGGGCACGATCTGGTCTTTTTCACTTTTCATCCGACCCGCAAGGCGGAACAGATTCGGGTCAATCCTAAAGTGCAAGTTGTGATCTGGCCAAAAGGGCAGGAGGGAATTCGCGGCCTGCAAATCGAGGGTGAATGCTATCAAATCAAAAACGAAGAGGAGCAGGCTCGCGCCCGCGAGTTGGTGCTGAAGACCACGACGGCATTTCAAAAGCACATGGATGATGAATTTCTCAAGAAAAACAAGGTTGTCGGTTATTACCGGATCAAGCCAACGATCATCAAGTATGTCGATTTTTACGCTCCTGTTCAGTTTGAATGGCGGGAATATCCCGAAAACCAGGTTGGCGTCTTGCGAGATTTCACCCGTTCAGTGCTCAAGCGCCTGGGTCTGTGGATCAGAGCCGTGCGAGCGCCATTCTTCACTGCCGCGATCGTTCCGGTTTTGTTGGGTGCGGTCATCGCCTACGGCAACTTATCCTCGGCCGGTGCGTTGGAAAGCTGGAATTGGTCGATTTTCTGGCTGGCACTGTTGGGCGGTGTTTTGGCACACGCCGGAACCAACATGGCGAATGATTATTACGACCACACCAGCCGAAACGATGAATACAATAAATTATTCAGCCCATTCAATGGTGGCAGTCGCATGATCCAGGCCGGTCTTATGGCGCCATGGAAGGTTCTTTTTGCTACTTTAGTTTGTTTTGCCACCACGATTGTTATCGGACTTCGATTGAACACCATGATTACTGGAGCCCCTTTTGGCAACAGTCCGTTGCTCTGGGCCGGCATTGTCGGAGTGGCTCTCGGCTTGCTCTACACGATGACACCGGTTCGTCTCGGATATCGCGGTCTCGGTGAGTTTTCCATCGCGCTGGGCTTCGGTCCGGTCATGGTTCTGGGCACGCATTACGTCTTGATGGCTCAATATCTCAATGCCACTGGTGCAACATGGCCCTGGCTGATGCCTCTACTTGCTTCCATTCCCGTTGCCATTCTCATCATGCTCGTCGTGTGGATCAACCAGTTTCAAGACCTGCCGGCGGATAAAAAGGTGGGTAAAAACACCTGGGTGGTGCGCCTCGCTGACACCAGTGGCGAAATTATTCGGTACGAGCGTCCTTTCCGATACTATGCCTGGTTCAACTATTTTAGCTTCGCTTTCATTCTCGCTCTCGGGATCATCGGATTTTTGAAACCATCTTTTGGCACGCCCTTCGTACTTATTTCCCTGCTGCCTCTGCTTCTGGTTCGTCACGCTGTCAAATGGGGAAAGGAGTGGATGTCGCGTTGGAACCAACCGGAGGCGGATCGCCAGAAATTACCTTACGAGCTTCTGAAGGTTAACGTATCCACCATCGGCGTTCACTTTACCACCGGACTTTTGCTGATTTTGGGTTATTGGCTCAACGCGAAATTTTAATGAGGCCCGCGTCGATGGCAGCACGTCGGCGTTTGACAACCGCCGCACGGTCATTGCTTGTGGCCATTTGCAAATTCAAAACCCTGCCCGACCATTCGTCAGGCAGGGTTTGTTATTTTTGGTGCTGCGATTCAATTTCTAAGCCGCACGCGCCCCGCAGCAGTTTTTGTATTTTTTGCCACTGCCACAGGGACAGGGAGCATTTCTGGGAGGATTCATTTGGCGGGACCGATCATCCCGTTCTCGCGTCCAAGCCATGACGTTGGCCGGTGGTCGCTGATGGCGCAGCTCCTCGGCCATGAATTGCATGTAGGGGTGAATGTGATGGAAAAACATTTTATAACCCGCACAAAGATAATTCAAACCATATTCTCCGTCCGGTGTTTTGAGGAAGCGATTCTTGGGACATTCACCATTGCAGGCAAAACGCACCTCGCACTCGCGGCAGTAACGTGGCAAGGCATCGCGCTTGTCTGTTCCGAATTTTTGCTGCTGCGCAGAGCTGATCATTGCCAGCAGGGGATTTTCCATGATGTTCCCCAATCGGTTTTCCGGAAAAACATAATGGTCGCAGGAATAGAGATCGCCGTTATGCTCGAGCGCCAGCGCGTCGCCGCAAGTCTCGCGAAAGACGCAAAGGCTTGGTGCCATGCCCATCCAGCTCTCCAGCGCCACTTCAAAGAGCTGGACAAAATATTTGCCGACATCCTGGCGCACCCATTCATCGAAAATCGCGCAGAGAAATTCACCGAACGGCACCGGCTCAACCGACCACGCTGAAACCAGCGCCGCCTTTTTGAAATCCGGCGGGACCATGGTGAGCCCGTGAGTTGCCTGCGCTCGAGCAATGCGCTCGACAATGGGAATAAATTGCATAAAACCGCTGCCGACTTCCTTGAGAAAGCGATAGACTCTGAGGGCATGATTGGCATTGTGCCGGTGGACAGCGGTAAGGGTGTTGAAACGGACTTGATGTTTCTTCAAATATGCGAGACCGCGCATAACCTGATCAAACGTAGGTCTGCCGCCCTTGTTCACACGATAGTGATCATGCAGCTCGCGTGGTCCGTCGAGGGACAATCCGACGAGAAAATCATTGCGGGCCAGGAACTCGCCCCACGCATCATTCAACAGCACGCCATTGGTTTGCAGCGCATTTTCAATTTTTTTGCCGTTGGAATATTTTCTTTGGAGCGCCACCACTTTTTCAAAATAATCCACCCCAAGCAGAGTCGGCTCGCCACCCTGCCAGGCAAAACTTACCACTGGCACCTGCTGCGCTGCAATTTTCTGGCGAATGAAGGATTCCAGCACTTCCTGCGGCATGGCCCAATTGGAATTTGCAGGATAGAGTTTTTCCTTCTCCAAATAAAAGCAGTATTTGCAATCCAGATTACAGATCGGCCCCGTGGGCTTGGCCATGACATGAAAAGCCAGCGGGCCGCTCGGTTGATGCGCATTCATATGATTAGGCAAGTGTGGAAGGGTGACACGACAAACAACCGCGGCTATGCAAACAGCTCCTTTGCCTCGCTCACCACCTGTGTCACTACCTGCTGCAAGTTTCCCTCCACCAAAGCCCCGGAAGCATAAGGATGCCCGCCGCCGCCGAAGCGGTTGGCCAGGCCATTGATGACCACACGCCCTTTGGAGCGAAAGCTGATTTTCACTTTGCCGGTTTCGGTTTCCATGAACATCAAACAAAGCTCGACGCCGTCAATGCTGCGCGGGAAATCGGCAAAGCCCTCGGTATCGCGCGGCTGGGTGCCGGTGGCACGGAACATTTCTTGCGTGACCACGAACCAAACCAAACGGCCGTTCTTGGCAAAATTCAGATTGCTGAGAATTTGCCCGAGCAGGCGCATTTTTTGGGCTGGCTGGCGTTCGTAAACTTCCTGGTAGATGTGATGTGGCTTCACGCCGCGCGCAATCAGCTCGGCAGCAATTTCATGGGAACGCGGGTTGGTATTGGAAAACCGAAATGAACCTGTATCGGTGAGTACCGCGGTGTAAAGGGCTTCGACGATTTTGCCCTGGAAACGTGCGCCGAGCCTGGTGAGCAGTTCATACATGATTTCGCCGGTGGAAGAAGCGTCCGGCAGAATGATGTCGATTTCTCCCATGCGGTCTTCGGCGGGATGATGATCGATACAAATTTTGGTAATGGTCAATGTGCGCAGGAGTTTGCCGAGATCGCGCAGTCGTTCCCAATCGCTTATGTCCAGAATGAAGGCCGCATCCATTTCGCGCACCAGGTCGCAGTGGATTTGCGGATCAAAAATCCGGATGTCGCCCTGAAGATCCAAAAATTCGACGTTTTCCGGTGTTGGGCTGTGGTTGAAAATGTGAACTTCCTTGCCGAGATCGCGAAGGTGGCAGGCCAGGGCAATTTCCGAGCCGATGCCATCACCATCGGCATTGAGGTGAGTGGTCAGGAGAAATTTGTTTCCGTTTTGAATAACCGATTGAATACCTTCCAGAGCAGCTGAAGCGATCATGCCAAAAGTTCCTGTTTGCAGAATTATTTCATTCGTATCTTCCCAAACCCGCTATTCCCATTCGCATCCACCACTTTCACAGCCAAAACACCCGGCGCCGCAGAGCCGGTACCGAGACTTGTCATTTTGAACTGATAAATCTCACGTCGCTGATCCGCAACACTGTCTGTGGGATAAATCAACTGCCAGTCACCGGCATCAACCGCATACCAGGCTTCTTTGATGCGGGAGAGCTGATCACTGGCCTCAAAGCTGGCGATCCATTGCGTGCCATTTTTTTGTACCGCAAGATTTTTTACCTCCGGCGGAGTATTGTCAATAACGAAAATTTCACTGACTTTTTCAGCTTCGAGCGCGAGGCCGGGCGGGTTGCTGCGCCGATCGGATGCGGTGATGCGCACCTGATATTCGCCATCGGGCAGCGCCTGGCTGTCCCAGGTATAAACTGTACCGGCATAATCTTTTTCCAATTCACGCCAGACATTTTCGCCGACAGCACAAATTTCGATTTTATAAATCAGCCGGTCATTATTTTCATCCCGTGTCTGCCAGCCGATGGATTGCGCTCCTTTCTGGAAGGTTTTGCGTCCGGCATCTGGCGGCTGAATGCTTCTGGGGCTGGGCGAGCCACCATCCTGGGATTCGCTGAGGTGATTCGCAGCCTGTTCCTTCGCTTGGGGAAACGCCTCGCCGGGAGTATAAATAGTGATGCTGGTCACTTCCGGTGCCACATTTTTTTGCAAATAAGAAACCTGAATACGCTTGACCATGGCCGAACTTTTGCCATTGCCTGCCATCTCGAGTTTCCATTGCAGAAAACGCGCAAGCGGGCTGTTAATCGTTCCGCCGGAGGCGGGGCCCTGCACCGCAGCCCAAGCGCTCCAAGTTTTGTCGGGCTTGCCCGTGTTTCCGCTGCGCGTGAAAAAGCGCACTTGCCCGTCACCGGATTGCAACCAATTTATCGCGCCCCATTGCGACGGCACGCCGGCATCAATCACCTCGGAAAGATACTCGCCTTTTTCGCGTATTTGGGGGTTCAAAATTTGTACGGTGCCGGTGTTTGCCGTGGTGAGAATGACGCGTTCATTTCGAACGGCGATCATCGCGGTAATTTGCCCCGCTTCCAATTGAGCCAGCAGTGTGCGCACGCCATCGTCACCAAGGCGATAAACTCTTCCACGATCTCCAGTGCCAACCAGCAAGCTGCCACTGGCCTCGAGCAACAGTGAATGCACCCGATCCTGGCGCAAGTTCCACAGCGTTTTTGTAATGCCCTCCTGGTTGATGCGATACACCGCACCAAGCCCTTTTGTCGCTGAGACCTGTGCCGGCACCGCACTTGGTGCTTGTTGCTGATCTTCGAGGGTGGCGGTAATCATGATGGGAGTTTCTTCTTCCTCAGCCGTATCCGACGCTTCGCTAACCACAGTGCCGATTGGTGTTGGAAGAATGCCCGGGCGGACGGCCGCTTCTCCCGCTGCTGCTGCATAGACCATGCCCTCGGGACTCACGGCAAGCTGATGAATTTCCGGGAACGGTGCATCAAATAAAACACTGACCGCGCCGCTTGGGCCGAAGCGATATACATAACCATTGCCGCTCGAACCGGCGAACAGATGGCCTGAAGTTTTGTCAAACGCCAGACTGCGAATATGCTTCTCTTCGCTTTCAAAGAAGATCTCCGATTTGCCCGAAGATTGCACCAAATAGATTCGCCCCGGCTCGCCGGTTGCAACGTACAATGCGCCATCCGGCCGGGGCACGAGGCTCCAGATGTATTTCGCTTCCGGTTTGAAAAAGGGCTGAGCTTTCGTATTGCCGGTTTGTTTATAAATTTGTCCATCCGGTGAGGTGGCGATATAAAGACTGTTTTGCACAAAAGTCAAGGCAAACACCGCAACTTCCGTGCTCGTAAAAACAGTATCTGGCGTTGCCTTCACGCCCGCGCGCAACACCACTGCCGGATTGCCTCCGCCAACATAGATATTTTCCTGCGGATCGGTCGCGACGCACCAGAGATAAGGCATGGTAGCGCGGAAACGTTCGCGGACTTCCGGCGCCAAACGCATTTGTCCGAGCGCATCGATCGAGATGCCAAGCGCCTTGCCCTTTTCCAGGTCATCTTGAGTGAGAAATGTTTTGAACTGTGGGGAGGCGGCCAAAAGCCCAAGCGCCAAAACCAGCGGGAATATGTAGGTGAACTTTTTTTTCTGCATGTCGGGTCCAATCTGAGCTAACGGTTTCAATTTCGGAGCGTTTCTGTCAATTTTATCCGGAGCGTCTTCAGGCCGGACACGGCAAATGGCTTTTGGCTTTCCAGGTCTTTCGCCGACGCCATGGCCATGGTGATCTGCTGCCGGGTTTCGGATAAAACTTTCTCGCGAGTGAAAGATGATCTGCCTTTCAGATTTTGAGACTGCAAAACGGCGTAAATCGAGGGCGGCAGGGAGGAGAGCAACTCGCCGCCGATGATCAGGCCTTGGTCCGGCTGGCGTATCTGGTAATAGAGAAAATCGTTACGCCGGCGCTCTTGCAATAAAGCCAAAAGCTGCCGGAAGTTTTGGGCTGCAAAACGTCCGGGCATTGTCCGTTGTTCGACCTGAGTGAGATCATCGCCGCCGCCGACGTTGATCGTTAAAAATTTCCCCTGGGCAGTGTTCGGAATGACGAGCTGTTGGTGGAATAGCTTCTCCGGGCCTTGAAAAGCTTTCAGGCGAGCGAGCACCGTTACGGTGTCGCCGGGTTCCGCTTCGCTGCGGTCAAGCCATACTTCCTCGATCGTCGCGTTGCGCCGGCCCGGCACCGAAGTGAAATTCAATTCTATGCCAGTGAGCTTCACCGGTTGAAAGTTGTTCGCCATGATCGTACCCAGCGTTGCCGCCACTTCACCGGTGGATTGCATGATGCCGTTGAGAAAACCAAGTCCGGTGATCGAAGTGAAGCCAGGATAGAAATCTTCAAGAGTAATCTTTTGCCCGTCTTGCAGTTGAATGCTGCCGCGGAGTTGCAGGCTGTTTTCGCCGGTGGCCAGCCGCGCCGATTCCAACGTATTGACAAGGACAAAGCGAATGATCAACGGCATCAAGGTATTGATGGCGCGCTCTGCAGTGAAGCGAAATGCAAACTGCGAGACCTTGCCGGTTTCATCGGTGTAGCGCACGGTCATCGGTATCAAGGCGGGTGGTTCGCCGACCACGCCGTACATCCCGGTAGTACGGTCTTGTCGCAGGGTGCCGACAAGACTCGAACTGGTCCCAAGCTTGGAGGAGGCATAATCACTGGGAACAATCAGAAAAATTCGCGCCAATGACATCGGTATTTCCACAGGGCCGGCATCAAAAACCGGATGGCCGAAAGCCAGCACACGATGGTCACGGCGGTAGGTCACCGTGCCAATGGCCTCGACATTCATATCCCCGGTCACCAAGACCGCGCCGATCGCTGCCCCGGGTTGCAACAGCGCCGCCCCTGCGGTGTCGATGCCTGATTTATCACCCATGGCGGCATGGCCTCCGGTGGCGCCACCATTGATCACATGAAAACCGGCCGGCTTCAATATACTTGCGGCAAGATCAACAAGAGCCGGCTGCGCGCCGCCGAAGGTCAGCGGCAGGTCAAGTGGGCGAATACCGCCCGCAAGCGAGGAGCGACGCTGCACAAGCTCCAGTGGCACAAAATTTTCCCAGGACACCTCCTTGAAGCCCAGGGACATTTCAAGAAATTTATTGGGCACCGGGGGAACGAAAACAGCAAGCTCCCGATCACGGCTGTCCTCGCGCTTGAAAATTTCCAGCATTTCTTCGATCGGCGTGACGCCTGCAAGCGGCTCACGAAGGAAGATGTCAATTAAATAGGAGAGCGCGCCGACCATTTTGCCGTCGATGAAAACCGGACTGCCACTCATGCCAAACGCCACACCGGTGTGCTCTGCCTTTTCGCCCTTCAAACGGATGAGGATGATATTGCGTTTGGGATGGTTGAAATTATAAATGACATCCACTACTTCCACGGGAAATTCTTCCGGGCGCTCACCACGAAAAACCGTGCGACAGACCCCGCTCATTCCGGGCTTCACTTCGGAGAGCGGCATAATTTCTTGCGCCAGAAGGCCGGCAGGCAAAATGACGGCAAGAAAGAGAAAAGAAAAATATCGATGCATCATGCTTTGTCCATTAGTATTGAACATACAAAATACGACTTTCGCAGAAGAATTGCAAGTCCGGAGATTTATTTTGGGAGATTTACTTTTTGCGGATTTGCCCTCACAGCAAGAAATTCATCTTGTGCGCGTGAAGAACGAACGCTTGGAGGCCCGACCGCGTTATCGATGATGCCGGAACACTAAAAGCCTTGCCCGTAGAATTTCAAAGTTCCTCGACCCTCCCACGGGTCATTGCAAACTCACCATCTCCCGGCGCGCGGCGGAGTCGAGCATCGCCATAATTACAACCTGATCGGTGTAGCATTGATTCGCGGTGCTGGGAAAGGCTACGCCCGTAGCGGCTACGCCCGCAGGGGCTGCGCCCGTAGGGGGCTGGCCGTCGCGAATCGCATGATAAAACGCCAGCCATTCGTTGCGAAAGCCGTTGTCAAAATCGGGGTAGTGGCGAGCTTCGACAGTCGTCGAGAGCTTGGGGTTAAAACATGTCAACTCACCATGCGTGATCTCGATACTGCCCTCGGTGCCATGGATGCACAGCCGCGTACCATGCCGAAACGCCTTGGCGGTGTAGATTGCGCAATATTGGCCAATCGCGCCGCTGGTAAATTCGAG
Organism: Candidatus Zhuqueibacter pondensis; assembly: GCA_034505955.1. Taxonomy (GTDB): domain Bacteria; phylum Zhuqueibacterota; class Zhuqueibacteria; order Zhuqueibacterales; family Zhuqueibacteraceae; genus Zhuqueibacter; species Zhuqueibacter pondensis. The sequence goes on from JAPDQK010000041.1 coordinate 44,679, forward strand.
ATTTGCCACGAGATTGTCTTCGGCACGAATGAGCGGATGGATGTTTTTGGCAAATGCATGCACGGCGCGAATATCACCGCCAAACATCCTCAGCGCCGCGGCATGATGCACACCGGCATCACTCACAAATCCGCCGCGGTGCGCCGGTTGCTGTCGCCACAAGGTGGCGCCATAACTTTGCGTGTGATCAATCTCGGAGGTGGCTTCATAGGTAATCAAATAAATTTGGCCAATTCGGCCATTGCGAATGAGTGCCAGCGCGTCATTAAAATCGTCACGGTAATAATAATTCTCTCCAACCAACAGCACCTGGGGAGATTGGCCGGCAAAATCCCTCAAGGCCTTCGCCTCTTCCAGCGTGTGCGCCAGAGGTTTTTCGCAAAGCACGTGTTTGCCGGCTGCCAGACAGTTCCGGGTGACCTCGGCATTTTTATTGATCGGCAATGCCACCAGCACCGCCTCGATTTCCGGAGAATCGAGCAGGCGGCGATAATCGGTTTCGAATTTATCGAGCCCGACCATCTGAGCAAATTCGCGCGCTTTTTCAGGCGTGTGGTTGCAAACCGCGACGATGCGGAATTTATCCGTCATGTTGCGTAAAGCCGGCCAATGCAAATTCTTCGTGGCCAACCCACAACCGACGACGCCGAGACGAATGGGATCATTGTGCATAAACCATCCTTCTCTTTTCACTCCAACCACTTTCGACAAAATTGTAATAAAAGACGCACGCCCCAGCCGGCGCCACCTTTCGGCACCAATGGCTTATCCTCCCGTGGGTGCGCCACGCCCGCGATGTCCAGATGCGCCCATTTATAACCTTCCGCAAACGTAGCCAGAAACGCCGCGCCTTTGCTGGCGCCGCCGCCGGTTGGTTTATCCGAGGCGTTACGAATATCGGCCACCTCGCTTTTCATGACTTCAAAAAATTCAGGGAAAAGCGGCATTTCCCAGACACGCTCGCCGGTGTGCTCGGCGGCTTTTTTGATGCGGTTGATCAAGGCCGCATCATTGCCGAAAAGTCCGGCGGCAGTGGGACCAAGTGCAACGGAGATTGCGCCGGTCAAAGTCGCCAGATCGATTACAGCTGCGGGCTCATAGCGATGTGCATAAGCAAGCGCATCTGCCAAAATCAGCCGGCCTTCGGCATCCGTATCCATCACTTCGATGGTCTTGCCGTTACAGGCGCGGATGATGTCGCCCGGACGTAGGGCTGAGCCGCTCGGCATGTTTTCCGCAGCGGGAATCAGGCCAACCACGTGCAGGGGCAGTTGCAATTGAGCCAAAGCACAAAGCGTCGCAAGTACCGTGGCGGCACCCGACATATCGAATTTCATCTCTTCCATGCCATCGGAAGTTTTGATCGAAAGACCGCCGCTGTCGAAAGTGATGCCTTTGCCGACGAGCACAATCGGCCCCTCTTCCCGGGATGAGATGAAAGACGGCTTGTACTCGAGGACGATAAAGCGCGGCGGATTGATGCTGCCCTGGCCGACGCCGAGCAACGCACCCATGCCCAGCTCGCGGATTCCTTTCTCATCGTAAACCCGGCAGGAGATTCCGAACTCTGCGGCTTTTTCTGTGGCGATTTCTGCCAATCGCGCCGGAGTCAAATCGTTCGAGGGGGTATTTTGCAGGTCGCGGGCAAAACACGTCCATGCGCCGATGATTTGTCCGATCCGCGCGCCCTCTTTGACCTCGGCCTCATGCTGCGGATCACTGATCAACAGCGTCGCACGGCGTAAAGGTTTGTCTTTGTCAAGTGCGGTTGATTTATATTTCAAAAAACGATAATTCGACAGCAGCAAAGCTTCGGCAGCCAACTGCGCCGCGGGACGATAACCCAGCCTCTCGACCAGAGGGCCATCCAGCCCCAAATGCAACTCGTCAACCGCGAGCTGCTGCGCGGCTTGCACCGCGTGCGCAACAGCAAGCTGCGCGTTTTGTCGCGCCTCGTGTTCTTCGGGAGTCCTGCGATCCCATTCACCGAGACCAACGAGCAGGAGACGTTCGGCTCCGCCTTCAGGCGGATAAAGCCAGGAGGTCTCCTTCAATTTTCCGCTAAAATCTTTTTGCCGATAAGGTCTGGCGATGAGAGAGGAATAAATCGTTTGATCGACGAAACCCGCGCTGGGATGATCACCTGCCGGAATTGCCTTCGGCAGAAACAGCGCCAGCGCCGGAGATTTTTCCGTCTCCAGTTTGCCAACTCTGATCTTGATTTCCATGGTTGCCCTTCGGGCGTAGCCTCGCACGTTGAGTGTACATAGATGAAAGCGCTTATGCCAATTCCTACGAGCGTAAATTCTGTTGCAGCCCCTGCGACGGAATACGGATGAGATCAAAACCAGCCCGTGCAACCGGATACAATCGTCTCCTTTTTGATTCGATACGAAAGCCGAACTCCGTATGCAACACATCTTGGGGACTTCATGAGTTCCCTCCTGGAGTTTTACCCCTTCCTCCTCCTGGCACCGAATTATGAAATATTCAAAGCAAATTCCATGTTCTTTTCAACTAATTGCTCCTGGCGCTATTGAGTGTAGTGATACACGTTTGCAAAAGAACTCTCGGGATTGCAAAAATGGCATCAAGATTTACTGCGCATCTTTGGGGCATGCCATCTGACTGATCAAACTCTGCTGCGACGGGAATTTACCTGAATAGTTCGCGTGATTCCTGTCACTGTAACTGCGGTTCTATACTGGTTTAGGGGTAACAGTTCAGGATCCCCAATAATAGTGTCATTCCGCATGCTGTGTCCGCAGGGAATCTTCTTGCGCATTAAATCAAGATTTCAATTTCAGAATCATACTCAGTACGAAAAAAGATTCCCTACGGGCGTAGCCTACGGACGCAGTCTTCCAGAATGACATTTCAAAGGGGGTGGTGAACTGTTACGTTTAGGGTTTAGTTTTTGCATGCTACCAAACTCGTCTGTCATCATGAAAGACATCGCAGTGAAATTTTCACCCTGAACGAGCATAACTTGCTATCACGATTCCACGACAACAGAAGTACCGGCATTCTTCTTCACTTGCGGTAAAATTGCCCCCTCGCTTCGTTTCATTTCTCTTTCTCTAAAATTTGCGCAGCCAGTGAAGCAGAAACTTGTTCTGTTTCACAATCTTCGCGAATTTGGCCAGAACTTTTTTGTAAACCTGATTCCTCTGTTGCTCGTTCAAATAGAGCAAAAAATCTGCAGGCTTGCCTAAAGGAATCCGCCCGGTTCTTGAATCGATCTTCTACCAAACGATCGACTTGTCTCAACAGGCCGTCATCAAGAGCAACTCCGATCGTTTCCCTGGCCAACTCCAATCGTCAATCATGCCATCTAATTGCCTCAACGTATGAGTCATATATAATCGATGGCATTGGCATGGGGTGGTGAAATCACAACGAGGTCTGAGCTGGCATGCCCGCGAATTAAAACACGTGGTAACTGAGATGGAAATTTTGCCGCAATTGCGATGCGATCATGTGAGGCATGGCCGCCATTTTCGCCGCGAAAATTCAATTCACCTCTGAGTGTAGAGTGGCCGATCTTTCTCGTTTACTCATTTTTTTCTTTACCTGGATACGTGAAACTACTTTTGATATTATGTTACAAAAGTTTTATGAGGTTGTCAAGGGGATTTCGGACGAACCATTGGGGTGCCACTATTGTAGAGCGCCGACTGTTTCAAGTGCTGAATTTTCGCCCTGAGTGCCGAGGGGATCCAGGCGCTGTTGGGGATGAGGTGGGAGGCAATGGGGGAACAATCGCCCGACTTGATGCTTGACAGATATTCGCGCTGCCCCAAACGTCGATCCGTCGCTTGACACGGAGTACTTCATGAAAATTGACACATAACCATACAAGTTGGCAGCCTGAAGATTTTGGAGAAGTCCTTGGGACCGGAGAATCCCCACACCCAAACTGTGCGAAAGAATTATGAATTTCTACTCGCAGAGACCAACTCCCATCAGTCCCGATAGGGACGCCCTGTTTATAGAACAGCCGTTATTAAACCATCCCAGCCCCATCGGGGTGACCGGTATCATCTCAACCTGGAATTGCCCAAAAAATTCGAAATCGAATATGACGAGAAATATCTGTTTGATTGGATCGAAGAGGGCTAAGGCCGCTCCTCCGGAGCTTGAATTTTTTTGGGCTTGAACTCTGCTATAAACAGCTCGCTCCGATGGAGCTATTTTCGCTGCACGTTGGCGATCAGAGAAAAACAATTGGGCCTCGATCATCCGCAGGTCGCGACGAGTTTGAACAACTTGGCGGAATTGCTGCGGGCGCAGGGTAACTATGCCGAGGCCGAGTCGATGTATCGCCGTGGCATGGTCCATCCCAAATTTTTTCCTTGACAAGCAGGTGCCGACCTGCTATTTTTCAACTGCGGGCACTGCATCACAATGATCACTACGTGCATAAAACAAAAAATAATTCTTACATTTGAATAGCGTGAATCACAACGAATTGTCGGCGCTTCTCCAGTTGCTTTCGGTCCCTGGCATCGGGCCGACCCGAATCCGGGCATTGGTTGGCCATTTCCGTTCGGCAGAAGCTGTGCTCAGGGCGCCGGTTCATGCGCTTTGTCAAGTCGAGGGCATCGAGCACACGCTGGCCGAGAATATTCATCACGCGGATAATGTGGCCAGTGCACAACAACAACTTGACTTGGCGGAGCGGCAGCAATGCCGTATTCTCTCCTTTTGGGATTCTGAGTTTCCGGCTGCTTTGAAAAGAACTTACGATCCGCCGGTGGTGCTCTTTGTAAAAGGCGAGCTGCGGCCGGAGGATGAATTCGCCATTGCGATCGTCGGAACTCGCACGCCCACAGAATACGGCAAAATTGCCACAGAGCGACTGACGGCGGAGCTGACTGGCCGTGGAATGACCATTGTCAGCGGCCTGGCGCGTGGCATCGATACCATGGCGCACCAAACCGCGCTCAAATCCGGCGGCCGCACCATCGCCGTGCTTGGCTCGGGACTCGACATCATCTATCCTCCGGAAAACCGCCGGTTGGCACAGGAAGTTGTGCAACACGGCGCGGTGATTTCCGAGTATTTTTTTGGCACCAAACCGGATGCGGTGAATTTTCCCCGACGCAATCGCATCATCAGCGGATTGGCTTTTGGCACGTTAGTGATCGAAGCCGGAGAAGAAAGCGGCGCACTGATTACCGCGCAAGCAGCGCTCGAGCAGGGCCGGGAAGTGTTTGCGGTGCCCGGGAGTATTTTCAGCCCCAAAAGCCTTGGCCCGCACCGGTTGATTCAAGAGGGCGCCAAGTTGACTATGCGCGTGGAAGATATTCTCGCCGAATTGCCTCAACAGCTCGACCTGTTTTCCAAATCACAAACGTCAGAAGCGCCGGTCATTCAGCTCAATGAAAATGAACAGAAAGTGATGGCCCTGCTTTCGCATGAACCAATTCATATCGATCCTCTCGCCCGCCAGGTGAATATGCCTGCTTCTCAGTTGCTCTCGATTTTGCTCGAGCTCGAGTTCAAAAATGCCATCAGACAATTACCAGGGAAGTTTTTCGTAAAAACCAGCTGAGTGCAAAATCTCCGATTTTCAAAGATTGTAAGCTTAAAAGAGCAGTTTTTTTTCTCATTCCCACCGCGATTATTCGAGGTGTGAATGAAACAGCTCCAACCACTTCAGCCGGTTCAACGGCTTTTCTGGGCAAAATAAACAGCCGAAGAAGTGCATTGCTAAATTCAATAAAAAAACGTTGACTCAACCTTTCAGGATTCGTATATTTAAGAAATTGGCGGATAATGATTTTCCGCCATCGCGCTAGCCAAAAATCAACCGGAGGGCTAGACCTAACTGGTAAGGCGTCGGTCTTGAAAACCGATGGGCTTATCACCCTTGGGAGTTCGAGTCTCCCGCCCTCCGCTTTTGAACAACAAAAAGCAAACAGCTATAGGAAACCGAAAAAGCCGCTCTTTTCTTTTTGCTGTTTGTCTTTTGCTATTCCGGAGAGGTGCCTGAGTGGCCGAAAGGAGCCGCCTGCTAAGCGGTTGTAGTGACAAAATCGCTACCCAGGGTTCGAATCCCTGCCTCTCCGCTCGGGCAAGACGCATCGCGTTTGATTCGTTTTGCACGCAGCACCATGCGTTCTGCTGAATTTTCAACTTTGCGTTTCTCTGGCTAATGGTCTCAGTTCGCTTTGCCCCCAGTCCCACCGGTTATTTGCACATCGGTGGCGCGCGCACGGCAATCTTCAATTGGCTCTTTGCAAAAAAACACGGCGGCAGATTTTTTTTGCGCATCGAAGACACCGATGTGCAGCGCTCCGGTGAGGAGATGACGCGCGCCATCCTGGAGAGTCTGACCTGGCTCGGTTTGGACTGGCATGGCGAGCCGGTGTATCAGTCGCAGCGCTTTCAGATCTATCAGGATTTTGCCAATCGCTTGGTGCACGAAGGCAAGGCCTATCGCTGCTTCTGCTCGCCGGAGCAGATCAACGAGGCACGAGAGCGCGCGAAAGCCGAGAAACAAACGTTCAAATACGATGGCCGCTGCCGGCGGCTGAGTCCGTCGGAAATCGAAAGCAATCTCGCCGCGCACAAACCGTTTGCCATTCGCTTTGCTGTGCAGCCCGGCGGCGCGACCTCGTTCAAAGACGAGGTGCGCGAAGAAGTCAGTTTTGACAACGAGGCCATCGATGACTTTGTCATCCTGCGCTCGGACGGGTGGCCGACCTATCATCTTGCGGTGGTGGTCGATGATCACGAAATGGGCATTACCCACGTCATTCGTGGGGAAGACCATATCTCGAATACGCCCAAGCAGGTGCTCTTGTACAACGCGTTTGGCTGGCCGACACCGGTTTTTGCGCACGTGCCACTGATTCTCGGCCTCGACAAATCACGACTCAGCAAACGCCATGGCGCAACGGCAGTGGGTGAATATGCAACCAAGGGATTTCTTCCCGAAGCGTTGTTCAACTTTTTGGCGGTGCTCGGCTGGTCGCCAGGAGACGATCGCGAAATCCTCAGCAAGGCTGAATTGATCGAGTTGTTCGACCTCTCCGGCATCTCCAAAAGCGGCGCGGTTTTTGACGAGAAGAAGCTCGAATGGATGAACGGACAATATTTGAGCGCCGCCTCCGTCGAGCGGTTGCTGCCACTCGTCAAGAAAGCTTTCCTCGATGCCGGGGTTTTAACCGCTCCGGAATTGGAGAGCAATCACGAATACCTTCGGCATGTGATCGAGTTGCTCAAGTCCAGGGTGAAGCTGATTCCTGAGTTCGCCACCTATGGCGCGTATTTCTTCCGTGATCCGGAGCACTACGATGAAGCCGCAAGAGCAAGGCACTGGAAAGATCCCGGGACTGCCGAGCGTCTGGAAAATTTGGCCGCCCATTTGGCCGAGCTGCGGGATTTTTCGCCACAGGCAACCGAAGAAAGCACACGCCGTCTGGCCGTAGCGCTCAATATCCCGGCCGCCAAATTGATTCATCCCGCGCGTCTCGCGATTACGGGTTTTGGTGTCAGTCCCGGTTTGTTCGAAACCATGGCGTTGCTCGGCAAGGATCGCGTAATCGCACGCCTGTGGAAAGCCGTTAAACTGTTGAAATCGGATTAGGCGCGCAAGAGCGATTATAAATTGCTTTTTGCCATTTTCTGTATGCAGTTTTCACTGGGGTGTCGTCCAACGGCAGGACTCCAGACTCTGGATCTGGCTATCTAGGTTCGAATCCTGGCACCCCAGCCCAACATGGCGCATTCGTCTAGTGGCCCAGGACGCCGGCCTCTCACGTCGGTAACACGGGTTCGAATCCCGTATGCGCCACAAAAAGCTTTGACTTTTACGGAGAAAGTTTTTATATTTATTTTCATGCGCCCGTAGCTCAACTGGAGAGAGCGCTTGGCTACGGACCAAGAGGCTGAGGGTTCAAGTCCTTCCGGGCGTACTATTCCGGTTGCAGTTTTTGATTGCAGAATCGGCAAGAGGGTCTGAACCTCAAGCAATAAAACGCCACACCAACCTGCCACAGTCGGCATGATACACGAGCATTGGATGCAGCTTGCACTCAAGGAAGCCGAAAAGGCTCTTGAAAAAGGAGAAGTGCCGATTGGGGCCGTGGTAGTGATGGACAATCAGATCATCGGACGCGGGCACAATCTGGTGGAAACTTTGCAGGATCCGACGGCTCACGCCGAGATGATCGCGATCACGGCAGCGGCCGGCAGCGTGGCGAGTTGGCGGCTCGAAGGCGCGACACTGTATGTGACGGTCGAGCCGTGCCCGATGTGCAGCGGGGCGTTGCTGCTGTCAAGAATCTCGACGCTGGTATACGGAACCGAAGATCAACGCTTTGGCGCCTGCGGTTCGGCCAGCAATGTTATCGGTGCCAATCCGTTCGGCCCACCGGTGGAGACGATAGCTGGCATCAGGCGAAATGAATGCCAAGCTCTGTTACAGGAATTTTTCAAAAAGTTGCGCCAAAGCTAGTTGTTGTTTGCTTTTTTCTTTTTGCAGTTTGTTTTACCGGGGCAGTAGCTCAGCTGGGAGAGCGCCACGTTCGCAACGTGGAGGCCGGCGGTTCGATCCCGCTCTGCTCCACAATTCGATTTCGGATTTATGGTTTCGGATGGCGGATGAAAACACATTTTCTGTCCGCAATCTCCAATCCGCAATCCGGAGAGGTGGCTGAGTGGTCGAAAGCGGCGGTCTCGAAAACCGTTATCGGCCGTAATTGGTCGATCGGGGGTTCGAATCCCCCCCTCTCCGCCGGCGGCATGGCCATTTAGGTGGCCTTTTTTGTTTGATTTCGGATTTATGTTTCCGGGCTGCGGAAAGCAAGTTTTATTCTGAAATCCGCAATCAAAAATCCGCAATCCGGAGAGGTGTCCGAGAGGCCGAAGGAACACGACTGGAAATCGTGTGTAGGACCAAAAGTTCTACCGTGGGTTCGAATCCCACCCTCTCCGCTGCTTGTTTTGGGAATGATCTTCCCGGGTCTTTGCATATCGTCCCATCTTTCCTACCCACAAGGCCTGCTCGAACACATGAGTGCAAAAGTGAGCATGCAGCGCCCGGCGCAAACAGCTCCGGAGGAGCGGCCTGTTTATAGCTCCGTCCAACCCACAAAATTCAAGCTCCGCAGGAGCGACCTGTTTATAGCACCCCGTGTCGAGATGATACAGGTCGCCCCGATGGGGCTGGGATGGTTGAATAATTCCTGTGCTATAAACAGGGTGTCCCTACCGGGACTGATGGGCGTTCATCTCTAATTTTCAGGCTGCGGCGCAGACAGCTCCGGAGGAGCGGCCTGTTTATAGCTCCGTCCAACCCACAAAATTCAAGCTCCGGAGGAGCGACCTGTTTTTAGCACCCCGTGTTGAGATGATACAGGTCTCCCCGATGGGGCTGGGATTGTTGAATAACTGTTGTGCTATAAACAGGGCGTCCCTACCGGGACTGATGGGCGTCCATATCGGATCTCCAGGCTGCGGCGATACAGCTCCGGAGGAGCGGCCTGTTTATAGCACGGTTCCACCCCAAAAAAAATCAAGCTCCGGAGGAGCGACCTTAGCCCTGTTCGATCCAATCAAACACATATTTCTCGTCATATTCGATTCCGAATTTTTTGAGCAATTCCAGGTATTCGGCTTTGAATGATTTCCTGGTGTGATGTTGCTCCTGGTCGTTAATGTATTTCACCACCCGATCCACTTGCGAATGGCTATAGGAAAACGCGCCGAAGCCTTCCTGCCAGTTGAAGCGGCCTCGCACCCATTTCTTCTCGTTGATAAATCCCGAAGAGGCTGCCTTGATGTCGCGTACCAGATCCGACAAGGCGATATTGGGCTTCAAGCCAATGAGCAGATGCACATGATCGGGCATGCTGTTGATGGCGATGAGTTTTTGGCCTCGGTTGCGTACAATGCCAGTGATGTATTTGTGCAGCTCTTCTTTATGTTCCGGTTGGAGAAGATTCTGCCGGCCTTGTACGGCAAAGACCACATGAATGTAGATTTGGGTGTAGGTGTTGGCCATAGGTGGTTCTGCTCCGTGTTGAGGTGATACAGCTCGCCCCGATGGGGCTGGGATGGTTGAATAATTCCTGTGCTATAAACAGGGCGTCCCTAACGGGACTGATGGGCGTCCATCTCGAATCTCCAAGCTGCGGCACAAACAGCTCCAGCGGAGCGAACTGTTTATAGCACCCCGTGTTGAGATGAACAGGTCTCCCCGATGGGGCTGGGATTGTTGAATAACTGTTGTGCTATAAACAGGGCGTCCCTACCGGGACTGATGGGCGTCCATATCGGATCTCCAGGCTGCGGCGATACAGCTCCGGAGGAGCGG
>JAPDQK010000042.1:0-54056 GCA_034505955.1 Candidatus Zhuqueibacter pondensis
GGTTTGAATTCCTGGGCTTTCACTTCTCCAGAAGTGGCGTGACCATGCGCACGAAATCGGTGGAGAAACTCAAGGAGAAAATCAGGAACTTGACCATCCGCTCACATACTCCTCCGCCGAAGTCATTGTTAGTCTTAACCGAGTGACGCGCGGGGTCGCCAATTACTACGCGACCGAGTTCAGCACCGTCAAGACGCAGTTCTTCAAGCTCGATCAGATGATTCGGCGCCGTTTGCGTTGTATGAAACAAAAACGCATTTCCGGCAACGATAATCATCGTATCCCGAATCGCTATTTCGAGCGCAAAGGACTGCTTTCGCTCTATGCACTCCTCTAAATAGACAAAGAACATGAGAAAGAAAGTTCCCCCCGGAAGGGGCAATGCTAAACGGACGGCTTGACAAACCGTCTTAGGCGTCGCCCGGTGCGGGAAAGCCGCACGCCGGTAAATATAGAGAATCGACTCTATTGCGACAACGGGGAGCGGGTGGTGAAAGCCACCCGCTTACCCGCTCAGACGAGTTTGGTAGCATGCAAAAACTAACCCTAAGCCAGTATAGCTTTTGACGGGGAAATGGGGCTGGAACAATTGGGCTACGCCTGTATGGGGGAGTTCCAGCCCCCTCTCAAAATGCTCCCCGTCACCCTTTCTCCCGCTCACCCTGTCACCCACTCTCCCTCTCATTCTTCAAAATCCTCACCAACTCCCCCAACTCCCGAATCCGTACCACATCTTTCTCCTCCACCAACTCAAATGGGTCAATCAATATCGGTATCAATCCGGCCTGGCGTGCACCGATCACATCACGATCGTAATTATCGCCGACATAAATGCATCGCTCTGCCGGCAGACCGAGTTGCTGCAATGCCATCTCGAAGATGCGCGGATCGGGTTTCTCCACACCGACCAAGCCGGAATCGATGATACAATCGAAGAATCGCGCCACTCCGAACTTGCTCAGGGCGTCCGGCACTGTGCCGTCGGCATTGGAGATGACGCCGAGGCGATAGCCCATGCTTTTGAGCCGGGCAAAAGTTTCTGGCGCTGCTGGATCGACCCAATTCCACAAATGCTCGCGTTTGTGGCGTTCGTAGATGCGCGCTAAAATTTCGGGGATGGCATGTTCCGGCGCGCCGACAGATTGCATCCAACAGGTGAAATATTCTTTCCATCTCTCTTCGTCGCGATGGCGAAAAATCTTTTCTCGCGCGATAGCGGCGCCCTTTTTCAAGAGAAGTATATCCGTGGTAACGCCGTATTCGGCCAGCAGTTTGATCAAGAAGGGAAAATCCGGAAAGACAAATGTTTGTCCGACATCAAACAAAATCGCCTCAATTTGGCTGAAATAGTTCATGTGATTTCCTCGAGTTTTTTGAAAAAATGATTGACAAGCACGAGAGTATGTTGTATATTATTCATGAGAATCACGACGGGTAGGGCACGCGTAAGGTTCTGTCCTTGCGTAGACCCCCCGATTTTTTAAACCCCTGACTAACATCAGGGGTTTTTTGTATATTCCACACGCTTGCGAAGATCATTCATAAAGGCAAGGTACTGCGTTGAAGGAACGGCCCGCCTGAGCAGCACCGAATACTTATAGCGATTCGGAATCAAGACCCGCAAGAGCTTTCCCTGCTCATAGAGATATTTCACGAGGCAATAAAAATCGCCATCCCCTGTCACAATCACGGCCTTACGATAATGGGGATAATCAACCATCGTTTGCAATACCAACTCGGCATCCACATTTCCCTTCACGCCTTTGCGCGCTGACCATAGCACGGGCTTGAAGATCAGCACGTACCCATTACTCCTGCGGCGCGCGATAAAAATTTTGGTTTTCAGGTAAGAACCCGAGAAACAGGTAGGCCTTGCGGACGCCGTATTTCTCTTCCAGATAGACTCTGAATTTTCTATAATCCAGCCTCCACCCCAACTCTTGCATCCCGAGATGAAGATTTTGACTGTCAATGAACGCGTAATTTTCCAGTGGTTTATGCATAGAGTATCGTCATATTGTTGACTATGATTCAACTTTACAATGAACGAAAATTATATTGCCCTTTTCAAGTTGTACGGTCGACAAGTTTTCAAGCTAAGACAAGACGTGGTATGAATTTTACTCGCGCGCAGTGATGACAAATCGCGCCAAATCCGTTGCCGCAACGCTATTGGGAAAAATCGCTGTTGCTTCGGCAACCAGTGCCGGCAAATCTTCTTGACCCAACCGGCCACTGAAATGCGTCAACAGCAATTGGCGCACACCGCAACGCCGGGCTAATTCGGCAGCATCAACTGCCGTCGAATGTCCGGTCTCGTGCGCATGTTCCGCATCGGCCGACGAAAAAGTCGAGTCGGCAATGAGCAGATCGGCGTTGGCAGCTAATTTCTCCGCGCCAGTGCAAGGTACGGTATCCAAACAGTACGCCATTTTCACTCCCGGCCGCGGTGGCCCAAGCACTTCTTCGGGATAAATGCGCCGGCCATCTGGTAAAACGATACTCTCGCCGCGCTGCAAGCGACCTCTTTCCGGCCCATTCGGCACACCGAGTTGCTCGGCGCGATGGACATCAAAACGGCCCGGTCGATTCGCTTCGACAAAAGCAAAACCCGCAGTAAAAATTCCATGCTCGAGCGGCTGCCACTCGACATGATATTCCGCACTGCGCCACAATACCGGTGGCGTTGTCTCCGTGATTTCGTGAATCTGCAAAGGGTAACCAAGGGTGAATTGACAAAGTTCTTGATGGAAGCGAATGTACTCGGTGATTCCTTCAGGGCCGAAGAGCTCTACTCGCTGCTGGCAACCAGCCATGTGCAGGCTGGTGAGCAAACCCGGCAATCCGAAAAGATGATCGCCGTGCAGATGCGAAATAAAAATGTAACGCAATTTCCCCGGCCGCAGCCCGGCTTTGCGAAATTGCATCTGGGTGCCTTCGCCGCAATCGAAGAGAAAAATCTCGCCTTGGCGAATCAGAGCCACGCCGGAGAGATGGCGGTCATTGGTTGGCGCAGCGGAGCCGGTGCCGAGGAGGATAACTTCGATCATAGAAGAAGTATAGCAGAAAATTGGGAAAGGGGCAAGGACTTTTATTGGTAATTGCCTAACTTACTGGTGGAATAGATTATTCCCCATATTCTTCTTGCTTTTCCCCTTCAGTTTTGTGGAATTTCACGGTGCGATTTTTTGCCATTTGGCAAACTTTGGACAGACATTTTCGGAGCTGAAATTGGGACCCTATCGCAATAGCGGACAAAAATCTGGATATGCGCGTGATCAACAAAAATGTGATGAAAGTCCATAATGCCCTAATTGCTCAATTTCAAATGAAAATGAATTTGGGCACAAAAAGCTACAAATAATTTTTTGTGCAAGTCAAAGCAAGGAGGCGGTGTCATGAAGAAGATCGTTGTCGTGCTGTTGAGCGTTGCCCTGCTCGCAATGAGCATCGGCTGTTCCAGTTGGAGCCGAAAAGAAAAGGGCGCGGCAATCGGCGCCGGCACCGGTGCCGTGGTCGGCGGTGCGATCGGCAAAGCCGCCGGCAATACGATTTTAGGGGCGATTCTGGGCGCAGCAGTCGGCGGCGCAGCCGGGGCGTACATTGGCAATTACATGGACAAACAGGCCGCTGAAATGCAGCAAGACCTCAAAGGCGCGAAAGTTGAGCGAGTCGGCGAAGGCATCAAAATCACCTTTGATTCCGGCCTGCTCTTTGATGTTGACCAGGCAGCGCTCAAGCCGCAGAGCAAGGAAAATCTCCAAAAACTGGCGGCGATTTTGCAAAAATATGAGGACACCAACATTTTGATCGAAGGGCACACCGACAATACCGGTTTCGAAGAGCACAACCTCAATCTTTCTCGTTTGCGGGCGCAATCGGTGGCAAACTTTCTCGCCGGTTTGAAAGTCAATCCGGCGCGTTTCACGATCATGGGCTACGGCGAGTCCCAGCCCATTGCCACCAACGACACAGCAGAAGGCCGGCAGATGAATCGGCGTGTCGATTTGGCGGTCATGGCCAACGAAAAATTGAAAAAGGCGGCCAAGGAAAAAACCGGATGAGGTCAGCTTGGATGTTTTGAACATTGACCGGACACTCGCAGTGGCCGGTCAATGTTACTTCTATCGGCTCGTTGAGAAGGGCGGTGTCGAGTTCACTGCAACGATGGGATGGGGCATGACAGAAAATTTGCAGCACCCTTCTCGCTGTTTGGCTGTCGGTTTGCAGAACGAAACGTCATTGCCCAGCTTAACCCCGATAATTCATGAGCAACATTTTCAGGCTTGAGCCAACCGCAGAGTGCGGTCGATTTACGCACCGCGTGAATTATCGGGGTTAAAGAATCAAACTACTCCAGCATCTCACGCATTTTCTTCCGCACCTGATCACGCAATGTTTGCAAGACGGAAACTTTCCATCATGTTTGCGCATACCTTCCGAAAAATCCGCAACGAAATATCATTTGATTCCACAGCGCAAAAAGAGTTTGGCAGCACGGTTTTGAATGCAACTTGCTGGTGGAAGAGATAATCACCATGAATGTCAGTTTGTAACGAATCTTCCAAAGCATACAGAACAGTGCTTTTGCTGGTGCAGATGCTTGTACCCCGGCCTGCGCGGGACAGCATGACTGGGCGGGCTTTATGATCCAGGAAGCACTGGGAAAGGGATTGCCGTCTGTCGGAAAAATCCTTTGACATTCTCAATCAGGATGATTATCTTTAATCGTTAATTTGGAGAGTCTATGCCATTGAAGCGCGAAGCCTTTGCACCCAACGATCTTGTTCTCGTACACCTCGAAAACAAACCGGCGTTCTTTGCGCGGATCGAGCGCATTGATCCGGATTACAAGCGAGGCTGGTGGCAGGTCAAACTTTTTATCCTTGCTTTGCCCTTGCAAGTTGTCACCTGGATTATCGACGATGAACAGATCCGTGGCGCAGATTTTACCATGGGTGGTATGCCCGTGCGCATTGAAAAAATCCATCCCCCGGCAGAAACGAACCTTGAAGAAATTGCCGCCACACCCGAGCCTGAGTCATATTCAACCACAGCCCCAGAACCCAAAAAGCAGGCCCGCATTCTTTCATTTGAAAAAAGGTCGTCCGAGTGAATTCTATGAACACCAACCTATTTTACCGGTCTCAGTGTTTGCAATAAGTTTATTTTCCCCTTTAGGGAGGAGAGAGTATGAGAGTATCCGGTTTGATTCTGGCCAGTTTCATTACGCTGACCACTGCCGCACTGATTTATCATCGCGCCAGCACCTCGGTCAAAACGCAGATGGTGCAATACAAAAGCGGCGACGAAACCGTGAGCGCATTTCTGGCATTTCCGGAAGGCAAAGGTCCATTTCCGGCCATTATCGTGATCCATGAATGGTGGGGATTAAACGACTGGATAAAAGATAACGCAAAAACCTTTGCGGACAAGGGGTATCTGGCGTTGGCGATAGATCTCTATCGAGGGCAGATTGCCACTGATTCCGAGCTGGCACACGAGCTGAGTCGTGGCCTGCCGGAGGATCGAGCGATACGTGATTTGCGCGCGGCGTTTGCTTATCTCACTTCACGCAAAGAGGTGCAACCCGACAAAATCGGTTGCATCGGCTGGTGCATGGGAGGGGGATATTCCCTGCAAGCCGCGCTGCATTTGCCCCGGTTGGCGGCGTGTGTGATCAATTATGGCCGCATGGTCACCGATTCGACGATGATCGAGAAAATCAATTGCCCGATTCTCGGAATCTTTGGCGGCAAGGATCGTGGCATCCCGGTGAAAGATGTCCAGGCCTTCCAGGCTGCCTGCATCGCGGCGGGTAAAAACATCACGGTACACATTTACCCCAATTCTGGTCATGCTTTTATGAATGAAAACAATACGCGCGGTTACAACGCTGCCGACGCCAGGAACGCAAGGGAAAAGATATTCGCGTTTTTTGAACAGACGCTGAAACAGTGAGAAAGAATGCGCATGAAACGAATTCTGTATCTTATTGTTCTTTTCAACGCAATAACGCAGGCGCAAGAAATCAACCTCAGGGTGCCGTATACGCGCTTTGTTTTGCCCAACGGCCTGAATGTGATTCTGCATGAAGATCATTCGACCCCGCGGGTGAGTGTGAATGTCTGGTACCACGCCGGTTCGGCGCGGGAGAAACCCGGGCGCACCGGCTTTGCGCATCTCTTCGAGCATATCATGTTTGAAGGCTCCGGCCATGTGCCCGAAGGCGACTTTGACAATTTGCTCGAAGCTGCCGGCGGCGACAACAACGGCTCGACCAACAACGATCGCACCAATTATTTTGAAAATGTTCCGTCCAATGCGCTCGAGCTTGCTTTGTTTCTGGAATCCGATCGCATGGGTTACCTGCTCGACGCAATGTCGCCCGTCAAAGTTGACGGCCAGCGCGACGTGGTAAAGAACGAACGCCGGCAAAGTTATGAAAACCGGCCCTATGGCATGGCGTGGATCACGCTCGGCGAAAATCTTTATCCTGTTGATCATCCATATCATTGGCCGGTTATCGGCTACATGGACGATCTCACTGCCGCGAGTTATGAGGACGTCGTTGACTTCTTCAAAAAATATTATGCCCCGAACAACGCCAGTTTGGTCATCGCCGGAGACATCGATATCCCCCAAACCCGTGTGCTTGTGGAAAAATGGTTTGCCGATGTGAAGCGCGGGGCATCGGTTGCACCACCAGCGATCCCCTCCGCCTATCTCGACAGCGAGAAGAGATTGATCTTGGAAGATCGCGTCCAGTTGCCGCGTTTATATCTGGCTTGGCTGTCCGCACCCAGTTACACTCCAGGCGATGCCGAGTTGGACCTGTTGGCGAATATTCTGGCTGGTGGCCGCAACTCGCGACTGTACAAACGGCTGGTTTACGATCTGCAAATCGCGCAAGACGTTTCCGCGTTTCAAGACGCCAATCGGCTGAGCTCTGCATTCATGATCATCGCCACCGCACGCAGCGGCCACGCCCTCACCGAGCTGGAAAAAGTGATTCAGGAAGAAATCAACAGATTGAAAAATGAAGCGCCGGATGCCCGCGAGTTACAGCGGGCGGTCAATCAATACGAAGCCGCTTTTCTGCGCCAGTTGGAATCCATCGAAGACAAGGCCGATCAGCTCAACGATTATTTCATGTTTACCGGCAATCCGGATTATTTTCATGAAGACCTGGCGCGTTACAAAGCACTCGACCCGAAGGACATTCAAGCAGTGACACAAACTTATTTGCGCGATGATGGCCGTGTGGTGTTGAGCGTGGTGCCACAAGGCAAGAAAGAACTGGCGGCAATCAAACCGGCAAACTAATGGCGTTGTGAGCAGGCCAATTTTTGGAGTACTGAACGTTATGCAAAATTTGCGCAGAAACCGGGAAATCACCAGAAGCACAGCAGCCGTTTGGGCCTTTCTAATTTTTTGTTCACTGTTTTTCATCTTCCCGAATTTACAGGCTCAAGCCCCTGATCGCAGCAAGCCGCCAACACTTGGACCGGCGCCGACATTGAAACTGCCGGCCATTCAACACCTCCAGCTGTCAAACGGCTTGCCGGTGGTGCTCATGGAAAAGCACGAAGTGCCACTGGTACAAATCAACTTGCTGATAAAAGCCGGAACCGCAATGGATCCGGCTGGAAAGAGTGGATTGGCAAGCATGACGGCAGCGATGCTGGATGAGGGTGCCGGCTCGCGCAATGCCTTGCAGTTGGCTGATGCGATTGATTTCCTCGGTGCACGGCTTTCTGTCTCTGCCAGCCTGCACAACTCCGTCGTGGCCTTGAATACGCCGTTGTCAAAATTGGATTCTGCACTCGCCGTGATGGCAGATGTGGCATTGCGACCGACGTTTCCGCCGGAAGAACTGCAGCGACAACGCAAAGAGCGCCTGACCGTCCTGGCACAAAGACATGACGAACCCCGCGCCATCGCCTCGGTTCTTTTCAATCGCACGCTGTACGGTGACAAGCATCCCTATGGCTTGTCGGCCATGGGCGATGAGAAAAGCCTGCGTGGATTTCGTGTTGAGGATTTGAAGAATTTTCATGCCACTTATTTTCGTGCAAACAATGCGGCACTGGTTGTCGTTGGAGACGTGACCGCCAGCAGCATTCTATCCAAACTCGAAGCGGCATTCGGGAAATGGCCGGCCGGGAAAATACCGGCGGCAACCTGGCCTGCGATCACACAGATACAAACACGCCGGGTTTGGCTTGTGGACAAGCCGGGCGCAGCGCAGTCGGAAATTCGCATTGGCCGAATCGGTGCCCCGCGATTGAGCGAGGATTATTTTGCGCTCACGGTGATGAACACGATTCTCGGCGGCTCGTTTACTTCGCGGTTGAATCAGAATCTGCGTGAACAGCACGGCTACACCTACGGTGCCAGATCTGTTTTCGACTTTCGTCCTCTGCCCGGTCCGTTTCTGGCGGGTGCCGCCGTGCAAACCGCGGTCACTGATAAAGCCTTGATTGAATTCATGAAAGAATTTCGTGCCATGTTGCACCCGGTATCGGAGGCGGAGCTCGAGCGCGCAAAAAATTACGTGGCACTGGGATTTCCTCAGGATTTTCAATCCGTCGCACAAATTGCCGGCCAGCTCGCCGAGCTGGTGATTTATGACTTGCCGGATGATTATTTCGACAATTACATTCAACGCATTCTTGCCGTAACCAGGGAGGAAGTCCTGCGCGTGGCGAAAAAGTACCTCGATCCGGAAAAGATCGCCATCATCGTGGTTGGTGACCGTAAAGAGATCGGGAACAGCGTGCATGCGCTCAATCTTGGGCCGGTGCAGAAAATGACAATTGACGAGGTATTGGACAAGGTACCAGTGATGGAAGAAACCAAATGACTGGTTGTCGGGTGTAGATAAATCGGGATTGTCTCGAAAATCAAGGACTGATGAGAAATTTTGGGCGACGCTACGGCGGAACAATTGCCTGGGCAATGATGCTGTTTGTGTTTTCATCGATACCGGATCTCTCCCCGCCGTTGCATCTTTCAAGGTGGGATGACAAATTTCAGCACATGCTGGCTTATGTGCCTTTGGGTTGGCTGTTGATGCGATCAATCGCATGGAATAATGACAACAGCCGAAAGGCTTTATGGCTCACCTTGCTGTTCGGTTCGCTATACGGCATCAGCGATGAGATTCATCAATACTTTGTCCCCGGTCGAATGATGGACTGGCGTGATGTGCTTGCAGATGCGGCTGGAGTGGCGTTGGGAGCATGTTTTTTTTATCACCGACGAAGGCGCAAATTGGGGCAGCAACAGAAAGCTACTGTTCAACCAGGACGGGAAAAGTCCAATCCCAACGAGGCGAACTCTCAATTATTTTACAGCCAAGCAGCAGTCTTTTGTCGCCAAGCTTATCCGGCGACGAGGGATTGTTGGGAGCATGGGTTTGGGTTGCGAACAAGGCAATGAGCAATAAAACGAACAGCACCCAATGCCAGCGACAATGCAGCACTCGCAACATCGTCATCAGGGAAAACGGCGCACGCCAAAAAATTACCACGGCAGCCAGCAGAATGGCAATGACAGTCGAACCCATTTTAATCCCTGAAAACTTACGCACCAAGAAATTGGGCGGGGTGCATGGTTTTATCCGAATTTGCTTCATGATGTTAGACAGTGAAAACCTGAAAAAGGTTGCAAAGAAATGATGACAGGAGGAAAATTGCGCAGCACGATTGCCATGATGATTTTGCTGATGTCAGCCATGGTGGCCTCGGCGCAAACTTTCAGCAATGAACCTGAGCGGCTGATCATTGGCGGCCAGGCGGGTTTTTTTCGCATCAGCTTTGACGGCTTTACGCGCATATATCACGAGCGCAGCGGGTTGACTACAGGCGCGGCAGGGATGGTAAAAGTTTTTTCTCCCTACTACCTGCTCGTCAAATATCACCATTTTACAAAGGACGGTGCGGTCATCGTTGAAAATACAGTGCAGCCGCAACATTGGCGGGAGGACTGGTATAACCTCGGTGTGCGTTACCTTGCTCGAGACGCCCGCAAAGTATCGAGCTATTTCGGTTTCGGTTTTGCGTTTTTCACTATCAACGAGACTGGCAATTTGAGCATCTTTGGCCGTGAGCCCGGCAAGCGCAACGCCAGCGGCTTTTTCCTGGATGGCGGGCTGCAGTATCGGTTCCTCAAACACGCCTCGCTTTGCTTGGAACTCGAAATGACTTCTGCAGGAGTCGAAGGAAAAAGTGGGTTTGAAGGCTCGAGCGTGGGAGGGTTCCTGATCGGTATTGGTGCAAATTTTTTCATTCTCTAACCTGAATTATTCAGAACCGCGAAGACGCGAAGAACGCGAAGTTTGAAAAAGCTTGGTTTTGTTTGGTTTGGATAGAGGCCAGCCTTCAAACTGAGTTTGATGATAGCTTTTATGGCAACGTGTTGTTCTTTGCGGACTTGGCGTCTTCGCGGTGAAAATTTGTGAATAATCCGAGCTAAGAACCAAATTTAAAACTTTTGTGCAATCATCAAAGACCAGGAGAGCGACCATGAAGGTGCAGGAGATCAAGACCGTACGGATTGAGAAGCCCGAGTCGATGAATTTCATCCTCGGCCAGGCGCATTTCATCAAAACCGTCGAAGACATTCACGAGGCCTTGGTCGGCGCGGTGCCGGGAATCAAATTCGGCGTGGCCTTCTGCGAGTCCAGCGGCCCGTGTTTGGTGCGTTGGAGCGGAACAGATGAACAATGCCTGGAACTGGCGAGAAAGAATGCGCAAGCCATCGGGGCCGGCCATAGTTTCATCATCTTTCTCGGCAATGTTTTTCCCATCAACGTGCTCAACGCCGTGAAGAATGTGCCGGAAGTCTGCCGGATTTACTGCGCGACCGCCAATCCCGTCGACGTACTGCTTGTTGAAACCGCGCAGGGTCGAGGCATCATCGGCGTGGTCGATGGCAGCAGTCCACTCGGCGTCGAAGGTGAAAACGAGATCGTCGAACGCAAGGGACTGTTACGGAAATTCGGGTACAAGTTATGATGAAATGGAGTCGTGATGTACTGAATTTCTCATCATCCAACTTGCTACTCCACAAGCTTCAATTCGGAATTTTCGCAGCACCTCTTTTCTATGCCTGAGCTCCCCGAAGTTGAAACCATCCGTCGCGGTCTCGAGCGCGTGCTCATCGGAAAAACCGTTCAGCAAATCCGGATTCGTGAGACACGTCTGCGCCAGCCGGTGAATGCTCGCAAGTTGCGAAAATGGATTGCTGGTCAGAGGGTGCGGGCATTGCACCGGCGCGCAAAATATCTTTTGTTCGAGATGGAGAATGGCGCTCATCTGGTTTTGCATCTGGGCATGAGCGGGCGTGTGCTTTTTTGCGAAAAAACGCGGCCTTTGCAAAAACACGATCATATTCGATTCCTCTTCAGCAACGGCCACGAGTTGCGCTTTTGTGACCCTCGCCGTTTCGGCATGGTCGACGTGGTGCTCCCGGGAAAGCTAAAAGATTATATTCATTTTCTGAATCTCGGCATCGAGCCGTTGTCTCCGGAATGTACTGCAGCATATCTCCAGGAAGCTGCGCAAGGCCTCTCGCGGCCGATTAAAAATTTTTTGATGGATGCGACCATCGTGGCCGGCGTAGGCAATATTTATGCAAATGAAGCACTCTTTCGTGCGGGAATTCATCCGCAAAAACCGTGTGGCAGATTGCGCTTTCGGCACTGGCAAAGCCTAATGCATGCCGTGCGTGAGACCTTGACGCTCGCCATTGCGGCCGGCGGCACCACGCTCAATGATTTCCACAACAGCGATGGTGAGATCGGCTACTTTCAGCAACATCTCATGGTTTATGGTCGCGAGGGTGAACCATGCCACATGTGTGGTAGTAAAATTCGGCGTTTCGTTCAGACCAACCGCAGCAGCTTTTACTGCCCGCGATGTCAGAAGTCATGAGGCATAAAAAACCGCCCTGCCTTTAGGGTGCGTGACCGATCAGCCAATTGTCCCGAATCATGCAGTCGTTGCAACGGGTTTTTCAATGTTACTCCTGCCATGCCACACCTCAACTCTGGCCGGGCATTGCCGCAGATGCTGATCTTGCTGGTATAATTTTGTTTGAGACAATCCTTTTGCCCGTTTCAAAAAATAGGAGATTTCATGATGACACGGTGGTTTATCTTGGTAACGGGAGCGTTGTTATTGTTTGGGTGTGCGGGATCCCGACGGGGAGCAGAGAATCCGGAACTGCAGCCTTGGGTGGGAACATGGCAGGGAATGGCGTTGCAAGAAAGCCGCAATGATCAGCCACGACAGTGGACCTTGGTTTTAACTCTCAAGAAGGGACGCCTGCTTGGGGTCATGCACGATGATCTTGGTGAAATGCGACAAAAGAAACTGAAGGGCTTGAAAATTGTGGATGGCGAACTGCATTTTACGGTTTCGTATGAAACGGCTCGTGGTTTACACATGATTTGTCACCATCGTGCGAATTTGCAGGATGACACAATATTGAGTCTTTTTGAAGGCAGCGAAGGCGGACGGGCGCTTGCCGGAAAATGGGAAGCGCGGCGAGTCTTCAGCGTGCCGCAAGCGGTACCATAAAATGAAATGCTGGCGCATTGAGTAAAGGAGTGTCGGTAGAAACGATTACCCGCCTGCCCGGGCACGCACACGATATTGGCCACACCGACCCCGAAAATCATCGAATTGCAATTTTCACAGAAAACCGTGTTGCTCCAACCATCGCCGCAAAGTCATCACCACCTGGTTGATCAAGTCCTGTTTCCATGGCATCATGTGTTCGGTTTCCAGCCAGATGATTTCCTTGGGCTCACCGGCACGGTTGAAAAGCTCCTGCGCCAATTGCGGTGGCATGAATTCATCGAATCTCCCTTGAATCATCACCAGGGGCCTTGGCGAAATGTATTTGATGTGACGATGAGGCTCGATCGGCGCCAGCAGCAGACCAATCGCTCCGCCGAGAATGCGGTTGAGCGGCCCGAAACCCGTGTCGATATTATGGCCGACAAGCTTGTCGATTCTGCCGCCGCCATAGAGAATGGCCGCGACTTTGTAGCGTGGATCGAGATGCATCACCGCCGGCACAAATGGTGCACCGAAAGAGTAGCCGGCCAGGATGACCCGATTGGTATCGACATTCTTGCGCTCGCGTAAAAAGTCATTTATCAACAGTGCGCCGGCAACGGTTCGAAAGGCGGCCTCTCGCATTCTGCAGGCCTCGCGAATTCCACTCCACCAGCTGGTGACGCGCGACAGATCGTACGGATAGGCCGGCGCCGCAATGATCACCTCGCCCGGGTTGCCCAGATAGCGCAACGTTTCTTTACCAATATCCACGCCTCCGAGAATGACGACGGCTGGGAATTTTCTTGTCGTATCCCGTGGCTGTTGTAGAAGAAAATTCACCCAGGTTTGGCGATCATCACGCAAAGTCATGTCGAATATTTCACAGCCACTTGCATGTTCGACGAGTTGCTGTTCGGTGGCAATCCACTTGCCGCGATAGGCCAGCAATTTTTCCGTGCCGGCATTGGCCAGGGAAAAATAACTCACGGACACGAGGAGGCTGCCAGAGGCGACCATCGCAAGCGACAGCCATTTCCAAATTGAGAGACGGAGCGATTTTTTGCGTTGGGTTTTCAAGCGATGTGAAGACAGAGGTTGTATCGTTGAAAAGCAGAAACGCCTTATTTCCTCGCCTTTAGCAAGATCAGGGAGCCGGCAACAAGGAAAATCAAATTCCCAAGCCAGGCCGCAAGCAGCGGATTGATGGTGCCACTTTGGCCGAGGGACTGGGCGGTCTTGACCGTGCCAAAATAGAGAAAACAGACAATCAAACTCAAGGCGATACCAAAGGCGCCGCCGGAGCGCACCTTGCCTGCCGCCAGCGGCGCGCCAAAAAGCACGATAATGAAATTGGCCAGGGGAAAAGAAATTTTCAGATACAAATCCACCAGCCAGCGATCAGGGTTGCCGCCGTTGCGCTCCACCTCGCGAATGAATTGCTGCAATTCCACGTACGACATTTCTTCCGGATTTTTTTGCACTTTGGTGAGAACTTGGGGCGTGAAGGACAATTCCGGCATCGCCAAGGTGTCAAAGCGCGTGGCGATTTCATGCTCTCCCTCGAAACGCCGACGATAACCTTTGCGCATTTCCCAAATCCCGGTTTTGCCATCGGCCAGGGCTTTCCAACGCATTTGCACCGCATCAATCCGCTCGACAATAAAAACGCCGTTGTAGTTTTGTATGCTCACTTTTTGGGCGGTTTTCGTTGCATCATCATAATAGCCGATAAACACTCGTCGCACATTCGACGGCAAGGCGTGGGCCGCGTTGGACCTGTTGTCGTGATTGATGCCTTCCTGAAAATAAAGATTGGACAAGCGTGCCGGCAAATTTTTCGGCAGGCGCTCGATGTACTGTTGTTTCAGCTCAGCCTTGCGCTGATTGGCCACCGGAACCACTTTCTCGGCAAAAACGATCATCAGCCCGCTGATCAACAAACCAATTATGAGAATCGGCAACAGAATGCGATGCAGCGATTGGCCGGCGGCTTTCATGGCGGTGATTTCGTTGTATTTGCTGAGCTGCCCGACGCTAAACAGCGAAGCGAGCAGCATCGCCACGGGCATGGTCAGTACCAGAATATAAGGCAGATAATAGAAGTAATAGCTGACGATTACCACCGCCGGAACTTTCTTGTCAATATAATCTGACAAGCCCTCCACCAAATCGACCGTGATGAAGATACTGGCGAATGCGATGAGGGCAAAAGCCTGATTAAAGAGAAATTTTTTGGAGAGGTATTGATCGAGGAGGCGCATGGCTTGATTCCTCTGACAATGATAGTCCGGCTTTAAAAACCACAAAGAACGCACAGGGTTCAATAAGGATGTTGCGTTCTGCGCGCTTTGCGGCAAGGTAAACTCTGGCAGGTTCCGAATGCCGGTTCCTGAATGCGTGTTGCCGTTATTGGGCCAACACACGCTGGTTCACTTCTTCCACAACCGCCAAAGTTTGGTGAAATCCACGGTGATGGTCTCCCGGGCAGTGCGCCACAAAAGATATAAACCGGCAGCACCGACCAGGAAGTTGGCAGACCACATGGCCAGAAATGGCGAAATGATCTGTCGATCCGCGAGATCCTCGCCACCGATCAAAAAAGTCCAATACAGCAGAAAAAATCCCAGGCTCAATCCGCCGCCCGTGGCGAGGCCGCCGCGACGCGCCATGAAGCCCAACGGCGCACCGATCACTACAAATACCAAACAGGCCACGGGAATGGAATATTTTTTATGAATCTCCACGAGCAAACTTTTCGTCGAACGCTGGAGGCTGCGAATGATGCCGATTTGGCTTTCCACGTTGTAAAGAACCTCGCGTTGCCGACGCAGAAGATTCGACAGTCGCTCCTGCCTTTGTTGGGCAAGCGCCTCCGCAGATTCATTGTCGCCCGCTTGGCTTTTCTCCACAAGGGGAACGGTGCCACTTCCCGTTTTTCTGGCGGCAGGAAAATCCGGAAGTGGCACCGCGGGAACAGCCCGTGCAAAGCGCTCGTTTGGCAAAATTGAACCCGGCATCTGCGCCAGCAATGAATCCATGGTTTTACCGGCGAGGCCGAAGCTCGTGCCGAAAGTCCTGTATAAATCACGGGCGATGCTTTGATGCAGGGTTTTCAAATTTTCGGCAATTTGCGCCCGGTACGTATTCACCTCGCGCCGCATTTGTTGCGCACTCTTTTCGCGATCACCGCGATATTCCGACTCGCTGCGGCGCAGAAACATGTCATCAACCGCAATCGACAAGAGATGTTTGGAAAACATGATGCGGCGAAATTCCTCCGGCTTCCTGATATCGATTTCCTGCATCTCGCCGTCAAACAGCGTCAGCACGAGTGCGCCGAGGCGCGGGTTGAGCTCGATGTACCCTCGCCGCGCCGAGAGCGTCCGGCTGCGATCGGGATCGCTGTGATCGTCGATGAGCAGATTGTGCGCGATGGTAATCCCGGCGTTGCTGGCATGAGCGCCACCGGTTCGCACGCTATCCTCGAGCTCCTGCACCAGCAGGCCGAAGTTGGGAATGCGATCGTACCAAACGCCAGGCTCGATACTGACCCCGGGTGTTTTCCTTGCAATATCACCGGCGAGCAAACGCGCGCGATGATTGAAATCTGGCAATACCGCGTTATTGAACCAGATCATGCCGGCAGCAACGACAGCGGCGGCAACCAAGACCGGAGAGATGATCCGGTAAAGGCTGATGCCGCTGGCTTTCATGGCAGTTACTTCGTTGTCGGCAGAAAAACGACCAAAAGCCATGAGCGTGGCGATGAGTACCGCCATCGGTACTGCGAGCGCGACGATCCATGCCATGTTGAGCGCGAAGAATTCCAGCACCACATGCCACGGCAAGCCCTTGCTCAAAATCCGGCTGAGCTCGCGGAAGAGCAGATTCAGCAGGAAAATGAGTGTAATGACCGAGAACCCGAAGAAAAATGGCCCGATATGTTCACGCAAAATGTAGCGCGAGAGAATATGACTTTTCATGTCGATTCCAGATGTTAACCACAATAACGCCGGGAAACGCGAAGAGGTTAAAAGTTTCTTCGCGATCTGAGCACCGTCACGGTTCAAATTTTCTTTTAAAGTATCCCCTCAGTTACAGGTGAGCTTGTCATGTCATTCAGGAGGAACTACCATGTCCCGTACCCGGGACATCCGATCACAGGTGAAAATTGAGACCACTCTCGGAGCCTGTCATGCAGGAGGCATCCCTACGGGCGTAGCCTACGGACGCTGTCTTTTTGAGCACTATTACCATGCCTCATGCTGAGTGACAGCACAGGATATTTTCGTGGTAATCTTTTTTCAACTAAGCCCTGTGCTTGATAGTAAAAAGACTGCGTCCGTGGGCTACGCCCGTAGGGATGCTTCCAGCATGACATGCAGGGTAGTCCACCGGTAACTGAGGCATTACTTTTTAAAATATAGGCAAACTGAAGTTATCATGCCACTTTTTTTTGAATTTGGTGCAAATTGGGGGAACTTCTTGACACGGCGGAGCGTAAGGCCAATTGTCACGCGTACTGAAGATTTGTAAAAATCAGCCGGACATTGCCCTGATGATATTTCTGGCGGCCGGTCGGCAAAATCCCATCTTACCGAAATTTTACTTGATTCTGAGCGCGCAGTTTTTTATTTTTTATGTACTAAACGGGTCATTGAACCAATTCGGGAGTGCACTATCGAAAAGATTGTTACAGGATTCTGAGCCAGAATCTGCTTCGCGCGTTTGTTCAAATCAGCGGATCGGAAGGTAAACGGTGCGCGCGGGGCTGACTCATGGTCAATTCGAGAACGTGAATAGGCATTACACAAGCTCCCAGGGACTGAAAGCTGTGCCGCGGTGGTTTTGCTTTTCGGTCTTTTTTTGTTTTTGTGCGCAAGTGATGGCGCTGCGTGCTCAAGTATGGGGTGGAGAAGCCAAATCACATGCTTCCATTGGCATGCGCCTGCCGGAGGCTATGGGCGCAGGGGTGCAGTCTCTTGATCCGCGTGTTTTCCCCTTCGAACAAAAACTCTATCGTGGCCTTTCTGCGCAAGGCGAAATCTCTCCTTTTTTGGATTGGCGACCTCTCTCGCTCAAACGCCGTACCGAACTGGATTCCACCGGTAAATTCATTGTTGTCGCCGAAGAAATGAATGGCCTGCCAGTGCGGCCGCCTTACGTCGTGCCGATCAAAGATTATTTGAGCTCCCGATTGGGTTATGAGCAAGCGCTGGCATGGCATAAAGCCGCGGCGGGAAGCATTTATGAAACCGACGACGATCAGCGCCGTGGCGCCGGCGGTGTGAATATTGAAATTCCAGTACCGATAAAAAGCAAGGCATTTGCGCAGATCTTTGGCGGCAGCACTGTCGGTCTGAATGTGCAGGGCGATATCAGCATCAAGGGTGGATTCCGCCGGGAGACCCGCAGCGAAGTGAAAACCGCTTTCACACGCGGCTCCGATTTCAGCTTCAAGATGAATCAGACGCAACGTTTCACCGTTACAGGCCGCATTGGCGAAAAGGTTTCGGTCAATGTGGATCAGGACAGCGAGCGGGCGTTTGATTTTGAGAATAATATCCGGCTGAACTACACCGGCTTCGAGGACGACATCGTTCAAAAGATCGAAGCCGGTAACGTGGCTTTGTCTCTCCCGGGCACGCGGTTCGTCACTTTTGGCGGGACCAGCGCCGGCTTGTTCGGCATCAAGTCGGAAATGCAGCTTGGCAATCTCAGCCTTACGACCATTGCCAGCCAGGAAAAGGGCGAAAATAAAAGATTGACACTTTCCGGTGGCGCCACCGAGGGCGTGCAGAAAATCCAGGACTCGGATTATCGCCGCTTCACCTATTTTTTTCTTGACACGCTTTACCGTGAACAATTCCGCCATTACAGCGATAAATGGACTCACACCTATGATCCGCTGCGCGTCGTCACCGACATCGTGGTCTACAAGTCCGGACCGGGTTACGACGTCAAATCGGAATCGATACCCGGCATCGCATTTCCGGCAATGGTCAAGGATTCCACCGAAATCTATCGCGGACATTTCATCCGGTTGGAGCCAAACACCAATTATTACATTCAAAAGGACCTGGGCTACCTCATCATGAACGATCCGCTGGGCGATGAGGAAGTACTCGCAGTGGCCTTCAAGACGATCAACGGTGATACGGTTGGAAATGTTGATTATGTGGCGGATCCAGATCCTCTGAAACGGACGTCAATCAGTCTGCGTTTGATCAAGCCCAAGAGTCCCACCCCGTCGCAGAGCACGTGGAATCTCGAGTGGAAAAACGTCTACAGTCTCGGCAGCCGCAATATTCCCCGAGAAGGCTTTGAACTCAAAATTTTCTTCAAGACCGCCTCCGGTGATCCGCAGGAAACGCTGGCTGGTCCGAACGGCACGGTTTCGTATTTGAATGTTTTTGGTCTTGATGAGCGCGACAATACCGGAGCTCTGGTTCCTGATAACCTCATTGATTTCAACGAGGTGATTATCAACCTGGCGCGCGGCGAGTTGATTTTCCCGGATTTGAGACCATTTGATCCGGTGGGAGTTTTTATCAAGGGCAAAGAACAAAAGAGCATACTGCCGCCTGAAAAGCGCACCACGCGAATGTATGACACCAAGATTCGCACAGAAATCGATGCCGACAGCAAATTCTACCTCGAAGTCAAATCCAAAACCCGCAGCAGTAATTACAGCCTGGGATTCAATGTCATTGAAAATTCCGAAAAAGTGTTGCTCAATGGTGTGGAACTGCGCCGCGATACGGATTACATTATCGACTATTTCTCCGGTAACCTGACCATTTTGCGGGAGGATGCAACCAAGCCGAACGCCCAGGTCGAAATTTCTTATCAAGGCAACGCCCTGTTTCAGATGGAAAAGAAAACGATGGTCGGCACCCGTGCCGAGTATCGCTTCAATCCGAATTCTTTTATTGGCGGCACCCTGATGTATTTGAATCAACGTACTCTGGATACGCGTGTGCGTCTCGGCAGCATCGACAGCGGCCCGATGCGCAATTTGGTTTGGGATGTAAACGCCGCCTTCCGTTTTCAGCCGAATTTTCTCAGCCGCGCACTCAATGCGCTGCCGGTCCTTTCGACGCAGGAGCCGAGTGATTTGCGCATCGAAGGCGAGATTGCCCAGATTGTACCGAACCCCAATACGTTGAACAGCACGCTGCCCGGAGATGAGCAGGGCGTGGCTTATGTGGATGATTTTGAGGCCTCGAAGCGGACGACGCCGCTCGGCGTGATGCGGCGAGGTTGGGTGCAAGCCTCGATTCCAGTCGAGCTGCTCAATGAGCAGGATCCCAAGACTCGCGATGCGGCTAACAGTCAGGAGCGCAAAGTACGTACCGCCTTGTCGAAACGAGGCTCGTTGATTTGGTTCAATCCCTACAATGGTGTCCGAACGACCGACATCTATCCCAACCGTGATGTCAATGTCACCAATCAAACGACGCAGGTATTGACCCTTCTTTTCACGCCGGTGGACACCGTTGGGATCGCAAAGAATG
Organism: Candidatus Zhuqueibacter pondensis; assembly: GCA_034505955.1. Taxonomy (GTDB): domain Bacteria; phylum Zhuqueibacterota; class Zhuqueibacteria; order Zhuqueibacterales; family Zhuqueibacteraceae; genus Zhuqueibacter; species Zhuqueibacter pondensis. Next base: position 20,090 of record JAPDQK010000042.1, read on the forward strand.
ACAGCCTGGGCCGGTCATGGAATGGCATCATGCGCGCACTATCCCCCGGATTTTACGATCAGACCGAAAGCAAATTTTTGGAAATCTGGTTCCAGGGTACGAAAGGCCGGCTGCACATTGATCTCGGCCAGATTACAGAGGACATCATTCCGAATGGAAGATTAAACACCGAGGACACCAAAGACAACATCCGCAACAACATTTTGGATGAAGGCGAAGATATCGGCTTGGATGGCGTTCGGGGACAGGATCCCAGCGACTATTGGGACTTGAACAACAACGGCAGACAGAATTGGGGCGAGCCGGCCAGCAATGATGATTGGTCATATTCCTCCGGCAGCAGCAACTACGAACGTGTCAACGGCACGGAAAACAGCAAAAACGACGCCAGTGAGGGTGGCGGCACGATTCGCCCGGATACCGAAGACATCAATGCCAATGGCGGCCTCGATCTCGCCGACAATTATTTCTCTTTCTCCTTCGATCTTGACCCAACCAGTGCCGACACCAGCTTCAAGGACGGCGGCAAACTGAGCGGGTGGAAGCTCTATCGCATCCCCCTGCAGGACGCCGAGTTAATCAATTCCGGCCACCGCCGCGATGTTGGCAAACCGGATTTGACCCGTATCGAATACGTTCGTCTTTGGTTGGATGGAGTTCATACCCCAGGCACAGCCGTCATCAGCATCGCCGACATCAGCTTTGCCGGCAATGAGTGGAAGGAAGTTGGCATCGGCAAATCTGAAACCCATCTCAAAAGTTACCAGCCCGACCCGCGCTTCGAGGTGACCGTGGTCAACAATGAAGAGAATTTGGATTATCGACCTCCCCCGGGATTCAAACAGGAACAAGACAAGATTTCATTGCTCAGACTGAAGGAGCAATCGCAGGTATTGCGTGTCAAGGATCTGCAACAAAACGAGATCGCGGTGGCGCAGAAAACCTTTTTTCAGCCGATGAATTTCATCAATTACAATCGGCTGAAAATGTTTGTCTTTGGCAAGGACGATCGCGGCACGCACATCAATGACGCACATTCCAAGGTCGAATTTTTCATTCGTTTTGGCGCGGACACCAGCAATTTCTACGAATTTCGTGAACTGGTCTACCCGGGGTGGGATTCGGTGGCCAACCGCAACAAAATGGACATCAGTCTGATCGAGTTGACAGATTTTAAAAATAAACCGGATACCACCAATAAGGTTCCCGGAGTCGGTAATCCTGTTTATTACTTTCAAAAGATTTTTGATTCCCGGCGTCCGGGCGCCATTCAAGAGTTGCGCGTGCGCGGCAATCCTTCGCTCACGAACATTCGCACGCTGGTGGCGGGTATTAAAAATCTTTCCACCGAACCGTTTAGCGGCGAGATTTGGATGGATGAGCTGCGCGTCACCGAGGTGAAAAAGGACAAAGGCATCGCCTTGCGCATGCGCGCCGATCTCAAGCTTGCCGATTTCATGACGATCAATGGTGAAGTCAACCGCCAGGATGCGGATTTTCACAATGTCGCCGAGCGTTTTGGCCGGGGCGACAATCGTACCAGCTACACACTCGCCAGCAGCATCACTTTGGATAAGCTCCTGCCGCAAAGCTGGGGACTCTCGATACCGGTGAGCATGAACTACATCCACAGTCTGGCCACGCCAAAGTACAAGCCCGGCACCGACATTCTGGTGACCGGCAGTTTTACCGAAAAAGACTTGAGTGAAATTCGCTCATTGAATGATCAGGCCGGTTTCAACTTTTCCATAAGGCGCCGGGCACGGTCGCGCAATTTCTTCATCAAAAATACCATCGACAATCTCTCGGGCAGCTTGAGTTACACGAAAAGCCGCGCGAGCAGCTCACAAATCGTGAAATCCGAACGCACCGCCTGGTCCGGCGATTTGAGCTACAATCTGACCTTCGGGTCGAAAAACTACATTCAGCCATTTACGTGGATCGGCAAAGCCCCGCTGTTGGGCAAGCTCACGAATACCAAACTGTATTATACGCCACAGAATTTCAGTGCCCAAATGCAGGCGTCCATGAGCAAGGATTCTTTGGTCACACGCTTGTCGAATGGTGCGCGAGGACTTCCGAGTGGCCCGTCAACCTACAATGCGGTTTACAATTTCCGCACCTCGATGAAGCTGGTGGACAATCTTTCTTTTGATTTCTCCAAGGGTTATACGGACGACTGGAGAAAAGCCAAAAACCAGGGGCTGGTGGGATTGTTCTTTGGTAATCACGACAACTTGGGTGTGAACCAGTCATTTGGGGCAAAATATTCACCGAACCTGTTTAGTTGGTTCAACCCAAATTTTAATTACACCAGTTCGTATCGCTACACCAACAACATTACCCAGGGCAACACCGGTCGCGGCGCCGGCACGAATACGAGCTTTACCGCCAACACCTCATTACGATTTGCCGAATTGTTTCGGATATTCAAAAGGAAGGCCGCGCCTGCTGGTGGTGATACCTCCGGCCGCACCCGCCAGGCACCGCGCTTGCCACCGGGTCAGCCAACCAAACCAGAAATGAGACCTGGCGAGGAGGAAGAGCTGGGGCGGGAACCCGAAATCAAACCACCCCAACGCCAGCTTTCGGACGAGCGCACGGCACCGGAGCAAAAGGCGCAAGAAGATAAAAAGAAAAAAGAGAAAAAACAAAAGGACGAACAACCCGGGCGTGGCATCTCGCTGTCGGCAGTTGCTGACTTTTTTGGCAAATTCAAGGATATCAACATCAATTACAGCCGTCGCGATAATTATTCCGACTATGCCTTGGAAAAAGGTGTACCGCAGTGGCGCTACCAGTTTGGCTTCTCGCGCAATCCCGGGGTCGACAAAATGCCCGGCATCACAACCACGCCTTCGAGTTATCAACGCGGTGAAAATTATTCATTGAGCTCCGGTCTGGACCTCAGCCGCAATTTCAATATCACGCTCCGTTTCGATCATGATCAACAGCGCAACCAGAGCACAACCACCACCGGCACCACTTCGGACTCATGGATGCGTCTTGGTGTTCTCGGCAATGAGGGGATTCCGTTTCCGGAATGGACCGTCACCTGGAGCGGGCTCGAGCGCATCAAAATATTCGGAAAATTTGCCAGCAGCATGAGCATCAGCCACGGCTTTGGCGGCAAGAAATCTTCGGTTTGGAACGGTGCGCCGGATCGCATCACCAGTGAAGATTTCTCATTCAATTTCCGCCCGTTGATCAAAATCAATCTGAGCTGGAAAAACGGCATGGTTTCGAGTTTTCAGTACAATAAAACCACCGGTGAGCGGCCAACCTACAATCCCTTTGACGAGAGGAATCCGCTGCCCAAGCAAGATCGCGAACAAGGCGCTTCGCTGACGCGTAACACCGATATTTCCTTTACCACCACGTATTCGAAACAATCGGGGTTTCGCCTGCCGCTGCCTTTTCTCAAGAACAAGGAATTGCGCAATTCCGTTGATTTCTCGATGACTTTTCTCAGAAGTTCCAGCGAATCGGCCTTGCGCCGCGGCAACACCAAGGATGTTTCCTCGAACAGCACCAGACGCTGGTCATTCAGCCCGCGCATGAATTATTCCTTCAGTAATCGCGTGCGCGGCGGCGCATACTTTGAAATCGGCAAAACCGACAGTAAATTGAGTGGCACCACCAATATCAAAGAACTCGGCATCGACGTCAACATCTCCATCCGAGGCGAATAAGAAATGGAGTGAGGGAGTGTTGGAGTATCATCGCCATGAAGTAGTGAATTGCTGGCAACTTCGAGATCTCGTCCCCATTGGGAAAATACCTTCCCTGTTGGGACGATGCGGCATGACCTCGCTCATTTGCGCCATGGCCGGATTCCTGGTTTTTTCGGCATGCCGCAAGCAGCCCCGGAGCCTGCAGGTTCCTCCATTTGATGGCGCTGCGGCTTATGCATTGCTCGTCAAGCAATGTGACTTCGGGCCGCGCGTGCCAGGTACCCCGGCGCAAGAGAAGTGCCGCGAATTCCTTTTTGCCGAATTGCAGAAATATGCCGACCGTGTCGTAGAGCAAAATTTCGAGGAGTATCTTGCGGCCTTGAAGCAAAATGTCCGGCTCACCAATCTCATCGCGAGCTTTGACCTAGCGGCGACGCAACGCGTTTTGCTGTGTGCCCATTGGGATTCCAGGCCCTGGGCTGATCAAGATCCGGATACGAGCAGGCATCGGCAACCCATTCTCGGCGCCAATGACGGCGCTTCCGGCGTGGCCGTGCTGCTCGAAATTGCCAAAGTTCTCAAGAGCATACCGCCTCCGCTTGGGGTCGATATCATCCTTTTTGACGGTGAAGATGCTGGAATCAGTGGTGAGCCTGATACCTATCTGGCCGGATCGCGCTATTTTGCGCGCAATAAAGGCCCGCGTTTCAATCCGATGCTGGGCATTTTGCTGGACATGGTCGGCGATGCCGATTTGCAAATTTACAAGGAGCAAAACTCGGTGAATTATGCCGGCACGACGGTTGATCGCGTGTGGAATTTGGCGGCGCGAATCGGTGTGAGCGAATTCATGCCGTCGGTCAAACATAATGTCATCGATGATCACTTGCCACTGCTCGAAGCCGGAATCCCAGTGATTGATATCATTGATTTCGATTATCCTTATTGGCATACGGTGGCCGACACGCCGGACAAATGCAACGCGCAGAGCCTGGAAAAAGTCGGGCGCGTGGTTTTGGCGGTGATTTATAATCCCTGAAGGATCACTCGGTGCTGTCATCAGCAACGGATGTTCGTTGGTCAGGTAATTGTTATTGTCACGCACGAGGCCATGCCCGCAGGGGCATGCCCGCAGGGCCATGCCCGCAGGGCCATGCCCGCAGGGTATCATTTACTTTCTCCAGTATGATCGCTGTGCTCCCGCGGTGCCTTTTGTGTGACATTGAGTAAAATACGTTAAGCCGCTTTCACGGAGGGAACTGCCATGTATGTTAAAATACGCTTTTTGATTTTATCATTGATTCTCGGTCTTGCCTCGGTTGTTTCACTCTTTGCCCAATCCTCGAGGGAGAAAGACAGTGAAGAGTTGCGCTATCTTCGCGAGCAGTTCGACAATCTGAACCATCGCCTGGATCAGCTTGCGAAGTCCATCGATGATGTGCTCTGGCACCACAATGTCGGTGATGTGGCTTATGTTGACAAAGTTCAATTTGTCGGCCCGCCACCCGCGAACAGGCCCAATCCCACCGCACAAGGGGCGGACAATCCGGTGCGCTTCGCCTCGTATATCTTTATTCCAAAGACGATCGACCGTAGTCGCAAATATCCGCTGTTGGTCTTTCCTCACGGTGGGGTCCACAGCAACTTCAGCACGTATTATACGCACATTATTCGCGAATTGATGGCACAGGGATATCTGGTGATTGCACCGGAGTATCGTGGCAGTACCGGCTACGGCAGGGCGATGTATCGGCTCATTGATTACGGTGGGTTGGAGATCGAAGATGTGCACGCCAGTCGCAATCATATGTTGGAAAATTATCCGTTTGTGGATAAGAACCGCGTTGGCATCCTGGGCTGGAGTCATGGCGGATTGATCACGCTGATGAACATTTTCAATTATCCGGAAGATTACCAAGTCGCTTTCGCCGGTGTGCCGGTGAGTGATCTGGTGGCCAGAATGGGATATAAGACCGAAGAATACCGTCAAGAATTCGCAGCGGACTATCACCTCGGCAAGGACGCTTATGAAAATGTCGAGGAATATCGCCGGCGCTCGCCCGCATGGCATGCCGAAAAATTGCAAACGCCGTTGTTGATTCATACCAACACCAATGACGAGGATGTCAACGTGCTGGAAGTCGAGCATCTCATTCAAGCTTTGAAGGCAGCCGGGAAAAAATTTGAATATGAAATTTTTCAGAAAGCCCCGGGCGGTCACGGCTTCGATCGCATCGATACGATGCTGGCCAAGGAAGTGCGATTGAAGATTTATCGCTTTTTGGCTGCGCGTCTCAATCCGCCGAACCCGCTCAAATCCGTTGACGATTTGGCCAAAGCAGGGTACCGATAGTTTTTACACCACCATACTCATGAAGAGCTCTCCACTCAGATGGCATGTGCTCTCTCTCGATCCCGGCTTCGGTCTGGATGAACTCCTCGCTGCGCATCTTTTTGACCTCGGTGCGGTTGGCACGGCGCAACAAGAAAACCAATTGCTGGCATATTTTCCCGACCCGTGCGAAGTCGAAAAAATTGAGAATAGCCTGCGAATCTTCCTCGACCAACTGCGTATCGGCGGAGCTCCAGTGCCCGCAGTAACCATCAGGTGTGAACAGATCGAAGCGCAGGATTGGCACTCGGCTTGGAAACGTTATTTCAAGCCGATTTTTATTTCAGAAAGAATATTGGTGCGGCCGAGTTGGGAAACCGCCATGCTCGCGCCAGGGCAGATAGAGATCGTTATCGATCCCAAACAAGCGTTTGGCACTGGCCATCATGCCACCACGCGCACCATGCTGCAACTGCTCGAAAAATATCTGCGGCCGGGTATGCGCGTCCTCGATGTCGGCACCGGAACCGGCATTCTTGCCGTCGCTGCTGCCAAATTGCAGCCGGAGGTGCGGGTCATCGCACTGGATACCGATCCGGTGGCAGTGGAAGCCGCGCAGGAAAATATTCGTTTGAATCAGGTGCAGGATTGTGTTAAATTATACGCAGGTTCCCTCTCGGCTTTGAGTGCACCGCCAGTGGATTTGATTTTGGCCAATTTGCAGTTCGAGCCGTTGTTGTCCTTGCTGGCGGATTTCTCGCAGAGGTTGAAGCGCGAGGGGGTCCTGTTGCTCTCAGGTCTGCTCGAGCACGAAGGTGAGTCCATCCAGGTGGCTTTGAAAAAACTGGGCTGGCAATGTATCGAGACTCAAAAAGAACAGGAGTGGCTGACCATGGCTGCCACTGCTGCGAGATAACCTCTTCGTCTGCCAAAACCCGCCGGACAGCCGGACTGGCCATCATCATATTTGCGCTGTGCCGGTTGTTGGTTGCTCCCAGTCTCGCCCAGGACACACGCATCGTTATTGATTCCCTGCGCGTGAAAGAAAACCATCTTCTGGTGGATTTTCATGCCGACAGCTTGTTGACACGCCATTTGCTCAATGGCATGCAACGCGGCCTCACTTCCTCGGCACAGTATCGCGTGCAACTCTGGCGCAAACGCAGCCGCTGGCTCGGCAGCACCCTGCTTGCCGAGCGACAGTATGGAATCAAATCCACCTATGACCCGTGGGAGCAAAAGTATCTCATCGTGACGGCAGAAGAGCGCCGCTTCACCAGCGCACTGGATGTGGTGCGGCGCTGGTGGGAGCAACATCGTGGCGTCGAGCTCATCGAATTGAAAAATTTAAATCCCTCACGTCGTTATTTCATAGCCATTGAGCTGCTCGTTGAACCGGTATCCAAAGAAAGCCTCAATGAAATTCAGGGTTGGTTGGCCGGGGAGGTGAAATCCGACCCCCAGCGCGATTCAACCGAGGCAACGAAAGCGAGCAGCCGCGAGGGCATTCCGGATCGCCTGCTGAATCTGCTCATCAACCTGACCGGTTTTGGCAAACGCGTGATTTCGGTGCAGTCAAAAAATTTTGGAATTACTGAAAAAGAAGAAATTATATGGGGGAAGTAGAAGTAACGATAACTCGGCCATGCTCAAAATGACCAACCCTCACAAACTCAAAAAGCGCCTTGCCAGCTTTGACCTGGGCACCAACACTTTTCTTTTGCTCATCGCTGATGTCGAAGGGACTCGTGTCGAGCCGTTGTTTGAAAAAGAAACCGTGGTCCGTCTCGGCAAGGGCGTGGATATGGCAGGGAATTTGAACGCCGAAGCCATGCAGCGCGGAATTGCGTGTTTGCAAGAATACGTTGCGCTGGCCGAGCAATATGGTGCAGAGCAAATCCTTGCCGTCGGCACCAGCGCCCTCCGTGAAGCCACAAATCGGGGTGAATTCCTCAGTCTGGCTTTTGAAAAAACCGGCGTAAAGATTAGAATTCTTTCCGGAGAAAACGAGGCCCGCCTCAGTTTCGCAGGCGCAATTTCCAATAAACCGAATCTCCCGAGCTTGATCGCAGTTTTGGATATCGGCGGCGGCAGCACGGAGATCGTAATTGGCGAGCCGCGCTTGTTTTCGGCTGCGGGAGAAAATGTCCTCAACGCACGCAGCGCAGATATTGGCGCGGTTCGTCTCACAGAGCGTTTCGTGCACAGTGATCCGGTGCAGCCTGAGGAAGTCATGCAAATCTATCAGCACACCAAAGCGGCGTTGTGCAAGACATGGTCGAAGGATGAATTGGGCCGGGTGAAAACAATTATTGGCACGGCCGGCACCATTACGACTCTGGCGGCAATGACGCTGGCACTGCAAGCATACGATCCTCACCGGGTTGACGGTTATGTGTTAACGCGCCAACAACTTGGGGAAATTATCATCGAGTTGACCCGTCGTACACTAGCGCAACGCCGGCAAATGCCGGGTTTGAATCCAGCCCGTGCCGACGTGATTCTCGCCGGCGCACTGATTCTCGAGGCTGCTATGGATGTTTATTGCTTCCCGGAAATCTTGGTCAGTGATCGCGGTTTGCGCCACGGCGTACTTGTGGCAGAGGCATGCACCCGTTGAGCAGGCTGTCGATAAGGATGCCCTGGATTTGAAGATTGCCACTGAGATGTTGGAAAGTTGGCTGGGCCTCGGGCAAGTGGATGTCGAATGAGTCAGATGCACAAGCTGCTTGCTGAAATTGTGACGTGCACGAAGCCTCGGGGTTTTGTGCGAATACACAGATTTTGGAAACCGCCATCTTCTTTTCGGAGCAATTCACCTTTCCCACACGCTGCAGAAAAGAATCTACTGCAACAAAGGCCATCGCGACTATTCCTATCAGGTTCTCGATCGAGTACCGTTGTGCCGGTGGGACAACAAAGAGCATTTCCCATCCTTGAGTTCTTTTCCCCATCATTACCACACCATGGGTGGAAATATCGCTGAATCACCTCCCAAAGGAGATCCTATTCCTGATCTCAAGTATGTGCTATCGGAGCTAAAGAGTCTGCTGGGGAATCGTGGTTGAAGCATTGATGTTCGATATCCAGCCCGATGTAATTTAACTGCACCACGACCTCCTCCCGCTTCTTCGCCACCTCAACAGGCGTAGCCTTCGATTTCTCCTCCTTCGCCAATATCTTCACCGTCTCCGCGATCTCTTCTTTCGTCCCCGTTGGGTACGGATGTTCTATGACTCTTGAATGCGCATGATGAAGTTATCCAACGGGGCGGCGCTGATCCATTCGAGCTGCCCCGTGACCCCGTGAGATAAAAAAACAAAAGGGATAGACTGGTTATGAAGAATTATCTCACGGGGTCACGGGGCTCGGGACGGATGCCGAACTCTTATACTCAAAACTATCGGCTCTTGGGCCAATCTTCAGGATAAAAAATTCCCTGCCAATCAGGAAAGCCCCGACGAGGAATCGCGTTTTTCTCTCGTTTGCCGTCTGTTGTTTACGACTATTTTCAAATTTGCTTTTTTGAATTGCTATGTTTATATTATATATAAATTTCAAAGCAAAGTTCTGATATTCAACAAACAACAGGCCAAGGAGATTAAGATGTCGCACGAAATTACTCTTGAGAGCCTCATTGAAGATTTGCACGGCATTGAGCTTGAGATTCAGGAATACGAGAAGAAATACAAGCTTCTTAGTTGCTACTTCCTTCCGCTTTACGATGCTGGCATTCTTGAGGAGAATCACGATTTTGGCGATTGGGCAGCACTTCTCGGAATGCGCGCTAAGCGCATTGAGTTGTTCAAGCAGTTCTTGCCCGAAGCCATGTCAAACCTCCCAACTAATGGAACCTTAAGACTAGCCGAACCAGCATGAAAGAAGTTCTGCAATCTGTGGAAGCTTACGAGGCCTTTGTTTATTCAATAAAGGATCGGCATCCGGGAATAATCGTGTCCAAGCTGGTCATTGTGCGGCGAGGGCCGCATCGGTGCCAGCTCAAAGGCACAGTGCACTTTGACCGTAATGTTGTCTTGCGCGTTTACGAACGGCTTGACTTTATTGAAAGAAAGATTGTATACTACAGCTATGAAGTATATCAAGACGAATCCCTACTCTACTGGTATGATCCTCAGCCTCACCCTACAGATGTGGCTTTAGCCATCAGCCATCCTCATCATAAGCACATCCCTCCTGATATTAAACATCATCGCATCCCCGCACCGGAGCTTTCCTTCGATCAGCCCAACCTACCGGTTCTTATTAAAGAAATCGTTGAGAATCTTCTGAAATAGCCAAGAAATGCTATTCATAAGGTTGCCCGCACCGACAATTCGTCAAGTGCCATTTACATAACCACCTCCACCCGTTTCTTCGCCACTTTTGGCTTCTCATCCCTCGAAAGAATCCTCACCGTCTCTGCAATCTCCTCTTTCGTCACCCTGCGGGCGTAGCCTGCCGACGCAGCTCTTCCAGCTCTTTCATCACGCGGGCGAATTTGGTGCCCTACGGGCGTAGCCTTCGGCAGCGCTGATCCATTCGAGCTGCCCCGTGAGATAAAAGGCTGAAGCATTAACTCTAACAATCCGACAAATTATCTCACGGGGCTCGGGACGGATGCCGAGCTTCTCCAATTTGTCCCAGAGCTTTTCCACGCGCTGCTGCGTCCAGGCTACGCCCGTAGGGTGACGGCATTGATGTAATGGCAATCGGCGAAGTGGCAGTCTTTTAGGCCGTCGCTACGACTTCACCTACAAATTTTATTTCAGCAAGAGAAGCTTCTTGGTCTCTGCAAACTCTCCCGCCTGCAAGCGATATACATACACGCTGCTTGGCAAATTGTTTGGGTTCCATTTAATTTCATACTCACCCGCCGGCTTGGTCTCGCTTACGAGCGTGGCAATTTCTTGCCCTTGCAAATTGAAAACTTTCAGCGTTACATGCCCGGACTTGGCGATGGCATAGCGAACCGTAGTTGAGGTGTTGAAGGGGTTCGGATAGTTCTGAGCCAGCCAGTAGCGCCTGGGCTTGCCGGGTTCTTCCTTTTCGACAAAAACTGGAGTCTGAACGTACTTGATCGTGGTGTAAATACTCCAGCTTTCTCCTGAGCTTGTCCCCGTCACATACACATTCCCTGAAATGTCTAGGTCAAGAGCCACTGGCCAGTCGTTAGAAGATTCCGGCCCATCGTAGCGGGCTACCCACTCCTGGACGCCAGCAGAATTATACTTCACCGTGGCGTAATCATACTCCCAAAAAATACCAACCCGTCTACTACCACTCAGTCCCGTCACATAGACATTGCCGGAGGCATCCACAGCCAGGGCCATCGCCCTGTCATCAGAATCTTCCCTCAGACCACCATACCGGGCTACCCACTGCTGGGCTCCTGTGGAATCGTATTTGACCGTGGCGTAATCACCCCGTGAAACTGAATCTAAACTCCATCCTGTCACATAGACGTTGCCGGAAGCGTCCACGGCAAGAGCCACTGCCTCGTCCTCAGAAGATACCGGACCATTGTAACGGGCCACCCACTGCTCAACACCTTCGGAATTGTATTTTACCGTAACGTAATCAAAATTTGTCACCCAGCCACTCTGTCCCGTCACGTAGACATTACCGGAGGCATCTATCGCTAGGGCGGCCGCCAGATCCTCATCACTCTCCGGCCCTTTGTAGCGGGCCACCCACTGCTCCACACCTTCGGAATTGTATTTGACCGTGGCGTAATCCTTCCGTGTGCCTGCTGAACCCCAACTCCATCCCGTCACATAAACATTGCCGGAGACGTCTACCGCCAGGGCGGTCGCCTTGTCATCCCAATCCGCCGGCCCATTGTAGCGGGCCACCCACTGCTCAATACCAGCGGAACTATATTTGACCGTGACGTAGTCATCCCCTGTGCCTGAACCCCAACTCCATCCCGTCACATAGACATTGCCGGAAGGGTCTACAGCAAGGGCGGTTGCCAAGTCATCAGAATTTCCGGGCCCGTTGTAACGGGCTACCCACTGTTCCACCCCGGCGAAATTGTATTTGACCGTGGCGTAATCACGGTGTGTGCCGGAACCCCGACTCTGTCCCGTCACATAGACATTACCGGAGTCGTCCATGGCAAGGGCCACTGCCTCGTCGCCAGAAGAAGAATTGTAACGGGCCACCCACTGTTCCACCCCAGCAGAATTGTACTTGACTGTGGCGTAACCCCATGTGCCTGAACTCACACTTGTTCCCGTCACATAAACATTCCCGGAGGCATCCACGCCAAGGGCAGCTGCGTTGTCGTGAGAAGATGCTGGACCATTGTAACGGGCTTCCCACTGCTGGACGCCAGCAGAATTGTATTTGACTGTGGCGTAATCATGTCTTGTAGCTAAATCCCAACTCCATCCGGCCACAAAGGCATTGCCGGAGTCATCCACAGCAAGGGCCATTGCTCTATCAGGACCACTACCCTGCCCATTGTAGCGGGAAACCCACTGCTCAATGCCTTCGGAGTTGTACTTGATTATGACGTAGTCATCGTTTGTGCCTGACGCCCAACTCCATCCCGCCACATAGACATTGCCTGAACCATCCAGGGCAAGAGCCGTTGCAACATCGGTTGAATCTCCCGACCCATTGTAACCGGCCACCCACTGCTGCACTCCAGCCGAATTGTATTTGACTGTGGCGCAATCATACTGTGGATACGAGCCAGTCCTTCCCGTCACATAAACATTACCAGAGCGGTCCACGGCAAGGGCCACCGCCTCGTCGTCAGAAGAGTCATAACGGACCACCCATTGTTCCACCCCAGCGGAATTGTATTTGACCGTGGCGTAGTCACGGTATGTGCCTAAACCCCCACTCCAGCCCGTCACGTAAACATTGCCTGAGCCGTCCACGACAAGGGCTTTTGCCCAGTCATCATGATTTCCCGGGCCATTGTAGCGAGCTACCCACTGGAGGATGCCTGAGGAGTTGTATTTGACCGTGGCGTAATCACTGTACATGCCTGAACCCTTACTCCATCCGGTCACATAGACATTGCCAGAGTCGTCCACGGCAAGGGCGGTCGCCGCGTCCATGCCATATTCCCGCCCGTTGTAGCGAGCCACCCACTGTTCTATCCCAGCAGAGTTGTATTTGATCGTGGCGTAATCATCTCCTGCTCGTCCCGTCACGTAGACATTGCCGGAGGCGTCCACGGCAAGGGCGGTTGCCTTGTCCTCAGAACTTCCCGGACCACTGTAGCGGGCTACCCACAGCAGGACGCCTGAAGCGTTATACTTGACGGTGGCGTAATCACTCATCGTGCTTGAATGTCCACTCCAACCCGTCACATAGACATTGCCAGAGTCGTCCACGGCAAGGGCGGTTGCCTTGTCCTCAGAATTTTCCGGACCACTGTAGCCGGCCACCCATTGCAGGACGCCTGAGGCGTTGTACTTGACGGTGGCGTAATCACTCCAGCGGCCTGAACGCCCAGAACGCCCACTCCACCCCGTCACATACACATTACCTGAGTCGTCCGTGACTACAGCCAGTGCTTCGTCATCGTCCGAAAAGAGCTGCGAGGCGTAATGGCTCACCCAGGCTTCTTGCACGCTGTCGGAAAGACTCTGCGCCTGGCTCAATGGAGAAGAGTCCAACACGTCGGGCAAGTGGAGCCAGGGGTGAAAGGATTCTCGGCCCCGGAAACGCTCCCTCGACGAAAACCGGTTGCCCAATTGCCCTTCCAAGCGAGGACGCTCAAAGCGTGCGGGCCTCATAGGTCTTCCGTCCTTCCACGGCGAGTTCTGGGCATGAATAAATGCGGCACAAACTAGCGCCACAAGCAGGAAAACGATGATTAGGGTTTTCATGAAAATCTCCTTTCCGCTATTCGAATTCATTCCCCCCATCACACCCCCACCTCCACCCACCTCCTCGCCTCCTTAACAGGCGTAGCCTTCGGCTTCTCATCCTTCGCCAATATCCTCATCGTCTCGGCAATCTCCTCTTTCGTCACCTGCTTGCGCAGCTCTTCCAACTCTTTCATCACGCGGGCGAATTTGGTGCCTTCGGCGGCGCTGATCCATTCGAGCTGCAGGCGCTCGGGACGGATGCCGAGCTTTTCCAATTTGTCCCACAATTTTTCCACGCGCTGTTGTGTCCAGGTGACCGCGTTGATGTAATGGCAATCGGCGAAATGGCAGCCGGAAACCAACACAATCGGTGCGCCTCGCTTGAAGCCATGCAGAACAAAATCTTCATCGACGCGGCCGCTGCACATGGTGCGAATGAGGCGAACCGAGGGCGGATATTGCAAACGCGAGGTGCCGGCATTATCGCCGCCGGCGTAGGAGCACCAGTTGCAAGCGAAAGCCAAAATTTTCTCTTCGGGCTTGTCAGCTAAAATCGCATCGATCTGCGCCATGATTTGCGCATCGTTGAAATGCCGCATGGAGATGGCATCGGTCGGGCATTCCGCGCTGCACGTACCGCAGCCCATGCACGCCGCTTCGATGATGCGCGGATAGAGATTCTGCTTTTTCTCGCCGAACGTGATGGCGTGAAACGGACAGACACGCGCACAGCGATTGCAGAAGTTGCACAGTGCTTCGTCGAGGCGCGAAGTGATGGCTTCGATTTTCACTTTGTCGGCATTGAGCAAAATGCTGGCGCGTGCCGCCGCTGCTCCCGCCTGCGTGACGCTGTCTTTGATATCTTTCGGCGATTCAGCGCAGCCGGCAAAATACACGCCCTGGGTGGGCGCATCCACTGGCTTCAGCTTCGGATGGGCTTCGAGGAAAAAGCCGTCGCTGGTACGCGAGAGCGTCAATAACTTCTGCACAATGTCACTGTCCTGTCGCGGGATCACGCCGACGGAGAGTACCACCATTTCCACTTCGTGCTGTTCGAGGCGACCGGCAAGCGTATTCTCCACCGTGAGCCGGAGATTTCGGGTTTTGGGATCTTCGGTCACTTCTCCTGGCAAGCCGCGAATGTATTGCACGCCGGCTTCTTTGCTGCGACGATAGAGATCTTCAAAACCTTTGCCGAAGGCGCGAATGTCGAGATAAAAAACTTTGCACTGGATGTCGGGATAATGATCGTGCAGCAGCAGCGTGTCTTTCACGGTGTTCATACAACAGATGTTGCTGCAATAGGGATTGCCGCGACCGTTGGTGCTGCGCGAGCCAACGCATTGAATGAACGCCACACTCTTCGGACGCTTGCGATCGGTCGGGCGAATGAAATGGCCGCCAGTAGGCCCGCCGGCGCAAATCAGCCGCTCAAACTCCATGCTGGTGATGACGTTCTCGAAGCTGCGATAGCCATACTCGTCGTATTCCGCCGGATCGTACACATCCATGCCGGTGGCGACGATCACCGTGCCGACGTTGAACTCGACGATTTCATCCTGCATGTCGTAATCGATGCACTTCTTGTCGCAAGCATCGTAACATTTGCCACACGCAAGTGGATTATTGCCGAGACAGTTATTCATGTCGATCACATAAGATGAGGGCACGGCTTGCGGAAACGGAATGTAGATCGCGTGGCGGCTGGAGAAGCCCTGTTGATATTCATCCGGCACGACGATGGGACAAACTTTCTCGCATTCGCCGCAGGCGGTGCAATCACCGGCGCGGACGTAGCGCGCTTTCTGCCGAACCTTCACATGAAAGTTGCCGACGAAACCGGAAATCTCCTCGACCTCGCTGTAGGTCAACAACTTGATTCTCGGATGCCGACCGGCATCCATCATCTTCGGACCGAGTATTCATATACTACAGTCCATGGTGGGATAGGTCTTGTCGAGCGCCGCCATGATGCCGCCGATGCTCGGCTGCTTCTCGACGAGATAGACCTGATGCCCGCCGTCGGCGAGATCGAGCGCGGCTTGAATGCCGGCGACACCGCCGCCGATCACCAACGCCGCCGGCTCCACCGGAAAGATCATTTCCTCCTGCGGCTCCAGCAGGCGTGCACGATGGACGGCGCTACGCACCAAATCCATTGCTTTGAGTGTGGCCGCCTCTTTTTCGTATTGATGCACCCAACTGCAATGCTCGCGGATGTTGGCCATCTCGAAGAGGTATGGATTCAATCCGGCGTCGGCAACACACTTCCGAAAGGTCGGTTCGTGAATCTTCGGCGTGCACGAAGCGACGACGACGCGATTGAGCTTGTGCTCTTTGATCGCCTTTTTGATTTCATTCTGCCCCGGCTCGGCGCAGGTGTACTTGTTACGCACCACCGCGACGACATCGGGCAGAGTCTTGGCGTACTCGGCGACGCTGGCGGTGTCCACAACACCGGCGATGTTGAGGCCGCAATCGCACACGAAGACGCCGATGCGGAGATTGTGGTTTTGAGGAGTCATGGGTCTGTTCCGTTTTTGCAACTGCTGGTTCGAACACTGAGGACACGGATTTGCACGGATTGTTATTTTGAGTTTGATCGTCTCATTCACTCGTATCGGATAATTCTACTTGATTTTTCGCCGAAAATGTGTTAGTTTTTATTTAAGTAAAATAGGAGGAACGCTTTTATGGAAGTTGATGAAATTCGTAAAGTCGCCAAGGCCCGTCCCTTCAAGGCGTTCGAGCTCCATGTTGAAAACGGTGAAAGATACCTCATTCCTCATCCAGAAAATATTTTTATCACCAACCAGATCATCGTCACTGTTGACGAACGGGGCCAATCGATATTGATAGCACCAGAGGCTGTAAGCACGATTTGTCTTGTTGAGGACGTACAAAAAGTCAATGCCTGAAATGGAGTTTTAAGAGCTCATCCTATTTCATCTTCAGAAGCAACCTCATACCTGTAAAGTCAAAGGTCAAAGCATACTGCCTGAAAAATCCGTGTGAAATCAGGCCGCCAATGCGAAGCCCGAAGGCATTTCCCAAAGGAAAAGCGCCCATATACCATCCCTTGATGTTGTGCTCCTTGGCATCTCCCAATGTCAGCTCTTCCACCACAAATGGGATGGCCCTCACTTTCTCTTTTCCTCCGCCGAACCCTTCCACTGCACCGGTCTCTTGCAATTTGAGGCCTGCTTCCTTCAGGGTTGACTCAGGGCAGGTGAATCCCTTACCTGCCAAACCTGTGTCCACAAACAGGAGAAGCGGCTGGCTTTTATTGACTGTGCCCCAAGCCAACATGTAGTGATCGCCTGCCATCCAAAAGGGAATTACGATATAGTTTTTTGCTTTTGCTTCTTCTTCCAATTGACTCAGGTTTTCTTTCGTTTTGCGTCGCAGAATTAGCTCACTTTTGGGATAATCCAAAGTGGCAAGAAAGTGATAGAGCAACACCGTCCCTATAACGCCATCTAATCGCTTTCACTTCCAGAGAGCGCGGACAAGCAAGCTTTGGACAGAGGTCGAGATTTTTCCGAAGGGAGGTCGAGAGAAACGGCGGATGTCCATAATATGCACTGGCACGTTCTTGATGACGAAGTCATTGAGAGTCAAGGAATCGATACGTCCGTATGCGAAGTCTCCCTGTTGTCCGCCTGCAAAAGTGCCCGTCTGCGAGCCAAACCGCATGGCGCCAATTTCTTTGGCAAATTCCGTATCGATGAATATTTCAGATCCACCGGTATCGATGAAGAAATTCACCGGCTCGCCGCCATTGACACGTACTTGGACACCTGGCAATGGGTCGGTCATGACGAACTTCAGAGAAGTGACATCGGCTTCGTTTTCCATTTGGTATGGTATGACATCTTTGAAGCTCTCTAATTGCTTTGCCATTGCTTCTCTGCCGAGGACGCGCAGCAACGGGCGGCTTGATGAAAGTCGTTACGGCGATGGAAGACTTCCGCCAGCAGGGATTTAGCGGCTGAATCTTCAGGCTTGAGCGCAATCGCCTGGCTCAGCCGCTTCTGCGCCTCATCCAAGCGATTGGCAAGCAAAGTAATATCGCCCAAGCGAAAAGTCGCGTGGAAGTTTTGAGAATCTGTGGCCAGCACTTTCGCGTAGAGCTTCTCCGCTTCAGCGAACTTTCCCGCCTTGAATAGTTTATTTGCCAATTCAAGGCTGCTTTGAGCGTGTTCGTTTTCTTGTAACATGAGTCTCAGAAAAAGTTGAGTTGTGTGGCATGTGACGAAAAATTTTGCATGAGTAACAGTTGGCAGTGGCAGCAGCACTTCCTTATTTACTGCCACCGCTGCTTTGCCTCATACTCATTCGCACAATCGCTACTGTTTACTGATCATTCCACCTCTCTGGACATGTTCAAAGTTTTAAGTTTTCGCGTTGTCCCTGAAATATTTTTCTCACTGTTTGAATCTGTGCTCCGTGATAAATGTCGTGATGGATCATGGTCCAAATAATTCTTTCCGTTGGCCAAAAGTCACCCCAGTTGGTTTTGCGCATTTTGGGAAGGTCTTCATCGGTTAAACCTTCCAGTGTCGCCTTCAGTGGCTGGTGACTCTCTTGCAAATAGTTTAAAGCGGCTTCCGTATTGGAGGGGAGGTCAAATTGATCCCACGTTAGTTTTCCTTCTCCAAAGGCATATTCCACATACATGACTTTGCAGGTGGCGATGTGCAAAATGAGCCACGCTATTGTAAGCGGACCTTTGGGAATCGGGTTGGGAAAATCATAGTCCAGTGTCCAACGGTCACCAACTGTGCGGAGCGTCCACGCCTTCTCGCATGGTTTCCACCAAAACTCCTCTTCTGTCAATCCTGCCAGTGCCTGTTGGAGTGTATTCCATCCGTCTTGCATTTCTCTCTCCAAAAGCTCAATGATTTTGCGATCATGCATAGTTATACCCTTTTGTTGCACCTATTTTCACGCTGGCAATTCATCCCACTGCTCCTTGTAATGAATGTCATTTCTGTAACCTGCGCAAACGTTCCAGCTCTTCCTGTAAAGCCTGCCGTTGTCTTTGAAGTTCTTGCAGCCTTCTTTCTTGCTCCTGCAGTGCGCCTTGCGCATGAGGATTCTTATCGAGTTGCATCCGTAAATGTTCTATTTCAGCCCTCGCCTCTTCCTGCTGGCGCTCATTTTGCTTCAGCTCTTCTTCCACCCTTTGAATTTGTTTTGGCAAATCGTTTCCAGGTGGAATATGGCCGTCGCGCGGCGTCGATTCTCCAAACCAGTAGATGGCCACACCGGCAAGGAGAAGAACGGCTCCAACAATACCCGCCGATTGGGGTTTGACTCTGTCCGTGACGATCTTCGCGCCGAATTGTCCTCCAATCGCAAGAAAGAGAAAGAAGAGTCCGGCAACAACTAAAATCGTCGGGATGGGCGTCGTCGCCAATGATTTGATGAGTTCTAACATTTTACGCTCCTCAATTTATTTTGACTCGGCTAAGAATGAGCCTATGGATTATGCATTTATCCATTGACAATTGCGGGATTTTTTTGTAAAATTCAATGTCGTGCTTTGCACAACAAGGCCGCTATGAAAATGAGCAAAGGACAATTTTTGACGCTGTCCGACATTTGTCGGGAAACCGCAGTGGTTATCTTCGGTGGTTTGGTTGTCGCGAGCTTGCTCGTCCCAAACGTCAATCCTCTTCTCACCGTTGGCGGTTTTGTGCTTTATCTCATTCTTGCATTCTTGTCCATCTATTTCAAGAAAAAAGGAGAATGATGTCATGGAAAACATTTTGCTTCTGGGCGTTCTTGCAGTCATTACTTTTAGCCTCGTCGCCTTTTTCACGCGCGAAAAGAAGCAAAAAAAAGCCGAACGTTGAGCGTAAGTATATGAGCACTTTACGCCTTCTCGCTATAATTTTTTAGCTCTCTTGGCTATATTTTTCTTTATCTTCTCATAAGCTGGCGGCGGCCCCGTTCTCATCTGCTTGTCGTCGATGAACAAGTCATCTGTACGCCCCCACTCTAAAAAAACCTCGCGATCAAACGTGTCGATCTCGCGAAACACCACTTTATCGCCGAACTCGGCGGCGGCGCGCCTGGCTCTTTCAAACACCATGTTTTGCGCCGTGCACCACCCGTTCCGGAACGCAGTCACCGTTACTTTGCCAGGCACCGTTTCCGGTTTTTTCTTTGGGCTGATCCATTTGGGAGGGGCGGCATCCTCGGTGAATGGTTTCCAAAGGAGAACTTGAATTCCTTGTTTGTCCACCTTTTTGTATCCCTGCTTTTTAAACCACGAAGCTTTCATCCAGAACGGCAAGGACACTCCCCACGCCGCCATACCTTTTGCTCCCAAAGCTTTCGCGTCGTCCTCGGCAGCTTGCAGCAAGGCTTTGCCCATTCCTCTTTTCTGAAAATTTCCCCTGCCCTGTTTGTGGCCGTGCACCCAGATGCAGTTGATGAAGTACAAATCTTTGCCTTGCACAAATGAATGCTCGATGGGAACATATTGGATCATGCCGCCAACTTTGCCCTCGTCATCCAGCGCCAGTTTCACACGCAGGCCTTTGTCCTTCATCTTATCGTACCAGCGCTGTTTGTGATCACCAGCCTCTTTGACCTCTTCGGACCAATCTTCGAGGCAGACGAAGTAGAGCGGTTTGTGTTCGTCCGTGAGATCGACTATGTTCATGATTTAGTCTCCAATCGAACAACCACAAAAATTGATTTTAAAAATTTGCCCGCTGCTGCCAAGTACCCATACATCAATTTCGTCTAAAACCGCAAAATCGACAAATTGTGTATTGGCGGGGCGATTCTCAATTTGATTCCAAATTTGTCCGCCATTGGTTGTGTACAACAATAGTTCTCTCTCTGTAAACCCTCCGGCAAGCGCCCAGCCTTTTTCAGAATTTGCAAAGGCGATTTTCCATACCGTAGCCGTCTTGGGTATCGTTTGCTCGCTCCAGGTATTGCCGCCGTCATCCGTGCGAAAGATGCTTGCCCGATCATTCATCAAGGAACTGGCGTTAATGTCATTGCCGATAAATCCGGTCTGTTCGCTCAAGAAGCAAATTGAAAACGGGAACCTCGGGCCGGAGATTTTATTCCATTGATTGCCGCCATCGGTGGTTTTACAAATTCTGCTGATACCGAGCAAGACATATCCGACATTCTCGTTGACAAAAGAGATATCTGTTACGCCAATGGATTCTCCGATTTGCTGAACCTCCCACTGCGCTCCGCCATTAACGGTACGGTAGATCGTTCCTACTGATGGCCCGCGTACCCAGCCTCGAAATCGATTGACAAAACACATACACACGAATTTGCTCTGCGAACTGTCCGACAACTGCTTCGTCCACGATAGCCCTCCATTCTCCGTATGCAGAATGGCTCGCGTGCCGGCAACCCAGCCAAAATCTTCGTCAACGAATTGCACTCTCATCAAGTCATCGGTGGTGCCGCTCGCCTGCTTCAACCACGTTTTCCCGCCATTGGTGGTATGAAAGATGGCGCCTCCATCTCCCACCACCCATCCTTGATTTTCGTTCACGAAATCAATTGCATGATATTTGCCCTGCGGCAACGAACCGATTTCGACAAGTTGATTGCTGCTTGACACGGGATTTCTTTCACATCCTGAAAAGAATAAAATGAACAAAAAGCTGGCGGTGCATGATGTAATCTTGAAAGTTGGCATGGCTTACCTCATCACTTTGCCGGTCTTTTCATCACCAGCACACCAAGCCCTTGAGCACGATATAGATGATGGTGTTCCTGCAAGGGCGGCGGCGTTTGTTCCACAGAGATTTCCACAAATCCGATGCAACCATAGAGCGCGTGAAATGGGCATACAGTAACATTCTTGTCCTGTCAAAAGGTTCCCAAAAGCCGAATACGGATCATGATCACTTTCTGGCGACCTATTCTTTCATTTGTAATGCCTCACTCACAGGGGGAAATGAAGCGCAGTCATCCCTGCGGGCGCAGCCTGACTGCAAGCAAGATTCTTGCGCTACTCCCCCCGGTCACTGTCACTGAGGCGATACCTTTATTTCTCAAAGCTGCTTGACTTTTCGAAAAAAGTTCTTTAGCTTTCAATCAGTCGTAATCAATGCCGAAAAGAGCTCTCAAAAAATTTACTTCAAACATGCTGAGTGAATCCGATAAAACCATCATTATCCGGTGTGCTGAGAAATACAATGTTTCAACCATCTATCTCTTTGGCTCTTCACTAGATGCGGGGACACAGGCCCGGGATATCGATCTCGGCGTTAAGGGTCTCGATCCGGCTTTGTTTTTCAAATTTTATGGAGAACTATTGCGCCATCTCTCCAAGCCGGTGGATTTGGTTGACCTTTCACATAAAACGCTCTTCAACGAGCTGGTCGAAAAAAGAGGCACCAAGATCTATGGATGAGCTTCTGCAAGACATTGCGGCTGAGAAAGAACGGATCGAAAGTACCTTGCAAGCCTTGGAAAAGGTGCTGCGCCGCAAGCGAAGAACGTTTGTCGAGTTGGCAGCCATCGCAACCTGTCTGCACAATTCCTATAGCGGCATGGAAAATTTGTTGAAGCGTGTCCTGAAGCATCTCAAGGTTTCTTTGCCGGATTCAACCACTTCACACAAAGACTTGCTGGCGCTGGCAGTCGAGCAGGAAATTATTAGTCAGGAACTTTTGGAATCTCTTGATGAATACCGCGCTTTCCGGCATTTCTTTGTGCACGGTTATGGCATCCTTTTACAAGAGGCACCTTTGCAACCCCTCGCTCAAAGTCTTCCCGCAGTCTGGAATCGCTTTGAGTCGGAATTGGACGCCTTTATCACTTCACGGAAAAATCCTTGATCCACTCATCATTCCTCCACAATCCGCTTTACGGGAGCGCATCTTGCAATTTCTCCATCACGACGCCAGCCTTTATCCGATGCCAATTCAATCCTACTTCCTCGGCACTCAGGCCCTGCGCCAAACCGAGCAACTGGCAGAAATAAATCACCGGCAGATTGAAGGTTTCGTTCATTTTGCGCGCGATGGTCATTTGGCCGAGATCGAAGGAACTGAAGCAGGTCGGGCAAATCAGACCCATGCAATCGACTCCGGCGTCAGTCATGGCGGCGAAGATGTCGCGCGTCATTTGCAACGGAATCATTTCGTGAATGCATCCTTTGCCGCAACAGAGAAGTTGCTCGCTATGCGGCACCGGAGTCGCTCCGGTCACTGCCACCAAATCTTCCAAAATGTGCGGATAATCGGCGTCATCGACGTGCATGATCTGGCTGGGTTTGAGCAAATGGCAGCCGTAATGAATGCCAACACGAATGCCATTGAGTCGACGTTTTACCGAGGCAGCGACTTTATCGATTCCCAAATCATCGCGCAGCATAACGACGATGTGCTTTACTTTTACGGTGCCTTTGTAGCGCTTGCCAATCTTTGCCAGCCGGAGGTTAATCTTCCGTCGCAACGCTTCATCTTCAGCAAGTAAAAAGCTGGCTTCCTTCAATGTTGAGGTGCACCCGCTGCACATGGTAATGATGTCTAGTCCCGCTTCTTCGGCAATGCAGAGATTGCGTGCGGCGAGAGTCAACCACAGCATTTTGTCTTTGGCTTTGAAATAAATCGGATCCGGACAGCAGGCGAACCCTTCAAGATCCACCAGCTCAACGCCCAAGTTGGCCATGGTTTTGCGCACCGCCATTTCGATATGCGGATAGCGCACCGGAATCACGCAGCCGAAGAAAGGGGCGACGCGAAGTTTGCCGTTTTGCATTTTGCTCATGACTTAGATCCTGATTTTGCAACGAAAAGGGAACCGCAACGAAAAAAGCCTCAAAAATTTTTGTTGATTATTGGCTGTCTTATCGGTACATTTATTAAGCTTTGCATTAATAATTGGAAAAGGCGCGAGTCCCGTGCTTGGATGTCATTCAGGAGGAATCCTTTTCAATCCAGCACAGTGCTCAATTTGAAAAAAGATGCTTCCAGCATGACATTTTCCTTTTACTTTTGCAAACATCAATAATTCATGAAATCAATCTTGCAAAAAGGTCTTGACTACTATCTCTCCCTGAATTACGAAATTGTTCTCCGCAAAATGACGCGAGCCGAAGCGGGATCAAGCGAACCTCATTACATTGCCCAAATCCCCTTGATTGATGGCTTAAATGGCCGAGGGAGAAACGCCGCAAGAAGCATTGGCCAATCTGGAAAATGTCAAGCGCCTGGCTTTCGAGCTGATGCTGAAACAAGGCGAAGAAATACCCGAACCTGTATTTGCGACCGACACTGAAATAGCCGCATGAGTTTACGATTTACGCATTCCGTTTTACGCTTTTCGCTTCACGCTCTTCACTCTCCATATAGTTTTTTAATCTCCTCCATCGGCACTTCCGGCAAAGGCGCCAATCCCAGCTCCTCCCGACGGCGATTCACGGCTGAGGTAATCATCGTGCTGCGGCCGGTTTCGAGAACGGTCTCGGCATATTTGCCAACGGTTTCCGGAAGTGTGCCTTGTTGCGCGGCAAGATTTTTCAAAGCGATGATCACTTCAATCGGACGAACATCCTGCGGGCAGCGCTCGTAGCAGGTATAGCAGTTGGTGCACAGCCAGATGGGAGAATCCGCGCAGGTGAGCGGCTCGCCGAGGCCGTAGAGCGTCATTTGCAAAATCAGCCGTGGATTGAATTCCAGCGAATATCTCGCCGCCGGACAGGAAGCCACACACGCCGCGCATTGGTAGCAATAATTGTGGTGTGCGCCGCCAAGGATTTTGTTGAGCTGCTCGCGGAATTCGAAGTTTACTTTGGCGATGTTCATGATCTTTGTTCGTATTTTAGTGTTCAGTCATCAGTTCATGTCATTAAGTTAAGGACTCTGTCATTCAGGAGGAATCTTTTTGCAAACTGGCACTCTACTGAATTCGAAAAAAGATTCCTCCGGAATGACATAACTGGAGCTTAACTTAATGACATGAAGTCATCAGTGATCAGTCATCAGTTTCCACTGATTACTGGTCACTGGCCACTGATCACTGTTTACTGATCACTGATTCCGCCGCAATCGTCACCACATCCTTGACCTCAATTCGATAATCCTCGCCAAGATTCTTGTCCTTCATCGCACACTTGAAATGAATCTGGCATTTAGGACAGGCGGTGGCTAAAATTTCAGCGCCGGTTTGTTTGGCCTCACGCAAGCGGTTTACTTGAATTTGCTTAGAGTAATTGCTGCAATTCATCCAGTTGGCGACGCCGCAACAGATCGCGCGTTTGCCGGAGCGCGGCATTTCCACCACCTCTGTTGCCGCAATATGACGCAAAACATTTCGTGCCGCTGCATAAGTCTTGCGATAACGTCCCAATCGGCAGGGATCTTGATAAGTCACTTGCTTGTGCTTCGATTGCGCCGGCGTGAAAGCCTTGCTTTGATTCTGATCGAGAAACTCGATGGTGTGCTGCACTTGATAATTCAATCCGCCAAAATATTCAGCATAAGTCTGCTGCAGCGTCACGGCGCACTCCGGACAGGCGGTGAGAATTTTTTTGATTCCGGCTTGTTTAAATTGCCCAAGATTATATTGCGCCAAACGCCGGAAGTTTTCCTCATCACCCGACCACAGCAGATCGTGGCCGCAACAACGCTCGTCCGCCAGCACCCGTGGGGCAATTCCCATGCGATTGAGCAAACGGATGCTGCTCTTCACGGCATCGAGAACATGAACATCAAGATCAGCGAAAAATGCATCAAAAAAAGGTGCACAGCCGACAAAGAGGAGCACATCGCTGGTGGAGGAGGTTTGCAACCCCTCGCTCAGCCAATCCAAACGCTGCGGCTTGATTTCCGGCGTGGCCATGATGCGCATCATCGCATGCAGCGCCTCGCCGTGGCTGCAGAGGCCTTTGCCGCCGGCTTGTTGTGCCATAGTGCGGAGTTTCTGCATCAATCCAACGTAATCAACCTGCGACGGGCAACGCTCTTCGCAGAGCTTGCAGGTGAGACAATCCCACAGCGCCGAATCTTTGAGCAATCCGTCCTCGCGGGATTGCGCGGCGCGCAGGATCATCCGTCGTGGCGAGTAGCTGCGATTGAAGCGCGCCACCGGACAAAGACTGGTGCACTTGCCGCAATCGAGGCACAACGTTGCGCGGGTGCTTGCCAGCGCCGCAAAAAGCGTATCGTTTATTTCATTTGCCAGCATGATAATTCCATAAATCAGAATTGAACATAGATGACACGGATTATGCGGATAAACACGGATTTGTTAATTTGTGTAAATCCGTGTCATCCGTGTTCTCTTTGGATTTACGAATCGGACTTGGCCCGAGCTCTCGTACTTGCTCGGTCATCTCACGAATCACGCGCACAAATTTGGGCGACTCGGCAGCCGAGATCCATTCCAGGCGCATGCGCTCTTTTTCGATGCCGAGCATGCGGACGACTTGCTCGAGATGTTTGTAATTTTCTGCTGCCTGTCGCGCGCCAAACATATAATGACAATCTTCAAAATGGCAGGTGGCGACCAACACCGCATCAGCGCCCATTTCGAAAGCGCGCAGCACGAAGCCGGGATTGACCCGCCCGCCGCAAGTGACGCGAAGGATTTTGACATTGGGCGGATACTGCATGCGGCTCACGCCGGCGCCATCCGCGGCCGGATACGAGCACCAGTTACAGCAGAAGGCAACGAGCTTTGGCTCGAAGTTCATTGGATGTGATTCTGGCATGGTCATGGAATTTTCAAAATGTAAAGGATAAATTGTAAATTTTGCCTCTCAAAAACCTGCCACGAAAATACCGCGCAACGAAAAGAATTTTCACGACAACCTTTCCTGCTCCCACATCTGCCACTTTCCTCTTGGTATCCGGATTTTCCCAATCATCCGGATGAGTTCGAATTCAATTTCACCATAACAAATGCGTGTTCGCCAAACGCACTCGCGAGAGCCCATTTTGCCGAGCGGCTGTAAGGCAAGCTTCGGCATGTTGTCGTGAGGTGCGCGGCAAATCGCCCATGAAAAATTGTGGATAGAAGGCCAACAGCGAGTAAGGCACATCCGGATTTAATACCGCAAGGAATTCCGCAATTCTTCCGACTTCTTCAGCACTCACATATCCCGGAACCAAAAGCGTGCTGACGACCAGCAATGGTGGCTCCGGACGCTGTCGCGCCAAAGTCGCAAGATGGCGAATGTTTGCCAACGTCCAGGCATTCGATGATCCGGTCAGCGCCTGATGCAAATGCGCATCAAGGGCTTTTAGATCCACTTTGATCGTACCGCCAGACTTTAGCGCAATGGTCGCCATCTTCTTCATCATGTTTGGATGCTCGGAGCCGTTGGTTTCCCAGCAGATGCGCAGCGGACGCACTCGCTTGCGAGACATGGCGCATTCGGCGACGCGCATGGAGTAGATCGCTTGCGGCGTCGGATCGCCGCCGAAATAGCAAATGCAGACAGTGTTGTTATCCGCACAAGCCGCCAACTCATCAACAGTATAGGTATTGACGCGCTCGCCATGATTTTTGAAATGCCAATTCTGGCAGTAGAGACAATTGAAAGAGCAGGCGCGAAAGAATACCGCGAGATTGTTGCAGCCATACTCGCGAGCGCCACATACCCACGCCGCCACGCAATTGGTCGGAATCGGGTCGTAGTACCAATTCAACATTCCCGCATGCACGCCGAAGCGATGCATCAATTTACCATTCTCATTGGCTTTCGTACCACAGTAGCCAACTTCTCCGAGGGGAATGCGACAGCGGTTCACGCACATCTGGCACGCAACACCATCTTCGGCATTTGGTGGCTGCTTCGGCAGTCTGAATTCCGTTCGTGTTTTAGCGTGCTGGGTTCTCACTTGTTCTTGTATTGCTGCCCACTCAGTCCGGATGCAATCAGCACAAATGCCGAGGAATTTGCTAAGAATGGTTTTAGCGCCACAATGCGCGCATGTCACAAGACGGCAGTTAGGGTAATATGCAGACCATTGATTCATGCGTCACACGAGGTAACAACACATTCTTTCACATGTGTTTTTTTACTTCTCCTTATCGCAATTTAATCATTTTCTTTGACTCACCAAGACCTACACTCTTAAGCGAGTATATATACACCCCACTTGCAACTTCTCTCTCATGTTGATCACGTCCATTCCACACCGCTTTATGTAATCCGGCTTCGTAGTAGCCATCTGCGAGTTGTTTGACCAATCTGCCATTCAGGTCGTAGATCGCGATCGTGATAAACCCTCCTTTTGGCAAATAGAATTCAATCGTTGTTCCGGGATTGAATGGATTGGGATAATTGGGAAACAGTCGCATCACTTTCGGAATCTGATTTTCT
Organism: Candidatus Zhuqueibacter pondensis; assembly: GCA_034505955.1. Lineage (GTDB taxonomy): Bacteria > Zhuqueibacterota > Zhuqueibacteria > Zhuqueibacterales > Zhuqueibacteraceae > Zhuqueibacter > Zhuqueibacter pondensis. The sequence goes on from JAPDQK010000042.1 coordinate 48,257, forward strand.
TCCCTGACTACCACGGTTGTAAATTCTTTGTGGTAGAGATTGGCGGGAGAATCCGTAACAAAAGGCGGCGAAGAGGCTTTCATGTCCATGAAACTGGCAACCCATTCTGGCATCTTGGGTGGCGAGTCGCCGGTCAACAACTCCCGCCAGGCTTCATCCGTCAACCGATTCGCAATCGGTTGAGTGAATTCGTAATAAGAAAACATGGCGCCGCGGGTGAGACGGATCGTGCCGCCTTCGTTCACAATCACGAAGATTTCCAGCGGATAACCGACACCTTCTTCCAAACATTGCCTTGTGTTGGAGTCGGTATGAACATCGGCGATGACCGCCATATCATCCGTATCGCTTTCCCAAGGTCGCTGCGGATCTTTCACCACGGACACGAGTGTTTGCATGACCTTGCCGAAGCAAAAAATATTTTCATATTCCGCCTGGGAGAGAGGAATGTTTTCCAGCTCTTTGATGGAAACATCTCTCAGGAAAAGCAGCAGTTTCTCAAAAAGATCAAGTTTATCTTGAAATCCATTCAGAAGCAAATCGAAGGATTGGAGTCCTTCTCTGGTATAACGCACAAGACTGGCCAACCGGGCATAAAGATGCGGATTAGGCTCCACATAACTCCGCGGCGGGCCGGGCGTGATACCACACGGGGTCATACTCTGTTTCGCATAGAGAATGGTATCGTGCCGGAGTTCCGCCCACGAAGCCAAAGCCGCCAAAAGCTCTTTATTCGACCACGCTTCGGTTTGCATAAAGAAAGGATAACCCGCGCCTTTTTTGTAGAGCAGTGGCATGAGACAATACAGCCAATTCCAGTAGAGATTCTGTGCCCATTCTTCCGGAGTTTTAGCAGTAAATTCGGCATTAAACTGAGCGATTTTTTCGCGATAGTTTGGGTAAGAGGTTTCTTGGTAAAGAGAATCCAGCAAATGAAAGGCCGGTGTCGATCCCAAAATCGCCATCAAATCCAACCCCTTTGGGAAAAGGCGGTCACCGACTTCCGGAAACACCAGATGGGCAAACATGTAAGAATCGGGAACAAACCGCTGGCCCATCAAGCGAAAGCCTTTGTAGCGAATCGTCGTTCCGTAAATATAATTGGGAATTTTTGGCTCCGGCAGTTTTTGCGCTTCGGTCATGAAGACATCAAGAAGAGAAGTGTTCGCCAGGCTGTCCGGGGCAAGAGAAAGAAAATTGTTGCCATAAATTTGGTCAGCAATTGCCCGATAATTTTTGACATTGGGATCGTCGGTCTTCCCGACAAAAAAGACCGTCGGCTCGTAGATTTTTTTCCATAAATCCAAAAGCGGTTGGCCCTGCGCTTCGAGGCGGTAAATCATTTGCATCAGCATCAGAGCTTGCAGGGTATGGCGACGGGCGAGATCGCCGAAACGCTGCGGTTCCATCGTAAAAATCGTCCAGCCATACCACATCATGGCTCGAAAGAATGCCTTGAGCGTATCGCTTTTTGTGTAGTGGCCTCGCGGTTGGAATTGGCTGTAATCCAATGCAGAAAAATTGCCCAAAATGGGCGAATAATGAAAGCCATCTTGTTGCGCAATAAGAGCAAGCTCGGAATCCACCAACGCAGAAACAGTTGCAGGGATGGTCACGTTTGCCCCCACGAGAAGTTTTTTGGCAACACACAAGAATGCCAGATTGCGGTGAGCCGCTTCTCTGGTTTCGGATTTTGTCGATTGCGTGAAAACCGATTGCGTGGAATCGATGAGTGTTTCCGTTAGAAGAAACAGCGCCTCAACAAACTTCCGCACTTCGATCTCCGCCAGAAAACGGTCGAAGAGAACGTGATAGGTATGCAGAACCGCATCCGTGGTCACGAAGATCGGCATGCCATTCCAAGTGCAGGCATTGTAGATGTCATAGAGCTGTTGGTATTGGCTCTTTTTGACCGTAAAATGATTTTGCAACAGCAACGTCGAATCGGTAGCGCTGAATCCCCACTGATTGGAAAAGTTAACCACGTTGCTGAAATCCGGCTTAACCGAAAATGCCGGGACGTTCGGCACAAAGGTAGCGGCATAGGGGTGATACCAGCCAAAATCTGTTTCGACCGCTTCGGTGATTTGGGCCAGCATTTGGGATTTTACCTCGCTCCCAAAAACGCCGAGGCACAAAAGGGTAATCATCCCCGCGAGCAATCTAAGCTTTCTCATTTCTTTTTCGCTCATAATTGCTGAGGTCCAAATTCAGTGATCAGTGATCAGTTTTCAGTAAATAGTTTACTACTCAATTATTACTTCATGTCATTAAGTTACGAGTCTATCCGAGAACCATACTCTGTCATTCAGGAGGAATCTTTTTACAAATTAGCATGCGGCTGCATTTCAAAAAAGATTCTTCCAGAATGACACCATCGTTGTTCAACTTAATGACATTGACTGATTACTGATCACTGATCACTGGTCACTGGTTACTGCTCACTGAAGCGGCACTGCCTTATACCCATACGCAATAATTCCCGCCTCGCCGTCTTCCAAGACTTTGCGAAATTCCAATTTTACCGGCATGCCGATTTTGATTTCATCCGAATCGCAATCAACGATTTGGGTCATCAGGCGCACGCCGGGGTCGACTTCGATGATGCCGAGCGCGTACGGCGCTTGATCGGCAAATTGCGAGGGGGCGACACGAATCACCGTGTACGTGACAACTTTGCCCTGCTTGCTCAATTGCACGGTTTCAAATTCACGGGCGTGACAATCATGGCAAATCAAACGCGGTGGAAAGTAAATCTTGCCGCATTTTTTGCATTTTCCCGCTTCCAAACGATGGCGCTGCGGGACTTCGCGAACGTACATGGGTGCAGACATCATATTATCTCCATAAGGAAAAATTCAAAGGGGAATGTCATTCTGGAAGAATCTTTTTTCTTGTCAAAGAATTACCTTGAATTGGAAAAGGATTCCTCCTGAATGACAGGGCTATAGAAATCGCGTGCTCGAAATTATAAAATTAAACTCTTGTACTTCGAATATCCCAACGTCGGCAAGCCATAACCAGAAAAACAAAAGCGCACGCACAGACGCAGAACCGCACAGGTTACGCAAAGATTTTTCTGTTTTGTTTTTTGCGATATCTTTGCGTGAAGGTCTTTCCTTTTTTGAAAACATTTTTGCTAAATTACAACACCTCCATGATATGCACGACACAGCTCCCACCGGTGCCACCCATGTTTTGCGTCAAACCGATTTTGGCATTTTTCACCTGACGGGCGCCGGCTTCGCCGCGCAATTGATGAACGATTTCAACCGCCTGCGCCACTCCGGTGGCGCCAACCGGATGGCCTTTGGATTTCAAGCCGCCGCTGGTGTTCACGGGCAAACGACCGCCGAGCGCCGTCATGCCGGATTCCGCCGCCTCACCGCCGTGGCCTTTTTCAACCATGCCCATCGCTTCGAGCACACAAATTTCTGCGATGGTAAAACAGTCGTGCACTTCCACTACATTAATGTTTCCGGGGTTCACGCCGGCCATCTTATAGGCTCTCTTTGCCGCTTCGGTCACGGCTTTGAATTCGGTGACGTCAGGCCGGCTGTGCAGCGCAATATTATCGGTGGCATGGCCGGAGCCAATGATTTTTACCAACGGTTTTTTGCTGATCTTTTTTGCCAGCTCGAGCGGACAGAGAATGGCCGCCGCCGCGCCATCGGTGATGGGCGAGCAATCGAGAACGCGCAGTGGGTCAGCAACCATTGGGGAATTGAGCACTTCCTCAACCGTGATCTTCTGCGGATATTGCGCCAACGGATTCATCGAGCCGTGCAGATGATTCTTCACCGCAACCTCAGCGAGCTGCTTGCGCGTGGTGCCGTATTGGTGCATATGCGCATTTGCGATCATTGCATAAAGTCCGGGGAATGTCGCACCGTAATAAACTTCGTAATCCTGATCTGCTGCGGTGGAAAGCGCGTAGGTGGCGCAATCGGTGCTCACATCGGTCATCTTCTCGACCCCGCCAACGAGCACAATGTCGTTGGTGCCGGAAAGCACATCGATGAAACCGAGCCGCAGCGCGAGCCCGCCCGACGCACACGCCGACTCGACGCGCGTTGAGGGAATTGGCGTCACGCCGAGATAATCGGCCAAGAGCGAACCCAAATGTTCTTGTCCGACAAAAAGTCCGCTGGACATGCAGCCAACGTACATGGCGTCAATGTGGTCAACGCCGGCGTCGTCAATCGCCGCGAGAGCGGCTTCGACAAAAATCTGCCGCAGGGATTTCTCCCAATGCTCACCGCCCTTGACCATCCCGACGCCGATTATGGCAACATCTCTATTCACGGTTTCCTCCTTTTTTGAATTGAACACGGATGGCACGGATCATACGGATTAACACAGATTTTTTATCTTTGATTTTTAAATCCGTGATCATCCGTGTTATCCGCATTCAAAAATAATCGCCTTAGATCAGTTGAAATCTTCAAAAATTTTTCAAGTCATTGGCAAAAATTTTCCTTCTAAATTCGGGCTTTTTGCCAAAATTCAATACCAAGCCGACTTCTTTCTTGGGGGCTCTGAGATAATTTACCAATTGCGCTTCATGCTCTTCACGCAGGCTTTCTTTGGCCTTAGTTTCGACAATAACCAAATTTTCTACAACTAAATCAGACTCATAATTCCCGACCTCTTGACCCTCATAATAAACTTTAATCCTCTTTTGCTGCTCAACTTTGAATCCCATCTTGCGCAATTCAATCGCCACGGCATTCTCATAAACTTTTTCTAAGGAGCCATAACCAAGGGTGTTATAGACCTTATAGAATGCCTGGATTATTTTTTCGGTTATATCTTCATGTAACATTTCACCGCCCTCCAAAAAGTTAAAGTGATCAATAATGTTTTGGATACGCCAATACCCGCATTGTGCGTGTTCCATTATCTAATAGCACGGATGATACTGAATAGTACGGATTCTTCATAAGATTCTTTTAATCCGTGTTTATCCGTTTCATCCGTGCCATCCGTGTTCAACTTGGAATTATAGGTAAAGATTAAACGTTTTTCGCTATTACACTCATCGCTTCGTCAATCAGTGCGTCTTAATCTTCCCCCGATACTTCGCATACGTCCCGTAATCCACGTGCATCCGGCGCGCAGTGATCATCTCGCGGGTTTTAGGCGCACGGGCTTGTACTTCGAGTATGCGCTCGGTCACTTTCCAAATGAACGCATCGCTGCCGGCGCCGGAGCCGAACGAGACCATCAGGATGCGATCACCGGGCTTGGCGACATCAAGAATTGCGGTGAGACCGAGCGGCGAGGAGCCGGAATAGGTATTGCCGATTTCCGGACACAACAAGCCGGCCTCCAATTGTGCTTTCTCGAAGCCAAGCAGCTTGCCGGCACGCAGCGGGAATTTGCCATTCGGTTGATGAAATACCGCATAAGCAAAATCTTTTGGCTGCAAGCCGGACTTTTCCAAAATACCTTTACCGGCGCCGAGAATATGCTTGAAGTAAGCCGGTTCGCCGGTGAAGCGTCCCGTGTGCTCCGGATAGAATTGATATTCGCGCCGCCAGAAATCCGGCGTATCGGTCATGTACGAATAAGTGTGTTCGGCTTCGGCGATGATACCGTCGGTGCCCATGATGAATGCCGCAGCACCGGCCGAGGCGGTGTATTCCAGCGCATCGCCGGGCCTTCCCTGTGAGGTATCGGAGCCGACAGCAAGCGCGTATTTCATCCAGGCGGTTTGCACAAGCGCGAGACACACGAACATCGCTTCGGTGCCGGCTTTGCACGCGAATTCAAAATCCGCGCAATGCACTTCGGGTGT